>NZ_JACSJK010000001.1:0-600000 GCF_018617035.1 Exiguobacterium sp. s140
ATGCGCCGGACGATCGTCGAGAAGCTGCGTGCGACCTGGTCTCCGGAACAGATCGTCGGCCGCCTCTACACAGGAATAATTGCCTTCTCTACCATCTACCGTTGGATCTATGCGGGACGGATCGACGTGCCCCAGACCGTGCTCCGCCAGAAGGGGAAACGTCAAAATCCGACCGAGACGCGCGGGCGCATCAACATCGGACTCCCCATCTCGAAACGACCGCCAGAGGTCAAGGAGCGCCGGACATTCGGGCATTGGGAGCTCGACACCGTCGTCTCCGGACGTGGGAAATCGAAGGCATGCGTCGCGACGTTCATCGAACGGAAGAGCCGGTTCTATCTCGTCCTGCCGATCGCGGACCGCACCGCGGCCTCGATGGAGGGGGCGATCCATGCGGTGAACGGCGCCTTCCCGGAAGGCACGTTCGAGACGGCGAACTCGCGGACGCGCTCGCCAAAATCAACGGGCGACCGAGGAAATGCCTGAACTGGAGAACCGCACACGAGATCTTCACTGAGGAAGTGTTGCGCTTAATTTGCCAAACTGTCGAAAGTATAAAATGGAAATTCGTTAAAAATATAATTTTCATATGGTAATTTAATCTCTTTATTGCCATACTTTAAAAAACATGATTCAATTTTCAGGAGGATAATTATATATGAATAAGAAAATTCTAAACGGCATAATGATTTTTGGTCTAACGTCAGTACTAGTTGGATGTGGGGATGAGGCAAGTGACCATGAAGGTCAAATAAAAATTCCTACATCTGCTAGCTATTATGAAGGCGAAAACTATAAAGAAGTGATGGCTGACCTTGAAAAAAGTGGATTTAAAGATATAAAAACAAAAGCAATCGAGGACTTAGTTACCGGTTGGATTACAAAAGATGGAGAAATTGAAGAAGTTTCTATAGGTGGGAAAACTGATTACTCTGAAGGACAATGGGTTGCGGAGGATGAAGAAATTATCATCACATACCATACATTTGAAAATGATGAATCAAGTGAGAGCAACCGTTCTAAAGATGAGAAAGATAGTTCAGGAAATGATGAAGAGGTTGAAGAGGTAACTGAAGAAGAACCCGAAACTCTTACGAGAGATAATAGTAAAGAATTAAATGCTGTATTGAGCGTAGATTTCGAGTCGGATCCGTTGCTTCAAGATTTTGCAAAAGAGTATGAAGGTAGATTGATTGAATTTGATGCGCACACTGCATACGTAAATAAACACGGAAGTTATGATACTCGATTCGACTATTTGATACTTGTAGGAGACTATACTGAAGGAGAAACACCAGGTCCTAATTTTCAGCTCCGTGATGTGAATTATAATGATTTAAATTTAACTGGCGAAAATATTCCAGACCCTTTTGGAATTGGTCATAATATACGCATTACTGCTGAAGTAATTGAGTATGAAGAGGCATCTAATTTATTTTTAATTGATCCGGTTTCAATCCAAATGAGATAATTGTGATTCTGTTGAATATGTAGATTCAGGAGGAATTCGATGAAACAATATACGATGCGAAACCGTAACGTCCCGCTTTCCCTGCATGACGCGGTCATCACGGAAGCGACTTTTATGGGTTCGACAATCCGTCTCGTTTATGCGGATGGGATCCGTGACTTGTTCAAGAAAGAAGCGGTATGGACGGGACGTGCCGTCGTGACCATCTCTAACGTAGACCGGGATTCTTCGTCGCTCGTCCGCTTCGGTGAATCCACTTATTCGGTATGTCCGATCGAACAATTGGGTCAGTTTGTTAAAATGGGGCGCTTCGAAATCATCGATGAACTGTACGGATATCGGCAACTGTTGTTCCGCTGCATGTGGTTGACGGATACGACATGTGAGACGGTGGAGTTGAATCTTTCCCATGCAAGCGAGCTCGTCATTCGATGGGAAGACGAGTCGGTCGAAGCGATGTATGAATCTGAATCATTTTGAGGAAAGTGTGAGACCGATATGATTGGCGACCGCTCGCGCAACATCTTGTTTTGAGAGGTGATCCGTTATAATTTTTTCTGCATGGATTTCAGATTGAAATGCGGACTGGCAGCGATCAATCTGCGCTTTCCCCCAAGAGTTGAACCATTCGAAACGTTTATTCAATCGTTTCACGAGCGTCTGTCGATTCGCTTCAAGGATGAGGTGACGTACGTCTACGCCGTCCCGCTGAAGTCGACCGATGATTTCATCTACATACGTTGCGTCCACCAGTGTCATCGGAACGAGGATGACCCCATCGAAAGACGTGGCAATCTTCGACAGCATTCGATAGTTGAACTCCCTCCACTCCGGATGGTGCTGAAAATCGGGCTGTTGAAGACTTTTCGGCAATTGGTCTCGAATGAAAAATCCGGCTTGCTCCGGGTCGTAGAGAAACGCATTCGGCAACTGTTTCTCAAGTAGCTTGGCACAGGTCGTCTTGCCCGAACCGAATGCGCCGTTAATCCATAAAATCATTGTTATCATCCTTTCGTGTTTATATTCTCTATGACTACAATGGAGTCCTACAAAAAATACCCCATAGTAGCGGAATTCGAATTCCATCTACTATGGGGTATTGTCATGCTGTCTTAGGATTAGGTGATTCTGTTTCTCGTAACGCACCGACTTGTTTGTATTCTTCGGTATCGGTCCACAGCTCGTCTTTCAACGGGTTGAGACGTCGTTTCATAATACGTGATACCTGCATGACGGCGAGCGCAACATTGAGGGCAAGACTGATGAGTGCAAGCGTCCAGTTTGCTGCCGGATTATATGAGACGCTCACATTGAACGTACTACCGACCGCAAAGAAGTAAGGGAAGGTCATGACCCACATCATCCAAATCGAGAGTGTTTGGGCACGGTTTTGCATCCATGTTCCTTTCGCCCAAAGGAGGGCAGGGATGGTTGCGGCAATGTTCAACGCAAATCCGGAATAAAATGCGTTACCCGGTGCACACGAATAGACGTAGGAAATGTTCCAAATCCCATATGCGATGATCCACAATTTCGTTTGGTCCGGCCAAATCATATCGACTCGCTTACCGGACGTCGCAAAGATCCCAAACCAGCCACAGATCGTGAGGATGTTCAAAATTCCGGCGAAGGCGTTGACGTAGTTCCACCCACCGGAGATGTAATTCATACCGTCGACGACTCCGTTGAATCCCATGAAGCCGACTTGAAACTCCCGTATAACGGCCTCCAGGATATTAATGGCAAGAATGGCCGGGACGAGTACTAAATACCAAGGATGTTTCTTATGGTAGTTCGTGAAGCGGATGACCATGTAGATGAGCGCGCCGGCGAGTGCCGAATACACCTTCACCCAATGGAACCATGACGTGATTTCCGAATCGACGACAAACAACCAGATTGGAGTCAGTGCGATCGGTAACGCCATGAACATAAGTTGGCTCGCCCGTTTACCAGAACGGACGAACTCGTTAAACCCCATCAGCAGTCCAAGGACGACGAACCACATGACGACGTTATACCAAGGCATTGATTCGAAGAAAAACATAACATGACACTCCTTTCGAAAATGAGATAAACAGAAATAAATGCAATGACTAAACATACCGAACGTTCGTTATGTTTATGTGAAAAGTGTAACAAACTATTATAAGCGCTGTCAATAGGGGGTGGGAGCTCACATGGAAGTGTCGAAAGTTTGCCACATCATTATGGTATAATGAGCGTTGAAAACAGAGGAGGGTGCGAGATGATGATGAACGAAGGAAAGTTGAAAATCTTACAAGCTGCGCGTGAAATCATCGTCGAACAGGGCATCAAAGGCACGACGCTCCGAGGGATTGCGGAGCGGGCCGGATTCAGTACGGGTGCGATTTATCATTACTACACGTCTAAAGAGGCGATTCTATATGACGTGATGGACGAGGGGCTCGGTGAGGTAAAACGCATTGAGACCGTCTCCCATGACGATCGAAAGGAAGCGGCGGTGATTATTCAGGAAATCTATGAAGGTATGCAGGAGCGCCTTCAAAAAGATGCGGAGAGCCGACTTCAATTTTATCTCGCCCACGAAGCGATGATTGGCAATGAGGACATCGAACAAAAGTTCAGAGAGAAATATCAAGACTGGATTACACGGATTGAGGCGATCTTTGTACGGGCTTACGGAGTCGAGCAAGGGCCGATGACTCAGGCGGTCGCCACATGGACGATGGCCGGGATTGACGGGATGGTGCTCCAGACGCTACTTCGCACGGGAACGATTGAACCGGAATACACGAATCGTGTGCTTCATTACTTATTGACCGAAGGATTCCCGCACTTTTTTCAACTCATTCGCTCGAAAGAAACGGATCATGAGTAATGTCAGTTGATACAATCCGACGGACATAATAGAATAGATGAGTGATTTTGTTGGACTGTATGGATGAAAGGAACTGATTTTACGATGAAAGAAAACTTTTGGCGCGACCTTCCGCGTCCGTTCTTTATACTTGCCCCGATGGAAGATGTGACCGATGTCGTCTTCCGTCATGTCGTCGCCCACGCGGGACGCCCGGACGTCTTCTTCACAGAATTCGCGAACTCGGACAGCTATTGCCATCCGGAAGGAAAAGGTAGCCTCCGTGGTCGTTTGACGTTCACTGAGGACGAACAGCCGATGGTCGCCCACATCTGGGGAGACAATCCGGAATATTTCCGTCAAATGAGTATCGGGATGGCCGAGATGGGCTATAAAGGACTCGATATCAATATGGGTTGCCCGGTCCCGAACGTGGCGAAACGTGGGAAGGGGAGCGGTCTTATTCTCCGTCCGGAAGTTGCGGCTGAGCTCATTCAAGCAGCAAAAGCCGGTGGTCTCCCTGTCAGCGTCAAAACGCGACTCGGCTACGCGAAGCTCGATGAGTGGCGTGACTGGTTGACGCATCTCTTGAAACAAGACATCGCCAACTTGTCGATTCACTTGCGCACGCGCAATGAGATGAGTAAAGTCGACGCGCACTGGGAAATGATCCCGGACATCGTGAAGTTGCGGGACGAGATCGCCCCGGATACGCTCATCACCATCAACGGGGACATCCTCGACCGTCAAATGGGACTCGAGCTCGTTGAAAAATACGGGGTCGATGGTGTCATGATCGGTCGCGGGATTTTCAAGAACCCGTTCGCGTTCGAGAAAGAGCCACGCGAGCACTCGATGGAAGAACACCTTGATCTATTGCGTCTGCAACTGGACCTTCAGGATAAATTCCAAGAAGACGTGCCGCGTTCGATTTCGAACTTGCACCGTTTCTTCAAGATTTATGTCAAAGGATTCCGTGGGGCGAGCGAGCTACGCCATAACTTGATGGAAACGAAATCGACGGATGAGGTACGAGCGTTACTCGATGCCTTTGTCGAGAAATATCATGAAGAAGAGGCAGCGCTGGCTGCTGAATAAGCTTACTGGATACGAGGCATACTCGTATCTTTTTTTTGCAGGAAAAGTCATTTACGGGACGAATGAAAAGAAAGAGAATTAAAAAGGAGGGAGAGCGGATGCTACACGTTCAAGGACAACATTTGGTCAATACGACAGGAGACGTTGTTCGGTTGCGTGGTTTCACGTTGACGGCCTTATATTGGGAGCCGACACAAGTGGTCACGGAACTGTATCCGACGGATGAGCCATATCGTGTCATGCGAGAAGTGGGAGCGAATGTTGTTCG
The DNA here is from genome assembly GCF_018617035.1 of Exiguobacterium sp. s140. Lineage (GTDB taxonomy): Bacteria > Bacillota > Bacilli > Exiguobacteriales > Exiguobacteriaceae > Exiguobacterium > Exiguobacterium profundum. The sequence continues at coordinate 5,680 of NZ_JACSJK010000001.1, forward strand.
TCTCACGTTCCACGCTCGCTTGATCGAACGTGAACCGTTTGTAGAGGAAACAGCCGGTCTCGAATGGTTAGATCGACAACTTGATTTCGCTCAAACAAACGGATTGTACGTCATTCTTTGCCTCATTTTGCCGCCGGGAGCGGACTGGATGGACGATCGTCCTGAACCAGATTATTCTCTTTGGAGCGATCTGTCGAAACAGGAACGATTTCGTTGGATTTGGCGGACTTTACTGACACGTTATAAAGGAACGACACGTGGCGAGGCGATTGCAGCGTTCGACTTGTTCAATGCTCCTGCTACGATTGATGGGACTGGAGAGGCATATCGTCAATTACTACAGACGACTGTAGACGAATTATATGCTCTCGACTCGCGCCGTATTTTCATTGTCGCGCCATGTTATGGTACGAATGGTATGAAACACGACGACCTATCGAGAGAGTGGATTTTGTTAGATAATCCGAATGTGATGTATGACCTTCACTTTTACGATCCTTTTTCGTATACCCACCAGTATGCGGAGTGGGTTGGTGTTCATGAAGAGGGTGGCGTTTATCCGGATCGCTCTCTGTTGGAGTCTACACTGGAAGGCGATATGCCACGCGATCAATCCTATCTTGCCCGACAGCTCGAACCACTTCTTCATTTACGAGTGATGCATGAGGTCCCGATTTTCATCAGCGAGTTCGGTTTGATTCATCATTGTTTTGAAGATGGACGAGGCGGTTTGGCTTATGTGAATGATTTCATCATATTATTAAATGAAGCGGGCATCGGTTTTACCTATTGGGACTTTCAGTCGACAGTCATGGGACTGTTTCGTTCAGATGCCCGATTATCGCTTATGCAATCGGATCTTCAACCTGATCTTGCCCTTACATTATTTAAAACATAATCTTGTTTGCGATGGATGCAGACAGGATTTTATTGATTTATAGACCAAAATAGGATATTTTTGATATATCGGATGACGATATAACGAAACACGATATAAAGGAGTAGGATACGTGACACAACAGTCGAGTACAGGCGCATTAACCGAGGCCGTTTATTATATATTGTTGTCTCTTCAAGTCCCGAGACATGGGTATGGGATGATGCAATTCGTTCAAGAATTGAGCGATGGGCGGGTTCAACTCGCCCCAGGTACGTTATACGGCGCCCTCAGTAGTCTGGTAGAGCGAGGATGGATTCAGGCGCTCGAAGGTACGGGGCGGAAGAAAGAGTATGAAATCACGGCAACTGGTCGAGAGGCACTTCGGTCGGAATTAAGGCGACTAGAAGAACTGGTGCAGCACGGACATGAATGGACGAAGGAGTTGGACACATGAAGACGAAAACGATCTATCGCATCTTTGTTGATTATGAGAAGGAAGAGAAGTGGCTCAACGAGATGGCTCAAAGCGGATGGGCACTCGAATCCTTTCGTTTGATGCGATATGTGTTCAAACAAGTCGAACCTGGGACGTTCACCTACCGAATCGAATTGTTGTCTAACTTACCTTCTCACACCGAGTCGAAGGCGTATATGGCATTCTTAGATGAGGTTGGAGTCGAAGTGGTCGATACGTCGTATCGGTGGATCTTTTTACGAAAACGAACGAGTGACGGACCGTTCCAATTATATTCGGATTTTGATTCGATGATTCAGCGAGAAAAACGAATCATCCAACTATATGGCGCAGTGCTAGCCGCCAACTTTGTTGTGGTGGTAGCGAATCTTTCCAATCCATATGCGCAGTGGACCGTCCTATTGAACATAGCTGTCGTCGCGATGTTGGCTTATGCGGTACAGCATCATACTCGGAAAGTCAGGACACTAAAAGGTCTCAAAACGATTGGAGAGATGAAGTCGTCAGATTGAGCGCATGGTTAGGAGGAGCAAGATGGATTCACCAGAATGGAAAGACTGTATCATTTGTTTCGGATTGATTGCGGGAACGACACTCGGTGTGGTTCTCTCGTTCTTCTTCGATATCGAGCTGGTATATGGGATTGCGAGCGGGGCGATGATTGGCTACATTGGCGGGCTTGTCGTATCGATTTGGAAGCAATGATGAATCAGGATATCATTCCTCGTCTAGATGACGAGGTTTTTTAACTAAATCAGGCGAGAAATCTCCCTCCTCTAAGCGTCTCGGGGCGTAGCCCGGCGTAGGTGGAAGATGAATCGCCCGGTCCAAACGTCTTTTCCCCCTGTGACAGATATGACGAACAAAAGTTCGTGATTCCGTCAGATTCTCCCTCCCCTTCCGCGGGTATCGGACGAGGAGGACACATCACGATCTGCTGGAGGGAGGAGGGACGGACATGCTGAAAGGCTATAAATACAGGCTCCACCCAACGCAGGCACAGGCCGAGTTCCTGGTCCGGACAATCGGCTGCGCCCGGTTCATCTACAACAAACTGCTCGAGGACCGCATCGCCATCCGCGAGGAGGCGAAAGCGGGGAACGGAGCGAGACGGAAACCGGCGACACCCGCCTCCTACAAGCCCCTGTTCCCGTTCCTCGCCGAGGCGGACAGCCTCGCGCTCGCGAACGCGAAACTGAACCTCGACACCGCGTTCGCGAAGTTCTTCGCCGGGACGGGCGGCTTCCCGAACTTCAAATCGAGACGACGGTCGCGCGCCTCCTACACGACGAACAACCAGCATGGCACGATCCGCATCGAGGCGGGCAAAGTCCGTCTGCCGAAGGTCGGGTTCGTGCGGTTCACACAACATCGCCCGTTCGAGGGCGTCATCCGGTCGGCGACGGTCTCGATGACCAAGACAGGCAAGTTCTTTGTCTCCATCCTCGTCAAACAGGACGATGCACCATGGATTCCAGCCGAGAACAAGGTCGGGATCGATCTCGGCCTGGAACATTTCGCCGTCATGACGAACGACGCGATGGTCTCGGAGAAGGTCGACAACCCTCGCTTTCTCCGAAAATCTGAGGCGAAGGTCAAGAAGGCGCAACGGGCGCTGTCGCGAAAGAAGATCGGAAGCAAGAACCGTGAAAAAGCAAAATTACTTTTGGCTAAGAAACACGAAAAGATTGCCAACCAACGCAAGGACTTCCTTCATAAGCTGTCGAGACGGATCGTTGACGAGAACCAAGTCATCGTCGTGGAGACATTGAAGTCGAAGGATATGATGCAAAACCATAAGCTCGCCAAGTTCATCGGGGATGTCAGTTGGTACGAGTTCGTCCGTCAACTCGAATACAAATCAAACTTCTACGGACGGAAGCTCATCAAGGCGGATCAATGGTTCGCATCGACGCAGATCTGTTCTTCTTGCGGCGTAAAAGGCGAGAAGAAGGCGATGGATGTCCGTGAATGGACGTGTACCTGTGGCGCGCATCATGACCGAGACATCAACGCGAGCATCAACCTATTGATGTTGGCCGACTGACAACCATTCAGGGCAGGGACTGCCCGACGAGCTTGGTAAACAACCGTGGCTGGTAAGAGCACGGTCTTCCCAAGAAGCTCCCCCTTCAATTTGCGAAGCAAATAAGTGGCGAGTAGTTCACTAGATTGTGACGGATGATATGAGATTGGGATCTATAGGTATAGAGGGATTATACGAAGGGGGTAACTGGATGGATGACCAGGTCATCATCGATTGGTACTGGGAACGATCGGAGTATGCAATTGTCGCGACGAAGAAGAAATACGGAAGCTATTGTCATCGTGTTTCTTATAATATTCTACAGAATCGCGAAGACACAGAGGAGTGTTTGAACGATTTATATATGAAAGCGTGGGAGTCGATCCCGCCGACACGTCCGCTTCGACTCGGAGCGTATTTGACGAAGATCGTGCGAAATCTCGCACTACAGCGTTATAAGAAGAATCATGCAAAAAAACGTGGCAGTGGGGAAGTACCGCTCGTCTATGAAGAACTAGAACATGTCCTTACGGAATCGATGAAAGACGAAGACCTCGTCGACGTGTTGAATGAATTTCTAGCAAACCTACCTCGACTGACAAGGGTGATGTTCATGCAACGTTATTTCTATTTACACTCGATTCAAGAAATCGCAACGACACACGAGCTCGGGGAGAGCCATGTCAAAATGACCTTGAAGCGCACGCGGGATGCGTTACAGCGAGCGCTTGAAGCAGAAGGAGTTCGTGTATGAAAAATGACCAGATCCTTCGACTACTCGGTGAAGTCGATGACCGGTATATAGAGGAATCGATGATGATAGAGCGAAAACCTTATCAACGACTGAAATGGGGAGGGGGACTTCTCGTTGCGATCGCTGCGGGGTTCATGCTCTTCACATCGAATGTCTGGAACGAACGCATCCTATTATCTACGGATTCCACTGCGAATTCCGTTCACATTGTCGACCAATCAAAAGTGACATCAGATATTTCCAAGGAAAATATGATGGACATGACCGAGGATGAACTCTTTTCGAAATGGAATCCGGTCGTGGTCCGAGGAACGGTCACGAACATTCGACATATCGAGATTGATTTCAACGGAGAGACCGAATATCAGTCACTTATTACGATACACGTATCCAATGTGTATCGTGGGGATGTACAAGTCGGGAAAGATTTGATTGTTCGTGCTGATGCCATCAAGGAAACCGGACAGACAACAGATGCGTCCGTTATCTCGCACGTGAAACAAGGCATGGAAGGGATTTTCATGCCGATTCCATACGATGACGAGTTTGTCTGGGAACAAAATGATGCCACGCTCCGATTGAAAGACATTGCCGATTACGGTTTTCCGGATGGGGAACGCTATCTGTTTTTAGATACGCCGAACGGACTCTTGTTCGAGAGGGATGCTCACCCGTCCTTACAAGGTTTGGACTCACTCGATGAAGTAGAGCACTGGATGATGACGCGATTTTCAGAATAATGGAGAACTCAAATCGATAAGGGGGAAATGGATATGGAACGGAAGATTACCGTTAAAGGGACAGGGAACGTCTCATCTCGACCGGATTTGATTGTGATTCACATGGACCTCGTCTCGAAAGCGCCACGGTACGAAGATACGATGACCGAGGCGGCAAGTGCGGTGTCCCATCTTCAAAAAGCCATCACGCGTGCTGGTTTTGACAAGACGGACCTCAAAACGAGTGACTTTTCGATCGATACGGAATACGAGAGCTATCGCGATCGAGATGAGAATTATCGGTCGCGGTTTGTCGGATATGTCTGTAAACAGAAAACGAAGCTCGAATTTGCGCTCGATACGTCTAAACTATCGGACGTCATCGAACAAATCAGTCAATCTCGGGCAAATCCGAAACTCTCCATTCGCTTCACGATGAAAGACCCGAATGCGATCGAGGATCAGCTATTGGTGAGTGCCGCGGAGAATGCGAGGAAACGAGCAGAGCTTCTTGCGAAAGGAGCAGGCGCTGAACTCGGAGACTTGCTTCAAATTGACTACACATGGGGAGAGATTCATCTGTTCTCGCCTACAAACGTCCTCTATAGTCAGGACGTCGTCTATTCGGAATCACGAATGCCTGAACTTGAGCCAGATGACATTGATGTCAGTGATTCGGCCACATTCGTCTGGAGTCTCAAATGAGGCGACTGATTTTCTTGATGCTCCTTTCACTCTCGATTGCGCTGCCCGTATCCGCTCTCTCTTGGGCCTATACGTTTGTCGTGTTCGATCGAAACGCATATGAAGTGCTTGACACAACAATCGAAGAGGATGCACTCGGTGACGTGATCGGTGAAGTGGAGACAGTGGTCAATGATGAGACGGGACGTTACTACGGGAATGCTTCGAACGGATATCCGATTGGGACGGTGTACCGTGAAGTCGACGGGGAGTCTGTGGAAGACGTCATTGCAGTTGAGGACGGTTCGGAGTGGAAACGAGCGGAATATCGATTCGAAGCACCGTATCATTCACGTGATTTTATCACCTTCTTCGGCTATTTGCTGCTCGGGATGGGCATCATCATGATAAGTTGGTCGTTCTTCAAGCGAAGTTCGCTGTACCAAAAAGAAGCATGAACGAACGTGGAAATGGGAACGGGAATAAAGAAAGGTTCGGTAAAGGGGGATTTATCATGAACATCTTGATTATTTTTGACTCACTATATGGTCATACTGAAAAGATTGCCCATGCGATGCAGGAAGAACTGTCGAAAGACCATGAGGCACGCATGGAACATGTGTTGAACATTGGATTAGGCGACTTGGCACATGTCGACCTGGTCATCATCGGCTCACCGACACATGGGGGATACGAAACGGAAGACATCAAAGTGTTTTTGGATGGAATCTCGGACAATGCGTTACGAGGGAAACGGACGGCTGCCTTTGACACGAGTGTCGTCAAAGAGAAACAGAATCCGATTCTTGGTAAAATCATCGATTGGTTCGGTCATGCCGTCAATCGAGTCGAAGGGGAAATGATTGAAAAAGGGGCGACGGATGTCCAGAAAGAGTCGTTCCTCGTCGATGGGACGACGGAGATGTTGAAGGAAGGCGAACTCGAACGCGCGAAAGCGTGGGCGCGGGAGTTGGTCGGATAATACACGAAACGCATTCTGAAAACAGAGTGCGTTTTTTCTTGAAGCGGACGAGAAGAAATGAAAAGCGGGTAAATATATAGTATTCAACTCTTCAGAGAGGAAGCTGGTTGTGATGAAAAAAATGGAACGGGATGTATTAGTCGGTTGGATTGTCGTCGTGCTTGTCCTCTTGATGCATTTTCTGATCACCGTGTCTCTCGGCAACTCGTACTTTGCTGAAAGTTCGTTGAATCGAATGTTGTGGCTCTCGAGTTTTCCTGCATTCTTGATCGCATTCGTCGCAGCCTTCTTCCAAAAAACGAACACCGTCTTCCTAGCGGTTCGTCGTGGGCTATTGTGGACCATCGAGTTGATGGTCGCCTTCACCATTCTCGCTTGGGTGTTCCGTTCTTTCGAAGGACTGTATGCGAATGCGGGGCTCTATTGGTTATTCGGTGCCGTTTTAATTGGGCCGATCTTTTATATGATGGCATTCCGACGTCAACATTCGAAACGAATCCGCACCCCTTGATTGAAATGTTTCCTCTCAAAGGAGGCGTTTTTAGATTGCCTCAGGATGGGAAAGGATAGAGAGAAGAGAGATTGGAGGAGAGTGCGATGAGCCAGTATTTTTCATCATCTTACGAAGAGTCGCGAGAGAAGTTCTTGAATTTACTGTCTGAAGTGAAGCGATTTTATCCGAAAGCGGAGTTGTTGACACACTCGATCGGGGACGAGAGTATCGACGTCATTTTAGGAGAACCGAAACGAGAGCGGAAAGCGATGATTCTCATGACGATCGGGGAACATGGGATTGAAGGGTATGCGGGCGCCGCGGTGACCCATCAATTCGTTCAGACGCAACTCGCGCATGTCCGTCATGAAACGACGGGGATTTGTCTTATTCATGCAGTCAATCCATGGGGGATGAAACACTTTCGACGTGTCAATGAACACAATGTCGATTTGAACCGAAATTACGTCATTGATCGTGAAGCGGTCCCGTATAACGTGAACCGTGAATATGAGCTGATGCGCCATCTCTTCGTACCGGACGGAGTAATTGACGACTACCATGAGGCGCGTGAACAGATCTATTCATTTCTCGGCTCTGGAATTAAGCTTGATGGCTTCAAAGCGATGAGTGAAGCAAAAGGGATGGGGCAATATCAATTCCCGAAAGGTGTGTATTACGGGGGAGAAGAAGACGAACCGTCTGCCATCTTTTTAAAAGGGATTCAACATGATTTACTTGAGCGCTACGGAAAAGTCGTCCATCTCGATTGGCATACCGCACTCGGACCGACGAACGAGGTCACGATGGTCATCAGCAAACGGGACGGTCGCACGGAAGATGAGCTAAAACAAGCGTACGGTCTCGACAACGTCAACGTGTATGACCCGGACGAGGTACTCGGAGATTCGACGAATCATTTTTACTACGTGCGCGATACAGAGTACCCGGACAAGGGGCTCGTTTCTGCTTTATTTGAATTCGGTACGTTTGGGACGTCGACAAAAGCGTCCATCCGTGAATTTTTAACGATTATTTTAGAGAACCGGCTGTACTTTGAAGGAACAAAGGACCCTGAGGCACGTAACGGGATTCGAAACGAATTCATGGCGATGTTCTATCCGGAAAACGCGGATTGGCGAGAAGCTGTTTTACGAGAAGGAGCGAAAGCCGTTGAAGGTTATTTAAGAGGTGAAGCGCTCTGGTGCGACACATGAGAGGGTTTCTCGAAGCCGGAACAGGGAACAATGAGGTTGTGAGTGTTTTCGCTAAATAATGACTGTGGAGGTTGGATGATGGGATATATTACTGCACATGACGGTACAAATCTATACGTAGAGGATGTCGGGTCTGGGGAACCGATCGTCTTCTTACACGGCTGGCCAGCAAACAACAATATGTTCGAGTATCAGAAGAATGCGCTCGTCGAAGCGGGATATCGCTACATCGGCATTGACTTCAGAGGATACGGGAAATCTGATGCCCCGGCGACGGGATATGACTATGAGACGATGGCATCTGATGTGCATATGGTCGTTTACGGACTTGGCTTAAAAAACTTCACGCTCGTCGGTTTTTCAATGGGTGGGGCGATTGCAGTTCGCTACGCAGCCGACTATAAAGAGGATGGTCTGAAAAAGTTAGTGTTAGCGGGAGCTGCGGCACCAATCTTTACACAGCGTGCAGATTATCCATATGGAATGACAACGGACGAAGTCGACGCGTTGATTGACGATACACGGGCCGACCGACCGAAGATGCTCGAAGGGTTCGGGGAAATCTTCTTCGAGAAAGAACATTCGAAACCGATGCAAAACTGGTTCCACCATCTCGCGCTCGTCGCGTCGAGCCATGGGACGATTGCCTCGGCACAGACGTTACGTGACGAAGATTTGCGAGATGCCCTGCCGAAAATTGATGTCGAGACGTTGATCATCCATGGAGTACATGACAAAATCTGTCCTTTCGCATTCGCCGAGCAGATGGAGCAAGGCATCTCGAACGCGCGAATCGAGCGATTTGAAGAGAGTGGACACGGTATGGTGCTGGATGAACGAGAGAAATTTAACGATACGTTGCTGCAGTTTGTTCAATAATCGATGGCCTCCGAATCGGGGGCTTTTTGTATGTCGATAAGGGTAAGAACCAACAAAAACGGGTATAATTCAATTGGAGTTCCCTTCCATTTTTTGAATCACTGAAACATCGCTGTGACTAGAGTCACGATGTTTTTTTGTGTTGTTTTGGAGAAAGGGGGATAAAACCAGATTAGAACATGGATTTAGTTCAACCTGTCCTACCATTCATGGTACAATAGCGGGGTGGATTAACAGATTGAGGAGAGATTTAAATGAATATCGCTTTCTTTTTATATCCGAAAGAAGACGTCAAATATTTGGACCCCGAATCAACGGTACGACAAGCACTTGAAAAGATGAAGCATCATCGATTCACGTCTGTCCCACTCGTTTCGGAGAACGGATTTTACGCCGGGACGATGACAGAGGGGGATTTACTCTGGGCACTCGCAGAACAGCTTCGCGGGGAAGAAGACTATGAAAAAGTGCTCCGGACACGTCTAAAAGACATCAAGCAACGCGTTCGCTATAAGCCGGTCTCGATTACGGCACAAATTGAAGAGCTCGTCGATGCGATCACGGACCAAAACTTCGTGCCGGTCGTCGATGATGGGAAGTATTTCATCGGCATCATCCGACGCCGTGACATCATCGAGTATTACTCGACAAAGTTGAAACAATTGGAGAATGAAGTCAGATAATGAACAAGCCAGAACCGACTTACGGTTCTGGCTTGTTTTACGTTTCTTTCAGCTTCGTTTTTAAAAATAGGAGTAGGGCAAACCTCAATCATGTGGTGGAAAATGTGGAAGTACATATTCACCTAATTCATCGATGACTTCTTCGGCTGGACGTTCTCCGTCGAAGAGAGCGAAGAAGAGGTGGTTCACGCCGATGGCACGATACGCTTCAAGCAACTTGATCAAGTGGTTGCGACCGAGTCGGAATTTGAGACGAATCGGCGTCGGTGGCTCGTCTGGGTCGTGCGTCAAATCAAGATGCATCGGCATCGAGAAGGGACGGAAGGCACGACCATGCGCTTCACCGCTCGCACGCCACGCGTCGAGCACTTGTTGTTGCGCAAAAGGTGCCTGCGGGTAGTACATCCACCCGTCGCCATTTGCCCCAAGCCAGTCCATGTCTTGTTGTGCGAATCCAGTGATCATCGTCGGGATCCGTTTCTTCGGACGCGGCACAAGTGTAGCCTGTTCAACTTCCCCATAAGGTGATTCAATAGTTGGGTAGTTGTTATAGAGCGCCTGCTCCATGACACGAAGTGATTCTTTGAACTGGTCGCCACGTGTCGGGTGATCGACTCCGAGCCCTTTGAAATCGGCCCGACGGTCGCCTGACGAGATCCCGAGAATCAACCGTTCCGGGAATAACGCTTCAATCGTCGCGACTTCCTTCGCTGAACGAAGAGGATGACGGAGTGGCAAGACGAGCGCGGACGTACCGAGCGCGATGTTTTTCGTTTGACCGAGCAAATGTGTCCCGTAGATCAACATGTCATAGATTTGACCGACAGCCGGGTCTAAGAAGTTTGGGTCTTTAAGTAAGACATCACGTAACCATAGCGCTGTGAAGCCATAGTCGTCTGCCTTTTGAGAAAGCTCGACTTGACGTTCGAGTGTCGGAGTACGCATTTTGAAGTTTTCTAAAGGGATGTGGAGGCCGAGCGTGAGCTCGCCCTCCCGATACATCCGGTTGTAGCTTTTATGATTGTTGAACATAAGTTCCTCCTTAGTTGGCTTCCACACGACGTGAGATGGCTGTCCAGATGACGGCGATGATGACCATGATCCCACCGACCCAAGGGGTATGCACAAGTCCGATTGAATCGGCGACGAGTCCACCGATTGTTGCGCCGAGGGCGATCCCGATGTTGAAGGCCGCGATGTTGAGTGCGGACGCGACATCGACAGCGGCAGGTACATATTTTTCAGCCAATTGCACGATATACAGTTGAAGTCCAGGCACGTTCATGAAGGCGAGGAGTCCCATCAAGACGATGGCGACCAGACCTGCCACTTTGAACGGAATCATGAACGACATGATGATCATGACCGCTGCGTGAACGATAAACATATAGAACAATGCTTTCGCTGGATTTTCGTTGGCGAGCTTTCCACCGACCGCGTTCCCAATAGCGACCGCGATTCCGTAAACGAGTAAGACGACACTGATCAAGCTCGGGCTGATCTTTGTCACGTCTTGCATGATGGGTGTCAAGTACGTGAAGGCGACGAACGTTCCGCCGTAACCGAGTGCTGTGATCAAGAACCCGAGCATGAGACGACCGTTTGTGAGCAGTTTCTTCATATCTGAGAACTTCGCTGGTGGTGACTGTTTCAAATCTTTCGGAATCAAGAAGAAGCTAGCAATGATTGAAATGACACCGAGTGCTGCGACGGCGAAGAATGTGGCGCGCCATCCGAACGCTTGTCCGATGAAAGTACCGAGTGGGACTCCTGTAACGGTTGCGACAGTTAAACCAGTGAACATGAGTGCGATGGCACTCGCTTTTTTATGTGGTGATACGAGTTGAACAGCAATCGTTGCCCCGATGGAGAAGAAGACACCATGCGAGAATGCGGTGATAAATCGGGCGACAATCAAAAGTTCAAAGGTGGTCGACATGGCCGAGACCAAGTTTCCGCCGATGAAGACGACCATGAGTGCCATGAGTAACGTCTTGCGGTTCATCCGGTTCGTCAGTGCCGTCAAAATCGGTGCACCGACGGCTACGCCGATCGCGTAACCCGAGATAATGAGACCCGCGAGAGTGATGCCGATGTTTAAATCACTTGCGATGGATGCGAGAAGACCGACCGGGACGAACTCGGTCGTTCCGATGCCGAAAGCACTGATGGCGAGAGCGAGTAACGCCAATCCTCCATTTTTAGGTGCCTGTTCTTCAACAGGTTGTGAATAAGGTTGGTTCATGAGTAGTTCCTCCTAGTTGATAAAAATAGTGTGGAAGACGAGGGCCCTTCGTCTCCGGATAGCAAAGACATTTCACTTTCCTCTATTGTTCAGTACGGTCGAAAAAGTACCTTACCGTCTCAAGGGGATGTTACAAGCGAAATGAACTTGTATAGATTTGCTACAGTTGCTATCATAAGTGCATGAAAACAGTTTGAGAAGTACGTACTTTTTAGTGCGGTAGGCACCAAAAAGTGCCTATGTAAGAAATGGAGGAAACGAAATGCCATATAATATTCCGGTCGAAGCGACACTTGACGTCATCGGCGGTAAGTGGAAAGTCGTCATCATGTGTCACTTGATTAAAGGGGAGCGACGGACGAGTGAACTGCGTAAACTCATGCCGAACATCACGCAAAAAATGCTCACCCAACAATTGCGTGAGCTCGAAGCGGATGGTGTCGTCGTTCGTACGGTGTTCGAGCAAGTTCCGCCAAAAGTCATTTACTCACTCTCTGAGTACGGATGGTCACTCAAGCCAATCTTGGACGCCATGTGCGCCTGGGGCGAGTGCCATATCGATTAGTCCGGTGAAGAGGTCATTTCATAACCATCACGGTCGTCCAATACGGACGACCGTTTTTCGTAGTGACAAGTCGGGTACAGGGACAGAGACAAGGAGGGAATTAGGATGGACGTGAAAACTTTTTTGTTTACAGATGACGGCTCCATTCCCAACCATCCGGATTATCCGGCGCTCCTCTATCGTGGCGTCTTTGATGACCCGAGCGGGATGCGAGAGACGTTCGCCCATAATGAATGGACGAACAGTTGGGTGAACGGGGTGTTCGACTATCATCACTATCACAGCAACACGCATGAAGTATTGGGCGTATTACAAGGTGAAGCGACCCTTCAACTCGGAGGGACGAACGGAGATCTCGTACGCGTCAGTGTGGGAGACGTGCTCGTTTTACCGGCGGGAACGGGACATCGTCGCATCGAGGCGAGTGAAAATTTTCAAGTGGTCGGGGCGTATCCGGACGGTCGTGACTATGACACGTTGACCGGAAAGACGGAAGAACGACCGGACAACGTAAAGCGAATCGAACAAGTCGAAAAGCCGAAGTTTGACCCCGTCTTCGGGACGACGGGTCCACTACATGAAGCATGGACAAAGGAGGAAACGTTATGAATCAACGACTACCACATTCTTTATTACTTGCAGCTTTGAAGCAAAACGTCGTCAAATTGAAAGACGGGCGCGAGATGCGCGCACTCGGACAAGGTACATGGCGCATGGGGGAAGACAAATCGAAGCATGATGCCGAGGTTGAGGCGCTTCGGACAGGAATCGACTGCGGACTCCATGTCATCGACACGGCGGAAATGTATGGGGAAGGGGAGTCTGAGAAGTTGGTAGGGGAAGCGATCCAAGACCGACGCGAAGATGTCTTTCTCATCTCGAAAGTGTATCCATACAATGCGTATGGCGACAAACTCGTCAGCGCATGTGATGCGTCGCTCGAACGACTCGGGACGGACTACCTGGATCTTTACTTACTCCATTGGCGAGGCGATGCCCCGCTCGAGGAGACGATTCAAGGGATGGAACAGCTCAAAGCGGACGGAAAGATTCGGGCATGGGGAGTCTCGAACTTCGACGTGGACGATATGAAGGAATTGCTGTCGCTACCGAATGGAGACAAGTGCGCGGTCAATCAAGTGCTCTATCATCTTGGCAGTCGCGGGATTGAGTATGACCTCCTTCCTTATCTAAAAGAACAAGGGATTCCTGTCATGGCATACGCTCCACTCGCTGAAGGAAGTGACGTGAAAGAAGAGGTCTTCAATAACGAAACGATCAATCGGATTGCGGAGTCGTATAGTGCCTCAGTCGCGCAAATCTTACTTGCTTGGACGGTCCGGAGCGGACACGTCATCGCCATCCCGAAAGCCGGGCAGGCCGAGCATGTCGAGGAGAATGCGGCAGCGCTCTTGCTCGACATGAGTGAGGAGGATTTTGCTGCGCTCGATGAGGCATTCCCACCACCGACGACGAAACAACAGCTAGACGTCATTTAAAACGATAAAGGACTGGCAATTTTGCCAGTCCTTTTGCATGTTCACGTTGATTAAATATCGATTTCTGAAAAGATGAATTGTGTTTTTGTTTGAGCATATGGAATCACTTCATCGATAAAAGATTCAGCTGCAGAAAAAGACGAGAATTGCATTTTGATGAAATAACAGGCGTCACCAGATATGCGATAACAAAATGAAACATTCGGTTGTTGTTGTGAACTACTCGCCACTTATTTGCTTCGCAAATTGAAGGGGGGGCTTCTTGGGAAGATCGTACTTTTATTAGCCACGATTATTTACCAAGCTCGTCGGGTGGTTCCCACCCTGAAGGAATTCGTTTTAGTTTGCCAACATCAATAGGTTGATGCTAGCGTTAATGTCACGGTCATGATGCGCGCCACAGGCACACGTCCATTCAAGGACATCCATCGCTTTCTTCTCGCCCTTTACTCCGCAAGTGGAGCAGATTTGAGTGGATGCGTACCAGGGGTCTGCCTTGATGAGTGTCCGTCCATAGAAGTTTGACTTGTATTCGAGTTGACGGACGAACTCGTACCAACTGACATCCCCGATGGACTTCGCTACCTTGTGATTCTTCATCATGTCCTTCGACTTCAATGTCTCCACGACGATGACTTGGTTCTCGTCAACGATCCGTCTCGACAGCTTGTGAAGGAAGTCCTTGCGTTGATTGGCGATTTTCTCGTGTTTCTTGGCTAAGATCTGCTTAGCTTTTTCACGATTCTTGCTTCCGATCTTCTTTCGTGACAACGCGCGCTGCGACTTCTTGACCTTCGCTTCGGATTGGCAAAGAAAGCGAGGGTTTTCAATCTTCTCAGAAACCATCCATTGTTGTAGATGAATCGGGCGCAGCCGATCGTCCGGACCAGGAACTCGGCCTGTGCCGGCGTCGGGTGGAGCCTGTATGTGTAGCCTTTCAGCATGTCCGTCCCTCCTCCCTTCAGAAGATCGTGATGTGTCCTCCTCATCCGATACCCGAGGAGGGGAGGGAGAATCTGACGGAATCACGAACTTTTGTTCGTAACATCTGTCATAGGGAGAGAAAACTGTTGGACCGGGCGATTCATCTCCCACCTACGCCGGGCTACGCCCCGAGACGCTTAGAGGAGGGAGAATTCTCGCCTGATTTAGTTAAATAATGAAGGAACGCTTCGTATTGGCCATTCTTCACTGTTGCCTCGATGATACATTGAATTGGAAGACCTAGCTTTTCGTGATCAAGTACAAGCGAGTATTGTTTGATGACTCCAAATGATTCTAGTCGTCGACCCCGCTCGCTAACGGAAGGATCGGAAAGATTGATACGTCGTCCAAGTTCGCTCATGGAAAGACAATTGTCGTGCTCTAATTCATGAATGTGTTTGTAATCAATTTCTCCTCTCTTTTTTAGGTAATAAAAAGATTGATTTGCCTTTCATACTTCAGTACGAAGTGAACCCAAATGAAAAGACCACCGGAAGCTTCCGATGGTCTTACTGATCAGTTCGCTAGCGGATGTTTCAAGAGATAGTCTTCGATTTGATCAATCGTTTCTTTCAACACGCCGTCTGCGAATGGTGATTTGAGACCTGCCAGTTCGACGAGTTCGAGGAACGAACGGCTTCCGCCTGCCTGACAGAGCGTGAGGTAATCGCTCCATGCCGCTTCGCGGTCTTCATGCATGCGCACCCAGAACTGGAATGCACATACTTGTGCGAGCGTATAGTCGATATAGTAGAACGGGCTTTGGAAGATGTGGCCTTGTTGGTGCCACCATGCGCCCGATTCGAGATAGTCATTTGTCTCATAATCACGGTGCGGGAGATAGACCTTCTCCAAATCGCGCCACGCCTGACGACGCTCGGCAGCTGTCATCTCTGGGTTGCGGTAGACGACGTGTTGGAACTCATCGACGAGCACGCCATACGGAAGGAACGTCATGCTACCGGCCAAGTGATTGAACTTATACTTGTCGACTTGGTCGCCGAAGAAAAGCTCCATCCATGGCCAACAGAAGAATTCCATCGACATCGAGTGGATCTCACACGCCTCATAAGTCGGGAAGGCGTATTCCGGTGTCGTCAAATGACGGCTTTCATACACTTGGAAGGCATGACCGACTTCGTGCGTGAGAACATCGATGTCGCCTGCCGTCCCGTTGAAGTTCGAGAAGATGAACGGAAGTCCTTCAGACGGTAAGTACGTGCAGTATCCGCCGCCAGATTTCCCTGGTTTCGCCGTCAAGTCGAGGGCGCCGCGTTCCTGCATGTACTTGAAGAACTCGTCCGTCTCATTTGAGAGTTCACGATACATTTTGTTTCCGCCTTCGATGATGAACGACTCATCGCCTTGCGGTGTCGCGTTTCCGTCTGGGAAGACGAACGACTCGTCATAGTAATAGAGGTGGTCGACATCGATTCGTTTCGCCTGCTTTTCTTTCAAAGCAGAAGCGAGCGGGACGATGACGTCACGGACTTGTTTCCGGAAGTTGTCGACCATCGACTCGTCATAACCGACACGCTGCATCCGTGCATAACCGAGTTCGACGAATGACGGGAAGCCAAGGGCGTGAGCGATTTCCGTACGGACGCGTACGAGTTCCCCATAAATGCGGTCGAGCTCATCGCCGTTATCAGAAAGGTATGTATAGCGGGCGACAGATGCGGCTTTTCGGACATCACGGTCTGGTGATTGAAGATATGGGCCGAACTGTGACAAGTTGAGTGTCTTGCCGTCAAACTCGATTTGCGCAGCGGACATGACCTTCTGATAAGCTGTCGCGAGGCGGTTTTCTTCCTGCAGTTTCGGGATGAGTGACTCCTCGAACGTTTCAAGTGCGCGCTCGGCGAGAGAGAACAGTTGGCTGCCCCATTCCGCTTCGAGTTCAGTGCGAAGCTCGTGGTTCGTCAAGACGCGATAGTACGCTTGAATCTCCTTCTCATAGACCGGAAGTGCGTCGTCAAAGAAGGCCTGTTCTTCTTCGTAAAACGAATCGCGTGTGTCGACCGAATGTCGGATCGCGACGAGTTGACTTTGTGTCTCAAAGTCGTTCCGTTCTTTGTTGATTTGGCGAATGAGTTCGTTCGCTTCCTCGAGTGTGCTGGCTTGCTGTAATTCGGCAGAATAGTCCGACAATCTGCTATTTAAAGCGTCCAAGTCGGGCCGTTCATATGACAATTTTGTGAAAGTCGTCATTGTAAGCGCCTCCATCGTGTGAAATTTTTACAAAGTGTAAAAAGGGCTTGCAAAAGCGATTGCACACTCGTATTCTTACGATGTGTAAAACGATTTCGCACTACCTTATTACAACTATACCGTTAATGGGGTAGGGATTGAAGTATTAGCTTTTCGGGTATAAAAGTGAAGACTTCGATTCAATAGAACATGTTGGAGGGATTAAGCTATGGGATTCTTTAAAAAACTTTTTGGTGGTAAAGAAGAACAACTCAACGCGGTTTCACCGCTTACAGGAAAGGTCGTCGACATCACGAACGTACCGGACCAAGTATTCTCACAAAAAATGATGGGTGACGGGATCGCAATCGAGCCGACTGAAGGAAAAGTCGTCTCACCGGTTAGCGGAACAATCGCGACAGTATTCCCAACAAAACACGCGATCGGTATCAACGCGGACAACGGTGCGGAATACTTGATTCACATCGGTTTGGATACGGTAAACCTTAAAGGTGAAGGCTTCGAGACACACGTTACAGAAGGTCAATCTGTCAAAGCAGGCGACCCACTCGTCACGTTCGACCTCGATTTCATCAAAGCGAACGCGCCATCGACGATCACTCCGATCATCATCACGAACCACGACAGCTTCGGCGTGAACAAACTTGTCGCAGAAGGCGACACGGTGACAGCTGGATCTTCGGAAGTCGTCGAGTTGACAAAGAAATAAGAAGACGACCCATGACTCGGGAGCTTAGGCTTCCGAGTATTTTTTTGCGAATGCGGGAATTATAATGAAGAGAGGGAAGGGGGAATTGAGATGGATGGAAAAAATGCACCATACCGGGGATACGGGGATCGGATACGAATATTACGGGAACGGGCCGGATTGTCGATTGAGACGCTTGCGGAACAGATTGGCGTCGCCCCGTACTTTATCCGACGTACCGAACTGAGTGAGGTCTATCCGACCATGCCTTACATAGAGGCGCTCGCAGACGCTTTGCAAATCGACCCGAACTATTTGGCCCGCCATATTTGGACGGGCGAGTCGCTCAAAGTACTCATGCGAGGAAAAGTACCGGAACTCGAACAGATGAAGCTCGCCTATGAAGAAGCGATGCACGGGAAGTCCGTCGAAGAAATGCAACGGCAACTCGAAGTACGGATGCGCATCTTTGACTTGATGCACGAAGAGGAGTTACATCGCATTTTCAAAGAAGACGAGGAACCGACGTCACACCATGCACTCGAAGCGCTCGTCGATGCGGTGCTTGATCTCGGACGGTCACATGACAGGACGCGTCACATCGTCCCGTTCGCCCGCTATGTGGAACGGCTTGTCCCAGACCAATTCGCAGACAACTCATTCCAGTACGCGGAGTATGGTGTCGTGGATAAATCGTATAAATTGCAATGACCGTAGAGCATTCTACGGTTTTTTTTGTGCACAAAAAAGTGACCAGGAGAATCCCTGGTCACTTCAATCAGCGCGTCGGACGCGCTTCGTAGCGTACTTTTGGACGTGTGCCGGCGAGTAAGAAGCCGAGCACGATATTCAAGATTGTGAGCACCCATCCGACATAACCGAATGTGTAGGCAAGACTCGCCAGCATCGTTTGCCAGTCGAGCAATGCTGCTGCGTCCCCGCGGAATGTGAAACGGATGACGGTGAAGCCAATGAGTGTCGCTGCAGTAATCATGATGCCGATCCATGCGCCACCGAAGCGGGACGTTTGAGAGCGTCTGCTGACCGGATACCAAAACGCGAGCGTTCCGATGAACGCACTGCCTGCATAGGCAAGCAGGATTTGCCATAACGCATCCGCATCTAAGAAGACGGTATAACAGATGAACGTCGTGAGCGTCGTCATAAACGTAAAGATTAAGGCTGCGAGTAATCGTGATCGCATAGTTCGTTTTCCTCCTCATTTTGCACATTCTTTAGAGTAAACGAAAACGAATTTGCTGTAAACGTTATTGACGGTTTTGTAATATTTGTCGCCATTGTTTAATAGCGTTCGTTCCATAGAACAAGACGCCGCCACGATAGAATTTCGAGCCAATCCACAACGTGACACCGATCGTTCCGATGAGTAACCCAATCGAAAGCGCCACTTCCCAAACAGCCACATCGACGAGCATGACGCGAAGGAACATGAGCATCGGAGCGAAGAACGGGACGAACGAGAGAATGGTCACGATGGTCGCATCCGGGTTGTTCAATCCAAACATCGCCACTAAGAATGCAGCGACGAGGAGCATGATGACCGGCATGACCATTTGTTGTGACTCTTCGACACGGCTGACAAGTGAACCGAGGACAGCGAAGAGTGAGGCGTACAACAAGTACCCAAGCAAGAAGAAGACGAGTAGATAGATGACAGCCCGTGCGTTGCCGGCGTTCTCGATGACCGTCGTCGCCAGCTCGCTACCACTCGCACTCACATAACCAAACCCGAGGAAGATCCCGATTTGGATGAGGGCGAGTGTCCCGATAGCGGTCACTTTCGCAAGCATATGGGTCACCGGATGAGTCGTGGAGATGATGAGCTCCATGACACGCGATGACTTCTCCGTCGTCACTTCTGTTGAAATCATCGATCCGTACGTGATGATCGAAATGTACAGGAGCATCAACATGACGTAAACGAGCGCCGAAGACGAGAGGAGCTCATCCGAGTTCTCTCCACCGCGTCCGAGATAGGACTCGTCGAGTTGGATCGGTTCGCTGAGGGCAGCGATGATGGCCGGGTCGACATCGGACGATTCGATCAATTCCGCATTGCGCAACTGTTGTAAAGATGTTTGCAAGAGGGTCGTGAACTCCTGCTCCGGGCGTTCGGAGATAACGCGAGCATCATAGCCGTCAACAAAAGCGACGACCCCATACTCTCCGTCGTTGATGCCGGTCCGTGCCTCTTCTTCCGTAATGTCGCTAGAGGCGACGTCTTCATAGCCGAGTGATCTCATCGTGTCGACGATTTCTTTGTTCTCAGACACGACGAGTGCGCTCGCTTGCTCGGAATCCTCAAACGTAGACATGATGCGGTCGATGTTCGTAAACCCGAAGATGAACAGGATGGTTAGCGCCGTCGAGATGAGGAATGCTTTTGAACGAATTCTCGATTTGAGTGTGAACGCATAGAGCGGTCCAAAGTTATGAAACATGCTGTCCGACCTCCTTGATGAAGATGTCATTGAGCGATACCGGTTGGCGCATGAACGTCTTCACGTTCGCCTGATGACGGACGAGTGCCGACAGGACGGCGTCACTGTCTTCGAAAGAATGTAAGCGTACTAGATGACCGGATTTGAAAGGCTCGATTGTCTCCACGACTGGGAGCGACTCGAGAATGTGAATCTGGTCCGTTTCAATAAAGAGGGCAGGTTCTTCGTATCTCGACTTGATTGTCGGGACGTCACCGCTTACGACGGCACGGCCACCTTTCAAGATGCCGACGTGTTGGCACAATTCTTCGACATGTTCCATTCGATGACTCGAGAAGACGATGGTCGTCCCGGCGTCACGCAACGCGAGAACTTCACGCTTCAGGATTTCAACGTTAACCGGGTCGAGGCCGCTGAACGGTTCGTCTAAGATGACGAGTTCCGGGTTATGGAGCAGGGCTGCGACGAGCTGAATCTTCTGTTGATTCCCTTTTGATAGCTGCTCGACGCGCATCGTTTCATATTGAGGAATTTCAAGGCGTTCGAGCCATGACTTGACCGCGCGTTTGGCATCGCTCCCGCGCATGCCCTTTAGGCTTGCGAGAAAGACGAGCTGTTCACGCACTTGGGATTTGGGATACAGGCCACGTTCCTCGGGCAAATAGCCGACGATGCGATGGTCGACCGCTTTACCGTTCCACGTGATACTCCCATCGGTCGGCTTCAAGATGTCGAGGATCATCCGGAACGTCGTAGTCTTTCCAGCACCGTTTGCACCGAGCAAACCAAACATTTCCCCTTGTGGGACGCGGAACGTGAGGTCGTCGACAGCTTTGAAGTCACCAAACTCCTTGGTGACGCGTTCGATATGTAATGCCATATTCTATTCCCTCCTTAGAATGTCTCTTCTTCTATCGTACGCCACCTTGAGCAAAAAGTTTCACTTTTTCTGGTAAAAGATTTATCTTGAAATCAAGATAATAAAAGGAGGATGACAATGAAAACGCAGTCTACGGGAATCCATCACATTTCGTCGATGGTACAAGACCCGCAACGTACGCTAGATTTTTATGGACAGGTACTCGGTCTCCGCTTCGTGAAACAGACCGTCAATTTTGATGACCCGGGCACGTATCATCTCTATTTTGGGGACGAAGTCGGAACACCAGGGACGGTGATCACGTTTTTCCCGATCCCGGGCTTAGGGAAAGGGCAGGTCGGGAGCGGACAGGTTGGCGTGACGACTTATCTCGTACTGGCAGGAAGTTTACCGTTCTGGGAAGAAAGACTACAACAGCACGGCATCGCGACCGTCGCCACTGAACGGTTCAGCGAGGCATCACTTTTATTTGAAGACCCGGACGGACTCGTCGTCGAACTCGTCGCCCGACCGAGCTCTAAACAGACACGCTGGGTCATCCCCGGTATCACAGAACATGAAGCAATTGTCGGATTCGCCGGAGCGACCTTGTTGTCGAAAGCACCGGACGAAACCGTGCGCTTGTTGACGGAACTGTTCGGCTTTGAACGGGTCGCAGAGGATGAAGAGTGGATCCGTTTGAGAGGGTCAGCAGATTACGGGAACGTCATCGATGTGAAGAAAACGATTTTACCGAACGGGGTCCCTGGGACGGGAACAGTTCATCACATCGCGTGGCGCATTTCTGACGGAGAACATTATCCGACCTGGCAAGATGCCATCTTTGACCTTGGGTTAAGACCGACCGAAGTGAAAGAACGAAACTACTTCCGCTCCGTCTATTTCCATGATGCCGGTCGCATCCTGCACGAACTCGCGACGGACGTACCTGGATTCACCGTGGACGAATCCGTTGACACGCTTGGTGAGACGTTGCGCTTACCGCCATGGCTCGAAGCGGACCGAGATAAAATCGTCCGCACACTACCAACAATAACGATCCCGAGAGGAGAACGCATATGATTCATCAATTCATTCAAGGTACCAAAGAGACGACACTCGTTTTATTACACGGAACTGGAGGGACCGAGCAGGATTTGATTCCGCTCGCGAAAGAACTGTCGACCGAGGCGAACATCTTGACGCTTCGAGGGGATGTCATTGAAAACGGGATGTCCCGTTTCTTCCGTCGCCACGCGGAAGGGGTGCTCGACCTTGAAGATTTAAAGAAACAGACAGAGCGCTTCCTTCAGTTTTTAGATGAAGCTGCGACAACGTATGGTATCGACCGAGACAAGATGATCCCGCTCGGCTATTCGAACGGGGCGAATTTGATCGGGTCGGCACTTTACCGTCATCCGGCGTTCACTGCTTCACTCCTATTCCACCCGATGGTACCGGACCGTTCATTGACGCTACCTGACTTGTCAGGAACGAACGTGTTCATCTCGGCTGGCGAACGCGACCCGATTTGCCCGAAAACAGAAACAGAAGAGCTGACGTCGACACTCCGAAACGCGGGAGCGGACGTCGAGCTCTTCTATCACTCGGGAGGACATGAACTTCGCATGGAAGAAGTCGAGGCAGCACGGACATGGATTGCCGCATACCTCGACTGATTCATTCAAGCCATTTTTTTCGGTTTGTTCGGACGAGAATAGACGACGAGGACCCCTCGGTCAATCAAATAGGCGGCGAATAAACGTTTCGCTTCCTCAGCACGCACAGTTCGGTCGATTTGGATATACAATCGGCCGAGCTTTTTTTGTGAGGTGCGCGTGAGCAACCAAATCGAGTCGAGCGTATACTGCCAACTTTGGAGCGTGTCGCCACCGATGTATAAGTAGCGGTTTTGGGTGCGCTCAAGTAAGTAGTTGAGCCACCAGACGTCACGAGCCAGCTTGGCGCAGACACCGAGCACGAACGTGAGACCGAGGAAAACCATGCTAGATAAGACAGGATGAATGGCAGAGAACCCGTTGCGGACGGACTCGAAGGCGACAAGGAGCAATCCGACGGAAAAGACGCTGATGAACCACCAGAATCCGAAGTTAGAGAATGAACGTTTTGGGTCGTGCACCATATGATGTCGATTCCGGATGATCGATGCCATTCTCTCCACCTCCTTTATTAGAATATTCTGAATATTAAGTAACACTACTATACTATACTGTACCCAATTCCGTCTATTTGAATACGCACACAACATGCTGAATCGTGAGGATTTTTTGACGTTTCGGCTTGCATTCTTCGAATTATGGGAATGATGACAGTGAAGACATGAAAATTTTGTTGAAACGTAATTTCACTTTGTGGATGAATCGCTTATGATAGGTGAGGGATTTTTCCAAGACCTATATGGATTCTGTCTGTAAAGAGAACGTGAAAACATGAAGGTCAGCTTCATTGCAGTTATCATAGAGAGCAAGAGGGAATGTTATGAGAAATTATTGGTATGACAATATTAAAGGAGTGCTTGTCCTACTCGTCGTCTTCGGACACTTGTTGACCGAAGTCCGCGGCGCTTATGACGATATTTTACCAAAGTGGGTGTATCTGTTCCTGTATACCTTCCACATGCCGTTGTTCATCATGTTGAGCGGTTACTTTTATCGGGAGAACCGCTATTTGCGCGTGATCCAGCTATTCGTGGTCTATGTCATTTGGCAGGTCATCCTTGGGTCATGGTTCGCATTTACAGAAGGGATTCCGATTTTCTCACTTGAAAATCCGGGTCTAAATTTGTTGAAGCCATACTGGGCGCTTTGGTATCTGATGGCCATCATTTTCTGGTACATCATCACCCCGTATGTGACACAACTGAAGGGGTACGTGTTGTATGCACTACTATTCGCGCTCCTGTTCGGATTCCAAGCCGAGGCGACGGGGTATTTCGCGTTGCGGAAAGTCATCATGTTCTATCCGTTCTTCTTGATTGGGAACTGGATGTCCGAGCGCAATACGCTCAACTTCTTTGAGTTACCGAAACGGGCCGAGCACCGGAACCGATATCGCATCGGTGGGGCGATTGTCTTCACCGCGCTCACACTGGGGCTCTTGGTCTCGATGCGCGTCCAGCAAGACGATACGTTCTATCATATCGGGAACTTGTTCAAATTCCGTTTCGCCTATGACACGGCCGTCCCAGAGGCGATGTGGAGTGGACCGTTCGCCTTTTTGATCGTTTATACGGTGTCGCTCCTCATGTCAATTAGTTTCGCGCTCATCATCCCAGGACGACAGCTCCCGATTTTTTCGCGTGCCGGGCAGTATAGTCTGTACGTCTATCTCGTCCACGTCTTCTTTGTTGTCGCCTGGAAGGCGTTTATACCGGCTGGGTTCATGCCGACATCATGGATGCAACTGCTCGTCTTGTTCGGGGTCGCCTTTGTGATGGTCCTCGTGATTATCAGTCCACCGATGGTCCGTCTCTTGCGTCCGCTCGTCGAGATTGACGTGAAGCGTGTCCAAAATACGAAAGGTGTAAAAGGGTAAAGTCTTTTCTAAACGCAACATTTCCGCTACACTTTATTAAGAAGAAACGAAACTAGAGTTAAGGAAGTGACCCTATGCCATACGAAAATGGAATGTACAGCACAGAAGGCGACGTGAACGTATCACGTCACGTCGTTGAAATGATCGCCGCGGTCGCGGTCAAAGAAACGAAATACGTCTCGTTCACGCAAGAAGACACGAAATTGTCAGAGCGTGCGCTCATGAAACACGTGAAAGTCGATGAGTCGGACAAAGGCATCACCATCAACCTATCGCTTTACATCGCTTACGGACAGTCGATCATCAAAACGGTGACGGCCGTCCAAGAGCGCATCACGCAAGATATGGACACGATGCTTGCGATGACACCACGTTCTGTGAACGTGAAAGTGGTCGGAATTCAGCTGTGATAAGAAAGGGGAGAGCACAGGCTCTTCTCTTTTTTTGATTTTTGCGAAAACGGTTGCATCAAGATAACGTTTTCATTTATAATAGAAATCGAACAAGTGCAACCGTTTGCATCATTGACCAAACGTGCGGCGGGTACTTGTCAAGTTCCCTAAATGTAGTCTGACGACACAAGCATTTGAAGGAAAGGCGGAAAGCATGTATGTCAACGATTGAAGCAGTGATTTTCGATTTGGACGGTGTCATCACTGACACGGCAGAGTACCATTACCTCGCTTGGAAGCAGCTCGGTGAAGAGCTCGGAATTCCATTTGACCGCGAATTCAACGAAACGCTTAAAGGCGTGAGTCGAACTGAGTCGCTTGAGCGGATTCTTACGCTCGGCGGTAAACAGAACGATTTCACACCGGAAGAGAAAGAAGAACTCGCACAAAAGAAAAACGAGCACTACGTTGAACTCATTCAACATATCTCATCCGACGATCTTCTTCCTGGTATCGTTTCATTCCTCGATGAAATCAAAGAGGCGGGACTCAAAATTGGAATGGCTTCTGCTTCAAAGAACGCATTTGCGGTCGTTGATGCACTTGGTGTCCGCCATTACTTCGACCATATCGTCGATGCAGCAACTGTCGCCCAGTCAAAACCACACCCCGAAGTGTTTTTGAAGGCCGCTTCTGCCCTTGGTGTGAAACCCGAACTCGCCATCGGCGTTGAAGACGCGGCTGCCGGCGTAACTGCAATCAAAGCGGCAAATATGTTTGCTGTCGCCGTCGGAGAAGAATCGATGCTTGGTCATGCAGACCTCATCGTCGCTTCTACTGACGAACTTTCACTTGAACGCATCCTCGAACGCGTTCACGTGTAAATGGCTACAATCATCTTCCGTGAGACGACGACTGCCCCGAACAGTCGTCGTCTTTTTTTGAGTCAAAAGTCCTAAATAGACAGAATTGCCCAAAAAGAGATGACAAACACATTACAAATCCGTTACACTTTTATAGAAGATATAGAGGGATTATTAGGAATTGCTGATTTAAATTAGGGAATTCCAAATTATAATTGGATGTAGAAGGGGATTTGTGTATGGAATCTACGAATGTCAATGACCACATTTATCGAGAATTAATGGAAATTGAAGAGTCGTATCGTCAATTGCAACGACGTGCCGAGTATTTGATTGCGGAATTGAGTCGAGATAGAGAAGAGAAGGACCCAATGACTGATGCGTCAAAACGCCTACGTCCACGACGTGTGAACCAGCGTTATCCGCTCGAGGTGTACGTTCATCAAGTGACGGATCTATTGAAGGAGCGTCAGACGATGAGTGTACGTGATATTCAAATGGAACTTGAACTTCGTTACCGTCATCACATCAGCAACATTTACCAATTGATGGTGAAGATTGAAGGGGTCAATCCAGAAATCAAAAAAATTGGTCGCGGCTTGTATACATACGAACCGACAGAAGAAGTGGCATCGACACTTTCATAATCCTGAGCCGATGGGGAACGCCTCATCGGCTTTTGTTGTAAACGGACTGATATCTACTCATGAATTCAAAATATGATATAATTCGCCAGAGTCTATTTTTTTGAGAGAGGAACTGTCGGCCCATGCTATGGATTGCCATGTTGGTCAGTTTTGTGATGGCCATCTTGATTACACCGCTCGTTCGTCGATTCGCATTTTTCATCGGTGCGGTCGATCATCCGAACGCACGAAAAGTACATTTACGGACGATGCCACGAATCGGGGGTCTTGCGATTTTTATCGCATTCTTCATCGGCTATGCCTTGCTGCTTCCGACGAGTCGTTATAACGATGCCATCTTGATTGGGGCTGTCGTGATTCTCCTTACGGGACTGATTGATGACCGGTTCCAACTATCGGCCCGCGTCAAGCTGATGGGGCAGATGATTGCGACTGTCGTCGTCTTGAACTCGGGGATGCGAATCGAACTCATCAATCTTCCGTTCGACCAGCAACTCTACCTCGGGTCATGGAGCATCCCGATCACCGTCCTCTGGCTGATTGGGATCACGAATGCCATCAATTTGATTGACGGTCTCGATGGTCTCGCCGCAGGTGTGTCGAGCATCGCCCTCGGGACGATTGCTGTCTTGGCCATCATTCAGGGAAACGTCTATTTGACGATGATGGCGCTCTTGCTCCTTGCGAGCACACTCGGGTTTCTCGTCCATAATTTCTACCCGGCGAAAATCTTTATGGGCGATACGGGGGCACTGTTCCTCGGATATATGCTCGCTGTCTTCTCGCTCATCGGATTTAAGAACGTGACGTTGTTCTCGCTCGTTGTGCCGGTCCTCTTGCTCGGGTTACCGATCTCGGATACGATCTTCGCCATCGTGCGTCGACTCGTCCAGGGACGACCGCCGATGTCGCCGGATAAATCGCATATGCATCACCAGTTGATCGATATGGGCTTCACGACACGGCAGGCGGTCCTACTCATGTACGGGATGACCTTATTCTTTGGCATCTCATCCATCTTGTTCGCCAAGACGACGATGCTCGGTGCGGTCATCACGTTCATCGTCGTGTTAATTGTCATCGAATTGATCGTGGAATCGACTGAACTGATTCATCCGAACTATAAACCTATCATCCGTACGTCCCGACGATTGCTCGGACGACCTAGAGCGTAAAAAAGTAACCGGTATCGCGTGACGATACCGGTTACTTTTTTAGTATGTGGTCGTTTCGGTCATCGAATCGTCCGTTTCGTCTGTCGATGGTTCATCCGCTGTCACAGGCATGCCGAGTTCCGTTTGCAGAAGCGCCTGAGCATCGCGAAGGTCAACAGGGTCGAGTTCGTAATAATACACACCGTTTAACGTCAAATCGTTCCCTTCGAGCGTTTCTCGGTTAAACGACTTCAACGATTTTGCGTACGGTTGAAGCTGAGAAGCCTCTGACAACGACATGTTTGTTCGAATGTTCTCGCCGACGGCATTCATGATCCGGTTCAGCTTCGTAAACGAGTTGATGGTCGTCGCCTCGTTGATGATGGCCTCGATGACTTGCTGTTGTCGACCGGCTCGACCGATGTCGCCGGCAGGGTCTTGCTTCCGCATCCGCGCATAGGCAAGTGCTTCTTTTCCGTTCAAGACTTGAACGCCAGGCTCTAGCTCGACATTTCCGGTCGCTTTTCCGGAGATGGGGATGAGGACATCGATCTCGACGCCACCGACCGCATCGACCAAATCTTCGATTCCATCAAAGTTGATGGTCGCATAGTAATCGATTGGGATGTCGAGCAGGTTCTCGACGGTCGCGATGGTCGTGTCAATGCCTCCGTAAGCGTAAGCATGGTTGATCTTGTCTTTGAACGGATCCTCATCGTCGATGATGATGTCGACATATGAGTCGCGTGGGATGCTGACGAGCGTCACTTGCCGCGATTCCTTGTTGAACGTGGCGACCATGAGCGAATCGGTCCGTCCTTCCTCGAGCGAGGCGCCGCCATCGACTCCTGCTAACAGGACGGAAAAGTGATCTTTCGTCAAGTCGATGGTCTCGTCGCGACGTTCTGACTTGTCGCCACGTTCCAACGCCTTGTTCGCGTTTTCGGCGGTTTCATTCGCTTTGAAGACAAAATAGCCGAAAGCGGAACCACCGATCAGCAATACGACACCCAACACGATGAGGACAATTTTCCAAGGTGATTTTTTCTTGCGTGGGGGTGTTTCCATGTTGTTTCCTCATTTCAGTCGTTTCTTTTAGTATAGGCGTTTCAGCGTTTGAAATCACGTTCGATGATGCGGATTGTATGAGTTTGAAGCTGACCTTGACCGTTCGTCATGTCTGTTAGCCAAGCGAGTGCCTCCTCTGTCTCTTCCACGGGGACCGACACATGAAACGTGACGAGGTCGGCGTAGATGATGTCATCGAGCAGGTAGCTAGACTGTCTCAACTCATTTTCGACTTTCCCAATCCAAGTATAGTCGACGGTGAGTGTCAATTGTTGCATCGGTAGACGTTCGACGATTCCGATCGCATCGAGTCCTTCGCTCACAGTTCCACCGTAAGCACGTATGAGTCCGCCGCCACCGAGCTTGATTCCACCGAAATAACGTGTCACGACGACGACTGTATCTTTCAAGTGGCGTTTGCGTAACACCTCGAGCATCGGCATGCCGGCCGTACCGCTCGGCTCACCGTCGTCATTCGCTTTCTGGTGCTCGTTTCGTTCCCCGATGATGTAGGCGGAACAGTTATGGTTTGCGTTCCAATGCTCTTTCTTGATGGCTTGGATGAACGTCTGCGCCTCTTCCTCGGTTTCGACACGTTTGAAATGAGCAATAAATTTTGATTTTTGGATAACGACTTCGTATGTTCCACTTTGTTTTATAGTATAATTTGACTCAATAGACATTTCTGAAAATTCTCCTTTCTATTTTTGAATATTTTTTTTAGAATTCAAGTAGGCACATACGCTACTTCTAGCGAATGGAATTATAAAAAATCTCTTATGTCCGCTGTAAACCTGTTTAGGGTGGGACGATATATAAGAATAGATGAGGATTAACTACCGAACTATTAGGGGATGGCATCGTGAATCATATTACCGATCGGACTGCTTTAGAACATATCATAACAAATATGATTGAAACGGTGACGGAAAGTAAAGAGGAGATTGTCCGTATAACCGAAAGTTCTGCAACTGAATATTCAGTAATTCAAAATGAGTTAAAAGAATTGACGGATAAAATCGAGTTCTACATCGAGGAATCCGATCGACTCGACCGAATCGTGAAAGCTTCAAAGGCCAAGCTCGTTCAAGTCAGTAAAAAGTTTCATATACATAGTGAACAAGAAATTCGTGAAGCCTACGAACGGGCGAATCAAATGCAACTCGAGCGTTTTCTTGTTCAAAAAGAAGAGATGGCGGCACAGCAACGCCGGAATGACTTAGAGCGTCGTCTGCTCATTTTAGAGGATACGATCGAACGTGCCGAAAAGTTGATCGGTCGTGTGAGTGTCGTCTTGAACTTCTTACGGGATGACCTACAGCAAGAGTATTCGGACATGATGAAGAAGCAAGAGATGGCCATCGGCGTATTCGAAGCGGCCGAGCGCGAACGGCGCCATCTCGCCCGCGAGATGCACGATGGACCAGCGCAATCGCTTGCTCATATTTTGATACGGGCCGACCTGATTGAAAAGACGTTTGACAAACGAGGAAAAGACGAGGCGTTTGCCGAATTACATGAATTGAAAAAGTTGATTCGTGGGGCGCTCGTCGACGTCCGTCGTTTAATCTATGATTTACGTCCGATGTCGCTTGACGATTTGGGCTTTTTGCCGACGCTCGAACGCTATCTCCATCAAACGGAGGAGTATACGGCGATCAAGACACGTCTCAACTATCGGGGGTCGCGTGCGCGATTACCGGAGAAACTGGAGATTAACGTGTTCCGTCTCGTTCAAGAATCGGTCCAAAATGCGATCAAACATGCAAAAACTGCCGAAATCATCGTCAATGTCGAGCAGGCGAGTGATGTGATTCACATTCACGTCCGCGACTACGGTGTCGGGTTTGAGTCGAGCACGATTGTCGGAGACGGGGAAGGCTACTGCATCGGCATCATTCACGCCAACTGCCCGGAGCGTCAGGCGGAAGAGCTCGCTTCGATGAAACAGAAGTTCCCGAAAGCACACATCTCGGGAAGCCATTTCGGTCCCGTCATCGGAACGCATCTCGGACCTGGTGCAATCGGCATCACGTGGTATCGTCGCGAATGGTAAGAGAGACGACCGTCTAAGGTCGTCTTTTTCAATGGAGGAGGGAATGTGATGGCGAAATATCGCCAAATCTTTGAGCGTCTGGCAGAAGAGATGCGAAATGGAACAAGACCCGCTGACTCAAAGCTTCCGTCTGAGACCGAGTTGATGCATCAGTTCGAGGCCAGCCGGGGAACCGTCCGAAAAGCGCTCGATCTGTTACAGGAAAACGGGTATGTCCGGAAGCATCATGGAAAAGGCGTGTTCGTATTGAAACGAGACCAGATCGAGTTTCAATTCAACGGCATCGTCAGTTTCTCAGAAGTGTACGCGAGCATGCTCGGTCGTTCTATTCAGACCCACGTCGCTTCGTTTGAAGAGATAGAGGCCCCGACTTGGCTCGCCGAACGGATGAATTTGGCGGCAGGGACGCACGTGTTTCGCATCGAACGGGTTCGGAACTTTGACGGGGAGAACGTCATCTTAGATATCAACTATTTCGTCAAAGACCTCGTCCCTGGATTAACAGAAGAGATTGCGGCTCGTTCGATTTATGGATATATCGAAGGAGAGCTCGGCCTACAGATCAGCTATGCCAAACGAAAGATTGCAGCGGAAGACGTGACAGAACTCGACCGGAAGCGGCTCGACTTGCATGACTATGAATACGTCATCGTCATCACGAACGATACGTTCTTATATGAAGGACAACAATTTGAATATACGGAGTCGCGTCACCGCTTGGACAAGTTCCAGTTCAGTGACGTTGCCCGGCGCTAAAACCTCTTTCGTACAGGAAGGGGTTTTTTGTTTGTCCTAAGTCAAAATAGGGGAATTTTAACAGTAAATCACAACGCAAAACTTTCATGTTCAACTCATATATATAAGTTGTTGACTTAACTTATATAGATAAGTTATACTTTGTTTGTACTCATAAGTAACCGTTTTCATTTACAGTTTTCAAACAAAGGAGGACATTCAACATGAAGGCAGATTATCGTCAAATTGCCGCAGAGATTTTAGACGCGATCGGCGGCAAAGACAACGTGGACAAAGCCGCACACTGTGTGACACGTCTTCGCCTCTCCCTCAAAGACCAGTCAAAAGTCGATGAGGCACGTGTGAAAGAAGTCGATCTCGTCAAAGGGGCGTTCGAGAACTCGGGCGTGTATCAAATCGTCATCGGAGCCGGTGATGTCGACCGCGTCTATGCCGAGTTCATCAAACTCGCGGGACTTGAGGCGGCAACGGTCGCCGAGGTCAAATCCGCAGGCGGCAAAAAAATGAATCCGCTTCAAAAACTCGTCAAAGTCTTCTCTGACGTCTTTATGCCAATCATTCCAGCCATCATCGTGGCCGGTCTCCTCATGGGGATCAACAACTTACTCGCTTCTGAAGGTCTCTTCATCGACGGAAAGACACTCATCGAGGCGTATCCGAACTTACAAGGACTTTGGGACCTCATCAACATGATGGCGAACACGTCATTCGTCTTCTTACCGGCACTCGTCGGTTGGTCGGCGACGAAACGTTTCGGTGGGAGCGAAGTGCTCGGGATCGTCATGGGTCTCTTGCTCGTTCACCCGGATCTCTTGAACGCTTGGGGCTACGGGACAGCAGCACTTGAAGGAGAAGTACCGACATTCGATATCCTCGGACTCTTCGAAATTGAGAAAGTCGGATATCAAGGTCAAATCTTGCCGGTTCTCGCTGCGGCTTATATTTTGAGCCAAATCGAGATGTTCTTGAAAAAACGTGTACCGAACGCCATCCAACTCTTGGTCGTTCCGATCACAACCATCGTCGTCACTGGATTCCTTGCACTCGCAATCGTTGGACCGGTCACTCGTGGAATCGGGAACGTGATTGCGACAGGACTCGTCAACACGTTTGAAGCCGTACCGGTCGTCGGGGCACTCCTCTTCGGCTTGTTCTACGCGCCGCTCGTCGTCACCGGGATGCACCACTTGTTCATCGCCATCGACCTTCAGTTGATCGCCGATACAGGCGGTACGTTCATCTGGCCGATGATCGCACTCTCAAACATTGCTCAAGGTTCGGCTGCACTCGCGATGTTCTTCGTCTACAAGCACAACGCGAAACAAAAGAGCATGGCGTCGACTTCAGCCATTTCAGCTTATTTCGGAATCACAGAGCCAGCCATGTTCGGGGTCAACTTACCAAATAAATTCCCGTTCTATTCAGCGATGATCGGGTCGGCAATCGCTGCCATCTTCATCACATTGAACGATGTGCAAGCAATCGCCATCGGTGTCGGAGGACTCCCTGGATTCCTCTCCATCTTCACAGATAAAATCCTTCTCTTCATCGTCGGCATGGTCATCGCGATCATCGTACCGTTCGCGCTCACATTCATCTTGTCGAAGCGTTACATGAAGAAAGGTGAACTTGAAGAAAACAAAGTCGCATAAGCAATGACTCGGGAGGGAGGGACGGCAGTTCTTCCCTCTTTCTTATTGAAATGAAAACTCTTACAAAAAGGAGATGTCGTTGATGATACAGAAAAATTGGCGCAAATCAGTCGTCTATCAAATTTACCCGAAAAGTTTTTACAGTCCGGAAGGGAACGCGACCGGATCGATCAAAGGGGTGACGGCGAAGCTAGATTACTTGGCAGAACTCGGCATCGAATATATTTGGATGACACCTGTCTATCAGTCACCTCAACACGACAACGGCTATGACGTGAGTGATTACTATGCCATCGACCCGTCTTACGGCACGATGGAAGATCTCGATGAATTGATCCGTGAGGCAGAGGTGCGGGGCATCGGCCTCATGATGGATATCGTCGTCAACCACTCGTCGACCGAGCACGAATGGTTCCAAAAATCATTGGCGGGAGACGAGCGGTACCGTGACTACTACATCTGGCGCGACGAACCGACGAACTGGGAATCGAAGTTCGGCGGAAACGCGTGGGAATATGATGAGAAGAGCGGGCAATATTATCTCCACTTGTTCGACGTGACCCAGGCCGACTTGAACTGGGAGAATGAACAGATGCGCGAGGACGTCTACGAGATGATGCGGTTCTGGCGTAAGAAAGGAATCAAAGGATTCCGTCTCGACGTCATCAACCTCATCTCGAAAGAACAGGACTTCCCGGAAGACGAGTCGGACGGTCGCAAGTTCTATACGGACGGTCCACGCATCCACGAATATTTAAAAGAGATGAACCGGGAAGTATTTGACGGGCACGACGTCATCACGGTCGGGGAGATGTCTTCGACGACGCTCGACCACTGCGTCCGCTATTCAAACCCGGACGAGAACGAGCTCAGCATGACGTTCAGCTTCCACCACTTGAAAGTCGACTATCCGAACGGGGAGAAGTTCGTCGCTGCACCGTTCGATTTCATTCAATTGAAAGACATCATGTCGACGTGGCAACAAGGGATGCACGGGAAGGGATGGAACGCCATCTTCTGGTGCAACCATGACCAACCGCGCGTCGTCAGCCGTTTCGGGAACGACACGAACCATCGCGTCGAGAGCGCGAAGATGCTCGCGACCGTGCTCCACGGCCTTCAAGGGACACCGTATATCTATCAAGGGGAAGAAATCGGGATGACGAATCCTGGCTTCGACTCGCTCGACGAATATCGGGATATCGAGACGCTCAACATCTACAAGTTGAAGCGGGAAGAGGGCGTGTCGCACGAAGACATGATGGCCGCCATCAAACAGAAGTCACGCGACAACTCGCGGACGCCGATGCAGTGGGATGCGACGACACATGCCGGCTTCACGAGCGGCACGCCGTGGATCAACGTGGCACCGAACTATGAGGACGTGAACGTCGAGACGGCGCTTCGTGATCCGAACTCGGTGTTCTACCACTACAAACATTTGATTGCATTACGAAAAGAACTTGACGTCTTGACGGATGGGGATTACACGCTTCTCACACCTGATTCGTTGGACGTTTGGGCATATACACGGAAGACCGACCGCGAGGAACTTCTCGTCGTCGCCAACTTCTATGGAACGGAAACGACGTATACGATTCCGGAAGGGTTCGAGCGGGTGAACGTCGTCAGCCACAACTATGACGTGCCTGAGCTCGACGGGACGACGCTGTCCCTTCGTCCGTACGAGGCGATCATGTTCTACAAACAGAAGTAACAAATAGGACCCGACGCTTTCGTCGGGTCCTATTTGTGTAGTCGACCTACGTTGTTTTAGATAAGTCGTATCGCATTTATATAGCCGTTTTGGTAGCGTGATGACAAAAAGGAGTCAGGTCATGGGAGAACTTATTGTCGCTCAGGCAGGAAAACGGGCCATCCGCTTCGGTATCTGCCAACGCTGTCTCAGCACGGACGTCCGGACGTTCACCTGTCATCACGGAAGTTGTGCCTATTGTCGAAATTGTCTATACCTCGGGCGTGTCTGTCGCTGTGATTTTCTACAAGAACGGGACATCACGACTCCACTTGAAACGACGGAACTGACGATGCCGTTCGAGCTCGCCCCCGACCAAACACGGGTCGCAAATCAATTGCTCACGTGGTGGGACGGACAAAAGACGGGGCTCGTACATGCGGTATGCGGCGCCGGGAAGACGGAGATGACGTTCCCGGTAATTGAGCGGGTCGTCAATGCAGGGAAGCGGGTTTTGATCGTGTCCCCGAGGAAAGACGTCGCCATCGAATGGGTCGAACGGCTCGAACGAGCATTCACCGTGCCTGTCACGAGACGATACGGGGGAGGGGAGAAAGACTCCGTCGGGATGATCACGGTGGCGACCGCGCCGTTACTCATGAATGTTCGGGACGTCTTCGATTATGTGCTCGTCGATGAGTCCGATGCTTTCCCGTTTGCCTTTGACATCGCGTTATGGAATACGATTCGTCGGGTCGGGAGAGGTGTCTTCTTGTTCATCACGGCAACCCCGACCGTTTGGCAACAGATGTTTCCAACGGTTCATCTGTCGCGGCGCTATCACGGATTTGATTTGCCGGTCCCGACACTTGTCAAACAGTCCGACGAACGAATCGTAGATTTCTGTCGACGTCACGCCTTGAAACCACGTCTCTTGTACGTACCGACGAAGCCTGATTTGGAGCGGTATCGCGAGATGTTAGAAGGTGCGGGACTCGCATGTCGGACGGTATCGGCTGAGACCGAGGAGCGGACTGACGCCCTTCACTGGCTCCAAGAGACGAAGGGCGTCGTCCTTGCAACCTCGATCTGGGAACGGGGGATGACGGTTCGGGACGTGCAGGTCGGGGTACTCGAGAGCGAGCATCGGCTCTTCTCGACACGGGGACTCATTCAGATGGCAGGACGGGCGGGGCGGAAACCGGAAGCGCCGACAGGAGAGGTCTGTTTCTTTTACAGGGAGCGGACGTTCCGTCAAGATGTTGCCATACGGAAGATCAAGGAGGCGAATCGGCGATGAGATGTCTTATTTGTCATGAGTCGATGACCGTCCCGTGGACTCCTGCCACATTATGGCGACGAGACTGGGTGTGTCCTTCTTGCGAGTCGAAACTGACGCCGCTCGGTACGGGTTGCCCGCGCTGCGGTCAACCGAATGAGACCGGTGAGACGTGTCCGGACTGCATCCGCTGGCTCGCGCTCGGTCTCGATTTGACCGTCCGTTGCCTGTACGCATACGATGAGGCAGGAATTGACTGGCTACATCGATTTAAATTCAGCGGTGATGTCGTCATCGCCTCATCGGCCGCACCAGCGCTTCGGGCATTGCGTTCATCTGGCGTGATCTATGTTCCGATTCCGTTGAGTAAGGAGCGACTTCAGACACGTCGCTTCAATCAGGCCGAGGTGCTCGCGCGATGTATCGGTCCGACGCGACAGTTTCTCGAAAAAACGGAGGTTTCAAGTCAACGTGAACTCGGGAAAGAAGGAAGACGACACCGAACGAATCCTTTCACTGTACCAACTTCAGTGAAATGTGGGAAAATCATTCTTGTAGACGACGTCTATACGACGGGGACGACCCTTCATCAGGCGGCCTATTCGTTGCGACAGGCAGGTGCATCAGAAGTTTCTGCGATTTGCTTATTTCGGGCGCTAAACAAATCGAAATCGCGTCCGATATAAAGAGCAGAGGTGAAACCAATGGATGCAGCATCTTGCCAAATGTGTGGACGCTTGTTTATGAAACAGGGTCGTTCACCGTACTGTCCATCATGTAACGAAGTCGATTATAAAAACTTCTTGAAAGTCCGCGACTTCATTCGTGAACCGGCCAACAAACAAACGACCATCGGAGCCCTCGTCGAAGCGACGGGTGTCTCTGAACTTGATATCACGCGATATATCCATGAAGGACGCTTGATCATCAAGGACAATCCGGCGCTTGCCATCAGCTGCGTCCGTTGTGGTCAACCGACGAACGAAGGAAAAATTTGTTCGAACTGCCAGAGAGATATGCAGAAGGAACTGTCCAGTCTACAGGAGAGCTTGACGAAACAATCAAGCATCCGCACTTATCGTTTGGATTAACATCATGAAGAGGGGGAAGACGCATGCGCATCGATTCAGCCAAGTGGGTACACTTACCGAACACTTATGAAAAGAAAACGCAAGTCGAACCGAAGCCCGCGCAATCACGCCAAACGGACCAATTGTCAATCTCGGCGGAAGCCCGCGCCCGGTTTGAAGAACCGGTGAAACATCCGGACCGTCTCGCAAAAATCGACGCTTTGAAAGCAGAGATTGATGCGGGCACGTATTCACGGGACGCGCGCGAAATCGCTAAACGCTTTCTACAAGGATGAATGGAAGCGAGGTCCGTTTGAGGCCTTCGCACTGAATAACACGGCACGGAAGCTGACTAAATAAGGGGCACCCCTTTCTTTAGTCGGCTCTTTTTTTGAAAAAAGGAGAGACTCATGCTCACATTACATAAACGGCTACTCGAATTGGCTTACGCGAAAGAACAGCAACTCATTCAAAATGACATGGTGGCATTTAGCACGCTCGTCAAAGAAGAAGCGAAACTTGTCCGACAAATTTCACAAAAAGAAGCGGAACGACTTCAAGGGACGTATGAATTGGACGATGAAGAGATAGAGGAATTGAGACCGGTCTTGTTCGAGTTGAAGCGACAGAACGAATTGAACGCGACGCTACTCGAACAATCCCTTCGTTATATTACTTGGCATCTGGATATGCTCATGCCGGAAGCAGATGATTTTACATACGGACAACAAGCGTTCGAAACACGCTCGTTCAGCCGTGACGTTTAAGGAGGAAGTGGAATGGGTTCAACATTTATGGGATTAGAGACGGCACGCCGCAGTCTCTCGACACACCAATGGGCGCTTCAAGCGACCGGGAATAACGTGGCGAACGCCTCAAACCCTGGCTATTCGCGCCAACGACTCACACTCGGGATGACCGAACAGCTCTCGGTCAACTTCGGCGGGACGAAAGCCGGACAATTCGGGACAGGTGTACGCGGGGAGACGCTCGCCCGAATTCGCGATCTTATGATCGATCAACAGTATCGTGACGAGTCGGTGAAGAACGCCTTCTATGCGACGAAAGAAGCGGCGTTCGGCCGGATGGAAGACATCATCAACGAACCGTCTGAGAACGGACTCGCTAAATCGCTCGACTTGTTCTGGGCGTCACTTCAAGACTTGTCGGTCAACCCGGATGATACGGGTGCGCGAAGCGTGGTTCGGCAACGAGCGTTGACGTTGACACAAACGTTCAACTATATGTCTTCTTCGTTATCGAAAGTACAAGAGGACTTGAAAGCAGAAGCGGGCGTCGTCACGAAAAAAATCAACGACTTGTTGACGAAAATTGGTGACGTCAACCGTCAAATCGGGGACGCGGAACCGCTTGGGGTTTTACCGAACGAATTGTATGATGAGCGCGACCGCTACATGGACGAGTTGTCACAATATATCGAGTTCGAACGTGTCCCGGTCGATTACACGAACGGAGAGACACGCGGGAACTCGCAACGTGTCGCGGAAGGACGGATTGATATTCAGATTTCTGTGCCCGGAACACCGACTCCAACAAAGATTACGTTAGTGGATGGACTAACAGGCGGAGTTGGGAAAATTAACGACATGGAGATCACAGATGCGGCCGCAGGAACGACAACGCTCGTCTTTGACGACTTACCAAATGGGAAGTTGAAAGCGCTCGTTGATATGTACGGTTCAGCTACGGGAACAGAAACGCACGATGGAGCTTTTACCAAGATGTTGAAGGATTTAGACGTCATGGCAAAAGAGTTCACGACGGCATTTAATGATTTGCATAAGACTTTTTACGATGGGAATGTTCAAGATAATCCCCGTCAAAAAGGTATCGATTTCTTTATTGTCGGCGATGCGAAGACCGTAACGGTCAATCCGACAATTTTATCGAACTTGAACTTGATCGCCATCTCAAAAGACCAAAACATCGGAGACGGCAGCGGGGCTCTTGACTTGGCAAACTTAAAAAATGCGCAAATCACATTTACGGGTGGTTCATCCACTGCGACGACTTCCATCGGGAAGTACTATCAAAACGTCATCGGGAACATGGCTGTCGAGGCGAGCCAGAACGGAAACCTCGCCAAGAGTACATTCGCCTTGTTGAGCAGTTCAGACCAGCGTCGTCAGTCGGTCAGTGCCGTCTCGCTCGATGAAGAGATGACGATGATGATCCAGTATCAGCACGCTTATAACGCGGCGGCACGTAACATCACGGCCGTCGATGAAATGTTAGACAAAATCATTAACGGCATGGGTGTCGTAGGGAGGTAATGACTGATGCGTGTCACACAGACAATGCTCACACAGACGAACTTGAAGCATTTATCCAGTAGCTACAACACACTCGCTCGTGTCCAGGAACAGCTCATCAGCGGGAAACGGATTCAAAAAGCATCAGAAGATCCAGTCGTCGCGATGCAAGGCATTCGTTACCGGACCGAGGTACGTGAAGTCGACCAATTCCGTCGTAACGTCAGCGAGGCGACGAGCTGGATGGATTTGACGGACTCGACATTGAACGAAGTCACGGAAGCCGTCAAACGGATTCGTGAACTGACGACGCAAGCGGCGAACGATACGTATGAATCATCGCAACGTGAGATTATCAAGAGTGAGGTCGATCAGTTGATCGAACATATCGGCTCTCTCGCCAACTCAAAGGCAGGCGAGAAGTATATTTATAATGGGACGAAAACGGATCAACCGCTCATCAATGTCGATAATTTAAAGGCGTATTTAGCGAATCCGGCTGGTTCTGTCGATTCGATTTATGAGAGTGGAACGACACCGACAGCAAGTGGGAAAATCGAATTTGAAGTATCAAAAGGAATTACCGTACAAGTGAATATGCAACCAGAAACGGTTTTTGGTAAAGAGTTATTTGAAGGTCTTCATAAATTGAGTACACTTTTAAAAGAGACAACGACTACTGGTGCCGACCTATCGGCTGAACTCGACACGCTCGATACACTCGGTCAAAACTTGATCACAGAGCGCGCCGAACTCGGTGCCCGTGCGAACCGTTTGGAGCTCGTCGACAATCGTCTTCAAGATCATGAGATTATCGCCAAGACCATCATGTCTGATAATGAAGACATCGATGTAGAAAAAGTCATTATGGAGCTGAAGTCACATGAAACTGTACACCGTGCAGCGTTATCTGCAGGTGCCCGCATCATTCAGCCGACGCTCCTCGACTTCTTACGGTAATTGATGATGAATCTCGCGAGACTTGAGATGCGGCAGACACAGGCCGCAATCCAGATGACATCCAATCGACCGGTACTCGAGATGCGTCAAGGACGGGCCGACCTGTCCATCCAACAAGGGAGAGCCGAGATGACGCAACAGACGACACAAGGGAAGCTTGAGGTTGATTCATCAGTAGCGAGAAGTGAGAGCAACCTGAAAGGCGTGCTTGAACTTGGGAAATACCTCGGTCAGATGGGAGAGCAAGGGGCCCGTGAGGCGATGGCGAACATCGCCCGGGACGGCGATCGTATGATGCGGATTGAGAACGGGAATCCGATTCCTTCGATGGCAGCGGAGAAGGTGAACGACCCGTATCCGATCGTCGAGATGGGCTACATGCCAAAATCGATTGATCGTGTCAAGTTGACGTATACGCCGGCGGATGTGAAAATCGAGTGGAATATCACGCCACCCCAAATTGATGTATCGCTCACGCCAGCCGATATCTCGTTCACGCCATGGACGACGGACATCTCGCTCCGTCAACAGGCGTCACTCGAGATATGGCCGGTCGGTGGGATGTATGATGAAACGCGTTGAAAGTGAGGACAATCCATGTTCATTGAAACAGACTACTTTGGCAAGATTGAAATAAACGAAGCGGAGACGATCACGTTCGTCAGTGAGATCCCGGGGTTCCCGGATTCAAAGACGTTCGTGCTGATCCCGTACGGGGAGGATTTACCGTTCTGGTCGCTTCAGTCAATCGAGGAACAAGCCTGTGCGTTCGTCGTGACGAACCCGTTTTGGCATAAGTCGGACTATGCGTTCGAATTGTCGGATGGCGCGAAAGACCAACTTGGGATCGAAGAGGCGGAACACGTCTCGGTCTACTCGATCGTCACGCTCCGTGAGCCGTTCGAATCGTCGACGCTCAATTTGAAGGCGCCGATCGTTATCGAGACGAAGGAACGTCGCGGGAAACAAGTCATCCTAGACGATGCGTATCCAGCCCGTTATCCGCTCGGCGGCACGAAAGCGGAGGTGCGCTGATGCTCGTATTGAAACGAAAACAAGGTGAGGCCATCCATATCGGGGACGACGTGACGCTCACAGTGCTCGCCATCGAAGGCGACCAAGTGAAGCTCGGGATTGAGGCCCCGCGTCACATCGACATCCATCGTCATGAAGTGTACATTCAAATGCAGGAAGAGAACGAGTCGGCACGAGATAGCGCCAACTTGATGAAGCAGATGATTCAGAAGCAGTCGGAAGCGTGAGCTTTCGACTGTTTTCATGAATCCGGTAATTGATGGATGACAGCGCTTGATGGATTGGGATAGGATGGAAACGTGAAAGGAAGGAGGGGAATCGGTGGAAACAGGTATTAATAGTTTTCTTATCAACATCAGTCTGATCTTTTTATTCATGTCGCTCACACTCTATGTGATGCGAACAGTTTTACCGATTCAGCCGACCTCCCCGTTATTCGTACGGTTTTGGTTTGGGGTCTCTAACGGGTTGACGGCAATTCTCTTAACCATTAACTCCATCGAATTAGGGGATGCACGAATCGACCTTCGTCTCATCCCGATTGCATTATCCGCAACGTTCGCTGGACCGTTCGGAGCTATCGTCACGCTCAGTCTGATCTTCATCGGACGCACGACGCTGCACGGAATGAGTGCTCCGTTCATAGACTCATTACTACTGTTACTTGTCTTCTTTTTATTTTCTCTCGTCATGACACGTTTACCGATTCGTCAAGGGAGAGGGTATGCCATCTACATCGTGTCAGGTGCGCTCCTCGTCTTGATTCAAGTGAGAGGCAGTGTGAATGAGACGATCTTTATAAATGTATTTGTTCCTTATTTTCTCATGTTATCTTTTGGGGCCTGGCTCTGCTATTGGGCCGCAAAAAAGATTGAGACGCATCTATGGATGTTTCTCCTACATACGCACCGGGCGACCATTGATGAGTTGACGGGACTTCCGAACCGTTATCGGACGCTCGAACAGATGAACGATTTGGAAATGTCCGGGAAACCGTGGACGTTACTCGTTATCGACGTCGATCATTTTAAACAGTTGAACGATACATATGGGCACTTAGCAGGAGACGCAGCACTTCGTCATATCGGACAAACGTTGGAACGAAGCTGTCCGCCGTCTGGATTTGTCGGACGATACGGTGGCGAAGAATTTTTGCTCGTCATTGAAGGGAGTGAAGGCATGGCGAAGGTGGCAGAAAACATCGTGCAGATGGTACAGCGAACACCACTCGAATTTCAAGGTGAAATCATTCCGATTACTATTTCAATCGGTGCAGCGATTGCAGGGCATGAGCCGAGCATGGTCGTGTTCGAAAGAGCAGATGAAGCATTATATGAAGCAAAGCGAAATGGTCGGAATCAGGTCAAATTTGCGTAAAAATCCCCTATAACCGTTGGCGATGATGGTCCAGCGGTTATAGGGGATTTCACGTTTAGTGAATGTTTTTCTTCTTGAACTGACCGCCACGAACGTCGTGAATGTTGCCGATGGCGAGGAACGCTTTCTCGTCATAGTCATCGAGGATGTCTTTCAGTTTCGTCTCTTCGAGTCGGCTGATGACCGTGAAGACGACTTTCTTTCCGTCACCCGTGTAGGCGCCTTCTCCATGAAGATACGTCACGCCACGACCGAGCCGGTCCATGATGGCTTGCCCGATATCGTCTGGTGCGGACGTGATGATCCACGCCGCTTTCGACTGGTCGATCCCTTCTAGGACGACATCGATCGTCTTGAACGCGATGAAATAGGTGAGAAGGGAATACATGGCCCGGTCCCAACTGAAGACGAATCCGGCCGTCCCGAGGATGAAGATGTTGAAAAACATGACGATCTCCCCGACGGAGAACGGTAATCGGTTCGTGAAGGCGACGGCGAGGATCTCTGTTCCGTCGAGCGAGCCCCCGGCGCGGATGACGAGCCCGATTCCGGCACCGAGTAAGAAGCCACCGAAGACGGTCGACAAGAGAAGGTCGTCTGTGAACGGATTGATGTTATGCAGGACGATGGTGAAGGCCGACATGAGCAGGATGGCCGTCAACGTGACGACGGCGAACGTCTTCCCGATTTGCCGATATCCGAAGTAGATGAACGGCAAGTTGAAGAGGACGAGCCAAATCGCGAGCTTCGTCTCTGTCAAGTACGACACGATGATCGAGACACCGACGATACCACCGTCGATGATTTGATTCGGTACGAGGAACGCCTCCAAGCCGACCGCAAAGACGAGGGAGCCGAGCAGCAAAAGGACAACTTTTACAAACAGTTCAGAAGCCTTGATCGGATTATGTTCCCGCCTTAAGCGCTGCACTTCCTCCGGTGTCGGGGAAGGCATAGGTGTACGCTGCATACAGGATGCCCCCTTTCCATTTCTTTCAGTATACCAAATGATGCGAACCGACAATCGTTTACGACAGAGAATCTGACATGAATATTCAGAATTGAGGGATGATTCCCGATAAATTATTTCGAAATCATTTTATGTTAAACTAACAAGGTTGTTGAACAATGGATGGAGGTCTATAGGATGAAGCGAGAAAACAAAACATGGTTGATGGCGTTTCAAATGATGATGAACATCATCGGGGGACTCATCGCGGCGTATGGATTGGAATCGGTCCTCATTCCGAATAACGTTTCGGACG
Source organism: Exiguobacterium sp. s140 (assembly GCF_018617035.1). Classification (GTDB taxonomy): domain Bacteria; phylum Bacillota; class Bacilli; order Exiguobacteriales; family Exiguobacteriaceae; genus Exiguobacterium; species Exiguobacterium profundum. The sequence continues at coordinate 50,083 of NZ_JACSJK010000001.1, forward strand.
GGGGCGTCACTGGGATCAGTATTGTCGGGTCACAACTGACGGGACTGCCGCTCGGTATTTTCATCGGGGTATTGAATATCCCGTTTGTCTATCTCGGGTATAAACAGATCGGCAAGAGTTTCGCCATCCTCTCGGTTACCGGGATTGCGTCCTTGTCTGTCGGTACGGTCATCATGCACCACGTTCCGACCATCATCGAGGGGGACGCGCTCCTCATCACCGTAGTCGGTGGGATCATCCTCGGGTTTGGGATGGGGATTTCCCTTCGTAACGGGGGCGCGCTTGACGGTATCGATATGTTGGCGGTCCTCTTATCCCGTAAATTGCCGTTCGGGACGAGTGATTTGATTTTATTTTTAAATACGTTCGTCTTTATCGTCGTTTCGACGGTGTTCGGTCTTCAAGGAGCGGTCCTGTCCGCCATCGCCTACTTCATCGCCTCGAAAGTGATCCATATCGTGGAGGAGGGATTGAGCGGGGCGAAGACGTTCAAAATCATCACGAGTGAACCGCATGAGATGGTCGAGACGATTCGGGACCGTCTCGGACGGAGCGCCACGTTGAATCAAATCCAAGGGGCGTATTCCAAAGAAAGCTATTACGAAATCACGTGTGTCATCAACCGGCTCGAAGAACGAAAGATCAAAGACATCATCGATGATGTCGACTCGAAAGCGTTCGTCGTCGTGTATGAGGTGACAGAGGTCAAAGGCGGGAACTTCCAAAAACGCGATATTCATTAACGGATGCCCAAGGGTCGTCCGTTTTTTTAACCTCTACACGTGTGAACCGACTAAGCAGGAAATCACATAGGGAAAGTGGAAGAAGTCGATGCTAGAGAAAGGGGAGGATTGGGAATGTACGCACTGATTGGAAAGCTTGTCACGAAAGCGGGGCAACGCGACAGACTGGTGGCGATTTTATCGGAAGCGGCGCGGGAGATGGAGGCGACATCGGACTGTGAATCGTATCGGGTCCACGTGTCGCTCGACGAAGCGAATACCGTGTTCGTCTATGAAGTATGGCGAAATGAAGAGGCGCATGCGGCGTCGTTGTCGCTTGCTGAAGTGAAGGCATATATCGATCAGGCGAAGCCAATCCTCGAGCGGATGGAGCGGATCGCCGCGCTCGAACTCCGGAGATGACTGAGGGGGGGGATGAAGCGGATGGCGAAGCGCTGTCCGTTTTTTGCAGGAGAAATGGCGAGGTGTCAAGAACATGACAGGATTCGGAAAGGAGGGAACGTATGCGTCCACTCATACTCGGTGCCTTCGCCGCCTTGTTTTTCGCGAGCACGTTCGTGTTGAACGAAGTGATGCAAGTCAGAGGTGGCAGCTTTGCCTATAGTGCCGCGCTCCGCTTTTTGTGGATGATTCCGTTACTGCTAGTTGTAGTCGCGTTTCGTGGTGGACTCAAGCGAGTCCTCTCAGCATTGAGAGAGAATCCTCGCCCATGGATTCTTTGGGGGACGGTCGGGTTCGGATTGTTTTACGTTCCGATTTGTCTCGCGGCCGAGGTCGCACCCCCGTGGCTGATCGCGGGCACGTGGCAAGTGACGATTGTCGCCGGGGCACTGTTGTCCCCACTCTTCAAGAAGGCAGACGGAACACGGGAGCGAATCCCATGGCGCGGACTTCGCTTCTCGGTCTTGATTCTCATTGGGGTCGTAATGATGCAAGTGGAGTTTTTCGAGTCGTTCGAACCTCGGTTCATTTGGCTTGGGGTCGTGCCGGTCATCATCGCCGCATTTGCCTACCCGCTCGGAAACCGGAAGATGATGCAGCACACGGACCTCGACGTGTTCGAGCGAATCCTCGGAATGTGTCTCGGGTCACTCCCGGTCTGGCTCCTGTTGTTCGGTTACGGGTTGACGACGGGGCATCCCTCATCGATTCAGCTCGGGCAGACGTTCCTCGTCGCCCTGTTATCCGGGGTTGTCGCGACCGTGCTATTTTTCATGGCGACCGATCTCGTCAAACATGACATGGGAAGACTGGCGTCCGTCGAAGCGACGCAAGCGCTCGAAGTCCTGTTCGCACTCATCGGGGAACTCGTCTTCCTGCATGCCGTCATGCCGTCGCCGATCGCTTTGTCCGGGATCGCGCTCGTCATGGTCGGGGTCGTCTTCCACAGTCGGAGTCAGTTTATGGAGCTTCCAACCGTGGTCCGACAAGAGACATAAAAAATCCCCTCGGTCTTTTGAGCGAGGGGATGGTCATTAACTTGTTGTCAAACTGCCTTTGACTTTGTCATAGAAATCATCCATCATACCGGTACGGCTACCGAGTTGGCAGATCAGTTCGAGCGTTTCTTTATAGAACTTCTTGACGAGTCCTTTGTTTTTGACGCCGTCCATCGAGGCGAGCGTTTGGTCGAGATTCTCTAAAATTTCTTTGATTTGCGCGTCCGAGTCCGGCTTGACGACCGTCATGTTCTCAGGGATGCTGACGACCTTCTCTTGGCCTTGGTGACGGAACGATGCGCCGAAGCCGAGGTTCTCGATGAAGAGGTGCGGCATCACTTTTTGACCGAAGAAATGCTTGTGCCAGTCCGTCGCTTTCATCGTGTCCATGTCCTGTTTGAACGTAGATGCCGTCGAGACATATTGTTTAAACAAATCCGTCATAAATTTCTCGATGACCGGGATTTGAAGGGCGAAGACGTTTTTCAAGAGCGCGTCGAGCTGAGCGCGCGTCAAAGTAGTTTCGTTAGACATGTCAGTTCCTCTTTTCTATAGTACGTTACTACCATCGTATGGGATTGACGGACACTCGTCAATGTAAGGGGAAACATTTTTTCAGAATATTTAATGAAAAGTCATCAACTTGTGGGATAATCAAGTGAAGACATCAACAAGTGAGGAGTGGTTCTTGTGAACAAATCGATGAAGTGGGCGCTCGCGCTCGGTGTGACAGGTGCATTGGTGGCGACGGTCGGTGTCGTCTCGTCCCGGGGACGGACAGAGGATACGACGCAGACGATTCGTGACCGTGAGCTCGGTTATGAGATCATCTTGCCATCAAAAATCGTCGAGGCAATTGAGCGGGGTGACGTCTATATCGAGAAGGCGCAGGACGTCGTCGACATCGGGGACACGAAGAGCTACGGCACGTTCGATTTATACTATAACGTCGAGGATGGGGACGACCAGCTCTTGTTCCACTTGGACTTGATCGACCGTGAGTTGACGGAAGAGGCGTTCGCGACAGAAATCGGCTACGGCAACTACCTTGGGACGAACGACAAGACGTTCTTCTGGGTCGAACCGACAGAGGCCGTGCCGGGTGCGGAGGCGCATACGGACGAAATCGCCGAATTGATCGAGACACTCCCTGAGTTAGAGTTCCGGACGTTATAACCTAGACTGCTGAAGCTTCTGCAGTCTTGTTAGAATGGGTGGTCGTGTGCGAACGAGGAAACGGGATTATTCGGAAGGATTGATTGTAGCCCTTCTGTTTATCGTTGCGATGTATGTATTTGATTTACCGAAACAAGAGAGCTTGATCACCTTGGCTGTCGTCATCGTCATCTCGGTGATGATGCGAGAAGTGACGCATCTTTTTCAGAATGAACGGAATGACTAAGAGACTGCTCGCTACGGCGGGCTTTTTCCTTTGTGCTACAATACAAATGAGGTGATGTGAATGAATTGGACAGTAGAAGAAGTAAGGCAGGCAGATGACGTCAAGGCGTTAGAACAGGCGGTCAACGCGAACGACAAGATCGACGTGAAAGTCGGGCATGAGTCGGTCGGACAGAACGATTATGCGGTATATGACGGGGAGACACTCGTTGGGTATCTCATGCTTTTCCCGTATCTCCCGAACGAGTATGAGGTGAATGCCCTCGTCCATCCGGAATACCGCAAGCAAGGTGTCTTCACGGCACTGCTTGAGACGGCGAAACAAGACGCGAAATTGAACGGTTGCGAAGCATTCACGTTCGTCATCGACCGAAATTCAGCGTCCGGGAAAGCAGTGCTCGAGCAACTTCAGGCGGCTTATCAGTTCTCAGAATACAACCTCGTCTTGAAAAAAGCGGAACTCTTCTTGAAACCGGACGAGGTATCGTTACGTGAGGCGACAGCAGACGACCGTCCGCTCATCATCGCGACGCTCAGCGAGGCGTTCGGTGACCCGGTCGATGTGACGGAAAACATCTATCAACAAATCGACACGCCGGACCGCGTGACGTATATCGGGGAAGTCGACGGCAAACCGATCGGCGTGATTCGCGCTCTTCTGACAGGGGATGACGCGGCAAGCATCCATGCGTTCGGGGTCAAAGCAGGCGAGCAAGGCAAAGGCTACGGCACAAAGATGTTGAAACAGATGGTTCAACAACTGTTCCGCATGGGTCGGACGAAAGTCGAGCTCGATGTCGAGACGGAAAACAAGGCGGCGCTCGAGATCTACAAACGCGCTGGTTTTGCGGAGAATGGTGGCTATGAGTTTTACATGATCGAATTATGAGGTGAACCACATGGTGAAAAATCTGAAATGGCTCGGCGCGGCGTTTGAAGCTTTTCTCGGGATTCCGCTTCTTGGCGGTCTCTTCATCATCGGGATGGGCTATTCGCCCCTCGGTTTCATGTTCGTGTACCACGTGATCGTGTTGATTCTTTCGTTCAGTCGACTGAATCGATTCTCTTACGGCGCGGCGGTCGGAATTGCGGCATCAATCCTCGGCTTTATCCCGTTTGTCGGCATGATGCTGCACTGGGCGGCTGCCATCACGCTCGCGATTGATGCGGCGACGACACCACGACGTGTGGCGCACGTCGAACGAGACGACGAAGCATTCTAACGAAACGTACTCCTTGACGGGGTACGTTTTTTCATTGACCAAACGTTCAACTGAAAACGCTATACATTCATTGGAAATTGGACGATATAAGGAGTGATGAACACAATGAGGAGGAACAAACAGTGAAAGTATTTAAAAACTTTACGACGCAACTGCTCGCGTGGATTTTGGTCACGTCCTTTATCACGGGCGGAGCGGTCGGCTACATTACCCTATTACTCTTGACGGAACTCGAGATGGATCAAGGTCAGGTCATGCTCGTCGGTACGGTCGTGGCATTACTCATCTCGTCACTCGGCGGGGGCGTCATTTACTTGATTGCCCGTCGTCCACTGAAAGCGGTCGAGATGGCTTCTGAAAAAGCTGTTGAAGTCGGGAACGGGGACTTGACGGTGCACTTCGCCGACGAAAAGACTACGGATCGTTCAGAGATGGGACGTTTGCTCTTGTCGATGGACAACATGGTCGAACATCTTCGGGAACAAGGCACGAACATGCGTTACACGGCGGACCAATTGACAGGGTCGGCACAGGAAATCGCAGCAGCGGTCCAAGAAGGGAACGTTGCAGGAGAAAACATTCGTTCTGCGATGGACTCCCTCAACAAGATGTTAGAAGACAACGTCAGTGCGACGTATAACTCGATGGACTTGCTCGGAGCGGTCGCGCGTACGATGGAGAGCATCCGCCAAGAGATGTCATCGGCGCTTGATTCAGCGAGTGAGATGCAACAGGAAGCGGAGAGCGGGAAAGGTCTTGCCTCGTCTTCCGTCAATGCGATGCATGCGATTGCCGGGAAAGTCGAACAGTCATCGACGCTCAACAGCCAGTTGACAGAAATGACAGGCGAAATATCACGGATCACGGATGTCATCAGTGACATCTCGGCACAGACGAACTTGCTTGCCTTGAACGCATCGATCGAAGCGGCACGTGCCGGTGAGCATGGGCGTGGATTCGCCGTCGTAGCGGCAGAAGTGAAAAAGCTCGCGGAACAAACAGCGAATTCGACTCAAGAAATCACGGATCTCATCGTAGACGTGAAACGTCTCGTTGGGGATACATCGTCTTCAATGGCGAACGTCAAAGCAGAAGTGGAGACAGGTGTCGGTTTAGTTGAAAAAGCAGGTGGTGCGTTCGCATCGATTCACAATTCAGCGAATGAAGTGTATAGTCATGTCCATTCGGTCGATTCACTCCTCGATGAGTCACGTGGTCAGATCGATTCGGTTGTGACGAACTCGGCAGGCATCGTTGGCATGGTCGAAGAGGCATCGCGCTATGCGAATGAAGTGACGTCAGCGGCGAGCCAGCAAGCGGCAAGTCTTGGTGAAGTGAACGGAGCGATGTCAGAGCTCGTTCGCGTCGCAGAGAGTTTGCAGAATGAGACGGAACAGATGAAGGTGGAAGTGTAAGAAGGTTGAAAGAACATCCTAAGAATATTAGGGTGTTTTTTATTTCCATTAAATATAAAAAAAGTAATTTAAAGTATAAAAATGCTTTATAATGATTTTATTACATATAGGGAGTTTCATCCGTGGCAAATCAATTGACGATTAGTAAATGAACGAGTTGTTAGATTGGGGTTATGAGAAAGCATTAACTGGATTACCAACAATGGATACTGCTTACGAACTAGCTGAAGAGTATACAAACTGGAGCAAGGAATTGATAAGTTAATTACAACACAACTTGCAAAGTGCGGAACAAGTGGGTTTTTGACAGGGTCAGGTGGATTGATTACTTTACCGGTTGCAGTTCCTGCTAATATTAGTTCGGTTTTGTTCATTCAAATGCGAATGATTGCATCAATTGCCATTATGAGAGGATACGATGTGAAAGATGATCAAGTGCGCACTTTTGTTTATGCTTCATTAACAGGAAAAGCCGCAACAGATATCTTAAAGTAAGCAGGTGTTCAAGTAGGACAAAAATTAGCAGTGAATATGATAAAAAAATTGCCTTTTGAAGTGATCAAAAAAATTAATAAAGCTGTTGATTTTAGATTGATGACGAAGTTTGGACAAAAGGGAGTCATTAATATGGGGAAAATGGTTCCGCTCATAGGAAGAGTGATTGGCGGGACATATGATGCGACAACCACAAAAATGATTGCTAACGCGGCTAAAGATATTTTTGTCGAGCTGACGCCGCGGCTTACGTAAAATAAATAATTTTTCATTATCTCCCTCTCGGTAAACGCTGAGAGGGATTTTAGGTCGCACACTACGAGGTAACGCAATACTAATTTTATGGTGAATGAAAGGATGAGAAATGTGGATGATTTAGGAAAACAGTTGAAACGTTGGACAGAAGGGACGGCCCTCTACATAGAAAAATGGATACGAGGAATGGATTCGATGCTAGGTCAAGCGTTGGCTGAGTGGATGGCTCAAGAAAAGCGAGTCATCGCGTTTCGGAGGCAAACCCGTGAGGTGGAGGACAAGCTAAGGAAGCACGATCTCGTTATTCAAGAACTCATTACTCGCTTATACCAACATGACGATACACAACGCTTAGATCAACAAGCTCGTTTTCAACAAACACTGCGTGAAAAAGTGAATCGAATTGAAACGTTACATCATGAACTTCAATTAAAAGAAGAAGTCGTTATGAAAAGTCACCTTGCGGTTCAGCAACTGTTGTTTAAAGTGGACGAGTCAAAGACAAGGGAAGCGCATCTTCAAGAAGAAGTAACAAAACAAAAAACAAAATTGCGACAATTTGTTGTGGAGAAACAACAACTGGAAGAGCAAATAAAAAAAATGACATCGCAACTTTATGACGATGATCTTCAAGCAAATGCGAAAGAACTCTTCAAGGCGCAGATTCATGAAGCGGAGACGAGAATTAAGGATATTGAAGCGCGAGAGCAGGCAATTCATGAACGGAATAAACACTACGAAGAAGAACTACAAAAAGTGCAGCATCAAAAAATGGAGCTTGATCAAAAAATCGCAAAAATGGAATTGGTACGTGAAAGCTTAGTTAGAGAGAAACAGCAATTGCTTGATGACGTCGCATCTCAAGAAAAACAGATTCGGCTATCCATCCAAGAGAGCGAACGGCTTCAAAAGCAACTACAAGCGAGTCGAAAAGAACAAGAAGCAGCCTATTCATTGTTTAGTGAAGAACTTGAAAAACGAACAGCGACAGAACTTGAAAAGGAAGAAATCAATCGCAAATATGACAAAATGATGGAACAGTGGGGTTCGGATAAGAAGAAGTATATGCAAAAAGAGACTCGTCTGGAAAAACGGCTCGGTCGTCGTATCAGTGGGAGTATTCCGAATATACTCGTTGAGCCAGAATTCGAAAAAGACTATTTGGAATTGTCCGAACAAGAGCAGACAGGTGTGGATGCAGCACTTTATGAACTTTCACTTGGATGGCATACCGGGAACGTGACATTTCGACCGAACAGTGTCAAAGGAAGAACGACAACGTACCTTGAATATGGATGGGGATCATCGCATCATGTGCCGGGACGGCTATATATAAAAAAAGAACAAACGGGATTCCGTGTATATCGCATTAGCCGGACAAAAGATGGAAATAATCGTTTAAGTCAATTGCGAGTGATTGAATGGCTAAAAAATCAATAAAAGTTGCAAAGAAGATTAAACATTCGAAACAACACTCCGATATAGAGTATGGAAACGATAAAACGTTCCAATAAATGCAAGGTGAGGGGCCGGCCTAAACCTTGTATGCTCGGACAAAAGGATTTGGAAGAGCAGAAAAACTTAAACCTATGGAGGGAATTTACAATGATTATCAACAATAACTTAAACGCTATGAACGCACATCGTAATATGACGTTCAACACTTCAAATGCTGGTAAAGCGATGGAGAAATTATCTTCAGGTCTTCGCATCAACCGTGCAGGTGATGATGCGGCTGGTCTTGCAATCTCTGAAAAAATGCGTGGACAAATTCGTGGTTTGGACCAAGCAACACGCAACTCACAAGATGGTATTTCAATGATTCAAACAGCCGAAGGTGCATTGAATGAGACACATTCAATCCTTCAACGTATGCGCGAACTTGCAGTACAAGGTGCCAACGATACTAACGTTACTCAAGACCGTGATGCGATCCAAGAAGAACTCACTGCTTTAAAGAGTGAAATTGATCGAATTGGAACTACAACGGAATTCAACAAACAGACTCTATTAAACGGTGGTCTTGGTGGAACTGTTGATCAAGATGCCACAACAACTACTGTACTTGCAGTTACGGGTGTAGCGAGTGCTTCAACTAATGGAGCAACAGCAGGTACTTATACAATTACTTCGGGTACTGCTGGTGAGTTGACTATGACTTTCGGTGGTAAAACTCAAACAATCGCCAACACTAACGGAGCGCAAGAGTTGAACTTCTCTGAATTCGGCATCTCAATTAAAACAAATGCAGGTTACACAGCTGATGATGCTGTAGGAGATGTTGTAGTTAACGCTGGATCAGTTACTTTCCAAATCGGAGCTAACGAAGATCAAAACTTAAGCCTTAACATTCGTAACATGAAGACGGATGGTGTCTTACAACTTTCTGCTGCTGGCCGAGTTGACGTCTCTTCACACGCGACAGCAAAAGCTTCAGTAACTAATATCGAAAGTGCACTTACTGAAGTTTCGAAAGAACGTTCGAAATTAGGTGCATACCAAAACCGTCTCGAGCACACTATCAATAACCTTAAAACATCTTCTGAAAACCTAACAGCGGCTGAATCACGCGTTCGTGACGTTGACATGGCGAAAGAAATGATGAACTTCACAAAGAACAACATCCTTAACCAAGCTTCGCAAGCAATGTTAGCTCAAGCAAATTCTGCACCGCAAGCGGTTCTTCAACTTCTTCGGTAAGATTTTACGGGCGTCTTATCTGGTAACGGATAAGAAGATAACTGGGTGAATTGCTGGAACTCCTTAGAGCCCTCCTTACGACAACGTGACTGGAAACGGTGAGCGTGAACGTTTTGAAAAAAGGAAGGGATTGGACAATCAGCAGCCAAGCATCTGTCAGGAAACTGTGATGAAGGTTCAACGACTAGGATGAACGACCTACCGACTAAATAGTCCATGGTTATGAGATCCGTACCTCGTAAACGGCGAGGGAAGTGCCCAGCCCCTATATTACAATAATGATTAGTAGTATATTGAAATTGTAAAAGGGTGAAGATATAGTCTAGGCCATATTGAAAAATATGGGTCCCAGCAAGCAAATCAACAGCCTCAGGCTGTACTTCAATTGCTCCGTTAATATAGCAATTGACTATTTAAAAGTTATACTAAAAACCGTGGAGCTTATGCTTCACGGTTTTTCACATCTTGCCACTTATAAACGACGGACCAATACGTTCGATTTAAGCGTCGGGCAATTTCTTTGTCGGTCACATCTTGTTGTTTCCATTCAAACAGTGACGTGACTTCGTCATGACTATAAGGTCTTGCAGGGATTGAGACGCGGATCGTATAGTCAGGGTGTGTTTGTTTGTAGTGATTCATCTCAGCGTCTAAACGGTTTTCCCATGACAACTTATACATAAAGTCTGGAAGTTCAGCTTGGTAAGGTTGAAGTAAATTTAAAATATCAAAGGTATCCGTCACTTTTGTCGTCTTTAAGTAATAACCAGTACCGCTCGGTGTACCTGATGTACGGACATTGATATTGTAGTGGTCTTTCATCCATTCAGCGAGCTGCTCTAATTGTTCTTTCGAAAAGGCTTGTAAGTAGAAAGCGATATGTGGTGTGAATTGAATTTCCTTCTTCTTATGGTTGAATCGTTTACTGAGAAGGAGAGAACCGTCGTCTAAATAAAGTGTCAGTATGCATGCTGGGTGATAAATATTTTTCAGTAATTCGAATGGGATGTGCTTTTTGTTGTTTGGGTAAAAGAGAGGAAAAAGTCTTGTCATGAGTGGGATAGATCGTGATACTAAATTATTTCCACGTAAATATAGTAAATTTGGAAGTTTTCGCTGTTTCCACTCTCGATAACTCAATTGACCTAAACTAAAATGTTCCCTGTAACTATTGGTAATTCTTCTATCATACGCATAACACTTTGTAATTTCCCCATCCCCCAAAATACTAGCGATCAAAATAGCGACTTGTTCTTCGGATAGTCCTTCCCAGTCCATGACGTGTCTCTCCTTCATCAATTTTTTTCCCTTTCTTAAATTATTCCCGATTTATTTGAATAGCCTGAGTCATTAATTTATCGGCTCAAATCCAATTTTTTATTGACATGTCGATAAGTAGAACGAGAGGATGATTTCTGATTGGAGAAACTATTAACAGAATTAGAAGTTGTATTTTTCGAACAAAAACGATTAGCAGAATTAGAAGATCTGCTTCGAACGATGCAATCGATTGCGTATGAAGCAATGAAGTGTGATGCGAAAAGAAGAGACCATTTACAAAAGCAATTTGAAGAGTTACAAACGCATGTGAAATTTCTTGAAGCTGAGAAACGATAACGAATTGATTAAACTACTATAAAAATCATGCTTTTTAACCGATAAAGTCCATGAGAATAATTATAAGAGGAGTAGACCCATATGAACCCGACCATTTCAGAAGTCCGGCTTCACCTACCTTCTTCCGTCTTGCCGTATGAACAAACGAAAAACGTGTTCGTCGAAGCGAACCAAGCGAAACTCGCTGACGAAGGCATCGTCATTCTTCCGACGCCTCAACACGTTACCAAGCTAGAGGCGGCCGTCGAGAAGGCGAATCAAATACTCGAACAACAGCGTACAGGCTTAAAATTTATGAAGCATGAAAAATTGAACGACTACTATATTCAAATCGTGGATACGAACAACGAAGTCATCCGCGAAATCCCAAGCAAGAAATCACTTGATTTCTTTGCGGCGTTCATGGAGTTTAATCAACTCTTCGATGAACGTGTATAAAGGAGGATTCTCATGACGACACCAATCCGATTTGGCGGACTCGCCAGTGGAATCGATACGGATACGATTATTAAGCAATTGATGTTGGCTGAACGTGCACCTGTCGATAAACTTGAACAAACAAAACAGACTACAGAATGGAAGCGTGATGCGTATCGTGAAATCAATCGTTCCCTCTTGACGCTACGAAACAGCGCAGTTGATTTGATGTTCAGTCGCAACTTCTATGCGAAGACGTCAAGTTCATCCGATGAATCACGTATCTCGGTTGTTGCAGGACCCTCAAGTGGAAATAGCGCCATACGCATCGATTCAGTCGAACGATTAGCAACTTCAGCATCTACTTTAATTGACACTGTCGATCGAAATAATCAGAAGTTAACAGCTGCAACAAAAATCTCAGATTTAAACGGACTAGTCGTTGGTCAGAAACGAGTTTATCAGGATACGGCTGGAGCTGAAATGACACTAGCTTCAGGTCTGGATTTTATGGATGCTAGTGTTGTATTAAAAGATCAAGCAGGTAATCAGTTGAACAAAGCAGACTTTGCGTATGATGCGACAACAGGAAAACTGACCGCTACGAATACAACCACATATGTGGATGGTGTCATTCCTAAAGGGATGGTGGCAGAGTATACACAAGGTACTGGTTATGAAATTGGTTTTAAATCGTCGACGACAGGTGCACATAAGACCATTCAACTTTCTGCTGAATCGACTGTACAAGATCTAATCAATCAATTGAATGGAAAAGACACGGGATTATCGGCTTTCTTCGAACCCGTCAGTGGAAAAATTTCGATTTCTACAAAAGAAACAGGGGAAGTTGCGACAATCGATTTTGATGCTGAAACGCGAATTGCATTGAATTTGAGTACAGCGCCGATTGGGACGGACGCAAAATTTAAAGTAAACGGTATTGAAGTGACACGTTCTTCCAATACAACTACTTTTGACAACATGACAATTACGCTGAAATCAGAGTTTAAAGAAGCATCAAACCCAACACCGGTAACCCTCTCAGCCGCCACCGACACCAAAAAAATCTTTGACAACATCAAAGGATTCGTCGATAAATACAATGAGACGGTTGATCTCATGAACAAGAAGACAAGAGAAGAACGCTTCCGTTCGTTCGCACCGCTCACACAGGCACAGCGTGATGAGTTGTCTGAAGATGAGATCAAGAAGTGGGAAGAGAAGGCGATGAGTGGGATGCTCCGAGGGGATACGATTCTTCGCGGGACGATGGATACGCTCCGTAGCAAATGGTCAGGCGCAACATCGAGCACAAACGATTTAGACATGTCTCGCTTGTTCCAAATCGGTCTCTCGACCGGTTCTGACTTCACGAATGGTGGAAAGATCGAGCTGAATGAAGAGAAGTTAAAAGCAGCCATCGAGAAAGACCCCGAGCAAGTGTATAAACTTTTTACTGACGAAAATACTGGATTACTTCCACAAATTCGTGATGCAGCTGCAGGTTCTCGCGAGACCATCACGCGAATTGCAGGAGTTGATGGTGCAGGAGCTCCATCTTACTCAATGGGACGTGAAATGACCCAAATTGATTCGCGAATCAGACGACTCAACGATTTACTCATCGATAAAGAAAACGCCTACTACCGTCGCTTCGCTGCGATGGAAACGGCGATGAACCAGGCGAACTCGCAAGCCGCTTCACTTCAACAGTTTTTAGGCGGAGGCATGTAAGAGGAGGAATTTAAATGGTAGCCAATCCATACGCAGCTTATCAAAACAACGCGGTCACGACCGCAAACCCACAGGAACTGACGCTTATGCTTTATGACGGGGCGCTCAAGTTCATGCGCCTCGCCAAGCTTGCGATCGACCAAGGCAACCCTGATTTGAAGAACATCAATATCCAAAAGACGCAAGCCATCTTCCAAGAGCTTCGTCTCACACTTAATAAAGATATCGCCATCTCAGCGAATTTGGATTCACTCTATGACTACATGTGGCGCCGCCTCGTCGATGCGAACGTCAAGAACGATACGACGATCCTCGACGAAGTACTCAACTTCACGACTGAACTCCGTGACACGTGGAAGGAAGCGATGAAACTCGCGAAGCAGTCATGAGACCGATTGATGAGATCATCTTAAAGACGCAACGTCTAAAAGAGTTGTTGGCGAAAGTTCCCGAAGAGCCAACGTATGACACATGGATGGAACAAATCCATGAGCTCTTGGACGACCGGGAACAGCTGCTTGCGGCACACGGTCCTGATCTGGAGAAAGCCGATCAGACGGTCCTCAGGCAACTCGTCGACGACAGTCAAAAGATTGCTCGTCTCATTGAAGCCGAACACCAGCGCCTCGGGATGACGCTCGGGACGGCCCGGATGGAACGGAAGACGGTCAAGTCCTACGTCGATCCATATGAAGACGTCGATTCTAACTTCTCCGGTTTATTCGACCAACAGACATAATAAAGCTCGAAGGCATGCGCCTTCGAGCTTTTGTGTTAAGAGGCTTTGACTTGTCGACGTATCCGGATGATGAAATACGAGACGGTAAACAAGATGAGACCACTTACCGTAAAGTTTAAGTAGAGACGCATGGTATCTTGAAGTGAAATGACCGGTGTAGACCCACCGAACCAGAGAAGTGGTAGGATTGTCACGTGCATAACGCTCCAATGAATGAAGATTTGTTTCTTGAACGACCACTGTTGGACTTCATAAATAACGCTTGTGAGCCCGAGGAAGAAGGCGACTCCTGCGTAGATAAACATTCCATGCACAGCCTCTGCATTCCCTGACCAACCTTGATAGAGAGCAAGTATCGCGAATGGCAACGACCAAATGAGACTCCGAAGTATTCCTTTTTTCAATAGTTGCATATGAATCTTCCTTTCATCGAATCGTTGTAAATGTATACGGCTGTGGAAAGGAAAAGTTTCATACAAAGGGTATAGATGAAATGACGTCTGTTTTCCGCTATAATCGGGTAAACATCAATGTAGCCGTTGCTTCTTTTCTGAAAAGAGGAGGGAAACGAGATGCGTGAGAAAGAGTCCAAGATATCGTCACGGAAGCGCCGTTATTTCGTCTATGGTCCAGAGGGAGCGTACGATGAATACGTGGAACGGGACCCAAAACTTGAAGCGTACGTCGAGGACGATACGCCGTTTGAGGATCGTCCTGACCCATACGAGGAAGAAGAGCTGAAATCAAGAGGATAAGTATACATGTCAAGGTCCGATTATGGACCTTGACTTTTATTTTACCTGGAACTTTTTCTTAATACGGTTCGGTTTGTCAATTCGTTATATTCGTCTTAACCACAACATCACTTGGATTAAGAAAAGGGAGAGATGAAGATGAACATGAAACGATTTGGCTTACTGGTGGCGGTACCGCTCGCACTACTTGTCGGTTGCGGGGAAGCAGACGAACTGAAGACGACGGCGACGAATACGGAAGAAGTGGTAGAGGCGGAAGCGAACGTACCAGAGGAGACGACTGTTGAAGAGACGGACGTCCAAGAAAGTGAACTCGGTACGAACAAGATCTACATGAAGAATAAGGCACTCACGATCACGGAGACGATGGGTCCGATTCAATTCGCCATCGACAAAGTACAGACGTCACGCCTCACGGTCGCAGAAGCTTATAGCGACTCATTCGATGGACAAGAAGAGGTGACGGTCGTCGCGATGAACATGTTGGTCGAGAACACGGTCGACGAGACGATGAGTTTCCATCCGGATCAGGCGACGCTCGTGACGAACACGGGGGAGCAAGTGTCTTCTCACTTATGGTTCTCGGATGACGTTGGTGGAGAATTTTTAGGAAAGGTGAAGAAAGAAGGGAACGTCCTCTTCTTCGTGAAAGCAAAACCAGAAGAGCTGACGGACTTGAAAGTCGTCATCGATGGACCATTCAACGAGAACTTCGACAAAGTTGCAGAAGACCGCTACGAATATACAATTAACGTGACAAAATAAGAGTAGGCGTGCCGAATAAAATCGGTACGCCTAGTCTCATGGTTGATTATTACTACACAATAAGCATAGTGGTTAGCATAGAGAATATAAGAAGGGATTCTCATATTTTGAGAGTTCCTTGTATCTTAATTTTTTCATTTTGTAAAATCTTAATTCTTAATGGGTACATATAAATCGACTTTAGATTTTCCGTCGGGATCTTCAGCTGGATTGTTCAAATTGAACTCCAAGGTATTTCTAGATTCGTCCACTGAATATTCGCGTTCTGGTAACCATTCTTCAAAAATATATTTATACGTCTCACTCAGTTTTTCTGGAGTATCGTAGAAATGGTGCATGATGTATTGACCACCTTCTAGCATTTTAAATTGTATCTCCCCGTGTCCTGTTTTATCAAAGTTTTTAGGAACTGTGACACAAGCATCATGTCTACATTCATGAGGATCAACATCGTTCGGATTATCTAATGAAATACCGATAAATTGACTTGATGGAGGGTAAAGGTTGTGTTCCGTCGCCCAATGTATTAATTTCCCCCAATGTTCTTGTGGTTCAAAATAGCTACCTGTACGTCTGATAAATGCAATTTCAGTCTCAGGCAATTGCTTTAAAGTCATATCCATTTTGTAACCCCCCATTAAAGTTGACTGATTCAATTGTCTTGATGTCCAAAAAAGTGCTTCATTGAAATAATATCTCGTTGAAGTGTTGCAACAGGAATTATTATTTACGCTGATGCGGCAATGGAATCGACAACACATCCCAGTCGCTCCCGGCGAATAGCTTCGACAGATAGACGATTTGTCCGACATGATACCCATAATGCGACACTTGGCGTTCGATCGCGTCAATCACGGAATGGGCTTCCCCTCGAATCATCACGTTCTTCCCTAAGTCATCTGGTGTCAAATCAGCTAAGACATTATCCAACAGTTGCCATCGCTCGTCCCATACTTTCATGAGTTCTTCACGGGACAGTTGCTGGTCCTCGAACTCGGCGTCGCGGTTGCGGTCCGGCTTTTCGCCATCCGTCGTCAAGAAATCGGTCCAACGCGACTTCATATTGTTCGCCATGTGCTGAATGATCAGAGCGAGGGAGAGCGTATCCGGTGCAAGTGTCTTATGCAGATCCTCGTCATTCACTTGGACGAGTGCGCGCTCGGCGAGTTGTTTCTGACTTTTGAAGGTGGCGCGGACGGTCTCGAGATATTGCGTTTCAAACATGAAAAGCTCCTCCTCTTCGTATGTATTTGCTTTGAATATACCCCATATCTATCCCACTAAAAATTAAATTAATGTTATAACAATTGAGATTCCAAGTGATGCATCCTGCGAGGCGTCACCGCATAGTCGACATGAGGGTATACTGGGTAGTCTATGTTGTGTAGATTTCTTATTCATCAATTGTGTCGATTGCGTTTGTCCGTGAGTGGATGAGCGCGATTTTTTGTATGCAAAAAGTGTGAGACACAAGGTCCCACACTTCTGATTAGGCGTGCTCCAACCGAAACTCTTCCCAATGATCGCGGGCCTGGTTCCGAATCCGCTCCGATACTTCCTTACTGTTGAGGAGAATCCCATACCAGCGACGCGCGTCCTCGTAGTAATCGAGCGCGGCCGACAAATCGGCAATCCGCAACATGAGCTGGTCGTAAGGTAAGCCGGTCCGAATCGGGTCCGTATACGCTTCTTGCACCTCATTGTATTTATCGAGCGTCCGCTGCATCCATTCCTTCTCAGACGCCGTATCCCCAATCAACCGATACATCCATACGATTCGCATCCCGAGCATGGCGACGACGGAAGGTTTCTGTCCGCTCAACTGGGCCGTCATGACGGCGAACTTATAGAGGAGGATGACGTGCTCATACGAGCGGTCACCTTTCAACACATCTGGATTCACTTGATTGAAGTAGTGCGTCTCGAGTGCTTCCCGGTTATGTTTGCGCACCTTGTCGAACGAGTCGTGGAAGACGAGGTGACAATGGTCACAGACGGTCGGTTCGTATAAATAAGGATTCGGTCCATCATACGTTGTGTAGCCATCCTTCTCAACTTCGAGTGGGCGGATGTGACGTGATAAGACGCGGTTCGTCTTACTTTCCTGTAAACAATACGGACATTTGACTTTCTTCAAAAATAAATGCTCTGCCATCTCGACACCTCACACATAGACGTTGACGAGCAGTCCGCGAATCTCACCGACCTGGTCGAGTAAGGAGAGGCGAGAGGCCTCACCTGAGATGACCTGATCCGTCAGAGCGAGGAGTTTTTGGTCGACTTGTTCGACGACCTTATAAATCTTCGCGCGGCCGCGGCGATTGAATCCGCGTTTGTCCTCGAGACGGAGTGCCGCGTCAACGGCCTCTTTCATAAAGTCTTTAATCATTTGTTTGTAGTCGGCGAGCGCCTCGACGGTCTGACTCTCGGCGAGCAGTTCTCCTTGTTCATGAATCGCGGCGATTTGACGCTGGAAGCGTTCGTATTCCCGGTCTTCGCGCTTTTGACCGATCACGTTTTGGAAGGAGACGCCGGGTTCGACTTCGGGGCGTTTCGCCTTACTTGAGCCGAGGAGCGATTGCGTCTCCATGATGCGACGAATGTCCATATGGGCAACCGTCCTTTCTTTAGGTTAGTTCAATAATTGTAACACGCCTTGCGGCAATGCGTTCGACTGGGCAATCATCGCCATGCCGGACTGATTCAAGATGTTTAGACGGGCGAAGTCCATCATTTCACGGGCCATATCGGCATCACGGATTCGTGATTCAGATGCCGTCAAGTTTTCTGAGCCGATGGCGACGACGCTGACGTTCGCCTCGAGTCGGTTTTGAATGGCCCCAAGTTTCGAACGTTCGAGTGACACTTTGTTGATGGCTGCATCGAATTTCGAGATGGCGTCTCCTGCGTCCGCCGGTGTCAATACGCTTAGCGCGTAGAATGTTCGATCAGGAGTTGCTCCATCATTGTCATCATCGACGGCAGGGAGTTCCCCGCCACCGGGTGTCGTCATCGTGATATCGAGTGCGTGCGCCCGCATATCTTGTACGTTTAAGATGACGGCTTCGTTGTTGCCGGCACCGATTTGGAAGAATAACGTATTATTGCCTTGCATGTATTCGCCATTCATAATTTTCTTTGAGTTGAATTCCGTCGTTTCGGCAATTCGTGTCACTTCGGCAGTCAACGCGTTAATTTCTTCCTGGACGGCTTTCGCGTCATCCTCGCTGAGCGTCCCGTTCGCTGCTTGGACGGACAGTTCGCGCATGCGCTGAAGAAGAGAATGAGTTTCGTTCATCCCACCTTCGAGCGTCTGCGTGAGCGAGATGCTGTCGAGCGTGTTGCGTTCTGCCATCGAGAGCGAGTCGAGGCGCATCCGCATTTTCTCTGAGATGGCGAGTCCTGCCGCATCATCAGATGCCTTGTTGATGCGAATCCCACTTGAGAGGCGATCCATCGTTTTTTTCATTGACGCTTGATTCAGGGAAAGAGATGTATACGCTTTTAATGCTTGGACGTTATTCGTAATTTTCATAGCGGTTTCCTCCAGTCGGGACAGATTGAGTCTTTGCACGCTCCATCGCTTCGCTCCACGTTTGATCGAGGTCGCTCGCGAGCGTATGTAGTTCGGCGATTTTTTTCTTATCTTGGTCGATGATTGCTTCGACGCTGGCGTTCGCCATGTAAAGATAGATTTCATCGAGTTGAGCCGCGATGATTCCGCCGCCGTCATGGAGTCCTTGGTGGAGCTTGACCAACAGCTCCCGGGCTTGGCGGAGGTGGCGGTTCCGTTCGGCGATCGTCGAGTCTTGGGCACGTTCATAGTGATAAACGAGTGCATGAAGCATCGCTTGCGTGAGTTCTTCTGGCCTCATCTCATATAATTGGGTTGGATTCATCTTTGTTCTCCTTTGATCGAATCAAGTTCCTCTATCAACAACAACACTTCTGCCATCACGTCATACAGTTGGGGCGGGATGGCATCCCCTAAGTCAAGGTCGAGCAAATGGCCAAGCAAGGAATGGTCGTTCTCGACCGCCACACCCCGGGCACGTGCTTCCTGTAAAATCTTTTCAGCGACGGCTCCGGTCCCGCGGGCGACGACGACGGGCGCTTTGTCCGTCGTTTCGTCATAGCGGACGACCGCGGCCGTCTTTCGTTTCGTCAAATCCATGCGTTGGTACATCGGGACCTCCTATATTCTAAAATCATAACCGGTCGTCGGTGCCGTCTTAGGCTCTTCGATGACACGCTCCGCCTTCGTGAGCGGCTTGAACTGGGTCGTCACACTCTTATATCCGATCGTCTCGAGCGTTTGTTCGATCTTCCCGAGAAGGGGACGGGCGAGTCGTTCGATCGTCGCGTCGTCATGTTCGAGCGTGAGTCGGAGGTTTCGGTCTTTCGCCTCGAGCTTGACGCCGATCTCTCCGAGGCGAGGGGTCTCCAAACGAATGTAGAGGACACTGTTCTCCCAGTCGACAACGTCCCCGGCCTCCTGGTTTTGGATATGAACATGGATTCCCGTGTCGATCTCTTGCACTTTTGCCGGGAGGGCGAACAAGAGCTGATGGAGCTGCCCCCCGTCGAGACGGTTGAGCGTCTGTTGGACTTGGAAGAACGAGGCGAGGCGTTGCGCCTCGGGGTTCGTCGTATCTCCACGTACCGATAAAGCTGATGTCGGCGTATTGGACGTCGCTTGGGCGAGCTGTGCCTGTGTCTGCACACGTTGCGCTACTTCCTGGATGTGTCGTCCAGATAATGTCGAATCGAGCTTGAGTGGCGCGACGGTCGGCATCTCGCCGGCACGTGTCGCCCCGTGCGGGATATATTCGATGCGTGTCTGGTTCGGCGCATAACGGAAATCATTCAGTGCCGCCCGGACCTCTTTGACGAGTGTCGCACTCTCTTGTGGTTTCGTCGCAAGCAACGACAACGCGACGTCGAGTTTGGCCGTCATGGCGACCAATTGCTTCTCTTGCGTCACGTCGGTATGAAGCAAGGCGTCCGTCTTTTGGACGAGTTGTGTCAGACGGGTCGAGACGGTCTCGAGGGCAGGGCGTGCCGCATGCGGGTTCGTCTCGATCAACGTAGCAACTTGTCCGAGTTGTTTCGTCACGGTCGCCTGCTCGTTTCGGAACGTGTTCGTGACGGTCGCTAGATGTGACGTCACTTCCTTCACCATCACTTGCTTCCCGTTGATTGGAGGAAGCGGCATCGCTTGGCGCGATTCAGATTCAATCGGACGCGATGATATCGGTGTCGTCGGCGTGAGGTCACGGATGACCCGGTCAATCGTTTCCGGTGTCGGCGTGAAGCGTTCACTCACGGGACGTGACAGATTGACGAGTTCGACATACCGCTCTTTTTGTGGGTAAGGAGCGTTCGGCGCCGGCGGTGTGATCTGTTGTTTCGCTTCGTTCAAAGAGAGGACGGCGATTTCTCGAGCCATCTCACGAGGAACGGTCGGAGTGTCGAGCGTCTTCAAATGTAGGATGACGTCCCGCATGTCCCCTTTGAACGCCGTCTCGAGAAGGCGTACCGTGTCTTCGTTCATCGGCAAGCGTCCGGATTGTAGCAGACGGCTGACCGCGCTTCGTACTTCAGGTGGAAGGGAAGCGAGGAGCGTCTGAATCTTCGCATCAAGCTTTGACGACGCGGACGCAGGTGGTGCGGATTCAAGTGTCTCTTCCTTTGGAGGAACGACGGTCGCCATCAAGACGCCGTCCTGTTCGGCGAGCGTCACTTGGAACGGGTTCGTTTTCGGAAGCCCATCTTTAAATGTGACCTCGACTTCTTCACCGTTGATCTTGACAATTGCGGAGTCGGGTCCTGTTTGTTTGACGAGTTCGGCCTTGTACGTCCGGTTCGTCTGGATGCCTGGTAAGACCGAACTGACGGCGGTCGCTTGGGCTTGAATTTGCATGTTTGTCACCTCGACCATAATATCGACCTCTTTTTAAAAAAATGAAGCGATACAATAGAAAAAAACCTTCCGTCTTTTCGACGGAAGGCGTGTCAGGACTCGAGCACGGGGCTCGCGTTCAATTGTTGGAACCGGGCGACAAGTTCACCTGTCGCTTTGAGCTGGTTCCGGAGGACGTACGGTGTTGCGTTCGTTTGGATTTGATGTCCATCAGTCGTGAGGACAAGCCCGTTCGGCTCACCCTCAATGTTCAGTATGTCTCGAATATGGGACCAGGCATACCATTCACAATCGTCTCGTTTTGGAGACTTCGTCGGGAAGAAGACGAGTCCAGTTGTCGGTTCAATCACGACAGGGACTTTCCCTTTTACGCCGGCGACGCGTTTGGCGATGAAGATTCTTTCCTCGATCGAGCTGTTGTACTGGCGGCAAGAAAGTTGCAACAACTGGTACGGCCGGAGCGGGGTTGAAATCTCGGTGCCATCCTCGAGAATGATCCGTGACTGCTTCATGATGTCAAAGCAAGGGAGAATCGCCACGGTTCGCTTTGTGATGCGATATTTTTCCTCAGAATAGTAGGAGCGCATACGCTGCACCATCCTCCTCGTATTAGATTTTCAGGATCGGCTAAAGACAAACGGCACAAACCTAAATCATCCCTTCAATGATATATCACAAAAAATGTAAATTCAACAAGACAATATGAAAAGTAGGGAAATATAATTCCAATGAAAGCCAAATGACGAAACGTTTACAAATATTTGAGAAAGTATTTGTCACGTTTACAAGAAGGTGGTAAGATTAGCCGTAGAGGACAATCCTCTGTATTCTCCAATGGTGAAAGGAATGGATTTACACATGGTAGGTAAAGTAAAATGGTTTAACTCAGAAAAAGGTTTTGGATTCATCGAAGTTGAAGGCGGCAAAGACGTGTTCGTACACTTCTCAGCAATCCAATCTGAAGGCTACAAATCACTTGACGAAGGTCAAGATGTAGAGTTTGAAATCGTTGATGGCGAGCGTGGCCCACAAGCGGCTAACGTTGTAAAATTATAATTTCAAACCGCGAAGCCGGCTCCCTTGGGAGTCGGCTTTTTATTTTGTCTACATAATAAAAAAAGGCGTTTAAAAATGAGTGGAATGGGTATTTTCTTTCTATACCTTTCGCTCGTTCTAGGAAATGTTGAATTCGGAACAAAATTGTCATTATTTTCTGATGATAACGTTTTCAATCGTAGCGTTTTCGGGGTATAATATGAGTGAGCCACCTGGTTCCCCTTTCTTTTTTAAGAAATGAAGCAGGAGATTCCGTCTCGTTCGACGAATCATTGGTTCAAGCGGTTATTTCTAAGGAGGAGTTCAGATGATTTATAACATTCGCGGCGAAAACATTGAGGTCACACCAGCAATCAAAGACTATGTCGAGAAAAAGCTGGAGAAGTTGACTCGGTATTTCACAACTCCTACGGATGCACAGACGGCTTACGTCAACTTGAAAGTGTATAACGAGAAACAAAAAGTGGAAGTGACGATCCCGATGCCGAACTTGTTGCTCCGTGCTGAGGACATCAACCTCGACATGTATGCGGCAATTGACCTCGTCGTCGATAAATTGGAACGTCAAATCCGTAAACACAAAACGAAACTCAACCGTAAAGGACGCGGGAAAGAAGGTGGCGTCGGCGAGTACTTCAAGTCTTTAGAAGGACCTGATGATACACCGGCCGTCTACGATGAGGACGAGGCAGAACTCGAACTCGTGCGGACGAAACGCTTCACGTTGAAACCGATGGACACGGAAGAGGCGATTCTTCAAATGGATATGCTCGGTCACAGCTTCTTCGTCTTCTCTGACGCAGAAACGGGCAACACGAACGTCGTCTACCGTCGTAAAGATGGGAAGTACGGCTTGATCGAACCTGAATAATATACATGACACTACACGACCTCCCGGCTTCGGGGGGTCGTTTCCTTTTGCCTTTCCTTGAAAGGTGGCACCACTTCGGTTAAACTGTACATTAGGGAAAAAACATGCATTTTTTAGTGAGTGCAGAGGAGATATGAGTATGGCGAACTTTTTGAAAGAGTTATTTGCTCCACAGAAACGAATGTTGAAAAAAGCAGAGAAAGCGGCCGACTTGATCGAGTCGTTCGCCGAACCAATCAAAGCATTGTCCGACGAACAGCTTCAGGCGAAGACGGAAGAGTTCCGGGAACGTCTGGCGAAAGGCGAGACACTTGACGACCTCTTGCCGGAGGCGTTCGCGGTCTGTCGTGAGGCATCGGAGCGTGTGCTCGGGATGCGTCATTACCGTGTCCAGCTCATCGGGGGCTATGTGCTCCATAACGGCGACATCGCCGAAATGAAAACCGGTGAAGGGAAGACGCTCGTCGCGACACTTCCTGTCTACTTGAACGCGCTCACTGGCCGTGGCGTACACGTCGTAACGGTCAACGAATATTTGGCGAAACGAGATAAAGAACTCATGGAGCCGCTCTACTTCGCACTCGGTCTCTCGGTCGGCCTCAACGTGTCGAACATGGACCGTGTCGAGAAACAGGCGGCCTACAACTGTGATATCACGTACTCGACGAACAACGAGCTCGGGTTCGACTACCTCCGTGACAACATGGTCCTTTATAAGGAAGACCGTGTTCAACGCGAGCTCTACTACACGATCGTCGATGAAGTCGACTCGATCCTCGTCGATGAGGCGCGTACTCCGCTCATCATCTCAGGATCGGCTCAAAAGTCGACTGAACTCTACACACGCGCGGATGCGTTCGTCCGTACGTTGAAAGAAGGAGACGATTATACGGTCGACGTGAAGACGAAATCGGTCCTCTTGACGGACCAAGGGGTCGACCTCGCCGAGAAGTTCTTCGGCATCGACAACCTGTTCGCAATCGAGCACGTCGCCGTCAACCACCACGTCGGGCTCGCCCTTCGTGCGAACGCGGTCATGCATCACGATATCGACTATATGGTACGTGAGGGGCAAGTCATGATCATCGACCAATTCACGGGTCGTGTCATGGACGGACGCCGCTACTCGGAAGGTCTTCACCAGGCGATCGAGGCGAAAGAAGGCGTCGAGATTCAACGCGAATCGATGACGCTCGCGACAATCACGTATCAGAACTACTTCCGGATGTACGAGAAGCTTGCCGGGATGACCGGTACGGCGAAGACAGAGGAAGAAGAGTTCCGTAACATCTACAACATGCAGGTCGTGACGATTCCGACGAACAAACCGATCCTTCGCGATGACAAGGCAGACCTCATCTTCAAATCGATGGAAGGCAAGTTCAAAGCCGTCGTCGAAGAAATTTCGGCAGTCCACGCAACGGGACAACCGATCCTCGTCGGTACGGTCGCCGTCGAGACGTCTGAATACTTGAGCAAACTCTTGACGAAGAAGAAGATTCGTCACGATGTCTTGAACGCGAAGAACCACGCCCGTGAGGCGGAAATCATCGAGAATGCCGGTCAAAAAGGTTCCGTCACGATTGCGACGAACATGGCCGGTCGTGGTACCGACATCAAGCTCGGAGAAGGTGTCATCGACCTCGGTGGTCTTTACATCATCGGGACAGAGCGTCACGAGTCACGCCGAATCGATAACCAGCTCCGTGGTCGTGCGGGTCGTCAAGGGGACCCGGGTAAATCCCAGTTCTACTTGTCACTCGAAGACGAGCTCATGCGTCGCTTCGGAACGGATAGCCTCCAAAGCATGATGGAGCGTCTCGGGATGGATGACACGCAACCGATTGAGAGCCGCATGGTCTCGAAAGCGGTCGAGTCAGCGCAAAAACGTGTCGAAGGAAACAACTACGATGCGCGGAAGCAGCTTCTCGGTTACGACAACGTCATGGCCGACCAACGGAAGGTCATGTATAAGGACCGCTCGAGCATCCTCGAGAACGAGTCGGTCACGGATATCGTCCGTTCGATGATGGCGCAGACGGTCGAACTCGGTGTCGGACAATACACGCCGATCGAACTCGTACCGGAAGAATGGAACATCGACGAGCTCGCGCACTGGGCCAACCAGACGCTCGCGCTCGAGAAGACGGTCGAAGGCAAAGACTTCTTCGGCAAAGAACGTGAAGAAATCATCGAACTTCTCATGGAGCGCGTGAACGAGCAGTATGAGGCGAAACGAGAACTCGCGCCGCCGGAACGCTTCAACGAGTTCGAGAAGATCATCGTACTCCGTGCCGTCGACTCGCACTGGATGGCTCATATCGACCATATGGACCAGTTGCGTCAAGGGATTCATCTCCGCGCTTACGGACAGAACGATCCGCTTCGTGAGTACCAAGCGGAAGGGATCAACATGTTCGACGCGATGAATGCGGCAATCGCAGAAGAAGTGACAGGCTTCGTCCTTCGTGCCGAAGTCGGGGACAACCTCCGCCGCGAGAAAGTCGTCGAAGAGGAAGTCGCCGTATCAGGCAAGAGCGATGCACCTGTCAAGAAGAAGCCGGTCCGTCGTTCGAAAGAAGACAGCATCGGCCGGAACGACCCGTGCTGGTGCGGTTCTGGCAAGAAGTTCAAAAACTGTCACGGTAGACAAAAGGCTTAATTATTGAAGAGGCGGGTCCGCTCGCCTCTTTCCTACGGAAAGGTGAATCACACTATGGAAATTTCAGATATTCGGAACGAACTAGAGGCGATGGCGAAACGCCTCGAGAATTACAGAGCGTCTCTCAACTTGACAGAGAAAGAGGCACGTATCGCCGAGCTCGAGAACGAGATGACGTATCCTGACTTCTGGGACAACCAGGAGAAGGCACAAAAAGTCATCGATGAGTCAAACGGACTCAAAGCGATGGTCGACAAGTATCAAGACCTCGCCAATCAACATGAGGACGGCGAAGTGACGCTCGAACTCATCAAGGAAGAGCCGGACGCCGAGATGCAAGAAGAGCTCGGGGAATCGATTCAAGCGCTCAAGAAGGAGTTTGATGACTTCGAACTCGAGATCCTCTTGAACGGACCATACGATGCGAACAACGCCATCCTCGAATTGCACCCGGGTGCGGGCGGTACCGAGTCACAGGACTGGGCATCGATGCTCCTTCGGATGTATCAACGTTTCGCTGACAAACAAGGCTGGAAAGTCGAGACGGTCGATTACCTCCCGGGTGAAGAGGCGGGCGTCAAGTCGGTCACGCTCCGCATCGTCGGTCATAACGCATACGGCTACTTGAAGGCGGAGAAAGGGATTCACCGCTTGGTCCGCATCTCGCCATTCGACTCGTCAGGTCGTCGTCATACGTCGTTCGTGTCATGTGACGTCATGCCGGAATTCGATGACGACATCGAGATCGAAGTACGGACAGAAGACCTCCGTATCGACACGTACCGTGCATCAGGTGCCGGCGGTCAGCACATCAACACGACGGACTCTGCCGTCCGGATCACGCACGTGCCGACGGGCGTCGTCGTTTCGTGTCAGACCGAGCGCTCACAGATCAAGAACCGTGAGTCGGCGATGAAGATGTTGAAAGCGAAATTGTACCAACGCGAACTCGACGAGCAGCAACGAAAACTCGACGAGATCCGTGGGGAAAAGACGGACATCGGTTGGGGTAGCCAAATCCGTTCGTATGTCTTCCACCCGTATTCGATGGTCAAAGACCACCGGACGAACTATGAAGTCGGGAACACGAGTGGCGTCATGGACGGCGACGTCATGCCGTTCATCGATGCCTACCTTCGTAAAACAAATATGTGATGCATGTGGCTCAAAGACACCCGTCTTTGGGCCATGTTGTGTGTAAAGGAGACTTTCTTTAATGAAGCAAATCGTCAAAGACTATCTGTATTTGTTGACCGGATCGGTGTTCGTCGCCTCGGCCTTCAGCTTATTTCTGTTGCCGAATAATCTGGCATCGGGCGGGGTGAGTGGGATCTCGGTCATCACGTATGAACTGTTCGGCATCTCGCCGGGGGCGTTCCAGCTCGTGGCGAACGTGTTACTTCTGATTATCGGGTGGGCCATCCTCGGCCTCGGCTTCGGTGTGAAGTCGCTCGTCGGCTCCATCTTTTTACCGGGTGTCATTCTTTTCTATGAGGCGATCGATGCCGGTGCGGCTGTGGACGATACGCTCCTCGCGGCCATCTTCGGTGGTGTCGGCGTCGGTGTCGGACTCGGACTCATCTTCCGTGGACGCGCCTCGACAGGGGGAATGGACTTGATCGCTCAGATCTTACATAAGTTCACGCACATCCCGCTCTATCTCTGTATCGCCATCCTCGATGGCATGGTCGTCTTGACCGCGGCCTTGACGTTCTCGTTCACGACCGGGCTCTATGCACTCATCGCGTTATTCATCACGGTCAAGATGATCGACTTCGTCCAGCTCGGGTTCACACAGGACAAGATGGCTTACGTCATCTCGGAGAAGCGGGACTTTATCGTCCGGGCCGTCTTCGAGGAGCTTGACCGCGGTGCGACAGAGATCCAAGCGATCGGAGCGTATTCACGTCTCGACCGTCCGATGCTCATGATCGTCGTCCGTCAGAGCGAGGTGAGTCGATTGAAGGAAATCATCCGTCGGATCGACCCAGAGGCGTTCCTCGTCTTCAGTGAGGCACATGAGGTGCTCGGACAAGGGTTTACGTCTGATAAGCGTTACATCAACGTGCCGTAAGTTGTGGAATCTTTGTGTACTTTTCGTGAGATTAGGTTAGAAAACATACGTTAACGGCTATAATGGTAAATGTAGGTCATTTCTACAACTTAGGAGGGGAACGTGGTTATGAAAAAATGGATGATGGCCATCGGCCTCGGCGCCATGCTGACACTCGGCGCATGTGGCGGCGGTGAAGAAGAGGATACATCGAGCAACGGGGATTCGGGCTCGAACACGGCATCGGTTGACGCGGAAGCGGTATACGCACAAAACTGTGCGGCATGTCACGGTGCGAACCTTGAAGGAATGAGTGGTCCGTCACTCGAGCAAGTCGGTGCTCGTCTGTCGGCAGAAGAGATTGAAAACGTCATTCGAAACGGTCAAGGCGCGATGCCTGCGAACGTCATTGAAAAAGACGAAGAGATCACAGCGGTCGCCGCTTGGCTCGCTGAGAAAAAATAAGATTCGACAGCATGAGGTGGAACACACCTCATGCTTTTTTGTTTTGGGTGTTAAGGCTTGGGGAAATATTGTTAAGGTAACGTGAGACATAGTGGAAATGGAGTGATGACGATTGAAGACGAAACTGATTGACTGGCCGACTTTTATCGGCTCGTTTGTATTACTGTTAGGGGTGACGTTACCGCTCATCTTCTTCCCAGAGACCGGTAAAGCGTGGGTCGGTGCGGCGAACGAATACATGACCTCTAACTTCGGCATGTTGTACTTAGCAATGGGCTTAGGTGCGTTCGGATTTTCATTGCCTTCAGTAAGAATGGTCATATCAAATTAGGTCGTGAAGATGAAGAACCCGAATTTAGTACATTCTCTTGGGCGGCGATGTTATTTGCTGCCGGCATCGGGTCCAGCATCCTCTATTGGTCCGTCATCGAATGGGTCTATTACTATGAAGGTCCGCCGTTCGGGCTGACACCGGAGTCACCGGAAGCGATTCAATGGTCGACAGCATATGGGATGTTCCACTGGGGACCGATCGCTTGGGCAATCTATACGTTACCGGCACTGCCGATCGCTTATTTCTTTTACGTCCGTAAGAAATCCGTCTTAAAGGTAAGTGAAGCGGTACGTCCCGTTATCGGAAAATGGGCAGATGGACCCCTCGGTAAATTGATTGATATCTTATTTATCTTTGGATTATTAGGTGGTGCCGGGACGACGCTCGCCCTCGGTACCCCGATGATTGCCGAAGGGGTCAACGAACTGACAGGGATTCCCGTCACGCTCGGGATGCAGGCCGTCATCATGTTGATTTGTACGGTCATCTTCGCCATCAGTTCTTACATTGGACTGAAGGGTGGCATCAAAGTACTCAGTGACTTGAACATCTGGCTCGCCCTTGGGATTTTGACGTTCGTGCTTATCTTTGGTCCGACTCGATTCATTATGGAGACGACGTTCAATGGAGTCGGAATCGTCATGGATAACTTTTTCCGGATGGCAACGTGGATGGAACCGTTCGGTGACTTCGGTGGCTTCACATCGACCGGGTTCCCGGAATCGTGGACGGTGTTCTATTGGGCATGGTGGCTTGTCTATGCACCATTCGTCGGATTGTTCGTCGCCCGTATCTCACGCGGTCGTACGATTCGGAATATGATCTTTGGGACGATGGTGTACGGAACGCTCGGATGCATCTTGTTCTTTGGGATTCTCGGAAACTACGGGCTCTACCTTCATCTAAGTGGGACGTTCGATGTTGTCGGGTACATGGCGGCGAATGGCCCGGCACCTACAATCATCGCCATCATCGGCCAATTGCCTTTCGGGAAAGTCGTCATCGGCGTCTTTACGCTTCTTGCCATTATCTTTTTGGCGACAACGTTCGATTCATCATCATACATCTTGGCATCGGTCACGCAAAAACATGTCGAGGATGAGCCGATTGTCTGGAACCGTCTCTTTTGGGCGTTCGCGCTTGCTATCATGCCGCTCACGCTCATGTTCCTCGGCGGACTAGAGACGCTCCAGACAGCGAGTATCGTCGGTGGATTCCCGCTTATCCTCATCATGTTCCTTCTTGCTTGGTCATTCGTCCGCGTATCGAGTCGGGATATCCGGGCTTCCGATGACTATGAATCCTCAACGATTCATATCAAGTATCGGAAACGGAAAAAGTCGCCGTTTGATGCATTGAAAGAAAAACCACACGATTAAATGTGGCGTATTGGTGAAGGGTGTTCCTTAGGGAGCACCCTTTTGAAGTGCGGTTTCAACATTCTCTGGGAGATTTAGAAAGCGAGGTTCTTCGCGACATTTTCACATCGAACTCAATCGAACTGAAACAATCCTGTAATGGTGTTTTAAAAGTCGGATTGATATAATTGTAGTCGCTTCAACATATGCCCTAGATGATTTTTTGACCAGGCTAACATAAAAAAGCGACACCTTGACAGAGGGAGCCGTTTCCTGTAAAAAAGACTCTAGGCGAAATATACAGTAACTAAAATAATCGATTCGAATTCGTCATAGATGCTTAAAAATAATTTAAAAAGGGTAGGGAATACGTTATGATCTCGATGCAAAAAGTCAGTAAAGTATATCCGAACGGCGTCGTCGCCATGGATGACCTCGATCTAGAAATTCGCGACGGCGAGTTCCTTTATGTCGTCGGGCCTTCCGGTGCCGGAAAGTCGACGTTCATGAAGATGATTTATCGTGAGGAGAAGCCGACAGCCGGTCAATTGTTGATTGACGGACTCGATGTCGGGAAAATTAAAAACCGACACGTACCGAAGCTACGCCGTCAACTCGGCGTTATCTTCCAAGACTTCAAATTGTTGCCGTCACTTACGGTATATGAGAACGTAGCGTTCGCATTAGAAGTTGTAGGAGCGGACACGTCTTCGATTCGGAAACAAGTCATGGATGTGTTGAACCTTGTCGGATTGAAGAACAAGGCGCGCAACTATCCCGACGAACTATCAGGTGGAGAACAACAACGTGTCTCGATTGCTCGCGCAATCGTCAATAAGCCAAAATTGATCATCGCCGATGAGCCGACAGGGAACTTAGACCCGGAAACAGCATGGGGCATCATGGAAGTGTTTGAAGAGATTCACCGCCGCGGAGCGACAATCGTCATGGCGACACACAACCGTGACATCGTCGATAAGATTCGTCACCGCGTCATCGCGATTGAGAACGGGAAAGTCGTGCGCGATGAAGAGAAAGGAGCATATGGCTATGATATTTAAGACTGGATTGCGCCATTTGCGTGAAGGGTTCAAAGGAACACTTCGGAATGGATGGATGTCGTTCGCGGCGATTAGTGCCGTGACCATTACGTTGCTACTTGTCGGTGTATTCGCACTCGTCATGTTCAACATCAATGAAATTTCAGATAACGTCGAAAATGATGTCGAGATTCAAGTGTTCATCACTCGTACAGCGGATGAGAACTCGGTTGAGAAACTCGGGGAGAACATTGAACAGGTGCCGGGTGTCTCGACGGTCACGTTCAGTTCAAAAGAAGATGAGCTAGCGAAGTTCCAAGACCAGCTTGGCGATGATGCGGCTGCATACGGAACGGTTGAAAAAGACAACCCGCTCCACGCCCGCTATATCGTCAAAGCACAAGACCCGACAGAACTAGAGGAAGTGGCCAAATCGGTCGGTTCACTCGATAATGTGGACGATGTGAAATACGGAAAAGACTACATCGATAAAATGTTTGCCTTCTTCAACGGGATTCGCATCGGTGGACTCGCGTTGATTGTCGGTTTGACATTGATGGCGATGTTCTTGATCTCAAATACGATTAAAATGACAATCTTCTCGCGTCGCCGTGAGATTGAAATCATGCGACTCGTCGGAGCGAAAAACAGCTTTATCCGCTGGCCGTTCTTTATCGAAGGATTGCTCCTTGGAATGCTTGGGGCTCTCGTCCCGATTCTTGTCATTTATTTCGGATATGACGTTGCATATAGTGCTTTACAACCATCGCTTGATCAATTGAATAGTGATATATTTAAGTTGATTGATCCATCGACGCTAACAGTCCAAGTATCGCTTGTTTTACTTGCACTCGGTGCGTTCATCGGAATCTGGGGATCGACGACATCGCTCGGTCGTTTCTTGAAAATCTAACTTAAATAAGGAGGAGTTGGCGGATGAAACGTTCGCTTGCGCTAGGGTTGTGTGTATCGTTACTTGCCATGCCGGTCATGGCGACAGAGAAAGACACGTTGAAAGCTCGACAAGATCAACTGTCCAATGAGTTGGAGGAGTCGAAAAAAGCGCAGGCCGAGACGGATGCCGAACTCGAGATCACCGAGGCAGAGCGTGATGCCGTGAAGACGGAAATACACGTCGTCGACGACCGGTTGAATGAATTGAGCGAACAAATTGCCATTCAGCAGCATGAGATCGATACAGCCAGGGCAGAACTCGAGTCGACCCGCCAACAACTTTCCGTTCAGGAAGAATACTTGGAAAGCCAGAAGGAACTCGTGAACGAGCGCCTTCGCGTTTTGCAAGTACATGAAGACACTTCCTATTTACAAGTCATTTTTGAGTCCCGTTCCTTCGGCGACTTCGTGACACGGGCTATGACGGCCCGCACGATCGCTGAACAGGACCGGGAGCTCATACATAATTATATGAGTGAGATGGAACGTTTGGAGTCGCTCGAGTCGACACAACGTACCCAGCTCTCTTTCATCAAGCAAAAAGAGCGCGAGCTCGTCATCACCAAGCAAGACCTTGACCGGACGGCCGAGAAGAAACGTGACCTGTTGGTTGAACTGAACGAACAAGTAGAGCAGCTCGAGCTCGAAAAGATGACGCGCAGTGAAGAACAGGCGGTCATGGCTGAACAGAACCGCATCATCAGTGAACAACTAGAGGCGATTGCGACTGCCGAACGAGAAGCCGCAGAGGCGGCGGAACGTGCCAAACGTGAAGCTGAGGCGCGTGCCGCTGAAGAGCGAGCACAAGCAGAAGCGGAAGCCCGTGAGTCGGAGGTCGAGGAGGCACCAGAAGTGACCGCACCAACCGAAACACCGACGAATGTGTCCACGTCCACGGGATTCGTTCGTCCTGTGTCCGGTTATGTGTCTAGTCCGTTCGGTCCACGAGACAACCCGTTGACAGGTGTGCCGGAGATTCACAAGGGCATCGACCTCGTCAATGCGTCTGGAACACCAATCGTGTCAAGCGCACCAGGTGTCGTCATCAAGGCGGCACCGGCGACCGGATATGGAAATGTCGTCTTCGTTTCGCATGTCATCAACGGTGAGATTTGGACGACCGTCTATGCCCATTTAAATGCGATCACAGTCGGAGCCGGTCAACAAGTGGCGGCGGGACAGACGGTCGGAACGCTCGGCAATACCGGCTGGTCGACCGGTCCCCATCTTCATTTTGAGTTACACCGAGGAAAATGGGCACCGGGACAGCCGAACGCGATTGACCCAGCCCCGTATATTGGATACTGACAGAAGCGGACGCGTCCCAAATATGTGGAACGCGTCCGCTTTTCCTCTAGTTTTTGCTATACTAATGAAAAGACTTACAAAGAGAAATGAGGGACCAACCCGTGAAAAATTCAACCGCAGGACTACTCGCTGGCACAACGTTCGTGGCTGGGGCCGGTGCAGGCCTTGCGACGATGGCGTTTACAGACACATCGCTTCCCATTCAAACGAATGCGGAAGGCTGGGATAAAGTCGACCAAGTACGTAATTTGATTGAAGAACATTCGTTACAGGACATCTCAGAAGACGATTTATTGACCGGTGCGCTCGACGGGATGACCGCAGCGCTGAACGACCCGTATTCGGATTTCTTGGATGCGGAAGAAACGTCACAATTTACGGACTCGATTGAATCGAGTTTTGAAGGAATCGGCGCGACTTTGGAGAAGAAAGGAGAGGACATCCTAATTGTCGCTCCGATCAAAGGCGCTCCGGCTGAAGAGGCGGGACTTCGTCCTGGCGACATCATCACAGCGGTCGACGGGGAGTCGATCGAAGGGATGGATGTACAGGAAGCCGTCCAATTGATTCGAGGCGAAAAAGGGACGACCGTCACGTTGACGATTCGCCGTGGCAGTCAGACGGCGGATTATGAGATCACACGTGACACGATTCCAATCGAGACGGTCTTCTCTGAAGTGAAAGAGAAAGACGGTAAAAAGATTGGGTATCTCCAAGTCACCCAATTCTCAGAACCGACGGCTGATGAATTCCTCGAACAACTCGAGCAACTCGAGTCAGAAGAAATCGATAGCTTGATCATCGATGTTCGTGGAAATCCGGGAGGTCTCTTGCCTGCCGTCATCGAGATGTCGGAAGGGTTCGTCCCGACCTCAAAACCGGTCGTCCAAATCGAGAATGCGGACGGTGACCGTGATGCACAAAACGGTCGCGCTCGTGAAGCGAAACCGTATGACCTGTTTGTCTTGACGGATGAGGGTTCTGCCTCGGCATCTGAGATTTTGACTGGTGCGATGAAAGAAGGAGCAGGCGCGACCATCATCGGGACGAAGACGTTCGGAAAAGGTGTCGTCCAGACGGCGTTCGACTTAGAGGACGGCAGTAACTTGAAATTGACGACGAGCAAGTGGCTCACACCGGACGGAAATTGGATTAACAAGAAGGGCATCGAGCCGGACATTGAAGTGGAGCAACCGGACTTCTTCAACGTGACCCGTGTCCTGACAGAAGAAGAGTCGCTCCAAGTCGGAGATTACGGTGACGCCGTCTCGAACTTGCATAAAATTTTAACTGGAATCGGCTA
Organism: Exiguobacterium sp. s140; assembly: GCF_018617035.1. Lineage (GTDB taxonomy): Bacteria > Bacillota > Bacilli > Exiguobacteriales > Exiguobacteriaceae > Exiguobacterium > Exiguobacterium profundum. The sequence continues at coordinate 85,111 of NZ_JACSJK010000001.1, forward strand.
TGAGCCAGGCGGTCAGCCGGGATATTACGGGGACACGATGGCGAACGCCGTGAAAGCATTCCAGACAGACAATGGTCTCGAGGCTTCTGGAACTGTCGATGAAGAGACAGCCTCTGCACTCGAAGCGAAGTTGCTCGAAGCGATTCAAGATGAGGCGAATGACGCCCAATTGAATCGTGCGCTTGAAGAAGCCGCAAAATAACGTTGTATGAAAGAAAGGGTTGGACCGCGTGGAAGTTGTACGAATGGGTGTTACGGCTTTATTGACGTTGTTAGGTAGTCCGCTGTTTTGGGTGACACTTGTCGCCCTTACATACATATCGCTGACACGGGTCAAGCGAGAACGGGCCATGTTCCGTTCGAGACGTCGCTCACCGAAGTCGGAATGGAGACATTTCATCTGGCCGAGTCTTCTGTTAGCGGTCCTCTCATCGGCCGTGACGATTTTACTCGAGACGACCATCACGTTTGAGTGGGCCGTCTCGTTCACGATTCTCTATACGCTCGTCGTCTTGACGATGCATCCGCGATTCTTTAATCCGGTGCTGCCTCTTCTCGTGTTGTTTGGGGTCGTCTTGTTACGCGATGTTGTCGCATATGGGGTGCTTCGTGATTGGGTAGCAGCACTCGCTCAGGTCGATTGGACGGTCTATGCGCTCACATTCGGCCTCGTCACCCTTGCTGAAGCGATTCTCTTGCGCTGGAACGGACCAAAAGAGACATCCCCGACCTTGATCTTGTCGAAACGGGGGCAGTTTATCGGAGGGCATGTCGTCAAACGGATTTGGTTTTTCCCGCTCGTCGTCTTCGTGCCACCGATGTTCGGTCTCGACTGGCCGATGGTGCCCATCATTCTTCCGATTCCCATCGGGGTCAGTTTATTGTCGACCGGCGCCCTACCAGGAACGCTTCTCGCACGACTGAGCAATTATCGTGCCGTACTCGCTTTGATCGCTCTCGGTCTATTCGGCCTCTCATATGCGTTTGAGATTCCATATGTCGACTATGTAGTATTGACGCTATTCGTCCTCTATGAGCTCGGCTTACAATGGATCAAACGCGAGAATCGGGGAACGACACCCGTCTTCATCAACGGAAACCGTGGGGCGGTCATCGTCGACACGCTACCGAACTCGCCTGGAGAGGCGATGCAGCTCATCCCGGGTGAATCGATCTATAAAGTCAACGGGACGGTCATCACCGGAGGGCACAGTTTTTATGAGGCGCTCCAGCAACATAAGCCATACATCAAGCTGGAAGTGTTGAATCTGAACGGAGACATCCGATTCGTTCAACGGGCGATGTATGAGACCGATCCACATGAGCTCGGGATTTTGTTCGTCGGGGAACCAACGAGCCCGAGAGTTCGCTTACGTAAACTGTAAGAGTATCCGTCATGGGTACTCTTTTTTGCATACAAAAAGGGCACCTGCAAGGATGCCCTTTCGTCTTATACATCAAGTTTTGAAGGTTTGAATGCCATTGTGGCTTCGACAGCGTGTTGCCATCCTTTGTATAGGGCTTCACGGTGAGACTCGTCCATGTTCGGATCGAACTTCTTATCGAGTTTCCACTGGTCTTTGACTTCGGCTTGGTCTTTCCAGAATCCAACGGCGAGACCCGCCAAGTAGGCGGCACCGAGTGCAGTCGTTTCACTCACTTCAGGACGTTCGACCGGGACGTTGAGAATGTCCGATTGGAACTGCATGAGGAAGTTGTTGCTGACGGCTCCACCATCGACGCGGAGCGTCTTCAAGTTGATGCCTGAGTCATTTTCCATCGACGTGAGGACGTCACGTGTCTGGTAAGCGAGTGACTCGATTGTCGCCCGGACCATCTGTTCTTTCTCTGTCCCACGCGTGAGACCGAAGATGGCACCACGGACGTCAGAGTTCCAGTACGGGGCACCGAGACCGACGAAGGCAGGAACGACGTAGACACCGTCAGTTGATTCGATCCGTGTCGCATACTGTTCTGAGTCTTTCGCTGATTTCAACATTCGTAATCCGTCACGGAGCCACTGGATTGCAGAACCGGCGACGAAGATCGAACCTTCGAGCGCGTATTCTACTTTCCCGTTATAGCCCCAAGCGATTGTCGTCAAGAGACCGTGATCAGATTTGACGGCTTCTTCTCCCGTGTTCATGAGCATGAAACAACCTGTTCCATACGTGTTTTTCGCCTCACCTTTTTCGAAGCAAGTTTGTCCGAACAAGGCGGCCTGTTGGTCACCTGCAGCTCCGGCAATCGGGACTTCGAATCCGAAGAAGTGGTATGGAATCGTGTTCGCATAGACTTCACTTGACGGTTTGACTTCAGGAAGCATTGATTTTGGCACTGTCAAGATGTCGAGTAACTCGTCATCCCACTTCTGCTCGTAGATGTTGTACATGAGTGTACGCGATGCGTTCGAGTAATCGGTTACGTGTGCTTTTCCACCAGAGAGTTTCCAGATGAGCCACGTGTCGATTGTCCCGAAGAGGAGTTCGCCGTTCTCAGCTTTTTCACGTGCACCCTCGACGTTGTCAAGAATCCATTTGACTTTCGTTCCTGAGAAGTAGGCATCGATGAGGAGACCTGTTTTGTCGCGGACCATATCGGAATGACCGGCTGCTTTCAGCTCTTCACAGATGTCGGCGGTTTGACGGGATTGCCAGACGACGGCGTTATAGACAGGGCGTCCTGTTTCCTTCTCCCAAACGACAGCTGTTTCACGTTGGTTCGTGATCCCGATTCCGGCAATCTCATTCGGGTCGATATCAGCAGAACCGAACGCTTCCGCCATAACGGCGAGGACAGACCCCCAAATCTCATTGGCGTTGTGCTCGACCCAGCCTGGTTTCGGGAAGTATTGTTTGAATTCGCGCTGTGCGACTGTGACAATTTTTCCATCATGATCAAAGATGATTGCTCGTGAACTTGTCGTTCCTTGGTCCAATGCTAAAATATAACGTTTTTCTTTCGCCATATGTGATTTCCTCCTTCAAAATTATGTGTTAAGGGACGAGAATACCGTAGATGAGTGCGGCAATAATCGCACCGATAATCGGACCGACGACCGGGATCCATGAATAACCCCAATCTGAAGATCCTTTTCCTTTAATTGGAAGGAATGCGTGTGCGATACGTGGCCCAAGGTCACGTGCCGGGTTGATCGCATATCCCGTCGTACCACCGAGCGAAAGACCAATCGATACAATCAAGAAACCAACGATGAGTGGATTGAGTCCGTCTGCGAATGTGTTTGCCCCGAATGACAACAATGCAAAGACAAGGACGAATGTTCCGATAATCTCACCAATCAAGTTGTACGGCGTGCTTCGAATACCTGGAGCTGTCGAGAACGTCGCCAGTTTTAAACCAGGATCGTCTGTCGCATCATAGTGCGGCTTGTAGTGGACATAAACCAAACATGCCCCGATGATGGCTCCAATAAACTGAGCGAGGATATAAAGTGGGACATCAGCCCATGGGAATTCGCCTGCTGTCGCGAGACCAATCGTGACGGCAGGGTTGATGTGAGCGCCTCCGTAAATTCCGGCTGCGTAGACCCCGACCATAACGGCAAGACCCCAACCCATTGTGATGACAATCCAGCCAGAGTTTTCCGCTTTGGAATGGCGGAGGACGACGCCGGCGACGACACCGTTACCGAGCAGAATCAATAGCATCGTACCAATAATTTCACTGACAAATGCTGACATGTGATACTCCCCTTTCTCCCTTATGCAATTTGACTTACCACTTCATTATATGCCCAAAATGTAAGCGTTTTAAAACAGTGTTTTTTAAAAATCCTACTTTTTTCCTACAAATGTTCACATTTACAGCTGTAAACTTCGCAAAAGAATTAAGAAGCAGAGCGAAACGTTCACGAAGTGGATGGTTTTTTCGGATATTTCAAGCATTCCAATTTACTAGGGACATAGTCCAATCTGAAAAGTGCAATGCTTTATGCCACAAAAGTGATTCTGTTGAAATCTTGATGTGATGATTTGGATGGAACAAGATGTTTCTTTTGAGACAGTAAAGGAAAAAGAAATGAACAATGGATTGAATGAAAAAAAGAAATAAAATGAATTAACCTACAAACTAATAAGCGAATATTTGTTCGTGTCTATGGTATAATCAAGACACTTATGAAATGAGAAGGTGAGGAGTATCTTATGGAATCGATTCCGTTTGCATTACAATCTGAATTTCAACCAGGAGGCGACCAGCCTGAAGCGATTCGACAGCTTGTCGAAGGTGTAAATCGAGGTGACCGGTATCAGACGCTCCTCGGTGCAACGGGTACGGGTAAAACGTTTACCGTTTCGAACGTCATTCAAGAAGTAAAGAAGCCGACACTCGTCCTCGCCCATAACAAGACGCTCGCCGGTCAGCTCTACTCGGAGTTCAAAGAGTTCTTCCCGAACAACGCGGTCGAGTACTTCGTCAGTTACTATGACTACTATCAACCGGAAGCGTACGTGCCGTCGACGGATACGTTCATTGAGAAGGATGCTTCAATCAATGATGAAATCGATAAGCTGCGTCACTCGGCGACGTCGGCTCTCTTTGAGCGCGATGACGTCATCATCGTCGCATCTGTCTCCTGTATTTATGGTCTCGGTAACCCGGAAGAATATCGGAGCCTCGTCTTGAGCCTTCGCGTCGGGAAAGAGATGGGACGTGACGAGATGTTACGTAAACTCATCGACATTCAATATGAACGAAACGATATCGATTTCCAGCGTGGACGTTTCCGTGTCCGCGGGGACGTCGTCGAGATCTTCCCAGCATCGCGTGACGAACACTGCATGCGCATCGAGTTCTTCGGAGACGAGATCGACCGTATCCGTGAGATGGATCCGTTGACGGGTGAAATCATCGCAGACCGTGATCACGTCGCCATCTTCCCGGCATCCCACTTCGTCACACGCGACGAAAAATTGCAAAAGGCAATCGTCAACATCGAAGCGGAACTTGAGGAACAACTTGAGAAGTTCCGCGAAGAAGGGAAGCTCCTAGAAGCGCAACGACTCGAGCAACGAACGCATTACGATTTGGAAATGATGCGTGAGATGGGGTATTGTTCAGGAATCGAGAACTATTCGCGCCACTTGAACTTGATGCCAGAAGGCTCGACTCCGTATACGCTACTCGATTACTTCCCAGAAGACTTCTTACTCGTCGCTGATGAGTCGCACGTGACGCTCCCGCAAGTACGCGGGATGTACAACGGGGATCAGGCACGGAAACAAGTGCTCGTCGACCACGGCTTCCGTCTCCCTTCGGCGAAGGATAACCGTCCGCTCAAGTTCGATGAGTTCGAGAAGAAAGTCTCACAAGCGATTTTCATCTCGGCGACACCAGGTCCGTACGAACTCGAACATACGCCGAACATGATTGAGCAGATCATCCGTCCGACCGGGTTACTTGATCCGACAATCGAGATTCATCCGATCAAAGGTCAGATTGACTACTTGATGGATCAGATTCGCGAACGCATCAAGCGCGACGAGCGCGTGCTCGTGACGACGCTCACGAAGAAGATGGCAGAGGACCTATCCGATTACTTACGCGAAGCGGGAATCAAGGTCAACTATATGCACTCCGAGATCAAGACGCTCGAGCGAATCGAAATCATTCGTGACCTTCGGCTCGGGAAGTATGACGTGCTCGTCGGGATCAACTTGTTGCGGGAGGGTCTCGATATTCCAGAGGTCAGTCTCGTGACGATCCTCGATGCGGACAAGGAAGGGTTCCTTCGTTCGGATCGCTCGCTCATCCAGACGATTGGTCGAGCGGCGCGTAATGCGAACGGACACGTCATCCTGTTCGCGGACAAGGTGACCGACTCGATGGCGCGGGCCATCGAAGAGACGGATCGTCGTCGGTCGATTCAACAGGCTTATAATGAAGAACATGGCATCATCCCGCAGACGATTCGAAAGGACGTCCGAGGGGTCATTCGGGCGACGGTCGAGGCGGAAGAGGAAGCACTCGAATCGCTCAGTACGATGAAGCCGGCCGAACGCGAGGCGGCGATTGCCAAGTTGGAAGAAGAAATGAAGCAAGCGGCGCGCGACCTCCAGTTCGAACGTGCGGCCGAATTGCGTGACTTAATCTTGGAGTTGAAGGTAGGGAATTAAATGGCTGAAAAGAAAAATGCGATTGTCATCAAAGGGGCACGCGTCAACAACTTAAAAAATATTGACATCGATATCCCACGTGACCAGCTCGTCGTCTTGACGGGCTTGTCCGGCTCCGGGAAATCGTCACTTGCGTTCGATACGATCTATGCGGAAGGACAGCGTCGTTACGTCGAGAGCTTATCCGCATATGCCCGACAGTTCCTCGGACAGATGGATAAGCCAGACGTCGATACGATTGAAGGGCTCAGTCCGGCCATCTCGATTGACCAGAAGACGACGAGTCGTAACCCACGGTCGACGGTCGGGACGGTGACCGAGATTTATGATTACCTTCGTCTATTGTTCGCACGAATCGGGAAGCCGGTCTGTCCGAACCACGGCATCGAGATCTCGAGTCAAACGATCTCACAGATGGTCGACCAGGTGATGGAATTGCCGGAACGGACGCGACTCCAAATTCTTGCGCCAATCGTATCGGGTCGAAAAGGGACGCACGTGAAAGTATTCGACTCCTTGAAAAAAGAAGGATTTGTTCGTGTCCGTGTCAATGGTGAAACAATTGAATTGACGGATGAGATCGAGCTCGATAAAAACAAGAAGCATTCGATTGAAGTCGTCGTCGACCGCCTCGTGGTCCGACCTGACGTCGAAGGGCGCCTCGCCGACTCACTCGAGACGGCATTACGTCTTGCGGACGGCCGTGTCATTATCGATAAGATGGATGGCACCGAGCTTCTCTTCAGTGAGCATCACGCCTGTCCGATCTGCGGGTTCTCCATCGGCGAACTCGAACCTCGGATGTTCTCATTCAACTCGCCATTCGGTGCATGTCCGACGTGTGATGGTCTTGGGACGAAACTAGACGTCGACCCAGAACTCGTCATCCCGGACCCGTCGAAGACGTTGAAAGAGGGGGCGATTGCCGCATGGCAACCGACAAGTTCCCAGTACTATCCGCAACTGTTGGCTGCGATGTGCCAGCATTTCAACATCGACATGGACGTGCCGTTCGAGCGCCTATCAAAACGTGATCAGGACCTCGTCTTGAACGGGTCTTCGGAGGAATCGTTCCTCTTCCGCTACGAGAACGACTTCGGTCAAGTGCGGACGAATACCATTTTCTTTGAAGGGGTGCTCCGTAACATCGAGCGCCGTTACCGGGAGACAACATCCGACTATATCCGTGAGCAGATGGAAATGTACATGGCGACACATGCGTGTCCGACATGTCACGGCTATCGCTTGAAAGAAGAGTCGCTCGCCGTCAAGATCACGGGTCAGCACGTCGGGCAAGTGACGGAGAAATCGGTCGTGAACGCACTCGCGTTCTTTGAAGGACTCAACGAGCAGTTGAGCGAGAAAGAGATCGCCATCGCCCGTCTCATCCTCCAAGAGATTCGGGAACGACTCAGTTTTTTGAATAACGTCGGTCTCGACTACTTGACGCTCTCTCGTGCCGCTGGAACACTCTCGGGTGGGGAGGCGCAGCGGATTCGTCTCGCGACACAAATTGGGTCTCGTCTCACGGGTGTCTTGTATGTCCTTGACGAACCATCCATCGGTCTTCATCAACGTGATAACGATCGGTTGATTTCGACCCTCAAACAGATGCGGGACATCGGCAACACGCTCATCGTCGTCGAGCATGACGAGGACACGATGATGGAAGCCGACTACTTGATTGATATCGGACCAGGCGCAGGAGAACATGGCGGACAGGTCATTGCGGCCGGGACGCCGAAACAACTGATGAAAAATAAAAACTCGCTCACCGGTCAATATCTTGCTGGGAAGAAGTTCATCCCACTTCCGGCTGAACGGAAGATGCCAGACGAACGTTTCTTAAAGATCGTCAAAGCAGAAGAGAACAACCTAAAAGACGTCGACGTTTCCATTCCACTCGGGATGTTCGTTGCCGTAACAGGGGTCTCGGGATCGGGTAAATCGACCCTCATCAATGAGATTCTCTATAAATCGCTCGCGCACAATATGAACCGGGCCAAAGCGAAGCCAGGCAAGCACAAGAAGATTGAAGGACTTGAGCATATCGATAAGGTCATCGATATCGACCAATCCCCGATCGGACGGACCCCTCGTTCGAACCCCGCCACGTATACGGGTGTCTTTGATGATATTCGTGACGTCTTCGCCTCGACGAATGAAGCGAAGATGCGCGGCTATAAGAAGGGACGTTTCAGTTTCAACGTTAAAGGCGGGCGCTGTGAAGCATGTCGTGGGGATGGGATCATCAAAATCGAGATGCACTTCCTTCCTGACGTCTACGTTCCGTGTGAGGTCTGTCACGGGAAACGCTATAATCGTGAAACGCTCGAAGTGAAGTACAAAGGAAAGACGATCGCAGACGTCCTTGATATGACGATTGAGGAAGGACTCGAATTCTTTGACAAGATTCCGAAAATCAAGCGGAAGATTCAAACGATTTATGACGTCGGTCTTGGCTATATGAAACTCGGTCAGCCGGCGACGGAACTTTCGGGTGGGGAAGCCCAGCGTGTCAAACTCGCTTCGGAACTTCATAAACGGTCGACCGGGAAAACGATTTATATTCTAGACGAACCAACGACCGGTCTTCACGTCGACGACATCGCGCGCTTGTTGAAAGTGTTGCAACGCCTCGTCGAGAACGGGGACACGGTGCTCGTCATCGAGCACAATCTCGACGTCATCAAGTCGGCCGATTATTTGATTGACCTCGGACCAGAGGGTGGAGATGGTGGCGGACTCATCGTCGCAACGGGGACACCAGAAGAAGTCGCGGAAGTGTCAGGCTCGTATACCGGTAAGTATTTGAAGCCGGTTCTCGAACGAGATGCAGCCCGAGTGAACCCGAAAGCAGGAAAAAAGAAATAAGTATAGAAATGGTGAGAAACGGGAAGGTAATTGACGTGCAACCAAATTGAAGGGGGAAAACGAACGTGAAACAAGAAATGCGTGAACTGATTCTCCAGCAAGTGAAGGAAGGCAAGATGACAATCGAGGAGGCGATGACGCAACTCGAACGTCTCGAGCGACTCGAACCGGAACAGGTTCAAGCGCTTGAAGAGCGACAGGATACAGAAAAGGTCGATGCCTATTCGGTTGAATCGCTCACAACGAAACTGACATCTGCAGTGGAGGGGCTCGTAACGAAACTTCGCGACAGCGACTTTTCGTTCAGCTCGAACTTTGGTCCGGAAGTGACGTATTCAAAGTCGTTCCCGTTCACAGGTAGCGACATCTCGCTCGATCTGTTCAATGCGTCGGCGACGATCGTCTCGTCTGATGCTGAGGATTGTGAACTGATTGTCACGGGTCGTCCGCTTCGTCAACAAGACGCGGATAAGGCGCTCGAACAGTTACAGTCTGCGGTCAAGCACTCTGTCATTGGTGATCGTCTCGTCGTTTCGCTCCGTGACAAACTCGTCCGAGCCCACGTGGAACTGTACGTCCCGCACCACCATTTCAACCGCCTTCTTGTTCAGACGTTGAACGGCGAAGTCCGTGCCGATGGTCTCGATGTCGAGAACGTTCGTGTGCAAACCGCAAACGGGCGTGTCGTGCTCCATGACGTGCATGCATCCGAACTATTACTGAACACTGGTAATGGGACAGTCGAGGTAGAAGGTGTCGAAGCGGAACTCGTTCACGTTCGGACCGGAAACGGTGCCGTCATCGTCGGTGGGAAGTACGATAAAGCCTCCCTCAAGACAGGGAACGGAAACATCCGCGCGGAACTGGCGACAGCTCGTCCTGCCAAGTTTGAACTCGCGTCACTCGCCGGAAACATTCGACTCGTGTTACCACATGGCGTCGAGGTCGAAGGGGAGCTCGAGACGAACTTCGGTGGTCTGCATTGCTTGCTCGATGAGCTCGAAATCATCCGTGACCGTAAGGACGTCGCACAGCGTCGTCTGGAATTCTTGTCGGGTCGTGGTCAAACCCCTCGCATCGAAGTCGAGGCGGGGACGCGTACCGGTACGATCGATTTGGAGCACGGTTCGGTCTATACGCCATCCACATTCCTTGATGAGGATAAAGTAGAACCGGCTGACCCGGTCGATCCCGTCGACCCGGGCGATTTGAACAATCCGTTCCATCAACAATAAGCAAATCCCGAAGGCTGAGCCTTCGGGATTTTTTGATTATAGATTCATTTCGTACTCCATCTGTTGCCAATCCATCATCTGCGTATCAAACAGAGGGAAGGCGCTGATAGCAAACACGATGAAGAGGATCGGTCCGGCAATCAAGAGAATGATTCCAAGAAGGCGCATCGACTTCGAGCGATTCCAATAGAAGATGATGGCGACAATCATGGAGATGAGCGCTCCGGACAAGAAGAATCCGATGATGTTCAAGATGAACAAGAGCAAGATCGTCTCGTTTTTCGTCGCAGCATATTCTTTCCACATATCGATTAACGATTTGATGATGTAAACGAGTGACCCAATTCCAATCACTAGCGCAAATAAGATGACAATTCCGAATAAACCTCCCATTATTCCACCTCCTAGTTAGCCTATACCCTACATACGAACGGTGTAATAGGATGGTTTCAACAATTTTTTGACACGTTCTTGATCACTTCCCTAGCCCGTCTTAGAAAGAGCTATGATACAATAATGAGCGTGAAAGGGGCAGATACTGATGCAAAATATCGTACGTACCGCTCAAGTCGTTGAGCGTTTTAAACTTCAAGTGATTGCGGGAGAGGAAGGACTTCATCGACCGGTCGCAACACCCGACCTGAGTCGACCGGGTCTCGTCCTTGCTGGCTATTATACGCACTATGCCAAAAACCGCCTGCAAGTGCTTGGGAAGACGGAGTTGACATTCTATGCGAGCCTCTCGGAAGAGAAGCGTCGTGAACGAGCTAAAATCTTGTGTACGGAACAGACGCCAGGAATTTTAATCACGCGTGGCTTCGATATTCCAAAAGAAATCGAAGAAGAGGCGGAAGCAGCAAACGTTCCTCTCATGCGGACGAATGCGGTGACGACATCGATCGAATCACAAATTACGAACTTCCTAGAGATGGAACTAGCACCGATGACGGCGATGCACGGTGTGCTCGTGGATATTTACGGTGTTGGTGTCCTCATCAAGGGCCAGAGTGGTGTCGGGAAATCTGAGACGGCACTTGAACTCGTCAAACGGGGGCACCGCCTCGTCGCCGATGATTCAGTCGAGATTCGTCAAACGGGGGACCATCTCCTCGTCGGATCAGCACCGAAGCTCATTCGTCACCTGCTCGAGATTCGTGGGATTGGCATCATCGACGTCATGACGTTGTTCGGTGCGGGTGCGGTTCGGTCGCATAAAAAGATCAGTCTCATCGTCAACTTGGAGAACTGGGACGCGGGCAAAGTATACGACCGTGTCGGACTCGACCACAATACGATGAAAATCATCGACAGTGAAGTTCCGCTCTTGACCATCCCCGTTCGACCTGGTCGAAACTTGGCAGTCATCATCGAGGTCGCAGCGATGAACTATCGTCTGCAAAATATGGGAATCAATACGGCTGAAGAGTTCGCAGAACGTCTCGCGAACGCGATTCAGGATACTGAAGGAGACTTGTGAGCATGGTAGAACCGACATTTGATCGTGTGGCGTTTGAGATTGGCTCTTTGCCAATCTATTGGTACGGCATGATTATCGCCTTTGGGGCGATGCTTGGTCTCGTCCTCGCCTTATATGAAGCGAAACGTATCAATTATGATTCGGAACGACTCGTGGATGTCGTCATCTGGTCGATTCCGATCAGCATCGTCTTCGCGCGCATTTATTACGTGACGTTCCAATGGGATTATTATTCAGAGAACCTCGGACAAATCATCGACATTCGTCAAGGTGGGATTGCCATTCATGGAGCCATCTTCGGTGCTCTCCTTGTCGTCATCGTCTATTGTATGCGAAAGTCGATGTCGTTCTGGAAAGTGACGGACATCTTGGCGCCATCGCTTCTTCTTGGACAAGCCATTGGGCGTTGGGGAAACTTTATGAACCAAGAGGCACATGGTGGCGAGACGACGCGTAGTTTCTTGCAAGATACGCTCATGCTACCAGACTGGATCGTCAATCAGATGTACATTGATGGGACTTATTATATCCCGACCTTCTTATATGAAAGTGTATGGAATATCATCGGGGTCATCCTTCTCGTCGCGTGGCGCATGATTGGCAATCCACGACGTGGTTATATCTTCTTGTCATACCTCGTCTGGTACTCAATCGGTCGCTTCTATATCGAGGGACTTCGTACGGACAGTCTCATGTCCGGAGATTTGCGTGCGGCGCAAATGGTGTCAATCGCCTTGATCCTATTCGGTATCGTCACGATGATTCTTCGTCGCAAGGCGAAACGTTACAACGACCCATCAGAGAAAGGATTGTTTGATTAATGGATACGATCTTATTTGATTTAGACGGTACATTACTCGATACGAACCCACTCATTATCGCGAGTTTCCGCCATACTTTCGACTATTATTTCCCGGAACATACGTATCGGGATGAAGACATTTATCGATTCATCGGACCGACGCTCGAAAAGTCGTTCCGTGAACTCAACGAGCCGGAATGGAAAGAGATGCAAGCCTTCTATCGGAGCTTCAACATCGCCATGCATGACCAACTCGTCGCAGAGTACCCAGGAGTCATCGAGGGGCTATATCGCCTTCATGCGAAAGGATACAAGATGGGCATCGTCACGTCGAAAGGTCGTCCGGTAGTCGAGCGCGGTCTTCGATTGTTCAATATCGACCACTTATTTGACGTCGTCGTGACAGCGGATGATGTCGAGAACGAAAAACCTCACGCTGAACCGGTCGAGCGTGCACTACAAGCACTCGACTCGTCATCAGAACGCGCCGTCATGGTCGGAGACAACGACACGGATATCTTCAGCGGGAAAAATGCCGGAACGAAGACGGTCGCTGTAGGCTGGGCCCTCAAAGGGCGTCCATTCCTCGAATCGCTCGAACCGGACGTCATCATCGACTCGATGGAACATTTCGAGGCGTGGCTAGACGAGGTCAGTATTCATGCGTAAGACGACACGATATCACATCGAGGGACCGAATCCGCTTTGGCAAATGTATCAGACGATTCGCTTTCTGCGTGTCTTCAAAAACACGACGGTCGTTCTGGTCGGTCGTTACTTTCCGTCGGTGAAGGCAAAGCGTTGGCTTTACCAGACGTTCCTCGGGATGAATATCGGAGAATATAGTGCCCTTGCTCTCATGGTCACACCGGACGTCATGTTCCCGGAACGCATCACGATTGGTCGCAATACGGTCATCGGATTCAATTCGACGATTCTCTGTCATGAGTATCTCGTAGACGAGTATCGGATCGGGGACGTCATCATCGGTAATGGCGTATTGATCGGTGCGAACGTTACCATCCTGCCAGGGGTAACCATCGGGGACGGTGCCGTCATCGGCGCGGGCGCGGTCGTGCACCGTGACGTCTTACCAGGAGAGCGGGTCATCGGTTCAAAGCTTCAATCGTTGACACATATTTGACACAATTTTTCGCAAAATGTTTTCATGAGCATTTTGTTCGTACAGAATCAATAATACTTGAGCGGTATCACTTTTTTTTGAAGAGATGCCGCTTTTTCATGGATAAATGTACAGAAATGAAGCTATCATATTTTCGTTCAAAAACAATTTTTGAACCTAGTAAAAAATATTCATTATAGAGGGAATATAGTCGCAATTTTTTTTAACTTTTTCAGTTGCCCTCGTTGTTCGAGTGCGGTATTCTTATCCCTGCAACTAAAAAAGATTTAGAGATGATGTGGAGGATTTAGAATATGGAAGCGAACTATGAAGCAGTAATGACGCTACCCGAACCAGAATCTCCGCTCGCTGCGGAGCTCCACTACTATAGAGGTCGTCGTGCGTTACGTGAAGGTCACCTGGATGAAGCGACTTTTTTCATGGCTGAAGCGACAGCGGCAGCCACGCATCGCGTCGACTATCATAAACAGTACGCAGAACTGTTATTTGAAGTAGGGGAGGTCTACCACGCCAATGACGTGTGGAAACGAGTATTAGAGCTCGATGAGACCGCAACAGAGGCACTGTATCACTTAGCAAGCAACTGTGCCTATGTCTCTCAATATGAGGAAGCGGCGCACTATGCATCCGAATATCTCGCCCGTGACACGAAAGGTCACTTCACGGAAGCTGTGCAATCCCTTCTTGAACTGATCGAACTCGAACAAGAGCTAGAGGACGAGGAAGAAGACGAATTGATCACGTGGCATACGGAAGCGCAGCGTCAAATCGATAAAGGACGATTGTTTGCGGCAAAGGCGACACTCGAGCGTCTCATCGGTCAATATCCATCGTTTTGGCCAGCATACAACAATCTGTCGGTCGTCAGTTTTTACCTTGGTGATGACCAAGCGGCATTCCGGACGCTCGAATACGTGCTCGACCAAAATCCAGGCAACTTGCATGCAATCTTGAACACGATTCTCTTGCTCCATGAAGCGGGTCAATCGGAAGTGGCCCTTCAGTTGTCGACACCGCTCACACGTGTCCGTCCACTCCAATTTGACTTACGTTATAAATTGGCGACGACACTCGCGCTTGTCGGACATTACGACCGTGCATATGAAGAACTGCGTCTATTGAAAGACCGCGGATTCCGTGGGGACCCATTGTTTGGGCATTGGCTCAGCGTGTCTGCCTATAAGACAGGACGACTTGAAGAGGCAGCCACCTACTTGAACAATGAAGAGATGAAACAGTTTGAAGAGAAACAAAGCTTCGACATTCGAGAAAACCTCGAATTTCGTTCGGCGCTCGTCCAAGGATTGCGTCAAGAGAGCGACTTGGCTCGAATCGAGATTATCCGAATCATCGCCAATTTAAAAGATGACGAAGCGTTCGAAGCGCTTGCGCTCACGAATGCGGTGACGGAAAACGGGACGGTCCGTGCGTTCGCAGAGATGTGTCGTGCCGACCTTTGTCAGCAACCGTTCAAAGGAGACGTCCGGATCAAGCGTGCGTTTGATGCGCTCGTCTTGGCTGAAGCACATGTATCAGAAGCGGAACGGATGAGCCTAGAGGGCGACTTCTATGAACGTTTCGCGACGCTTCTGTTGTCTGATGAATCATTCATGGACGTAACGGCATCGGCCGCTGCGCTCGTCTGGATGTTTTATACGAAACGGGACGCATTGATTCTCGAAAATTGTGCGAACGCCTTCCATCTCTCGGTCGACACGTTGACAGAGACGGTCCGTTCGTTCAAACGGACACTCGAACAAGCATAAAGATAGACGATACCCTTACAGGTTTCTTATACTAAAGGCAATCAATTTCTTGCAGAGGTGGAATCAACATGACAGAAGAAAAAATTTATGACGTCATTATCATCGGTGCCGGTCCTGCCGGAATGACCGCTGCGCTATATGCTTCACGTGCGAACCTTTCAACACTTATGATTGAACGCGGGATTCCAGGTGGTCAGATGGCCAACACGGAAGACATCGAGAACTATCCGGGCTATGACAGCATCCTTGGTCCTGACTTGTCTCAAAAAATGTTCGACCATTCGAAAGCGTTCGGTGCGGAGTATGCATATGGGGACGTGCAAAGCATCTCGGATGAAACACAATATAAAATCGTGCATGCGCACAACCGTGACTATAAAGCACGTGCAATCATCCTCGCCTCTGGTGCTCAGTATAAGAAAATCGGCGTACCGGGAGAAGAAGAACTCGGTGGCCGTGGAGTATCGTACTGTGCGGTATGTGACGGAGCGTTCTTCAAAGGGAAAGATTTGTTCGTCATCGGCGGTGGCGACTCGGCTGTTGAAGAAGGTGTCTTCTTGACACGCTTTGCGAACAAGGTGACGATCGTTCACCGTCGCGATGAGCTTCGCGCTCAGAAGATTCTTCAAAAACGTGCGTTCGACAATGAGAAGATCGATTTCATTTGGAACCACACGTTGAAAGAAATCACAGAGAAAGACGGGAAAGTCGGTGGGGCTCGTCTTGTCAGCACAATTGACGGGACTGAGACAGACCACGAGATCGACGGCGTCTTCATCTATATCGGCATGAACCCGATCACCGGGTTCGTCCAAGACCTCGGCATCACGAACGAGCAAGGATACATCGTCACGAACGAGGCGATGGAAACGAACATCCCAGGGATTTTCGCGGCCGGCGACGTTCGCGAGAAAACGCTTCGTCAAGTCGTCACAGCGACGAACGACGGGTCGATTGCCGCTCAGAATGCTCAACACTTCATCGAGGGACTCCTCGAATCGTTGCAAGAACAAAACGCATGATTCAAGAAGGTAGGACTGCGGGGAACCGCGGTCCTTCTCTTTTTTTCGGACGTTCGTTATACTAGATGGAGAGAGCTACACACACGGCTCGGTTGTCAATTTTAAGGGGGCGTCAGCGAGATGGAAGACTTTAAAGGATTAGAAGAATTGATCATCATCAGTGGGATGAGCGGGGCTGGAAAGTCGGTCGCCATGAATAGTTTCGAGGACCTCGGCTATTTTTGTGTCGACAACTTGCCACCGGTGCTCTTACCACAATTGATTGATGTCATCAGCTCGGTCCGACCGAAAATCGCGGTCGCCATCGATACACGGACACGAGACTTTATCGATAGCTTATTCATCGTCATCGACGATTTGGAAAAAAAGAATGTGCATCCGCACCTGTTGTATTTAGAGACGCGGGACGACGTGCTCGTTCGCCGTTATAAAGAGACGCGACGGTCCCATCCGCTCGCACCGGAAGATGCGCCACTTGTCGGCATCAAGATGGAGCGCGAACTGTTAGAAGGATTCCGTGACCGGGCCCACACGTTGTATGATACGAGCGACTTGAAGCCACAGATGTTGAAGGACCGCATCCTCCAACAGTTCAACGAAGAACGGATCCCGTTCACAGTCAACTTCATGTCGTTCGGTTTCAAACATGGGGTGCCGCTCGATATCGACTTGTTGTTCGATGTTCGCTTCATCACGAACCCATTCTATATCCCTGAGCTCCGTCCGCTCACGGGTCAGACGACAGAAGTACAGGAGTACGTCATGTCGCACCCGGAAGCGCGAGCGTTCTATAAGAAGTTGATCGACATGCTCGAGTTCCTCCTTCCGCAGTATAAACGGGAAGGCAAGACGCAAGTCGTCGTGGCGTTCGGTTGTACCGGTGGGAAGCATCGGTCGATTACCTTCGCTGAGAAAGTGTCGGAGCATTTTGCTGAACGTTATAATGTGAAGACGGTCCACCGCGACCTCGCTCACGCGACGAAGGAGAAGTGACATGAGACGAGATCGGAAAGTAGTCGCTATCGGGGGAGGGACAGGATTGTCCACTCTCGTTCGTGGGTTGAAACATTATCCACTCGATATCACGGCAATCGTCACCGTCGGGGACGACGGGGGGAGCTCGGGACGTCTTCGTGACGAGTTTCATATGTTGCCTCCGGGTGATATCCGTAATGTCATCTTGGCATTGTCGGAAGTCGAACCGTTAATGGATAAGATTTTACAATACCGCTTCGATACGGGATTTGGTTTAGAAGGGCATTCCCTTGGAAACTTGATGCTCACGGCGGCGACCCACATCTGCGAAGGCTCGTTTGTCAAAGCGATCGATGTCATGTCACAGCTCTTGAACGCACAAGGAAAAGTATTGCCGGTGACTGAGACGCTCATGACCCTCGCAGCCGAGTTTGAGGACGGAACCATCGTTCAAGGGGAATCCAAAATCCCCCTTTATGAGCAACCGATCAAACGGATGTTTTTACTCGAGGAAGGCATTGAGCCGGCCCCGGGCGTCGTCGAAGCGATTGAAGAGGCAGATGTCATCGTGCTCGGTCCAGGAAGCCTGTATACGAGTATCATCCCGAACCTGCTCATCCCGGCGGTGCGGGAAGCCATCATCCGCTCGAAAGTCCCGGTCGTCTATATTTGTAACGTGATGACGCAATCAGGTGAGACGAAAGGCTATGACGCGATGAAGCATTTGAAAGTCATCGAGTCGTACCTTGGTAAGGCATCGATTGACACGATTGTCGTCAACAACGAACCGATTGAAGAAGCGTATTTGGAGCGTTACCGTGAGGACGGATCGGAAGAGGTCCGCTTCGATCGGAAGAAACTCCGAAACTATGGGACGAACGTTCTCGCTGGGGACATCGTCGACTATAACCGGGATTATATCCGTCATGATTCCGACGCCATCGCCGGACTCGTCATGCAGCGGGTGCTCCGTATCAAGAAGCCACGTTCGTTTCAAGAATTGGAACTGAAATAAAGATTGTTGGAAAGACAGAAAGGAGGGGGACTCGATGAGCTTTGCATCAGATGTGAAGAAGGAATTGACACAACTTGAAGTGACTGACGCGGAAGCGAAGGCGGAACTGTCGGCACTCGTTCGGATGAACGGGGTCATCTCGCTCGCCCTAGGACGAGGCATGACCTTAGATGTCTCGACGGAGAACGCCTCGATCGCCCGGCGGATTTACTCGTTGATGAAACGCCTTTACGACCATCCGTTAGACTTGTTCGTACGGAAGAAAATGCGTTTGAAAAAGAACAACGTCTACATCGTCCGGGTGTCACAGCATGCGGAGACGATGCTTCGGGACCTTGAGATCCTCGGAGAGAATTACGAGATGATTCGGACACTGAACTCGGATATGACGGGGGACGAGAACTTAGCACGCGCTTACTTACGTGGTGCGTTCCTCGCCGGCGGGTCAATCAACCATCCGAAAACGTCGTCGTACCACCTCGAAATCTATAGCTTGTACGAAAACCATAACCAGGCGCTACGTGATTTAGCGAATCGGTTCGAGTTGAACGCGAAGACGCTCGAACGGAAAAAAGGGCATATCCTGTACATGAAAGAGAGCGAGAAAATTTCAGATTTCCTCAAGCTGATCGGGGCGACCCGAGGCATGTTGGAGTTTGAAGACGCACGAATCATCAAAGATATGCGGAACTCCGTCAACCGTCTCGTCAACTGTGAGACGGCCAACTTGAACAAGACGGTCGGTGCAGCATTGCGTCAAGTCGAGAACATCAAGTTCTTGGAGCGGACGGTCGGGCTCGACGTCTTACCGAAAAAATTGCGGGAGATTGCTGAACTGCGTGTCACACACCAGGACGTTTCGTTACAGGAACTCGGGGAAATGCTCGAGTCCGGTCCGATTTCGAAGTCAGGAATCAACCATAGACTTCGTAAAATTGACCAGATTGCCGAGCGCGTACGTAGCGGGGACGAAATCGCATCCTCGTGATGCGGTTGCACCAAAACCATTCTTCCTATATAATAAGCAATTGTGTATAGGTTTTATGAATAGCGAATTAAAGGAGCTTCATCATTATGTCGAATGAAAAGAAAAGATTATCGCTCACGATCGACGCTAAGCTCGACCAGGTCATCACAGAGCGTGCCAAAGAAATCGGGATTCCGAAAAGTGCACTCGTCACGTTTGCCACAAGCCTCTTCTTGAACCAGCTTCGTGCAGAAGAGTTGTTGAACGGGGACAAGAACGCAATCTACGAAGTCATTCGTAAAGACTACGAGTTGCTCACGAGCGTAAAGAATCTAGATAACTAAGTAAAAGGTTGACTGCGGTCAGCCTTTTTTAGTTGCATCTCTCTAAGAAATTTGGAATAGTGGTGATAATGAATTGGAACGGAGGTCGATCAAATGGGTCAAATCTTACTCATCCTACTGCTACAACTAATCTACGTTCCGGTGTTGACGCTCCGGACGATCATGCTCGTGAAAGGGAAGACCGTCATCGCCGGTCTATTCGGAACGCTAGAGACGCTCATCTATATCTTCGCGCTCGGCATCGTGTTCCAGGATCTGACGACGGTCGGGATGATCGTGTATGCGGTCGGTTTCGGGCTCGGGATCTTACTTGGCGGTTTCGTCGAACGGAAACTCGCCATCGGTTACAACATGATCCAAGTCCATACGAAAGAATATCCGGCGGAGCTCATCCAACAGATGCGTGACAACGGATATGGGGTCACGCATTATCAAGGTCAAGGACGTGACGGGGTCCGTTACCGTCTTGACGTATTGGCGGCCCGCACCCGGATGAAAGAATTGCGTGAACTCGTCGAGAAACATGAACCGAAAGCGTTCCTCGTCGCATTTGACCCGATCGACTTCAAAGGCGGTTATATGATGAAAGGACTGCGTCGCCCGAAATGACGCACAAGACTCACGAACGTGGGTCTTTTTTTGTTGGAGTAGGGATTTTATCTCGTGACAGGGAACTAGTGAAGAAAGGGGATGAGACCGTGAAACGAAATCGGAGTGTGTGGATGATCTTACTATTTATACTTGTAGGGGCGGGTATCGTTTATTTCGCCATGACCTTATTTGGAGATGGAGAGGACGGTGTCAAACCGCCGCTCCCGACGGTTCGTGTCGGCTCGGTGTCTGCGGAAGTGGAACAATCGACGTACTGTTGGGAATCCGGCAATCAAGCGACGTGCGCCGATTACGGACTACCAGAAGCGGACGACCTTCAACTGATCACCGTCAAACCGGGCGACCGAATCGATGTCGTCTATCATGCAGAACCGATGACGTCGAGTTTCAATCGAATCGAGGATGGGGAACTCGTTCCTTCTGAACTCGTCGTTCCGGACAAGCCGGGCATCTATCTCTATGAAGTCGGCGGAGAGTGGTCGCAAGGAGATAGCCGATACGTCTTCGGTGTCCGGGTTCCTGAAAACTAATGGTTGACCTGCCTCTAAGGGATGGCTGTACAGTGAAAGTAGGAGGTGGGGAAACGGTGATACCAATCGGAAGAGTCGCGCATGTGACCGGATTGTCGGTCAAGGCGATCAAATTTTATGAAGCGCGCGGATTGGTCCGCCCGACGCGGACCGAGAATCAGTATCGAATGTACGGGATGGAAGAGATTCGACGGTTGAGCGAAATCAAACGATTACGTCAAATCGGACTTCGTCTCGAACAAATTCAATCGGGTCTACCGGTTGATACATTGTTAGAAACACGATTGGATGAAGTTCAAGTAGAAATCGAACGACTTCATCGAATCGAGAGGCAGATTCGATTGATGCAAGCAGGAGGGAACGACATGAAGATTCGATATGAGACATTGAATGAAGCCATTTCCGTCTATGGATATGGTGGTACGTTAGAGGAGATTCCGCATATGTGGGCCAAGCTTCAACCGGAACTGACGACGGACGAGTCGTACGGAGTCTGTCTCCCGCAGGAGAACGGTTATGTCGCGGGCATGACGAACCCGGTGTCGGGAGAAGATGCGCGTCGTGTCGAACTGACGGAAGGGAACTATATCGTCGCGACGGTGGAGGGAGGCATCCCGATGATTCCGTCGACGTATGAGCAGCTAGTAAACGTTCCAGACGTGACGCTACGAGACGCGGTCGACTTCGAGCGCTATATTCACGGGCAAGGGGGAGCGGACGACATCATTGAGATTTGGATGCCGATTGAATGAAAAAGACGTTTCCCGCTCAAACGGGAAACGTCTTTTGTGTGATTAACGTGTCATGACTTTGTCGATGAGACCGTAGTCTTTCGCTTGGTCAGCTGCCATGAAGTAGTCACGCTCTGTATCGCGCTCGATGACTTCAAGAGGCTGTCCAGTGTTTTCTGCCATGATTTGGTTCAACTTCTCGCGCATCTTGATGATGCGTTCTGCGTGAATCTTGATGTCTGACGCTTGGCCTTGTGTGCCGCCGAGCGGTTGGTGAATCATGATTTCTGCGTTCGGTAATGCGAAGCGTTTTCCTTTTTCACCGGCTTGGAGCAAGAAGGCACCCATCGATGCGGCCATTCCGATACAAATCGTCGACACGTTCGGCTTGATGAAGTTCATCGTGTCATAAATCGCCATACCCGCTGTGATCGAACCACCTGGGCTGTTGATGTAGAGTGAGATGTCCTTTTCTGGGTCCTCAGCTGCGAGGAAGAGGAGCTGTGCGACGATGGAGTTCGCGACGTTGTCGTCAATCGCACTTCCGAGAAGGATGATACGGTCTTTGAGCAAGCGTGAGTAGATGTCGTACGCGCGCTCCCCACGGCCTGTCTGTTCGATAACTGTTGGAATTAACATTGAATCTGCCTCCTTTATGTAGGTTGTAATTTCATCATACCTGTATAGTCAATGATGGTCAAACGATAGTCATCGTTTTTCACCTATTCCACGATTTTCTCGTCGTGAAACGAAAAAGAGGCCAGGCAATCTGCCTGACCTCTACATCTGATACACCCGGAGAGATTCGAACTCCCGACACCTGGCACCGGAAACCAGTGCTCTATCCCCTGAGCTACGGGTGCATATCTGTGACACGAATTTATTATACATTTGTTTTATTAAAAAAGCAATCCTGTTCGCATAGCTTTTTTGAGCGCGACGGAAGCGGGTTCGCTACAATAGAAAAGAGGGGGGGGAGAACGATGCAACGGCAGGAGCAAAAACAAATTCAGCAACAACAGATGACGCAAGACCTCGTGCAGCGGTTACCGGTCCTTGAAGCGGATCGTCTCGCGCTCGTATTCCGGTTGGCGCGTCTTGCACGGCATAACCCGAACATTCACATCGGGAGCGGGGACGTCGATTGGATTGCAGATGCGGCGAGCTCGTTTGAAGAGAAGTTGTTCACACAGATTCATGAGGGGAGCGGCAGTGAGTCTGAGAAAGCGTTGCGACGACACCTCGTCCTCTTGCTCGACCATCGGGGGTTATTGCCGGATGCGAATGAGGTGTTGGCGGAGCGACTCGGTGTCGACGTCACTCAAATCGAACAGGCGAGGCAGGCGCTTTTATTTCTTGAACCGACGGGGATCGGGGCGAGAACGGAACGGGAGTGTCAATATCGACATGCGATCGAACATGAGGACCCTCGCGTCATCGATGTATTCGAAGCGATCGAGAGTGGGATGAGTCCTCAACAGATGACGACTGCTCTCGCTATTTCAGATGAGGAATTGGCAAGTCTTGAACGAATCGTCGCGACACTTCCGAAACGTCCTCTATTATATGAAGAAACGGGTCATGTTTTTCCGGAACTCGAAGTACGCTATGAAGAGGGGAGACTCGTCACGACGTGGCTCAGTCCGGAACTCGACGAAACGCGTGTCGGGAATGACCGCGAGGCGAAATGGTGGATGACGTCCCTCTCGATGCGGAACGAGACGCTGCGTGAGATTTGGTCAATCATTGAAGCACGTCAGACCGAGTGGCTCCAAGGGGAACTCGTTCTCCATCCGTTGACCCGGCGGACGGTCGCGCAACTCATCGGGAAACATGAATCGACGGTTGGCCGAGCCATCCAAGGGAAGTTCGCTAAGACAGAGAGTGGCATCATGGAGTGGCGACACTTTTTTGTCCGGTCGACAAGTCGTGGGCATTCGCCGTTTATGATTAAACGAACCCTTGCCGAATTGATTCAACGGGAAACGGCACCACAAAGTGATCAGGCGCTTGCGAATGAATTGATTCGATACGGTTATCAAGTGACCCGGCGGACGGTGACGAACTATCGGGAAGAGCTTGGATTCGGCAATTCACGCGAGCGCGAGCGACAGGTATGGAAGGGATGACGAAAATGAAATTAACATTATATAAACGCGACAATTGTTCACTATGTGACGAGGCGGTCGTCATGCTCGAATGGTTACAGGAAGATTATCCGATCGAACTCGAACAGGTCGACATCACGGGGGATGAGGTGCTCGAGGCGAAGTACCTCTTTGAAATCCCCGTTCTCATACATGAAGGTGCGGTCATCAGTCAAGGGCGATATGATGACAACAAAGTTGAAGATTTTGTTAAGTATGCGCTTACATCGAAAAAAAACGTTTGAAGGGGTTGCCAGACGGAAAAGTGATTGATAAGATGAACTCGTAGCGGTGGGACGCAAATAAAAAAGTGGGACAAAAGTTGTCCACACTGAAAGTCGAGGGGGTATGAGCATGATCCAGCAACTGATTCACGTTCAGAAGCAAATTGTCCCTGACCTGCTCGATACGCTCCGACATCGTTACGATATCTTACATTATGTCCGCTTGATGCAGCCGATTGGCCGCAGGACACTCGCGACGAGCTTGGGACTGACCGAACGGGTACTCAGACGAGAAGTCGACTTTTTGAAAGACCAAGGTCTTCTTTACGTCGCTACTCAAGGAATTTCCCTCAGTGAGACGGGACGAAACGTCTTACGAGACTTGCACGAGATCATGGGAGAACTTCTCGGAATCTCAGAAGTGGCAAGAGAGCTCGAAGAGAAATTAGGGGTTCGCCAAGTCGTCATCGTACCGGGTGACTCGGATGAGACATTCTGGGTTCAACGCGATATCGGACGGGCGGCGGTCACGCAACTAAAAGCGCGGCTCGCACCGGATGATAATGTGATTGCGGTAACGGGAGGAACGACGATGGCATCGGTCGCGGCGATGATGTCGCCCGATAAAAAAGAACGCCCGATGCATTTCGTGCCCGCACGTGGAGGTCTTGGAGAGACGCTTGAACTTCAGGCGAACACTGTCTGTTCACGCATGGCGGACCGGGCCCACGCAGACTATCATCTTCTACATATTCCGGATGAAGTATCACAAGAAACATTCGACCGGATGGTGGAGGAACCTAGCATCAAAAATGTGCTGGAAATGATTAGAGCGGCGCGAATTGTGGTACATGGAATTGGTGAGGCAGAAACGATGGCAAAGCGCCGTCACGCATCACCGGAGCATTTGCGGATGATTGAACGGCATGACGCCGTCGCCGAGGCATTCGGATATTATTTCAATGCTGAAGGTGAGATCGTTCATCGCGTCAAGACGGTCGGGATCCAACTCGAAGAGCTGGATGACATGGATACCGTCATCGCGGTTGCCGGAGGAAAATCGAAGGCACAGGCGATCGCTGCTTATGCGAAACACACGTCGAACATCATCCTCGTCACAGACGAAGGTGCGGCGAAAGAATTATTAACTTGTTATTAAAGAGTTGACCCCCCGTTGGCTCTTCAATAAATAGCTTCTACCCTAAGGAGGAAATTAACATGGCAGTAAAAGTTGGTATTAACGGATTTGGACGTATCGGTCGTTTAGCATTCCGCGAGATCATCAAAAACGAAGGAATCGAAGTTGTTGCAATCAACGACTTGACAGACACGAAGATGCTTGCGCACCTTCTCAAGTATGACACGACTCAAGGTCGTTTCGACGGAGAAGTTGAAGTACACGACGATCACTTCCTCGTAAACGGAGAGAAAGTGATCACGCTTGCTAACCGTAACCCTGAAGAACTTCCATGGGGAGACCTCGGTGTAGACATCGTACTCGAATGTACTGGATTCTTCACTTCAAAAGAAAAAGCTGAGCTTCACTTGAAAGCTGGCGCGAAGAAAGTTGTGATCTCGGCTCCTGCTACAGGTGACATGAAGACTGTTGTTTACAACACAAACCACGACATCCTCGATGGTACTGAAACAGTTATCTCAGGTGCTTCTTGTACAACAAACTGCTTGGCGCCAATGGCTAAAGTACTTCAAGACCAGTTCGGAATCGTTGAAGGTCTCATGACGACAATCCACGCTTACACTGGCGACCAAAACACGCTTGACGCTCCACACCCGAAAGGTGACTTCCGTCGTGCGCGTGCAGCTGCAGCGAACATCGTTCCTAACACAACAGGTGCTGCGAAAGCAATCGGTCTCGTAATCCCTGAACTTCAAGGAAAACTTGACGGTGCTGCACAACGTGTACCAGTTGCTACAGGTTCACTCACTGAGCTCGTAACTGTACTCGACAAGCAAGTATCTGTTGACGAAGTAAACGCAGCAATGAAAGCAGCAGCGAACGAGTCATTTGGTTACACTGAAGACGAAATCGTTTCTTCTGACATCGTTGGAATCACATACGGTTCACTCTTCGACGCGACTCAAACAAAAGTCATGACAGTTGGCGACAAGCAACTCGTTAAAACAGTTTCTTGGTACGACAACGAAATGTCTTACACTGCACAATTGGTTCGCACAGTTAAGCACTTCGCTAACATCGCGAAGTAATTTCGTGAACTAAATAGAATCAAATAGGAGCGGAAACAAGAGATTGTTCTCCGCTCTATTTATGAAATGACACGCACGACATATGGAGGCGAAAGTTATGAACAAACAGTCTATTCGTGACATCGATGTAAAAGGGAAACGCGTCTTTTGCCGCGTTGACTTCAACGTTCCACTCAAAGATGGCGTCATCCAAGACGAAACTCGGATCCAAGCCGCACTTCCAACGATCAAGCACTTGCTTGACGGTGGTGCGAAACTCGTCCTTGCGAGCCACCTCGGCCGTCCAAAAGGCGAGAAGAACCCTGAGTTCTCACTTGCTCCAGTAGCGAAGCGTCTCGCTGAACTCCTCGGAAAAGATGTACCGCTCGTCGAAGAAGCATACGGTCCGGTCGCAGAAGAAGCGGTCGCTAACCTCTCTGAAGGCGATGTCGTCGTTTTAGAGAACGTTCGTTTCTACCCAGGTGAAACGAAAAACGACCCTGAACTTGCAAAAGGATTCGCAGCACTTGCTGACGTATACGTCAATGACGCGTTCGGCGCGGCTCACCGTGCACACGCTTCAACTGAAGGGATTGCGCACCACGTGGACACAGCCGTTGCTGGTCTCTTGATGGAAAAAGAACTTGAAGTTCTCGGTAAAGCTCTTTCAAACCCAGACCGTCCGTTCACGGCGATTATCGGCGGGTCGAAAGTAGCGGATAAGATTGGGGTCATCGACCACCTTCTTGACATCGTTGACACACTCATCATCGGTGGCGGACTCTCGTACACGTTCTCGAAAGCACTCGGGCACGAAGTCGGAACGTCACTCCTTGAAGAGGATAAGCTTGACCTCGCTCGTCAATTCATGAAGAAAGCAGAAGACAAAGGCGTAAAATTCTTGATGCCTGTCGACTGCGTCATCACGAAAGAATTCGGCGAAGAAACGTATGTCGGCCCAGTCGATATCGACTCGATCCCAGCGGATCACATGGGTCTCGATATCGGACCGAAGACAGTCGAACTTTACGCGGACGCGATTCGCGAATCGAAACTTGTCGTATGGAACGGACCGATGGGCGTATTCGAACTCGATAAATACGCAAACGGAACGAAAGGTGTCGCTCAAGCGCTTGCGGACAGCGATGCATACTCAATCATCGGTGGTGGCGACTCAGCAGCTGCGGCAGCCAAGTTTGGTCTTGCTGACAAGATGAGTCACATCTCAACTGGTGGCGGCGCGTCACTCGAATTCATGGAAGGCAAGAAACTTCCAGGTGTCGAGGCGTTGAACGACAAGTAATTTAGAGGAGGGTTATCGATGCGTAAACCGATTATTGCAGGTAACTGGAAAATGAACAAAACACTCTCGGAAGCTGTTGCTTTCGTTGAGGAAGTGAAAAACAACATCCCATCTACTGACAAAGTAGATGCAGCGATTGGTGCTCCAGCACTTTTCCTCGCACCGATGGTAGAAGCAGCTAAAGGGTCAAACTTGAAGCTCGGTGCACAAAACATGTACGACAAAGATAGCGGTGCTTACACTGGCGAAATCAGCCCAGTGATGGTCGCTGACCTCGGCGTGACTTACGTCATCCTCGGTCACTCAGAACGTCGCGAGTACTTCGGTGAGTCGGATGCGTTCATCAACAGCAAAACGAAAAAAGCGTTCGAACACGGTCTTACGCCAATCGTTTGTGTCGGTGAAACACTCGAGGAGCGCGAAGGCGACAAGTTCGAAGAAGTCATCAAAACACAAGTCGAAGGCGGTCTAGCTGACCTTTCTGCTGACCAAGTCAAACAACTCGTCATCGCGTATGAGCCAGTTTGGGCAATCGGTACAGGGAAATCAGCGGACGAAGCAGACGCACAAAGCTCTTGTAAATATGTTCGCGACGTGGTGAAAGGTCTTTACGGTGAAGACGTAGCGGCTGCAGTACGCATCCAGTACGGTGGATCTGTAAAACCAGAGAACATCAAAGAGTATATGGCACAGGAAGATATCGACGGCGCACTCGTCGGCGGTGCTTCACTTGAAGCCGCTTCGTTCCTCAAATTGTTGGAGGCGATTTAAATGGCTAGACCAGTCGCACTCATCATTTTAGATGGTTTCGGGATGCGTGACGAATCGTTCGGAAACGCAGTCATGGCTGCGAACAAACCGAACTTCGATCGCTACTGGGAGCAGTATCCACATACGCTCTTAAACGCAAAAGGCGAGTACGTCGGTCTTCCGGAAGGACAGATGGGGAACTCGGAAGTCGGTCACTTGAACATCGGTGCCGGCCGAGTCGTCTATCAGTCACTCTCACGCGTGAACAACGCAATCAAAGACCGTTCGTTATTCGACCGTCAGGCGATGAACCATTTGGCAGGTCATGTGAAGAAACATGATTCGAGCCTCCATATCATGGGTCTCGTATCAGATGGCGGGATTCACTCGCACATCAATCACATGTTTGCCATCGTTGAGTTCGCAAAACTCCACGGCATCGAAAAAGTGTACATTCACGCGTTCACGGACGGCCGTGACTGTGATCCGAAATCAGGAGCTGGTTTCCTCAAAGAAACAGAAGAAAAGCTTGCTGAACTCGGTGTCGGTCAAGTCGCTAGCGTGTCTGGTCGCTACTATGCCATGGACCGCGACAACCGTTGGGAGCGCGTCGAGAAAGTATACGACGTCCTCGTAAACGGTAAAGGCGAAGTTGGCACGGACCCAGTCGAAGTTCTCAAGAAGTCTTACGAGAACGATTTGACGGATGAGTTTGTGTTACCAACTGTCATCGAAAAAGATGGAAAGCCGGTCGCGACAATCCAGGACAATGATGCCATCATGTTCTTCAACTTCCGTCCGGACCGGGCGATCCAACTCGCAAAAGTGTTCAAAGAGAAAGTCGGCTTCAAAGGCTTCGAACTCTCAAGCAAACACCCAGAGAACATCTTGCTCGTCTCGATGACGAAGTTCTCGGATGAGGTCGACACGGATATCGTCTTCCCACCGGAAGATTTGAAAAACACACTCGGGGAAACGCTCTCTGCACAAGGGTACAAACAACTCCGTGCTGCAGAAACAGAGAAATACCCACACGTCACGTTCTTCTTGAACGGACAAAAAGAACAACCATTTGAAGGTGAGGATCGTCTCCTTGTCCCTTCACCGAAAGTCGCGACGTACGACTTGCAACCAGAAATGAGCGCATATGAGCTCACAGACGGTTTGCTCGAGCGTATCGAGTCAGATGAGTATGATGCATACATCATCAACTTCGCAAACCCGGATATGGTTGGTCACTCAGGGAAGCTTGAGCCGACGAAGAAAGCGATCGAAGCGGTCGACGAATGCCTCGGTAAAGTAGTGGACGCATTACTTGCTAAAGGTGGCGCGGCCATCATCACAGCGGACCACGGGAACGCGGACATCGTCACGAACCCGGATGGCTCACCGATGACGGCGCACACGACGGAACCTGTTCCATGTATCGTCACAAAAGAGGGAGTCGAACTGAAACCAGTTCTCGACGGCGCACTTTGCGACCTCGCCCCAACGCTTCTTCACCTTCTCGGTGGAGAGCAACCAGCTGAAATGACTGGTTCGTCAATCGTTACAAAATAATACAACTATTTTTCAAACGAAAAGGAGCGATTTTTCATGTCAATGATTACAGAAATTTACGCACGCGAGATTTTAGATTCACGCGGTAACCCATCAGTAGAAGTAGAAGTCTTCACAGAAGACGGCGGTTTCGGCCGTGCCCTCGTCCCATCAGGCGCATCAACAGGTGAGCACGAAGCAGTTGAGCTTCGCGATGGCGACAAGTCACGTTACCTCGGTAAAGGTGTCTTGAAAGCAGTTGCGAACGTGAATGACACGATTGCACCAGAACTCATCGGCTACGATGTATTCGACCAAAACGCAATCGATGCGAAAATGATCGAACTCGACGGTACACCAAACAAAGCAAAACTTGGTGCAAATGCAATCCTCGGTGTATCGATGGCAGCAGCTCACGCAGCAGCAGATGAGCTCGGTCTCCCACTTTACACATACCTTGGTGGATTCAATGCGAAGACACTTCCAACACCAATGATGAACATCATCAACGGTGGTTCGCACGCGGACAACAACGTGGACTTCCAAGAGTTCATGATCATGCCTGTCGGCGCGCCAACATTCCGTGAAGCGCTCCGCATGGGTGCTGAAGTATTCCACGCCCTCAAATCAGTTCTTTCTGGTATGGGTCTTAACACAGCTGTCGGTGACGAAGGTGGTTTCGCACCAAACTTGAAGTCTAACGAAGAAGCGATCACAGTTATCCTTGAAGCGATCGAAAAAGCTGGTTACAAACCAGGTGAAGACGTCTACCTCGCAATGGACGTTGCATCTTCTGAGTTCTACGACAAATCAACTGGTAAATACGAACTCGCTGGCGAAGGCAAGTCACTCACAACTGCTGAGCTTGTAGACTTCTACGCTGAGCTCGTTGACAAGTACCCAATCCTCTCAATCGAAGATGGTTGTGACGAAAACGACTGGGATGGCCACAAGCTTCTCACAGACAAAATCGGACACAAAGTTCAACTCGTTGGGGATGACCTCTTCGTAACGAACACATCTAAACTTGCTGAAGGTATCGAAAAAGGAATCGCAAACTCGATCCTCATCAAAGTTAACCAAATCGGTACGCTCACAGAAACATTCGACGCGATCGAAATGGCTAAAAAAGCTGGTTACACAGCAGTCGTCTCACACCGTTCTGGTGAAACAGAAGACGCGACAATCGCAGACATCGCTGTTGCGACAAACGCTGGACAAATCAAAACTGGTTCACTTTCACGTACAGACCGTATCGCGAAATACAACCAACTTCTCCGCATCGAAGACATGCTCGGCGATGTAGCGAAATACGACGGTATCAAGTCGTTCTACAACCTTAAAAAATAATTGATTGATTGTTTCAGGCTCGCCAATCGGCGGGCCTGTTTTTTTGTGTGGAATAACCGTTTAATCGACGGTGGGAAAACTGATCGGTCGTCAACCCGTCTTGCGGCACCGATGCTTTCTGCAGGCAATCCACGGAGCCTCCTCGCGCTTATGCGCTTGCGGGGTCTCCGCGAGATTGCTTTCCTGCAAGAGTCACGGTGCCGCTTCGACGGGCGTGAACGCTCGGTGTCGAACCTCCTCGTGCTGTATACTGAACGTGACTGATAAAGGGTAGGGGGAGATTGGATGGATCAATCGAATGAACAAGAAAAAAGGTTGAGCGGTGGGAACGTGTCAACTGTCTATAAAAAGGGGAATTACGTCTATCGCACTCAAAAGGAAGGCAGCGAGCGTATTCATCGATGGTTACGTCACTTGGAGGCAAAGCAACTTTCCGGAGTGCCGCATTTTATTGGAATCGATGATCGAGGAAGAGAAGTGTTAACTTACTTGGAAGGAGAAACCGCAGACTATCCTTTGAAGTCTTACATGTGGTCCGATGAGGCAATTCAAGACGCGGTTCGGCTGATGCGTCAGCTACATGACGCGACAGCGGATTTCGAGTGGGGATCGGAGTGGCCTCCACTCGACAATACACCACAACCGTTCGAGGTCATCTGTCATAACGACTTCGCTGTCTACAATACAATTTTCCATGAAAGAAAGGTAGCGGGAGTCATCGATTTTGACTTGGCTGCACCGGGACCGCGGGCTTGGGATATCGTCTACGCGCTTTATACGTTCGTTCCGCTCAGTCGTCGTCATCAAGCCGAAACGGGAGAAGTCATCTATTATGATGCCGATCGAGATGATGCAATCTATAACAAGCGTGTATCTTTGTTTCTCGAAGCCTACGGTTGGGATCAAGCGGAGGTCGACTTGTTCGACATGTTGCAACGACGCATCGAAGCGCTCTGTCTGTTGATGAAACGAAAAGCTGCGGAAGGAGACGTCGCCTTCCAAAAGATGATTGACGAAGGACATTACGATCATTACCAAGAGGAACTTCGGTTTATTCGAACGCATGGACAGAAGTGGTTCTGAAACAATCTGAAGCGGGAATATAGAAAATGAAGCATGAATGGGGAGGCGATTTTCGTGATGATGCTCGGATTTCTTTTCTTGGTATTGCTCATTGGATTCGGCATATGGTACTATCTCAAATCGCACCGGAATGACGATTGGTCATGACAACATTGTCATGACCTCTCTTTTGTGTCTGTTTGCACAAAATTTGGGTATACTCTCTACATAACGAGTAAAGGAGCCCATGCTTATGACGCGAGTACGTAAAGCCATCATCCCAGCCGCCGGTCTCGGCACCCGCTTCCTTCCCGCCACGAAAGCCATGCCAAAAGAAATGTTGCCGATCGTCAACAAGCCGACGATCCAGTTCATCGTCGAGGAAGCCGTCGCTTCAGGCATCGAGGACATCATCATCGTCACGGGGAAGAACAAGCGGGCGATTGAAGACCATTTCGACCGTGCGCTCGAATTGGAGCAGAACCTTGAATCGAAAGGAAAGACGCGCTTGCTCGAAGCGGTCCGACACTCCTCGAACTTGGCGAACATTCACTACATACGCCAACAGGAGCCGAAAGGTCTTGGTCATGCGATTTGGTGCGCCCGGAAATTTATCGGGGACGAGCCGTTCGCCGTCTTGCTCGGGGACGATATCATCGAATCCGATGTGCCGGCGACGAAGCAGTTGATCGACCAATATGAGGCCCACGATCGTTCGATCATCGGGGTGCAGCGTGTCCCGTATGAAATGACGAACCGATATGGTATAATTGACCCGCTTGCCGTCGAAGGGAAGCTCATCCCGGTGCGGACGTTCGTGGAGAAACCGCCCATCGATGAGGCCCCGTCGAACTTCGCCATCCTCGGTCGCTATATCTTGAAACCGGACGTCTTTGAGGCGTTGGCGGGACAAGAGGCGGGAGCCGGGGGCGAGATTCAATTGACGGATGCGATCGCACGCTTGAATGAGGGGCAGACGGTCTTCGCCTACGAATTTGACGGTCGACGTTACGACGTCGGAGAGCCAATCGGGTTCGTCGAGACGACGATTTGCCACGCGCTCAGCGATCCTGATTTAAAAGATGACGTCCATGCCCTATTGAAACGGCTCGTGGACGAACTTGATCAAC
Source organism: Exiguobacterium sp. s140 (assembly GCF_018617035.1). GTDB lineage: Bacteria > Bacillota > Bacilli > Exiguobacteriales > Exiguobacteriaceae > Exiguobacterium > Exiguobacterium profundum. Next base: position 118,452 of record NZ_JACSJK010000001.1, read on the forward strand.
AGTAAGGTGTGTTATTTTTGAAAACAATGCTTATGGTGTGTCAAAACTATTATCCGGAGATTGGCAGTGCCGGCAACCGGATGCAAAACATTACGCATTTGATGAAGCAGCGCGGGTATGAAGTCGAGGTCATCACGGCCGCTCCTTCGTACCCGAGCTTTGATATGTACCAGGACGACCGCTTCTGGAACGACCAAGAGTTGAACGACCAACCGTTCATCAAGCGACTCATCACGAAGAAACGGAAGCATACGTCCAACATGGTCAGTCGTCTCTTCCTGTTCCTCGAACAGATGGTCAAAGGAATCCGGGAAGTCCGCAAGCTCGAATTGAAGCCAGACGTCGTCTTTGCGACGACCCCTTCTTTTTTTATGGCGTTTGTCGGTGCTTACGCGAAACGAAAGTATCGCGTCCCGTTCATCTTGGACGTCCGTGATCTTTGGCCAGAATCGGTGAAAGGGGTCGGCGTCTTCAAGTACGATTGGGTGCTCACGCCGGCTTTTTGGATGGAGAAACGACTGTATCGTGTCGCCGATGAAGTCATCATCAACTCGGAAGGGTTCCGCAGCTATCTTCGTCAGCGCGGTGTGCCGAACGAGAAGATTCACTACATGCCGAACTCGATCCGGGAAGCGGAGCGAACGCTCGAGCGGACGATCCCACCGGACGACCGGATGGAAATCTTATACGCCGGGAACATGGGTCTTGCCCAAGATGTGTCGTTGTTACTCGAACTCGCCGAGCGATTCCGGGACGAGCCACGGGTCCACTTCAAATTGATCGGCTACGGCTATCGGAAAGAAGAGTTGAAACAGACGATCAAAGACCGTGGCTTCCAAAACTTCTTGTTCCTCGAGGCGATGCCACGGACAGAGGCGTTTCAGGCGATTAAAAATGCTGACGTCGCATTCGTCAGTCTGATCGAGCAAGAAGTGTTCGATACGGTCATCCCTGGGAAACTCATCGACTATATGGCAGTCGGCAAACCGATTGTCGCAGCAGTGTCAGGCCATGCGGCGAATGTCATTGAAGCGGCGGAAGTCGGTTACGTGTCACGGAAACGTGACATCGATGAGATTGAGCGGATCCTGCGGAAGCTCCTCGACCGACCGGATTTACGGGAGGCACTCGGGGCGAACGGGATTCGTTACGTCAAAGAGAATTTATGTTGGGAAGAGAATATCGACGTGTTAGATCAAGTCGTACAACAGTTAGTGATGGAGGAAACACGATGAAGTCAGTATGTATGTTTGTATGGAACCATTTTACGAATGATGCGCGCGTCCTTCGTGAGTGCTCGGCACTCGCCGAGGCAGGCTATGAAGTCGATTTGATCGCGCTTCAAGATCCGAAAAATAAAGAGCTTCCAAAAGAAGAGATGCGTCCGGAAGGCTTCCGCGTCATCCGCGTGAAGCGTCAACCTTCGATTCTCGTCAACGCGCTCAAGTTCGCGAAGAAGACGTATCAATGGGTGAGCGAGAAACGGACCCGCCAAATCGGTGCGGGACTCGTCGGTGCCGGGTTGTTCTTACTTGCGCCGTTCACGATGCTCGCGCTCGGAGCGGCCATCGGGACGGTCTTGTTGCCGCAAGTGCGTAAGCAAATCGTCAACGCGAGTGCGATGCTCGAGATGGTGTTCGCTTCGACGAAAAAATCGTATGACTTTTACCATGCGAACGATTTGAACACGCTCCCGCAGGCACTCCTCGCTGGAAAAGTGTTCAACAAAGGTCGAATCGTCTACGACTCGCACGAGGTACAGACGGACCGTACGGGTTACGGCTACATCCAGAGTAACCTTGAAGGATGGCTCTTGCCGTTCGTCGATACGATGATGGTCGAGAACCATACGCGTGCAGCGCACAACGAAGAGTTGTACGGGTTCTATCCGTACGTGCTCCACAACTATCCGTTCTACCGTCCGCTCGACTTCTCGCTCCGTAAGGACTTGCATGCGCTTCTCGACTTACCGAAAGACGAGAAGATCCTCTTGTATCAAGGGGGCATTCAAGCCGGACGCGGTCTCGAACAGCTCGTGCTCGCGGCGAAAGACTTCAAAGAAGGCACGCTCGTCATGATCGGGGACGGGAAGCTTAAACCGACGATTCAACAGTTGATCGAGACGGAAGGGGTCGGCGACCGCGTCAAGATGATTGACAAAGTACCGGTCGAAGCGTTACCTTACTATACGATGAACGCCTATTTAGGCTTCCAAGTATTGAACAACGTCTGCTTCAACCACTACTCGGCCTCGTCGAATAAATTGTTCGAGTATTTGATGGCTGAAGTACCGGTCGTCTCATGTGACTTCCCTGAAATCGAACGGGTCGTTGCGGGGAACGATGTCGGGGTGCTCGTCGATTCGCATGATCCACAATCGATTGCGGACGGCGTCAACCGGATGATTGAAGACCAAGCACTCTATGCGCGTGTCAAAGAGAACACGAAGACCGCGCGTGAGAAATATAACTGGGATTTGGAAAAAGAGGCACTCTTAAACGTCTACGCGAACGCCGCGGAGCGCAAGTTGCCGATTATGAAAGACGGTGCGCCAAAGCCAGTACAATCTTAAGACTGCGGCTTTTGCCGCGGTCTTTTTTCTATGGAGGGAGGACATTTATGAAACGTCAACAACAACATCTGTTGCGCCAACAAGTATGGCGCAAGCTACAAACCATCTCGGTGAAGGACATCGCCTGGATTATCGCAGGCTCTTTCATTCTCTCGTTCGGGGTCAACTACTTTACCGTACCGAACGACTTCTCGGAAGGTGGCCTGCTCGGGGTCACGATCATCCTGTACTACGTCTTCGGCTGGGACCTCGGGCTCACGTCGATCATCGGGAACGGGATTCTCTTTATCGTCGGCTATAAGCTGCTCGACCGTCGGACAATGGTCTATTCGGTCATCGCCGTCATCGCGACGTCATTCTTCCTCAGTCTGACACATGACTGGGGCAGCCCTGCCGAGGACAAACTGCTTGCGGCCGTCTATGCCGGAATCATGATCGGGGTCGGGATCGGCATGGTGCTCCGTGTCGGCGGGACGACCGGCGGGGGTGTCATCATCGCCCGACTCATGGAGCGCTATCTCCACTTGAGTGTCGCCGTCTCGATGTTCATCATCGATGCGATCGTCGTCGCGACATCTGGCTTCTTCTTAGGGGAACAAGTCGTTCTCTATACGCTCATCGCGATCATCATCGGTTCATGGGTCATCGACCTCGTCGCGGAAGGTCTCAACATCCGTAAAGCCGTCACGATCATCAGCGATAAGCAAGAAGAGCTCGCCGTCGTCTTAACGGAGACGCTCGGACGCTCGGCGACGATTATCCATGGACACGGTTACTATACGAAGCAGGATAAGAACATGTTGTATATGATCGTCGACAAACGTCAGATCGCACCACTCAAAAAAATCGTCCAAGTGACGGACGACCGTGCCTTCGTCGTCATCCACCAGGTGAAGGAAGTCATTGGGGAAGGATTCAGCTACCCGTCCCGATAATTTGAATGCTGGTGTTTTATTGATAACTTCTATATAATAAAAGGCGTGTAAATAGAAGGAGGAACTGACTACTATGCAAACGATCGCTACAATCAGCCTACTTGTCGTGGCTGTCTTATTGATTGTCGTCGTACTGCTCATGTCAGGTCGGTCGCAAGGTCTTGGAGCGATTGCAGGTGGCGCGGAGCAGTTGTTCGGACGCCAGAAAGCACGCGGCTTCGATGCTGTTTTGAACCGAACTGCAGCTGTACTAGGCACTTTGTTTTTCATTTTAGGATTACTAGTCGCATCATTATGATGATAAGGCTGATCGTTCTCGATTTTCACGTGAGGCGGTCAGCTTTTGTTTTTTCGATTTATTTTTTGGGAATAATGTAGATACGAGGAGATGACAGATAAAATGAAAGTGACAGCACCAAAACCGTTCTTCTTCGAGGGCGGAAAACGTGCCGTGTTGATGTTACATGGCTTCACTGGATCGAGCGCGGATGTCCGCATGCTCGGTCGCTTCCTTCAAAAAGAAGGATACACATGTATGGGACCGATCTATCGTGGTCATGCCGTCCCACCGGAAGAGTTACTCCAATATGGACCGAAAGACTGGTGGGAAGACGTCTTGGACGCTTACCAGACGCTCGTCGACAAAGGTCATGAGGAGATTGTCGTCTGCGGACTCTCGTTAGGTGGCGTGATGTCGCTCCGTCTCGCCGAGGAGAAAGACGTCAAGGCGGTCATCCCGATGTGCGCACCGACGGGAATCGATGCCGAGGACCGCTTGTATAAAGGAGTCCAGGCATATGCCCGAGAATATAAGGGTAGAGAAGAAAAGTCGCCGGAACAGATCGAGCAGGAGATGGCAGAGTTCAAACCGATGCCAACCTTGAAAGACCTCCGTGCCTTCGTCCGCGACACGGCGTCGAAGCTCGAGGACATCTTCGTCCCGACACTCGTCGTCCAAGGCGCCAAAGACAACATGATCGACCCGGAATCGGCGAATCAAATTTACGAGGCGGTCAACACGTTCCAAAAAGAGTTGCTCATCTATGAGAACTCGGGACACGTGATCACACTCGACAAAGAAAAAGAGAAACTGCACCAGGACGTGCTCGATTTTCTCGAAACGTTAGACTGGTCAGTCTAAGAAGGAGGTGTCACGTTGAATTTACGTGACCAATTATTAGAGATTCTACAGGCGAGCGAGAAACCGCTCTCTGTCGATCAACTGACCGAGCGATTACAGCTCGCGTCGACGGATGACTTCAAAGAGCTCATCCGCACATTGAATGCCCTCGAGGAAGAGGGCGCCATCGGCCGGACGCGGACGAACCGTTACGGGACGCTCGCCACGCTCGGACAAGTTGCGGGAATCATCTCGATTCACCAGCGCGGCTTCGGCTTCTTGTCGGTCGAAGGGGAAGCGGAAGACGTGTTCTTGCCGCCCGACCAACTGAAGGACGTCTACCATGGCGATACGATCCTCGTCAAAAAACGCGAGGACAACCGTGGCAAAACGGAAGGGATTTTATTGAAAGTACTGAAGCGCGGACTCTCTGAGTTCGTCGGGACGTATACGCTCCCGAGCGGTCGACTCGACCAGTTCGCCTTCATCGAGCCGGATGACAAACGCATCAACTTCTGGCCAGTCGTCAACCCGGACAAATCACTCGGTGCCGTCGACGGACATAAAGTCGTCGTGCGCATCACGAAGTATCCGGACGGACGCTTCGCAGGTGCCTGTGACGTCGTCCGCATCATCGGGCATAAGAACGACCCAGGCGTCGACATCTTGTCGATCGTCTATAAGCACGGCATTCCGACAGAGTTCCCGGAGGACGTGATCGCTCAGGCGAACGCCGTACCGGACGAGGCGGACGAGAAAGACTTCATCGGTCGCGTCGACCTTCGTGACGAGACGATCTTCACGATTGACGGCGAAGATGCGAAAGACTTGGACGATGCCGTCCACGTCAAAAAACTCGATAACGGCAACTACGAGCTCGGTGTCCATATCGCCGACGTCTCACATTACGTGAAAGAGGGCTCACCACTAGACGTCGAGGCGTTCGAACGTGGGACGAGTGTGTATCTCGTCGACCGCGTCATTCCGATGCTGCCGCACCGACTCTCGAACGGGATCTGTTCCCTCAACCCGCACGTCAACCGCTTGACGCTCAGCTGCGTCATGGAGATCTCCCCACAAAACGGGAAAGTCGTTCGCCATGATCTGTTCCCGAGTGTCATCAAGACGACGGAGAGAATGACGTATACGAACGTCCGTGAGATCATCGAACGTGATGACGAAGAAACGTTGAAAAAGTACGAACCGTTCATCGGTGAGTTCGACCTCATGGCTGAGCTCGCGGAAGTCCTTCGGAAACGTCGTAACTCGCGCGGTGCCATCAACTTCGATTTCGCTGAGGCGAAGGTTGTCGTCAACGAGGAAGGGAAGCCGGCAGATATCGTGCTTCGTCCACGTTCGGTCGCCGAGAAGTTGATCGAGGAGTTCATGCTCGCAGCCAACGAGACGGTTGCGGAACACTTCCACAAGATGGACGTGCCGTTCATCTATCGTGTCCACGACAATCCGAAACCGGACAAGCTCGACTTCTTCTTCGACTTTGTCGCAAACTTTGGCGTGCATATTGAACGCATCAAAGGGCAGACGGTCGAACCGAAGACGCTTCAAAAGATTTTGAAGGCGATCGACGGGGAACCGGAAGAGCCGGTCATCAGCACGATCATGCTTCGTTCGATGCAACAGGCGAAATATGATGACGTCTCGCTCGGTCACTTCGGACTTGCGACAGACTTCTATACGCACTTCACGTCACCGATCCGTCGTTATCCGGACTTGATCGTCCACCGTCTCATGCGCACGTACGTCTTCAACAACGATTTGTCGGAGAAGACGATTGCGAAGTACGAGGACCGTCTCGGGGCGATTGCCGAACAGGCATCGAAACGGGAACGTCGCTCGGTCGACGCAGAGCGCGAGACACAGGCGCTGAAGAAAGCCGAATACATGGAAGCCCATCTCGGTGAAGAGTTCGATGGTGTCGTCGCCGGCGTCACGAACTTCGGGATGTTCATCGAGCTTCCAAATACAATCGAAGGGCTCGTTCGTCTCCAGTCGATGGATGACTACTACCACTTCGACGAATCACAGCTCATGTTGCTCGGCGAGCGGACGAAACGTCAATTCCGCATCGGGGACGCCGTCCGTGTCAAAGTCGACGCCGTCAACTTAGACGAGCGGACGATCGACTTCACGGTCGTCGGCATGCCGAAACGGGAACCGTCAAGCCGTCGCCAACCGACGACGATCAAAGCGAAAGGCGGTCGTCCGAAGAAGGACGAGAAAGACCGTCGTGGCGGTCGCGGTCGGGACGACAAGAAGAAGCGCGGCAAACCAGGACGACCTGGCAAGCCGGGCAAACCAGGTGAGAAACCGAAACGAGACGGGGAGAAGTCTTCCCAAGGTCGTTCGGCACTCGACCTGAAGAAGAAAGACAAGCACAAACGAAAAGGCGACGCCAAACGAGGTGCGAAGAAACGTCGCTGACGGGGAAGGGCTCATCCCTTCCTCCGTATCTTGTAGATAAAGGACTGAATGTGTATGGCCAAGAAGAAAGATTCGAACGCACTCGCCCAAAACCGCAAGGCGTCCTTCGATTACGCGATCGAAGATACGATTGAGGCGGGCATGGTGCTCACAGGGACGGAGATCAAATCGGTCCGTCAATCGAAGATCAACATCGCGGATGCGTACGTCCGGTTCGACGGGGGCGAGGCGACGCTTCACAACTGTCATATCAGCCCGTTCGAACAGGGGAACCGCTTCAACCATGACCCACTCCGCGTCCGAAAGCTATTGTTGCATAAGAAGCAGATCAATCAGCTCATCGGGGCGTCAGGGCGTGATGGCTACACGATTATCCCGCTCAAGGTGTATATCAAAAACGGGTTCGCCAAGTGCCTGCTCGGCGTCGGAAAAGGGAAGAAGAAGTACGACAAACGTGAGGACTTGAAGAAGAAAGACGCGAAGCGTGACGTCGACCGTGCGATGCGCGATCGGCAAAAATACTGACAACGGATCCTAATTGTGGTATATTAAACAGAGTACCAATTACCACCTCGGGGACGTTATGGATTCGACGGGGGTAGGTCGGTCGTATGTGGCGTGTCGAGGGGTCGGCCTCGTTAAAACGCAAACGCCTATAACTGGCAAAACTAACACACAACTCGCAGCAGCCTAAGTGCCCTGCGGATCCTGACATCCATCGCTTGTGTGGATGACTTTCAGGGTCTCAAACTAAGCAAGCTACGCTTCAACCTCGCCGTCTGAGGGCGCGAAGAAGAGATGAAACAGACTGGATGCGACAACGCCTGTTTATCGGCAGTGTCACATCGAGATTCAATAGATAAACTACACACGTAGAAGCATACGTTACGATGCCTTCGGACGCGGGTTCGACTCCCGCCGTCTCCATTTTGAAGTAGTCTGTAACGACTGCAATCAATGATTTTCATGAAGACCTTCTAATTTCATTGAGATTAGAGGGTCTTTGCTTTTGATTGAAGCCATGAAGAAAGGAAGGTGAAACACATGGGAAAATATCAATTAGATAAGAGAAGCAAAGTAGCTGCGGCGAAGTACCAAGACGGCAAAAAGCCGACTGTCTCGAACAAGAAAGAACGATTGAACCAGCTTCGTGAAGCATATTTGCAGAAACAACAAGAGAAGAAGTGATCTGGTGAAGGATTATTGAGTACCTGCTCATTAATCCTTTTCTTTTGGGGAGAGGACACCGGTTATTAGGTTTTTGATGGGAATCAAGGGATTGATCATCTTTTTGTTGAATAGAAACTATGAGTTGTTTTTTGAAAATCGTCAAGTAATTATACATACCAAAGGAGGAGTTCACATGTCTAAAAAATCGACGGAATTGATTGTGAATGGCGTCAAAAAATATGGTCCGACAGTAGGCAAACTTGCATTAAAACATAACAAAGAAATCATGGGGGCTTTAGGATCAATCAATTTAAAGAAACGACCGAAGAACCCTGATGACTCGGAGCAAAGCCCTAAAAAAGTCAAGAACAAGCATCCGCGAAAGCAACGGTATCAGTACTATTTAACCGAAGTGACACCTACGCTAGACACTCGAAATCGAGATGAGTTGTTCCAATATAGATTAGAAGTGGAGCAATGCATTCAACAAATCAAAATGGAACAAGCACAAGACATCGTCATCAAAAAACAAATTCATGAGGGGCGAATCAAAGAGTGGGAATCCATTCTCTCTCTCATCGTGAGTCAAATGACCATCAAGGACTATATGGAATTTTTAAGACTCTTTAACAATCCAGAGTATTAAAGTGATTATTTCGCGGGCTTTGAAGGGGATGTGGAGAAGTTCAAAAAATTGAATACGGTCGAACAGTATGATGCGCTCGTTCAGTATGTTCATGAAAAGACAATGATTGATATCGAACAAATCAAAAGAGAGTTTTCTGCTCCTGTTTGATGTGTGAGATCCACTTCTTTTCTGCATTCGTTATAATCAATAGTGTAATGGATGGAGGTGGAGTCGTTGGGATGGGATTTAAGTGTCGCTGAGGCGAAAGATGTGTATTTAACCGAATCAGACCTATGGCGCTTTACACAACAATTTCTGATGAACGCTTCTCATACGACGACGTACAAACACGTATTGATGAAGGTGTTACTGGAATGTACGACAGAATTGAATGAATCAGGTGTCGTGTCATTTCATCAGATTGCCAAACATGTGACGAAAATCTATTGGAATCTCATCGTCAAGCATGGGCTGACACAGATGAATCAACTAGGGAAGCAGAGCGCTGTTGAAAACGTGATGGTCTCCTTTCAGAAAGAACACAACATTCCGTCAGATTGGAACTTTGACCGTTTACCAGAGCATCAACAAAATCAATTGATTCGGAACGTGAATCAGTTTTATAAAAAATACGTATACGGTTCTTTCTATCGCTCTTTTAACGAAACGATTTACTCTTTCAATCGAAAAGAAGAATGGATTCAACTCGTTCCAGCGTATGTCGTTTTCTTTGAAAAATATAAGCGTGTTCTCATGAACGTGACAAACTATCAGTTAGCCATCTTTTTAGAAAAATACAATTCCCAAGATGCGATGGAACGAATCTTGAGCAAGCTGGAGTTTGTGTCTGCCCGTCAGTCGCTTGAGGAGTTTAAACAAATTTTATTAAGTCACGGGCACTCAATGTGCTTCTATTGCCTAAAGCCTGTAAAACAAATTCACGTGGATCATTTCATTCCTTGGTCTTATATGCAAAATGATGTCTTATGGAATTTTGTGCTGTCATGCCCGACATGTAATACGAGTAAAAATAATCGATTAGCGAATATCGATTATCTCTACAATTTGGTAGAACGAAATCATGAACTGCGTACGGCAGAATACATGTCTACATACAAAGAATCGAAACTCATTCATTTGTATCACTATGCCGTTCAAAATGGATTTGAAAACAATTGGGCTCCGAAGACATGAAAAGAGTCGAACCTAATTAAACAGGTTCGACTTTTGTTTTAGTATTCACTATAGTTGAACAGCATAGACATCAGCACATCACTTTTAACTTTCACTTGAATATTTGTATGTTAGTTTCTAATACTCAGTTCTTTAGTTCTTAAAATTGTTATGATACTCATCGAGCTAATCCCGACCCCAAGCAATGCTATAATCGCTGTAAACATACCGTTTGGAATCATAAAACCAATAGGCAACATTCCTAAAAAAGATATAGCGATTACTCCCTGGTATGCAATGTTTAGATATGAAATAATTGGATTTGAAAAGAACGACATGATGAGTGGTGGAATAAATAATACGACAACAATTCCTAGCGACATAAATAATGTCATTTGTATCTCCGGTGTCATTTCACCCAATCGATTGATTTGTAAAGTAATAATAAATAGAGCTAACCCCATCATCAATAGTACCCATAAGATTTTTTTGATCATTTAAAGTCCCCTTCGATTTTTAATTTTAACATTTAAACCCATTATATCCAAAATTAATCTTTATAAGTGCACAAATGCTTCATTACCATAATCCATGGAGAAAAAGAAATAAGTAATGCGTAGGTGAATAAACAGTGTCAAATAATTTAGAAACTTTAATTGTGTCAGGCCGGTTTAAAGAAGTAAAAGACATCTATCAAACTACTGATTTTGAAACATTTAAAAATGATTTATTAACTTTGGCGTATGATAATGAAAATCTGTCGAATTACTCCGTACTCGTCTATCTGTTATTGGACACAGAGGACGATAAATTACATGACTTAGCTTTTCAAGTCCTATCACAGCCCCTTTGCCACATTGAAGGGGCTTATACCTCTTCCTTATACCATGCTCAGAGAGCCGTGGATTTGACTGATGCTGCAGATGTGAAGCGCTTAGAGAACCTGTTATTTCTGAACATCGTCCCAGAAAAGATTGTAAGTGATGAACAAGCAAAGTCCATCGCGGAAAAAATTCTTGTTCTAGATCCAACAAATGAAGTTGCTAAAGACACTTTATATTAAACCTAGAAAATCATTTGTTCGCGTAGACCAATGGTTTTCTTTAGTTCGTGTCACTGAATAAGGGAATAACCAACTAGTCTCATCTAATCCACTTAAGCCATCAATTGTATGAAAGATAATCTGCACACTATTTTCATCTCTACATTTCTCGACTGAATAAATCAAAAGGATATCTTCCTAATTTTGAATAAGTATGCAGAATCTAACCTTAAACCTGGGGGGCGAATGAATGAAAAGGATTTGTGATTGTGAAAATTTGAAAAGAATCACGATAGAGGCGGATGTGGGGGCGGACCCGACATGGTGTGCGACCTGTCGATACAATATAGAATTGAATGAGTTTACGATTTCTGACCAATTGAAGCGTGATTTCTATGAATGGGTTAGTCGATTCGGAGAATGGATTGACTGGGACACGGATGCACTTGCTAAAGGATGGGAAATCAAGGTGGAGCAACATAATCGTGAAGGAGACTTACTTTCGGAGCGTTTGCAAGTAGCGCTTGGTGAAGCATATGAAATTGAATTCACGCCTATAACATACGATAATTTTACAAAATCCTGAACTTCACTAGAAACGGTGATTCCAAAAATTGTATGTTACACTAAGGGAAAACGTTTAGGGGTAAACAGATGACCATTCATTTTGCCAGGATGACGGGACCAGAAATCGCGAATTATGTGACTTGGTTGATTGACGATTATGCAAAAGATGTCGCGCGCAACTATCAACTTCCGATGGTGTTGGCACAAGAGGAATCGACTCAATTGATTCGGGACCTCTTCCCAGACAATCAACCCGGGGAAGGGCAGACGATTGTTCATGTGATGAACGGAGACCCTCGTGTCGGAATTTTGTGGTATGCGTTTCAAGCTGAATCGAAACGCATCTTCATTTATCACATTTTGATTGAAGAGACGTACCGTGGGCAAGGGTATGCGACAGCGGTGTTTGAGATACTTGAAAAAGTGGTCTCAGAAGAACTTGGAGCAACATCCATTGGACTAAGTGTATTCGGTACGAATCCAAACGCACAGCGATTATATAAACGACTCGGATTCCAAGAAGCGTCCATCGCCATGAACAAACAGTTATGAGAGGAGTCGACATGAAACGTTACTTGAAGTGGCTTTTGGTCGGATTTGGCGTGATTGGGGTGGCGGGGTTGGTATTTGCCTTTTATCAGTCGATGCAACCAGATCCCGATGAGGAAGCAAAAGTGATGAAGATGGCTGAATCATATGTACTCGAGCGATTCAAAGATGCTGAAGTGACAGAGGACGTATTATTCGACAACATGGGAAACTTTCCGTTTGAGTATGCGGCGATTGCGGTGGATTCGGTAACGGGAACGGAATTTTATGTTTACGAGAATGAATCGACCGGAGAAATCGTTGATACGTTTCTCTCATCCAAATGGGAAGATGCGGTCACAGAGGTGATTGAAGATTCGATTGATACGGCGTTTGGTGCAGACGTCACCTATGTCGTCCTATATGACGAAGAAAGTATCCGACAACTCGATGTCTCCTCGGCAAATCCAATCGCCTATCAGACAGCCGACGTTTCGCCGACAATCTTATTGACGCTTCATCGGGAGCCGGAAGCCGATGACGAAGAGCGCGTTCGGACGTGGATGTCTGCGTTACAAGAGAACGACATCCTGAAGCGAGCCGAGATTCGTGTTGACTATACCGCTAAAAGCGGAGAACTTCTTGATGATGGTACTGGTTTAGATTTATCGTTTTAACAGTAATCCCACTTTCCAATCGGAAAGTGGGATTTGTTCAGTCAAACACTCGACTGATCCAGCGTTTGAAAAAGGGTTGGCCTGATTGTGTCACGCTATGATTGTCGAGCTCCACCTCTTCGATTGTCTCATTCGGAGACGTCAATTGAATCGTCATCTCGTCACCAAGCCCGGTCGTGACACCGCTCTCAAATTGAAGATTTCTTGTCACATACGCGTTTGCGTATAGAAGTCCACCTTTTTCATCCACTTGTACCTCCTGAATCGTATAGTGGAATTGCTCGACCCAATCTCGTTGACCGAGGAGGAGCCGGACGACGTCATCTTCGTGTGACAGTTTCGTTCGCTCGATATTTTCAAGAGGAGTATGCGCTTCAATCGCTTCTCGCTGCGCTTCTAAGATATCTTTGAAGTGATGCGTCGCAACTTCCGTCGTCCATGCAGCGGAACCTGTCTTCGACTCGGTCGCATAATGGAAAAGAGCAAATCCAATCAAGGCGAATAACGCCGCAACACCTACTCGTTTGAACTGTTTCATTGTCGAGCTCCTTCCATATAAAAGTCACATTGTAATGTAGTGTCATTTCAGACGATTCAACTTGAGATAACAACCACATACTAAAGGATATATTTGGTTAATCATCTTTTTATGTAATATATTCTTAACATTTAGTAAAAAATAGTTTACACTGAACTTGAATACAATAAGGAGGTGATGATGACGTTAAAAAATCAAATATTCCTCAGTCGTGCAAAGAAAGGCTGGACCCAGCAACAATTGGCTGATTCAGTCGGAGTAAGTCGTCAAACGATTATTGCACTTGAGAAAAACAAGTATAACCCGTCGCTCATCCTTGCGTTCAAAATTGCGGCGGTACTCGATGAAGAACTACCCGCATTATTTACATATGAGGAGGAGTGAAGATGGATCAAGTATTGCTGTATGGAATTCTTGTCTTGATTATTGGTGTGATTGTCTCAGAACTTTATAAGGCGAACTTTGAACGAAAAATCGAATCACAAGACGAACGAGGGCGACAGCTCGCCTTAAAAGTCAAATCGATTTCTTATTCGATGTTGTCAATCGGTGTCTATGTTGGTGTCGCCCTCGTCGCAATTTTTCAAGTTTTCGATCAATATTATTTCATCTACTTTGTCATGCTTGTCTTTTTCATACAAAGCATCGGATCGTCAATTTATCTTGCTGTGATTCGCAGGACATGACTTATCGACCGGTGATTTGATTCAACCAATTCGCGACCAAGTCTGCGCTGCCATCTTGGAACATAAATATGGATACCCCGACCATCACAAGCCCGACTAAAATCAATCCACCTTGTTTCGCGCTACTTGCAATCCCTCGCACGATGAGGATCACTCCCAATCCAAGCAAAAGAAAGTACCAAAATCCCATGAATATCCCTCCTTTTTCTAATTATTCTCATTTTAGTATGAATCGGTCGAGCAGGCTCTACATACTTAGACTGATTTATCTTTTTAAAAAGACGGGTACATTACCTCTATGCGAATAATTAGGGGAGTGACCATTATGCGGAAAACGATTGTCATTGCGGGGGCGAGCGGCTATATCGGCTCGAACGTGATGGAGCAGCTGAAGGAAGAGTATGACATCATCGCGTTATCGCGATCGACGAAAAATAAAGAAGATGAGGCCCATATCACGTGGCGTGCCTGTGATTTGTTCTCATACGAAGCGACGAAAAAAGCATGCGAGGGTGCGGACTACGCGATGTTCCTCGTGCACTCGATGATTCCGAACGGCGGCTTGACGCAGGCGACGTTTGAAGACATGGACGCGCTCATTGCGGATAACTTCGCTCGGGCGACGAAGGAGAACGACATTGAGCAGATTGTCTATTTGAGCGGCATCATCCCGAAACAAGAGAAGACGTTGTCGCGTCACTTGAAGAGTCGACTCGAGGTCGAACGCATCCTCGGCGGACAAGGCGTACCGGTAACAACGATTCGGGCTGGACTGATCATCGGTCCGGAAGGTTCGTCGTTCCCGATTTTAGCGAAGCTCGTCAAACGGTTACCGACGATGATTTTGCCACGCTGGACGAAAACGGAAACACACCCGATCGACATCCGGGAAGCCGTTCAGGCGCTCATCTCGGTCGTTGGTGCTGAGTCGCTCTACGACCGTCATATCGACATCGGAGGTCCTGAGGTGATGACGTATCGGAAGATGATCGAGCAGACAGCCGAGGTCATGGACAAGCGTCGCGTCTTGATCGACTTCCCGTTCCCGACAATCAAACTGTCGCGCCTATGGGTCATGGCGGTCACGGGTGAACCGAAGGCGACCGTCTATCCGCTCGTCGAGAGCATGGGACACGCGATGGTCGCAGAAGACACGGTCGAAGGCATCGGACAGGGAGAAATCCCGTTTAAACAGGCTGTCGAACATGCGCTTGAGGAAGAGGAGAAGCAGTCCTCGGGCGGTAAGAAGAAAAAGCAACCGAAGTCGTATACGGTCCGTTCGATTCAGCGGTTCGGTCTGCCGGAAGAAAAGTCGGCGCTTTGGATGGCGGACACGTACTTCGAGTGGCTCGGTCGTTTTATGTATCCGCTCATCCAGACGACAAAAGAAGATGATGATTGGGAGATTGCGCTGCTCGATCCTTCGTTCGTCGCGCTTCATCTATCGCTTGAACAAGAAGCGACGGACGATATGGCATCCTTTGCGATTGACGGGGGCAAGTTCGTCAAATTGAGTGAAGAGGATAAGACGGGGCGTCTCGAGTTCCGGCGATTACCAGAGTCGGATGAAGGACTCGTCGCCATCCATGAGTTCGTACCAGCACTTCCGTGGTGGTTCTATACGAAGACGCAGGCGAAAGCCCATCTCGTCGTCATGTGGTTGTTCGGTCGACACGTGAAGTTGCTGGCGAAAGACGCGGAAGACGGCGATCAAGTCGTAGAGGCTCCGACGAATTGACGTGAGGCGCATCGAAAGGTGCGTCTTTTTACTTTACTTTGATAATGTTAGAAGCTACCGTCGGAATGTCATCTCCATTTTGAACGATGAGATATACGTGTTTTGCTTTAAATGGAGTGTCATACAGGAACCTTACTAAATCTTGTAGAGAGGTATCAAACTCATTGCGAAAAATGGCCGCAAGCTCATACGTCGATACAGAAAACAGTAGAGACGCATGTGTATAATCTTTTTTGGATTTTTTCAGCATGTTCTTTTTTGTTTCTTTAATGTATGCTGCAGCTTGTTCTTTTAGCTGTTCATAACTTTTTAACCTTGGATTCCAGACACCTGTATCATTTAATGCTTCAGCAATTTCCACTTCTCGTATCCCATTTATGTAAGAACTCACTTCGAATTTTTCTTCGATCCCGTTTGGATGCAGTATAACAAAGTCATAATTTTGATCCCCGATGATGATTTTCGCTTTAGCGCCCTTTGGAAAATAAGGTGAGAGAGAAAATACATAGGCTGGTACGAATTCCTCTTGAAACTCTTTGAACTTGCCTATGCGCAACCTCGAAATCTCTAAAGCCATTCGGTCGTCCTTCAGTGCTTGAATCACCTCTTCAAAATAACTTTTCATCTCAGTCGGTGTACGATATTTAGATAAATCTTTTAATATGGCGAACTGTTTTTCCATAGATTATATCTCCTTTGTTACAGCAGGTAATATCAGCTCAATGATTCTAATTTTTATGTGTGTGTGTCTAATGACTATTGTATCATCTCGTTCTTTGTACATTCTGTTAACGTTTTTCTCAATCCGTTTACAAGCCCTCTTTCCAGGCGTACACTAAACTCGTTTTTGAACTGATTGGAAAGAAGGAATGTATGATGCAAGACTCACTCTCCACACGTGAGATGTGGCAAAAGGATATCTCGGCCGGAATTACGGTCGGTGTCGTCGCCATCCCGCTCGCCATGGCATTCGCCATCGCCTCGGGAGTCCCGCCGGTATATGGGCTCTACACGTCCATCTTTGCCGGAATCCTCGTCAGCCTGTTCGGGGGTTCGACATTCCAAATTGCCGGACCGACGGGAGCGTTCATTCCGATCGTCTCAGGTGTCGTCCTCGCATACGGATATGAAGGGTTACTCGTCACGACCGTTCTCGCCGGTGTGTTGTTGCTCCTCATGAGCGTGCTTCGGGTCGGACGGCTCATCCGCTTCATGCCTCGTGCTGTCACCATCGGTTTCACGGCAGGGATTGCCGTCGTTATCTTCGTCGACCAGCTCGATGAGTTGTTTGGAGTCACCTTTGAGAAGGCACCACACTTTCACGAGAACTTGCTTCGCCTCGGTCAGGCGTTGCCTGAAGCGAGTCCTTGGCCGATTGTCATTGCTGGGATCGGGTTTTTGACGCTTTGGCTCGTCCCGAAGCTGCCGTTCCGTTTACCGCTTTTACTCATGGCGATGCTCGTGCCGACGTTCGTCAGTCTCCTCATCCCGGGTGAGGTCGCGACGATCGGAAGTGCATACGGTGGCATCCCGAGCGGACTACCGGAATTCAACTGGCTCGCGATCGACATCAACCTGATCACGACGCTCCTCCCGTCCGCATTCGCCATCGCCTTCCTCGGTGCACTCGAGTCACTTCTTTCGGGAACGGTCGCCGACGGGATGGCGGGGACGAAGATGAAGCCGGACAAGGAACTGTTCGGGCAAGGGCTCGCGAACGTGATCACGCCGTTCTTCGGTGGAATCCCATCGACAGGTGCCATCGCTCGGACGGCGACAAACATTCAAGCGGGAGCGGTCAGTCGACGTGCCGGTGTCATCCATGGGATTACGGTGCTCGTTGCGGTCCTCGTCCTCGCGCCGTTCGCGAGTTATGTACCACTCGCCGCACTCGCTCCGATTTTGATGCGGGTCGCCTGGAACATGTCCGAACGCCATCACGTGATGGCGATGTTGCGTCATCGTTCATCCGAGTCGCTTGTCTTACTCGTCACGTTACTATTGACGGTATTCGTCGACTTGGTCGTCGCCGTCGAGGTCGGCGTCATCTGTGCGCTCGCGCTCTTCGCGAAACGAATGGCTGATACGATTGATGTGCGCGAACGGACAGAACGGTACGTCACGCGAGACGGCCAAATCGTCTTCAGTGTCGAAGGTCCGCTCTTCTTCGGTGCGGTCGAATTGTTCGAGCACGTCCTCCATCACATCCATCGGGAACCGAACGTGTTCATCTTCAACTTTCACCGCTGTCCGGTCATCGATGTGACCGCGGTCGAAGAGTTGCGGCGTGTCATCACCGAACTGAAAGCGGCCGACCGGCATGTCATCTTCGCGCATCTGTCGCCGTCGGTTCGCGCGACGCTTGCTCACTATGGGCTACTCGACGGGATCGAGACGTTCGAGACGACCCAAGAAGCGATCGAGGCGTCTTAACGAACGGACAAGATGTCGCCGAACGGGACGCGGCGCACCTCGCCATCGAACAGCTCGACCTCGCGCTCGGCATAATAGATGGCGTGGACGTAGCCGCGCATGCTTGTCGTCAAGCCGTCTACGAACAAGGTCACCTCGACTTGGTCGCCTTCACGGATGGCCCGTTCGAGCTCGGTCTGCCAAAGATAGAGGAGCTGTTCGTCCAAGTCGGGCAGTTCAATCTTTTGGATTTGGGCATAATAACGTTTCAGTAGGGCGACGTGCTCGGGCATGAGAAATGGGATCCATTTCAACTCACCCCGGTCACGATAGCGGGTCTTGCTCATGAGGAATCGCCTCCTTGTTTATGTCCGCCGATTAGACGTTGGCGCGTCCGGAGCGGACTGTCTTTTAGTAGGCTCGACGCCGGTCGGATCGTGCCGCGACCGAACCGGACGTTCAGGCCGTCAATCAAATCGAGGAAGTCGAGCCGTTTCGCTTTCGCCCATTCGTCTTCGAAGAACGATAACTGGACGTGGTCGCTCCGTGGCTCGAGCTTGCCGAGAGCGACCGAGACGTAACGGACGGCCTCCGTCTCTTCCCAGCCGTCTAAAAATAGCTGCAATAAGATCGGGAGAAACTCTTGCTCATCCGCTGTGAAGCGGGGGAGCTTCTTTTGTTTACTGAAGCCAGCCCGGTCGCTCGTCCGCGTATAGCGCACCCCGAGATGGATCGTCCCTCCGACGAGTCCCGCTTGCCTGGTTCGCATGCCGACTTCGACCGCGATCGCTTGTAAGACGAGCCGGATTGCGGAATACGTCGTGTAATCTTTCATGAGAGTGATACCGTGTCCGATCGACTTCGGTCGCGTCCGTTTCGCACCGAACAAAGAGCTCGCCGGCAGGATGGTCGGCGACTCGTCGATGCCCCAAGCATGATGCCAAAGTTCTGCACCGATGACACCGAACTTTTCATGAAGGGATTCGAGCGGATAACGGGCCAAATCCCCGATCGTCCAGATGCCGAGCCGCTGCAGGTGGACCGCCATTTTCGTGCCGACACCCCACATCTTCTCGATCGGCGCCGGATGGATGAGCCGTTCGACGTCTTGGAGAAGACACGTGGCGACCCCTTTCTTTTTCGCATGCAAATCGAGGACGAGCTTGGCGAGGACGTTGTTCGGTCCGATGCCGATGGTGACGGGAATGCCCGTATAGCGAAAAATCGTCGCACGCATGAGGTGGGCGACGTGCTCGTCACTTCCGAACAGTCGCTCCGTCCCCGTCATGTCGACGAGCGTCTCATCGATCGAATAGACGCGAATCGCCTCGGGCGGGGCGAACTGATGGAGGATGTGGATGATTTGGATGGAGACGTTCAAATAGTGACTCATCCGCGCCTCGGCATACAAAACGTCCCGTCGTTCGTGCCACGGGAGGCGGTCGATGTGGAAACGACGTGACCCGGTCTTGATGCCGAGCTGCTTCATCTTCGGGGTCGCAGCGAGGACGAGTGCCCCGCTGTCCTGCAGGTTCGAGAGGACGACGAGCTTCGTCTGATAAGGATTTTTGTTGCGCGCGGCACACTCGCAACTGGCATAGAACGAGACGCTGTCGATACAAAAGATTCGTCTGCGCATCGTCACCACTCCTTTTTTACGAACAAATGTTCTGTTTTTTTCATCGTAACACGGTCTCACGTCATCTCAAATAGTGAATTGAAAATATTTTTACAAATACTTTTTGAAAATTAACCAAAATTTATAGGTTTTCACGTGTCTAAAAACCAACTTTTAGGAAGTTTTCGTAAAAAAGTCTCCGAATTGGTTCGATTTTCGTTATAATAGACGAGTATGTAAGTGATGAATTGATAGAAAGATGGAGGCTATTAGTGTGATCCAATTTGTAAAACAGTTAACGAATGATCAAAGCCGGCGTTTGAAAGCGTACGAACGACGGGTCGCGCGTATTAATGAATTAGAGACAACGATGAAAGCCCTCTCGGATGACGAGATGCGTACATATACGGAGACGCTCAAAGCACGTCTCTTGGATGGAAAGAAAGTGGATGACATCGCGGAAGAAGGGTTCGCTCTCGTCCGCGAAGCGTCAGTCCGTGTGCTCGGCATGCGTCACTATGACGTCCAGCTCATCGGTGGGTTCGCCCTCCTCGAAGGGAACATCTCGGAGATGCCGACGGGGGAAGGGAAGACGCTCGTCGCCGCTTTGCCGAGTTACGTCAAGGCGCTCGAAGGAAAAGGCGTCCACGTCATCACGGTGAACGATTATTTGGCGAGACGTGATGCGGAGCAAATTGGGAAGATTCACGACTTCCTTGGGTTGACGGTCGGCTTGAACGTCCCGGACATCGAAGCGGACGAGAAGCGTTCTGCATATCAGGCGGATATCACGTATGGGGTCGGGACAGAGTTCGGATTCGACTACTTGCGTGACAACCTTGTCCATAAGCCGGAAGAACGGGTCCAACGTCCGTTCCATTTCGCCATCGTCGATGAAGTCGACAGCATCTTAATCGATGAGGCGAAGACGCCGCTCATCATCGCGCAGAAGGACCGGTCACATATCCGCTTGAAACAGTTGGCGCAACAGATCATTTCTGAGTTCGAGGAGACCGACTACGAGGTCGACCTCGAGTCGAAATCTGCGACGTTCACGGAAGAAGGAATCGTCAAGATTGAAGAGCTGTTCGCCATCGACAACCTGTTCAGCGCCTCACACCAGGTGCTCTATCACTATCTCGTCCAGGCACTCCGTGCGAACGTCTTGTTCGAACTTGACGTCGACTATATCGTGCGTGAAGACAAGATCGAACTCATCGACTTGTTCACGGGACGCATCATGGAAGGTCGGAGCTTGTCAGAAGGGTTGCATCAGGCGCTCGAGGCGAAAGAAGGCGTCACCATCACCGAAGAGAACAAGACGACGGCGGAGATTACGATTCAGCACTATTTCCGCATGTATCCGCTCGTTGGGGGGATGACGGGGACGGCCCAGACGTCGCGCCAAGAGTTCTTGAAGACGTACAACATGGACGTCGTCCAAGTGCCGACGAACCGCGAACGTCAACGTGTCGACCATCCGGATCGCATCTTCATGACGACCGAGCAAAAGTATGCGGCGGTCACTGAGAAAGTGGCAGAACTACATGCGACGGGACGTCCGGTCTTGATCGGGACGACCTCGATCACACAATCGGAAGCCATCAGCAAGCATTTGAAGAAGAAGCGGATCGAGCATGACGTGTTGAACGCGAAGACGGTCGCTCAGGAAGCCGATATCATTGCGGACGCCGGTCAATTCGGCAAAGTGACGATTGCGACGAACATGGCCGGACGTGGAACGGACATCACGCTCGACGCAAAAGCGAAGGAAGCGGGCGGTCTCTTCGTCATCGGGACGGAGCGCCACGAGTCAAAACGTGTCGACAACCAGCTCCGCGGTCGTTCGGGGCGTCAAGGCGACCCGGGTGCGACCGAGTTCTTCGTCTCGCTCGAAGATGAGATCGTGAAACGTTATGCGGCGCAGAAACTAGAACGCGTGGAGAAGAAGTTGAAGCCGAGTGCGACAGGTGAGGTCTCAACGAAAGATGCGATCGAGATTATCGAATATGCGCAGACGACGATTGAAGGACTCGGCGTCTCGATTCGGGACTACTTGTTCAAACTCGATGACGTCTTGAACGAACAACGGAATATCATCTATACGATTCGTAACCAGGCCGTCAACGCCGATGCGGATGCCATCACGAAAAACGTCCTCGGCATGATGCGTCTCGCCCTCGAGAACAGCATCGATATGCATGTGTCGGATGAACTCGTGCCTGAGGAATGGCCAATCGATGAGTTGAAAGATGATTTACGCTACTTGACGATGCAGGAGCCGACATGGGCAAAAGACATCGCCGATACGCGTGAACTGAAGGATGCTTTAAACGACTGGATGGAGACGATCATCGCTGCGACGGCGTCGCGCCTCGAACAGGACGACATCGTCCTCTTCGCCAAAGAGTCGCTTCTCCGCGCCGTCGACATGAAGTGGACGGACCATTTGACGACGATGAGCGGATTGAAAGAAGGGATCGGGCTTCGCAGCTACGGTCAGGAAGACCCGAGCCGTCAGTTCGGAAAAGAAGGACTGGAAATCTTCGAACAGACGTATATCAATATCGCCCGGGATGTGACGACGGAACTATGCCAGCTCGACCGTTATTTCGCTGAGATGGCAGAGGAGGAAGTATAATGTTAGGATTTCGTAAACGTAAACAGATTGAGACAGGAAATAAAGAGGAAGGGCGCCAATTGACGCTCGTCATCGACGACGCGATGGGGATCCCGAAAGAGGACGAGTACGTCTTCCGTTATCATGCGAAACGACTTCCACCACTTCTCGATAATCAGCTCTCGATTGAGTTATTGAACGTCGAGTCGATCGGGCATGACTTGTCGATCGTGGCGTTGTTCCGCAACACGCTTCCGAGCTCGTTCGAGATCAACGAATTGCCGGTCCTCTTGCTAGACGCGAATAACGTCCCAATCGGACGGAAGGTCCTCGGACGTTCTGAACTGCCGAGCTTTGAGGCGTGGACGAGCAAGCCGGTTTATTTGGACTTCTTCTTGGATGAGATGTTCGGGGAAGTGGAGTCGTACGACTCGCTCCGACTCGTCTTCCAAATGAACCCGATTGACCCGCTTCAGCCCGTGTCACCGGGAGAAGAGACGAAGTTCTCGACACGTGCATGGCAACAGCTCATGCGGACGAACATCTCGACGCCGCCAGTCGGGGAGAACGAGTTCAACTTGATGCTCGTATCGGTGGAGAAGGAAGAGACGGACGTCACGGCGACGATTCTCCTTCGCAACGGCTACGACCGCCATTTGAACGTCGAGAAGCTCCCGCTTGAACTCGTGAGTGGGGAGGACGTGGTCGGCTTCACGATGATTCGTCTTGAAGAGCCGGTTCACGGGAAACATGCGTACCCGGTATCGGTCACATTTGAAGAAATTGAAGGCGATGGACCGTTCACTGTTCGTATCAAACAATAATAGGAGGATAGACCTAATTTTTGTAAAGGAAATTAGGTCTATTTTTATACAAAATTTTAATAGGAGGGAAAGACGGCTGGTGTTATATTGAATATGGTTAGACAATTATCAACCAGAAAAAGGGGACAATCACATGAAAACCGCATTGAAATGGTCGATCGCGACCGCGCTCGTGTTACCAACCGTTTTGCCACTACAGGCACCGAACGTCTTGGCAGAAGTGGACGAGGATATCGTCAAGCTCCGTTTCTTAGAGACGACAGACTTACATACGAACATCACGAACTACGACTACTTCCAAGACAAGGTCGACAACACAATCGGGTTGACGAAAGTCGCGACACTCATCAAGGAACATCGTGGAGCCGCTGGGGAAACGAACACATTCTTGTTCGATAACGGGGACACGATTCAAGGGACACCGTTTGGCGATTACGTCCGTGAGAGCCAAGTCGATAAAAATGAAGCGTTCGAACATCCGATGTACAAGGCGATGGCGGCACTCAACTACGATGCCGTCACACTCGGGAACCATGAATTCAACTTCGGTCTCGCATTCTTATACAACGCGATGGAAGGGTCGAAAGGGAAACTTCGTTTCGTCAACTCGAACGTCAAAGATTTAGAAGGCAACCCGATCGTCTCGAAGTTCAACGTGGATGGACAAGAGGTCCAAATCATCGAACGAACGGTCACAGACTTGGATGGGGAAACGCATACGATCAAAGTCGGCGTATTCGGAGTCGTCCCTCCGAAAATCATGTCATGGGATTCGGGGAACCTTCAAGGCCGTGTGACGGCAGAGGATATCATCCCGTCCGCACGTGAAGCGGTTCAAAAATTGAAAGACCGGGGAGCGGACGTCGTCGTCGCCCTCGCGCACTCAGGCATCGGTGACAGTGCGGCGCTCGCGGACGAACAACTCGACAGCGAAGAGAACGTCGGATACGCGCTCACGAAGATTGACGGACTCGACATGGTCATGACGGGGCACCAACACGGTCGCTTCCCGGATGCGAAAGGCATGTTCGCCTCATTCCCGAACGTCGACATGACAAAAGGGACGATCAATGGCAAACCGGTCGTCATGGCGAACAACCAAGGGAAGGACCTCGGCGTCATCGATTTTGAACTTGAACTCGTAGAAGGGAAATGGCAAATCGTCGATGCGTCAGCAGCACTCGATACGGTGACGGCTGATACGGCGGTCGACCCGACGATTCAAGCGTTGATCGAAGACGACCACTTGGCGACGATCGACTACATCAACCAACCGGTCGGTGAGATTCAAGATGACATCCAGAGCTACTTCGCACTCGTCCGTGATGATGCATCGGTTCAGTTCGTGACGAACGCACAGAAGTGGTATGTCGAGAAAGAGCTTGAAACGAACCCGGAACTTTCTGCATATAAAGAGTTGCCACTCTTGTCAGCAGGCGCACCGTTCAAAGCGGGTGGACGTGAATTGACAGATGCAAGCTACTATACGAATATCCCGAAAGGGCAAATCGCTTTGAAAAACGTCGCGGACCTTTACGTGTATCCGAACACGCTCGAAGTCGTCAAAGTGACAGGAAAAGATGTCATGGATTGGCTCGAGATGTCAGCGGGTGCGTTTGACCAAATCGAAGAAGATGGCGAAAACTTACTCAACCTTCAATTCCGTAGCTACAACTTCGATATTCTCGACGGTTTGACGTATGAGATCGATGTCACAGGTCCTGCGAAGTTCGATGTCGGCGGAAAGCTCGTCAACGAAAACGCGAATCGCGTGAAGAACGTCGAGTACAATGGACAACCGATCAAGATGGACCAAGAGTTCTTAGTCGCGACGAACAACTATCGCGCAGGTTCTTCATCGTTCCCAGGCCTTGGTGGCGGGAAGAACATCGTCTATCGCTCAGCGTATGAGACACGTAACGTCATCTCGGACTACATTGTCGAAAGTAAAGACAAGTTGGACTACAAAGCCGACAACAACTGGAAGATTGTCGCAGACGCGAAGCGTTCGGTGACATTTGAGACAGCGGACGCAGGGAAGCAGTACTTGAACCTTTACGAAGGAATCGAAGCGACGGACGAGACCCGTCAAGATGCGGCAGGTCGTCTCTTCCGCACTTATACGACGGAGCTCGAGGCAGTACCAGTTGATTTGACGCTTTCGGTCGATGTCATCAAACCAGGTGCGAAAGTCGTGACCGGGAAGACGGCGCCAAATGCGAACGTGACATTGAAAGATGGCCAAACGGTTCTCGCCACGACGACAGCCGATGCAGAAGGCATGTACCGTTTGACGGTCAAACCGCTCAAACTCCGTCAGTCATTGACGATTGAAAGCGAATTGAACGGGAAGACGATGACGGAAACGAAAGTCGTCGGAGACGGATTTGTCGGAACGCCAGCCATCTCGAAACGTTTGACGTATGCCAACACGCCAGTACTGAAGGGAACGTCTTCGCCAGGTGCGAAAATGGTGTTGAAGCGGGACGGAAAACGAATCGCCTATGCGACGGCAGATGCATCTGGTAAATTCGAATTCACGAAGCGTGCTGGTTTCGTTGCGGCAAGCTATGAAATCGAAGCGAAAGATGTTTCTGGTAAAGTGGTTGAATCCGAGTCATTTGTGATTGAGAAACCTAAGATGGTGACGCCGAAGAACACGAAAGGCGTGAAAGCGGGTACGCGTGCCTTGATCGGGAAAACGACACCAGGCGCGACGGTCCTCTTGAAAGACGCCAAAGGCAAGCAAGTTGCAAAAGTGAAGGCGAGCTGGGCTGGTACGTATACGTTCACATTCAAAAAAGGCCTTGCGAAAGGGACGTACAAAGTCATCGCGAGTGACTACGATGGTTCTGGCGCAAAACAATCAACTTTCAACTTGAAATAAGTACAGAACGACGTCCGAATCGGGCGTCGTTTTTTGTCGAATAAAAGTGTCTAAAATGTGAATGAAAGCCCTTACATTATCATCTAGTCTTATGTATAATCAAACATGTAATCGGTTACATGACACGTGTAAACCGAAGAGCTGATGGGATTCGGCTACATATGTACGGAAAAGGGGACTGACAGATGATTACATTCTTCGTCGCACTCGCACTACTTTTGGTCGGGTATTTAGTATATGGTCGTTACGTCGAGAAGACGTTCGGCATCAAGGAAGAGCGGACGACGCCCGCCTATGCGTCTCAGGACGGCATCGACTACGTGCCGATGGGCAAAAAACGGAACTCGATGATTCAATTGCTCAACATCGCCGGTGTCGGACCAATCTTTGGACCAATCATGGGGGCGCTCTACGGACCGGTCGCCTTCCTTTGGATCGTCTTCGGATCGATCTTTGCCGGTGCGGTTCATGACTATTTGACAGGAATGATTTCCCTTCGAAACAACGGGGCACACTTGCCACAACTGGCGGAAAAGTTTCTCGGGCGTTCGCTTCGCCATATCGTCAACGGGTTTGCACTCTTACTCTTACTTCTTGTCGGGACGGTGTTCGTCACGTCTCCGAGTAACATGATCAACAACTTGTTCGATGGGAACGCATCGACGCTCACCATCGTCATCTTCGCCGTATTCGCTTACTACATCTTGGCGACGCTTCTCCCGGTCGATAAGATTATCGGACGTATCTACCCGTTCTTCGGGGCGCTACTCGTCATCAGTGCCATCGGGATTGCGGTCAGCTTGTTCGCTCAAGGATACAAGATTCCAGAGATGACATTGACGAACATGCATCCGGACGGCTTACCGATCTGGCCGCTCCTCTTCTTTACGATTTCATGTGGGGCGCTCTCTGGTTTCCATGCGACACAGTCACCGATCATTTCGCGGACGACGATGAAAGAAAGCAACGGCCGTGAAATCTTCTACGGCATGATGATCGCCGAAGCGGTCATCGCGATGATTTGGGCTGGAGCGGCGATGGCCATCTTTGAGCCGGGTGAATTACTTGGACTCATCAGTGCGGGCACTCCGGCACTCGTCGTGCAAGAAGTGGCGACACTCATGCTCGGCAGCATCGGCGGGACACTCGCGATTCTTGGAGTCATCGTCTTACCAATCACGTCAGGAGATACGGCATTCCGTAGCGCACGGATGATTATCGCGGACTACATGTCGATCGCACAGAAGAAGTTCTCGTCACGTCTTTGGATCGCGCTTCCACTCTTCGCGATCTCATACGTGCTCACGAACATGGACTTCCAAATGCTTTGGCAATACTTCAACTGGGCGAACCAGACGACGGCGGTCATCGCACTGTTCGTCGGGGCGATGTACCTTTACATTAAAGGGAAAAACCACTACATCGCGCTCCTTCCGGGGACGTTCATGTTATATGCAGTCTGGTTCTACATCTTGACGGCGCCAATCGGCTTCAAACTGGACGGAGTCCTTCCGTACGTCATCTCGACACTCGGCACGTTGACGCTTCTTGTCTTGTTCCACAAACGGGCACGCGCGATGCGAGCAGCGCAAATGGAATGTGACGTTCCGGTGAAAGAAGTCGCATAATCTCGACACGGGCTAATCGGTAGCCCGTGTTTTTGATTGCGTTCAAATCGGGAAATGTCCATACTAGAAGGAACAGTTATGGAAGGTGGGAGCACATGAAACAAGAGCAACTCAAAGAGATGCTCCATGCCGACACGCTCGGGGAAGAGATTGCGAGCGCGGTCACGCACGGCCTGGGAGTCATCTTCAGCATCGTCGCCCTCGTCCTGCTCGTCATGAGCGCGACAGAGAGTGGGAGCACATGGAACGTCACCGCGGTCAGTGTGTTCGGGGCATCGATGATTTTACTCTATCTCTTCTCGACGCTCATGCACGCCATTCCGCATCCACGGGCGAAGCGGGTGTTGCAAGTGTTCGACCATGCGGGGATTTACTTACTCATCGCCGGAAGTTATACGCCGTTCGCCCTCGTGACCCTTCACGGGACGCTCGGCTGGACGTTATTCGGGATCGTGTGGGGTGTGGCAATTCTCGGGATTGTGTGGAAACTATTTTCGACCGGAAAGTACATGTGGGTGTCCAATGTGACATACCTCGCACTTGGCTGGATCTGCATCATCGCCATCCGTCCGTTGTATGAATCACTCGGTCATCAAGGGTTCATGCTTCTTCTCGCAGGAGGGATCGCCTATTCGGTCGGTATCGTGTTTTACGTGTGGCAAAAACTGCCGTTCAACCATGCCATTTGGCACTTGTTCGTCCTAGCGGGAAGCGTGTTCATCTTCCTCAGTATTTTACTCTATGTCGCACCTTCGACAAGCCTATAAGACAGCCGTCCTACGGGACGTCTGTCTTTTTTGAAAAGTTGGGAAGAAAGTGCTGCAAACGGTTACAAAAATACAGACGAAATGACGTTTGTGTGTCATAATAATTGCAGACATCATCATAGAGATAGATGGGTGTAAAAGTAAGGGGGAAAATCAGATGGAAAAAGTGTTGCGCGATGGATTTATCTACATGTCACAAAACAAAACACTCAACAGTTTGGCAAAGAAATATGGCCTACGATTTGGTGCATCACGCTTTGTAGCAGGGGAAGACTTTAAGGCTTCTGTCCCGACGATTCGCGAATTGAACGCGAAAGGGTTGTCGGTCACGGTCGATCATCTCGGGGAATTTATTAAGACGGTCGAAGAGGCGAATACGAATCGCGACGAGATCATGCGTGCGATTGAAATTATGGCAGAAGAGCAATTAGACGCCTATATGTCACTCAAGCTGACGTCACTCGGATTCGATATCTCGGACGAGTTGATTGAAGACAACATGCGTCAAATTTTGACGGTCGCACAACGAGTCGGGGTCTTTGTGGCCATCGATATGGAAGATGAGCAGCGTTGTGAAAAGACGCTCGAATTGTTCAAAAAGCTGAAAGCTGAATTCGACGGTCTCGGAACGGTCATCCAGTCGTACTTGTACCGCTCGGAAGATGACATCAATCATCTTGCGCCGCTCAAGCCGAACCTCCGCATTGTCAAAGGGGCATATAAAGAGCCGGCGACGGTCGCGTTCCCTGAAAAAGAGGACGTGGACCATAACTACGTGAAGCTCGTCAAACTCCATCTTGCGAACGGGAACTACGCATCCATCGCGACACACGATGACCATATGATTGACGCCATCATCGAGCACGTCAAAGAGAACAACATTCCACTCGACCAGTTCGAGTTCCAGATGTTATACGGCATCCGCGTCGAGCGTCAACTCGAGCTCGTGCGCCAAGGATACAAAGTCCGTGTCTACGTTCCATACGGTCGTGACTGGTACGGCTATTTCATGCGCCGTCTCGCGGAACGTCCGGCAAACGTGGCGTTCGTGTTAAAGGGAATGGTGAAGAAGTAAGTGAAACTCATAGTATTTTACTTGATATCGTGAAAAAAATAGATGTCAGTGTAAAGTTGTGAGATCAAAATGGTTTGGTTCTTTAAAATAGAACCAAACCATTTTTTTACTCAATATCAAATTGAAATATATTAAAAAATATTAAGGCGTTGAAAGGAAGAAATGTTCTATGACAAATATCGAAATTGTATTGGAATTAAGTAAAATCCTTTCTCCAATCATAACGGTTGGATTAGCAGCATTTTTGACAGCAAGGTATTATTTAAAAAACAAACAAGTAGATTATTCTATGAAGCTTTCTGAAAAAGCTATTGAAGAAGTTTATAACCCTATTATAGTTAAAATAGAAAAAGAAGCTGTTAATGATGGGTTTAGCTATGAAGGGCTATCCGCAGATGATTTGGTAGCTATTGACGAAATCTTTTCTAAGAATCGACATTTAGTCGAAGAAAGTTTGTTAAATATTCTTTGGAAGTATCAAGAGGATGTTCACTTCGAATTTTCAACTTTATATGGCAACGAGGAGTCCCAGATAACTTTTAAAGACAAATTTTTGGATTCTAATCATGAATTTTTGAATGAGATAAAAAGAGTAAGGAATTTTCATCTTAAGCGAATTGGTTTTTACTTTAAATGAGAACTAAGTGTTTAAAAATCCTTCGGTTATCATTCTAATTCCTGCATGGGGTTCAGAGTTTTCTGCTAACAATATGGGCGCCGAAAGGACACACTGCACAAAAAGAAGACTCAGCTACGAACTGAGTCTTCAAACCATTATCCATTAATCACGGTACCACCGTTGACGTGAATGACTTGACCACTGACGTACGTCGAATCATCGCTTGCGAGATAGACATAGGCCGGTGCGAGTTCGGCCGGTTGCCCCGGTCGTTTCATCTCTGCTGAATCGCCGAACGATTTCACTTTCTCCGCGTCAAACGTTGACGGGATGAGCGGTGTCCAAATCGGTCCCGGGGCGACCCCGTTGACGCGAATCTTCTTGTCCGCCAAGTTTTTGGCGAGCGAGCGGGTGAATGCCGTGATGGCACCTTTCGTCGACGCATAGTCAATCAATTGGTCGTTTCCTTCATAGGCTGTGATCGAGGTCGTATTGATGATGCTCGCTCCTTCTTTCAAGTAGGGGAGCGCTGCTTTCGTTAAGTAGAACATGCTGAAGATATTCGTGCGGAACGTCTTCTCGAGTTGTTCATCTGATATATCGAGGAGCGACTCCTGTGGATGCTGCTCGGCGGCGTTGTTGACGAGGATGTCGATCCGGCCGAACGTCTCGAGCGTCTCTTCGACGACTCGTTGACAGAAAGAAGATTCTCCGAGATCGCCTTGAAGCAAGAGACAGGCTTGACCTAAGTCCTCAATCCGTTCTTTTGTCGCTTCCGCGTCCTCGAGTTCGTTTTGATCCTTATAGACGATGACGGAGTTCGCACCTTCGTGGGCGAAAAAGATGGCGACCGACTTTCCGATTCCGGAATCCCCACCGGTGATGATGGCGACCTTATCTTTTAACTTGTCACTTCCTTTATAATCTTCCCGTTCATAAATGGGGAAGGGCTCCATCTTCGAATCGATTCCCGGTTGGTGTGCCTGTTCTTGTGCCTTCTTTTTGAATGCCTCAAAATCTTTTCGACTGCCTACGGTGTTCAGACGATTATCGCGCATGTATACATTCCCCTTTCTGAATTTGACTCTTTTTGTCTATACCACACCCATTGAAAACTAATCGCTCATTCAAAAAATGGAATGAAATTGAAAAATGAACGCTTGCGAATGAATGTTCATTCATTTATGATAGAAGAGTAAACACGATGGTGATTGCGATTTTTTTTACGCATGAAATGAATCACTATTCATTCTCATTTTAGGGGGGAACACTATGACGAGTCACATCGAACAATCAACCGACCTCCGTTTGACGAACTCAATTCGTTTTGCGGTCGTCATCGGTTCAGGAGTAATGGGGGCGGGGATTGCGGCTCACTTGGCGAACGCGGGGATTCGTTCGCTCATGCTCGACATCGTACCACGTGAATTGACATCTAAAGAGGAAGCGAAAGGGTTGACGCTCGAGTCACCAGAAGTACGCAATCGCATCGCCTCAGAAAACCGTCAAAAACTACTGAAACAAAATCCAGCACCACTCGCGACAGCCGATCATCTCAACTTCATCGAAGTCGGGAACTTAGAAGATGACTTAGAGCGTTTGAAAGAAGCGGATTGGGTCATCGAAGTCGTCGTCGAACGTCTCGATGTGAAGCAACAACTCTTCGAGAAGATTGCACCTTACATCCGTGAAGATGCGATTCTCA
Source organism: Exiguobacterium sp. s140 (assembly GCF_018617035.1). Taxonomy (GTDB): domain Bacteria; phylum Bacillota; class Bacilli; order Exiguobacteriales; family Exiguobacteriaceae; genus Exiguobacterium; species Exiguobacterium profundum. The sequence goes on from NZ_JACSJK010000001.1 coordinate 150,423, forward strand.
GCTCGAACACGTCAGGAATCTCCATCGAAGCGATGGCAAGTGCCCTTCCGGAAGGATTGAAATCACGCTTCCTCGGGACACACTTCTTCAACCCACCACGTTACTTGAAGTTGCTCGAACTCATCCCGACGGAGAAAACAGCCCGTCCGGTCATCGACTTCATGTCACGTTTCGCGGAAGACCGTCTCGGCAAAGGTGTCGTCGAAGCAAAAGACACACCGAACTTCATCGGGAACCGCATCGGGACATATGGTCTTCTCGTCACGTTTGAAGAGATGCTCAAACAAAACGCTTCAATCGGAGAGATGGACTCAATCACAGGTCCACTCATCGGTCGTCCGAAATCGGCGACATTCCGCACACTCGACGTCGTCGGAATCGACACGTTCGTCCACGTGGCGGGTAACGTCTACGAGACGCTCGAAGCTGGGGAAGAGAAGGACGCGTTCGACGTCCCTTCAGAAATGAAGCAACTCGTCGAAAAAGGCTGGATCGGACAAAAGGCCGGTCAAGGCTTCTATAAGAAAGAAGGCAAGGTCATCCAGGAGTTGAACCTTCAGACGTTCGAATACGAACAATTGAAAGCGATTACAGGTCCTGAGCTCGATCAAATCAAGTCACTTCCAGGCTCAAAAGCGAAATTGAAAGGTGCCATCTTGAACAAAGGTCGCGTTGGACAATTGCTCTGGCCAATCACGGCGAAGACGCTCGCTTACTCGGCACGTCTCACTGGTGAGATTGCCGATACGATCGTTGCGATTGACGATGCGATGAAGTGGGGCTTCGGTTGGAAGTTTGGACCGTTCGAGATGTGGGATGCGATCGGTGTGGAGAAATCAGTCGAGCGTATGAAAGCGGAAGGCTATGACGTCCCGGCATGGATCGATGAGATGCTTGCTGCAGGCAACACGTCATTCTATAAGGGAGACCAGTATTACGATAAAGCGTCGAAGACGTATGTCGAGAAGACCGTCAACCCGAAAGAATTGAAACTCAAACCGCTCGCAAAATCAAACGGTATCATCCTAGAGAACGGTGGGGCACGCCTCGTCGATATCGGCGATGACGTCGTCGCACTCGAATTCACATCACCAAACAACGCGATCGGTGTCGATATCATGCAGATGATCGAACAGTCGATCGACCGCGTCGAGCAAGACTTCAAAGGAATGGTCCTCGCCAACGATGGCAAGAACTTCTGTGTCGGAGCCAACCTTGCGATGATGCTCATGGAAGCAGAAGACGAGAACTGGTTCGAACTCGATTGGATCATCAACAAGTTCCAACAAGTCGTTCAAAAGATTCGTTATTCAAGTCGCCCGGTCGTTGCCGCACCATACGGCATGACGCTCGGTGGTGGAACGGAAATCAGCTTACCGGCAGCCCGTATGCAAGCCGCGCTTGAGACATATATGGGTCTCGTCGAAGTCGGTGTCGGCCTCATCCCTGGTGGGGGCGGAAACGTCAACACGTACCGTCGTCTCCTTGAGCAGACACCAAAATCGATGCAAAACATCGAGAAGGCTGCGCAACAGACGTTCGAGAACATTGCGATGGCGAAAGTATCGAAGTCGGCATTTGATGCGAAGACACTCGGTTACCACCGTGCGGTCGATGGCATCTCGATGAACCGTGACCACTTGACGTTCGATGCGAAACAGACGGTCCTTGAACTGGCTGACGGGTACACGGCACCGGTTCGTGAAAAGTTACCGGTCGTCGGTCAAACAGGGAAAGCGACGCTCGAACTCGCAGCGTACGAAATGTTCTACGGTGGTTATATTTCAGAGCACGATTTGAAAATTGCGAAGAAACTCGCACACGTCATCAGTGGTGGTGATTTGGCATACGGTACGCTCGTCGACGAACAGTACTTCCTCGACATCGAGCGTGAAGCCTTCTTGAGCCTCATCGGGGAGCCGAAGTCACAACAACGGATGCAACATATGCTCGTGAAAGGCAAACCACTACGCAACTGATAAAGGGGGACAAAACAGATGAGGGAAGCAGTCATCGTAGCCGGCGCACGGACGCCGGTCGGAAAAGCAAAACGCGGTTCGTTCCGTAACGTACGTTCGGACGAGCTCGCGGGATATGCCATCAAGGCAACGCTTGAGCGTTCAGGATATAAAGGCCCGATTGATGACGTCATCATGGGTTGTGCGATGCCAGAAGCGGAGCAAGGGATGAACATCGCTCGCTATGCGGCGGTCCGGGGGGGGCTGTCGCACGAAGTTCCAGCGATCACCATCAACCGCTACTGCTCGTCAGGTCTTCAAGCCATCGCGGATGCGGCGGCGAAAATCATGATTGGTCAAGCGACGGCCATCATCGCCGGCGGTATGGAGTCGATGAGCCAAGTCCCGATGGGTGGTCACGTCATCCGTCCAAACCCACACATCATGGAGACGGCACCAGAGTACTACATGAGCATGGGGCATACGGCAGAACGTGTCGCAGCTGAATACAACATCTCGCGCGAAGACCAAGATGCATTTGCTATCAACAGTCACCAAAAGGCGGCGGCAGCCATCGCAGGTGGCAAGTTCCAGGAAGAAATCGTTCCTGTGACGGTCATCGAGCACGTACTCGGTGAAGACGGGAAAGTCGCGGAAGTGGAGAAAGTCGTCAAGCATGACGAAGGTGTCCGTGCCGATTCGACAATCGAAGCGCTCGGTAAACTTCGCCCGGCTTTCAAAATCAAAGGATCGGTCACGGCGGGTAACGCTTCACAAGTATCCGACGGAGCAGCAGCAGTTCTCGTCATGGACCGTGAAGAAGCAGAACGCCAAGGATTGCAACCGATGGCCAAGTTCCTCTCGTTCGCGGTCGGCGGTGTCCGTCCGGAAGTGATGGGAATCGGTCCAGTCGTCGCCATTCCGAAAGCACTCGAGATGGCCGGCGTGAAGTTAGAAGAAGTCGGATTGTTCGAGTTGAACGAAGCGTTCGCGAGTCAGTCACTCGGTGTCATCCGTGAACTCGGCATCGATCCATCGAAAGTGAACGTGAACGGCGGCGCCATCGCCCTCGGTCACCCACTCGGATGTACTGGAGCAAAACTTTCAGTCTCGATCTTGCATGAGATGAAACGACGCAATGAGAAGTATGGGGTTGTCACGATGTGTATCGGCGGCGGAATGGGCGCGGCTGGTGTCTTCGAATTACTTTAAGGGGGAATCGGATATGGAACGTACAGAACATGAATTGATTAAAGGCGGTAGCTTTATCATTGACGCACTCGACGCAGAGCGTCTCTTCACACCAGAGGATTTCTCAGATGAGCATAAGATGATTGGGGACACGACGGCAGGATTCGTCGATGACCGCGTCATGCCAGTCCTCGAGCGTATCGAGAAACACGAGTTCGACCTCTCTGTCGAATTGTTGAAAGAAGCGGGCGAGCTCGGTCTTCTCGGAGCAGACGTTCCAGAAGAGTACGGCGGTTACCAACTCGATAAAATCTCATCTTCGATCATCACGGAGCGCTTCGCGAAAGCACGTTCGTTCGCGCTCAGCTACGGCGCACACGTCGGGATCGGGACGCTTCCAATCGTCTTCTTCGGATCAGAAGAGCAAAAACACAAGTATTTGCCAAAACTCGCGACAGGTGAATGGATCGCGGCTTACGCCCTCACGGAGCCAGGCTCAGGTTCTGACGCCCTCGGTGCGAAAACGACAGCTGTCTTGAACGAGGCGGGCACGCACTACGTCTTGAACGGTGAGAAACAATGGATCACAAACGCCGGCTTCGCGAACGTGTTCGTCGTCTACGCAAAAATCGATGGCGACAAGTTCAGTGCCTTCATCGTCGAGCGTGACTTCAAAGGAGTCTCAACAGGCGCAGAAGAACAGAAGATGGGAATCAAGGGCTCGTCGACACGTACGCTCATCCTTGAAGATGTCGAAGTACCAGTCGACAACCTTCTCGGTGAAATCGGAAAAGGTCACGTCATCGCCTTCAACATCTTGAACGTCGGTCGTTACAAACTCGCAGTCGGAGCAGTTGGTTCTTCAAAACGTGCATTCGACCTCTCGGTTCAATACGCGAACGAGCGCAAACAGTTCAAGACACCGATCAGCCAATTCCCACTCATCCAAGAGAAATTGGCGACGATGGCAGCGAACATCTATGCGATGGAAAGTTCAGTCTATCGTACAGGTGGTTTGTTCCAGGACAGCTTGGACGCACTCGGTGATGAGAACATGCGCGACGGATCGAAAGTCGCACAAGCAATCGCAGAATACGCGATCGAATGCTCACTCAACAAAGTCTTCGCTTCTGAAACGTTCGACTATGTCGTCGACGAAGCGGTCCAGATTCACGGTGGATACGGATTCATGGCAGAATATGAAGTTGAGAACCTCTACCGTGACTCACGGATCAACCGTATCTTCGAAGGAACGAACGAAATCAACCGTTTGATCGTCCCAGGTACGCTCCTCAAGAAAGCGATGAAAGGTGAATTGCCGCTCCTCGCAGAAGCGCAAAAACTTCAAAAAGAGCTCATGAGCTACATGCCACAAGAATTGGACGGCTCACCACTCGCTCGCGAGAAGATGCTCCTTTCGAACATGAAGAAAATCAACTTGATGGTCGCGGGTACAGCTGTCCAGAAGTATCAACAAGACCTTCAAAACGAACAAGAAATCTTGGCGAAGATTGCAGACATGATCAGTGCGATCTATGCGCTTGAAGCAGCCATCGCTCGTACAGACAAAGCGATTGGACGCACAGGCGAAGAGAAGAACACGCTCAAAGTCCGCTATACAGAAATCTTTGCGGAGCAAGTGTTCAAGCAAGTCGAACTCATGGCGAAAGAAGTATTGTACGCAGCGGCGTCTGGTGACGAGCAACGTATGCTTCTCTCGGCAATGAAGAAGTTCAGCCGCTACCAGCCAATCAATGTAATCGGCACGAAGCGCGAAGTCGCAGCGAGCCTCATCAAAGCGAACAAGTTTATCGTCTAATCAAATGGACAGAAAGGGTGGACCGGACGCGGTCAACCCTTTCTTTTTTTGAGCTCTGCCACGTACAATAGAGACGAGGGGGAGAGACGATGACAAAACGAGATGTATTACTCGACCGGATGGAACGCATTGGACGGTCCGTTGCCGAAAAGGACGGGACGCTCATGCTGCTCGCATTGGGTTCGATTGGACAAGAGACGGAGCGGTTGGATGAGTATTCGGACCTCGATTTCTTTTTGATTGTCGAGGATGGGCAGAAGGCGCGCTTTATCGACCGACTCGACTGGCTCGAGGTCGAACCGCTTCACTATCAGTTCCAAAACACGAAGGACGGGCATAAGATCATGTACCATGATGGCATTTATGGTGAGTTCGCCGTCTTCGAACTGCATGAACTGGCGACCATCGCCTATACGCCAGGACGTGTCGTCTGGCGACGGGACGAGGCGCTCGAAGTATTTGCGACACCACGCCTCGAAATCACACGTGAATCAGCGGATTATTATTATGAAGAGGCGTTGACGAACCTATATGTCGGCTTACTTCGGGAACGTCGGGGCGAGATGCTCGCCGGATTCGAACTCGTGCAAGTCGCGGCCGTTCAAAACGTCTTGAAGGCGCTCGGCGGACAAGGAGATCCGTTCAATCCGACACGCCGGGTCGAGTCGAGACAGCCGGAGATGATTCCCTTCTTGTCACATGGGGTAAAAGGATACGGCAGGTCAATCGAGGCGGCAGCGGCGATCTTACGGTTGATCGAAGCGAGGCACGAAGTGAACCCGACGATGAAGCGAGAGATTGAACGGTTGCTTGAGAGGTGAATTGATTTCTCGGAATATGCTACATTGAGAATAGAGGTGATGAACAGATGGTGACACTATACGGCTATCCACCATGCAGTACATGTAAAAAGGCAGAAAAATGGTTGAAGGAACAAGGCATCGAGTATACATACGTTCATATCGTCGAATCGACGCCGACGAAAGCGGAACTCGCCGAACTGTGGAAACAATCAGGTCTACCACTCAAGAAGTTCTTCAATACGAGCGGGCAAGTCTATCGGAACGAAGGCATCAAAGACAAACTGCCAAATCTATCAGAAGACGAACAACTCGAGCTATTAGCAAGCAATGGTATGCTTTTGAAGCGACCAATCGTCACAAATGGTGAAAAAACGACCGTCGGATTTTCAGAAAAGTCCTTTACGGACGTTTGGGGCTAAGTGCTATAATACAGATGTGAGTCTAATTTATTTGAGGGGGAAGTTAGGATGAGCAAAGTACCAGCAAATTTACGTTATTCAAAAGAACATGAGTGGGTAGAAGTAAACGGAACGAAAGCCCGCATCGGCATCACGGATTTCGCACAAAGCGAACTAGGGGATATCGTGTTTGTCGAACTCCCAGAAGTCGATGGTACGATTTTGCTCGACGAGCCATTCGGTTCAGTCGAATCAGTGAAGACGGTCTCTGAGTTGTATGCACCAGTATCAGGTCGCATCACAGCAGTGAACGAGGACCTCGCGGATTCTCCAGAACTCGTCAACGAGTCACCGTTTGAAAACGCATGGATGATCGAAGTCGAGTTGACGGAAGAGTCAGACCTCGACAAGCTCATGTCTGCAGAAGAATACGAAGCGATGATTCAAGGATAATCAAAACCGGCCTCTCCAATGGAGAAGCCGGCTTTTTTTACTCGAAATCGAGTCGGTAATGATCGGATTTGACGAGAGTCGCCCGTTCAAACACGCGATAGAAGAAGATTCCGAGTGCGACGGGAATCAGGCCGAACAAGACGATGACGAGCAGGACGTTGAAGAGAGCGAATCCACCCGGCATGAGATGAAGGGCGTTCACCGGACCGATGAGTCCTGACACCCCGAACCCGGCGCTGATTGGCGTTCCCTCAATTTTTAGGATTCCTGCGAGCGCACCGAGAATCGCCGCATTTGCCAAAATGGGAAGCATCATGATGGGGCGTCGGACGAAGTTCGCCATCTGAATCTTCGGAGAACCGAGGAAATGGGCAATCGATGTGCCGGTCGCGTTCGCCTGCCATCCGGCGATCGCGAGACCGAATCCGGCTGCAACGACACCGAGGTTCGCCGCACCCGCCGCGACACCGGACAGACTGATGGCCGTCGCAATCCCGACGGTCGAGATTGGCGAAACGATGATGAGCGAGAACGCCATGGCGATCAGGATCCCCATGAGGACCGGTTGTAGGTCAGTCATGGTCATGATGAGTAGACCGATATACGTCGTGATTTGGGAGATGTACGTCAGTAGGAAAGTACCGATGCCTCCTGCGACGACAATGATGGTCATCGGCATAACAATGACCGTATACGTCTTCAAGTGGGGAGCGAGCTTCATGACAAGAAGTGTAGCGATTGCAGCGGTCACACCGGCTGTGATCACATCCCCGATGCCGGCCATCACGAACGCCCCTTCGTCGATTCGAACGGCACCGCTACCGACATACGTTGCAATCGCGATCGTCCCGGCTTCGAGAATCGATCGTCCGAACTGCATGGCGACCGCTAGCCCGATAATGGCTGGCAGAAGCCGCATCGCAATCGTCGTCGCATCCAATATGAATTGAAGAGACGGAAAATACGGAAGTATGGCTTTCGTTAATTCACCGAGTAGTGCGCTCGGGATGAGGGCGATCAGAATCGCCATGCTGAGACCGTTTAAGACGTTCATCGTGAACTGTTTCATCGTACCTGTTGTTTGTTCCGTCATCATTCATTCACCTGTCCTTCTTCTTTGCTGTTATGTACAAAAGCGATAAAGTTAGAACCCATATTATTCCTCTCACCAGAAAGAGTCAAGAGAATCATTGAAAAATTCTGAAATTTCATCAAAGCACGATTTTTGAATGGGAATCCATCGCCCCTTATAATGACAAGAGAGGTGAGAAGAATGATTACAGACGGATTCTTATATATATACGCCCCGATGTGTGGTACATGCGCTGTGGCGGAAAAAATGTTGACGGTCGTCGAAGCGGTCGACCCTGAAATTAAAATCGAAAAGCGAGATGCGAACTATATCCCAAAAGAGCTAGAAGCCTACCAAGTGATGAGCGTACCCGCCCTGTTGAAGCTTGAAAATGGCGAGGTTCAAGATCGATTGTACGCGTTTCAAAATGTGCAACATGTCCTCTCTTTCGTGAAGTGAGAGAGGAACATTAGAATAATCTGAAAATTTTAAATAATCAGTTGACACAGAAAGTTCACGAATGGTATATTCATTACAACATCTTACTTGAACACAAAATAGGACGCGATATTCCCGATATCAAGACGTTTTGGCGAAGCCGCTGCTACCTTTATACGAATACACGTCAGTCTTCCCTTCGATTGTCCCCCAAAAAAATCAAGCGAAGACAGACGTTCCGTATAATCGCACGGTCCAAGCTAAGATCGAGTGATGATTGGTGAATCTCCCCCATATAAGGATGTAAATCTTGAACGGGCAAAAGATTTTCATCTATGGGCTGTCCTTCCGTGACTCAAGGTGCTACGTTCTGTGTCGTCCTCGGACGGCACCTTTTTTTAATTTTTTTGAAAAAAGGATTTGACAGCAGAAAAAGCTGTCGCTATGATAAAGCTAATCGAATACACAACACTCTTATCAAGAGAGGCTGAGGGACTGGCCCTATGACGCCCAGCAACCGCGGAGCAATCCGAAATGGTGCTAATTCCAGCAAGGTGAGAAACCTTGACAGATGAGAGCAATCGTTGTCCGTACGATAAAGTGCGCACGTTTGCTCAAACGTGCGCGCTTTTTTTGTTGTCAGGAGGGAAAGGTATTGATTCAATTACGAAACGTCGCCAAATGGTTCGATACGAAGAATGGTCGTGTCCAGGCGGTCGATGATGTATCACTAACGATTGATCGCGGTGAAATTTTTGGAATAATCGGATATTCGGGGGCGGGGAAGTCGACGCTCATCCGATTACTCAACCGTCTCGAGTCTCCGTCAAGCGGTGAAATCGAGGTCGCCGGGAGTGAGCTCACGAAGCTCAGCCCGAAAGAACTACGGGGAGTTCGCAAGAACGTCTCGATGGTCTTCCAGCACTTTAATCTTCTGTGGTCGCGCACGGTCGCAGAAAACATCAGTTTCCCACTCGAACTGATCGGGGTTCCGGCAAGTGAGCGGAAACGACGCGTCCAGGAACTCGTCGAGCTCGTAGGTTTGGCTGGTCGTGAGGATAGCTATCCATCGCAACTGTCGGGCGGTCAAAAACAGCGAGTCGGGATCGCCCGCGCGCTCGCTACCAATCCTGAGGTTCTCCTCTGTGACGAAGCGACAAGCGCGCTCGACCCGAAGACGACGGATTCGATTCTCGAACTGCTCGTCAGCATCAATAAGAAACTCGGATTGACGATTGTCCTTATCACGCATGAGATGCACGTCATCCAAAAGATTTGTCACCGTGTCGCCGTGATGGAGGCCGGAAAAGTCGTCGAGACGGGTCAAGTTTCGGACGTGTTCCAACATCCGGAGCAACCGATTACGAAAGAATTCGTCAAGCAAATCGGGGCGGTCGACGATCTGTCGCTCACGTTCGAACATCTTAAAGAACGGTATCCGAGCGGTCAAATCGTCAAATTGAAATTCTTGAACGAGACGGCAGAACAACCGATTTTGTCTGACGTCCTCAAGACGCATGATATCGGATTCAACATCATCGGCGGGAACGTGACCCAGTCACAAGTCGGTGCGCTCGGTACGCTATTCATCCAACTGATTGGGGAAGCAAGTGAAATCGAACGTGCCATCACGTCGATTCGTTCGCAATCCGTAGAAGTGGAGGTGGAAAGCGATGTTTCCTAACGTAGATTGGCAAATTATGATGGAACAGACTTGGGAGACGCTGTATATGACGCTCGTCGCAGGTGTGGCGACGTTTGTGATCGGACTCGCTTTAGGTTTGATTCTCTACATTACAAACGAATCACTTTTATTGAAGAATCGTCCGATTTACGTTTTCGTCAGCGCGATCGTCAACGTGTTCCGTTCGATTCCGTTCATCATCTTAATTATCTTACTCATCCCGTTCACGTTGTTCCTACTCGGTACGATGCTCGGTTCGACGGCGGCGCTTCCTGCGCTCATCATCGGAGCGGCACCGTTTTACGCTCGGATGGTCGAACTTGCGCTTCGTGAAGTCGACCGTGGCGTCATCGAGGCGGCCGAATCGATGGGAGCGACGAAATGGCAAATTATCTATAAAGTCTTGATTCCGGAAGCTCTTCCGGCAATCGTGTCGGGACTCACGGTGACCATCGTTGCCATCGTCGGTTATACGGCAATGGCGGGAGTCGTTGGGGGTGGCGGACTCGGGAACTTGGCCTTCTTGGAAGGGTTCCAACGCTCACAAAACGATGTCACGTTCGTGGCGACGGTGCTCATCTTGATCATCGTATTCGTCATCCAGTTCATCGGTGACCGACTCGTCACAAAAATTGATAAACGTTCAGCTTAATCACACATATACCATTTGGAGGGATTCATTATGAAAACTTGGAAAACAGTACTCGGATTGACAGCTTTATCAGCATTCACAGTTCTCGCGGCTTGCGGCGGGGAAGAGGCAGAAACAGGTTCTGGCGATGACAAAACATTGATCGTCGGTGCGTCAAACGTACCGCACGCTGAGATTTTAGAGCACGTACAAGAAGAATATGAAGCAAAGGGCTACAAACTCGAAATCAAGAAGTTCCAAGACTACGTGCTTCCAAACAAGACGCTCGCGAGCGGGGAACTCGATGCGAACTACTTCCAACACGAACCATACCTCAAGTCACAAATGGCTGAAAACAAAGACTACAAATTCGCATCAGCAGGTGGCGTTCACATCGAGCCGATTGGTGTCTACTCACAAAAATACAAGTCGCTCGACGAGCTTCCTGAAGGTGCAGAAATCATCATGAGCTCTTCGGTCGCTGACCACGGACGAATCCTTACGATGCTCCAGTCAGAAGGTCTCATCACGCTTGCTGAAGGCAAAACGGTCGATGCGACAGTCGCTGACATCGTCGACAACCCGAAAGACTTGAAATTCAAGACGGATGTGGAAGCAGCACTTCTTCCGACAGCTTACAATAACGGAGAAGGCGATGCGGTCCTCATCAACACGAACTATGCGATCGATGCAGGCCTTAACCCACTTGAAGATGCAATCGCACTCGAAGGTGAAGATTCACCATACGTCAACTTGATCGTCACGCGTGAAGGGGACGAAGAAGATGAGCGCGTCAAAGCACTCCTCGAAGTATTGACGTCTGAAGAGACACAACAGTGGATCTTGGACGAATACAAAGGTGCGGTCGTACCGGTCAAACAATAAGTCATCTCGACTCAGGAGTATTCCTCCTGGGTCTTTTTTTGTCTAGTGTTCTTTCATAAAGAGAAGTACACTACATATATGAAAGAAAAGGGGGGATTTGGATGAAGCTCAGACAGATTCATCCACTGACGTGGGGCGTCCTGTTCGGGACGTTTTTTGCACGACTGGCGACGTTTTTTGTCATGCCATTTTTTGCGATCTATCTGGCCACGCTCGGCTTTTCGGCGAGTGTGATCGGAACGATCTTTGCCGTGACGGCACTTTCAGGTCTGTTCATGAGCTTCTTTGGGGGGACACTCTCTGATCGGTATGGACGAAAACAGCTCATGTTGATTGGGATCGTGCTGAATGCCGTCACGTTCGCTGGTCTCGCACTTGCGACGGAACTGTTTTGGTTTTACATGCTATCGATGTTGATGGGGATGTCGCGATCATTCCTAGAACCGGCTTCGCGTGCGCTCATCAGTGATACGACGCAGTCAGATCAGCGGGTCATCGTCTATAATGTCCGTTACTTCATGATTAATATCGCCGCGGCCATCGGGCCACTCTTGGCGGTCGTCTTGTCACTCACTGGTGTGAAGACCGCGTTCTTCGTCGTGACGGCTGTCTACATATTATACGGGATCATTATATCTATCTTATTTTACAAATATCCGTTTGAAGAAGGGGACGGAATCAAGGCACGCCCACGCTTGACGAAGACGTTTCGTGTCCTGAGAGATGACCGGACGTTTCGGGCGGTGATTATTGGAATGATTTTTGCGATTATCGGCTATAGCCAGTTCAATTCGACGCTTCCGCAATTCATCGCGTTACGTGACGGATTAGAAGAAGGTTCGAGATTGTTCGCCTATTTATTGACGACGAACGCCATCACGGTCCTCATCGTCCAATATCCGATCATGCGTTTTGGGATTCGTGTCTCTCCGATCAAGTCACTCTTTTTCGGGATTTCGACGTTGTCATTCGGGCTTTTGCTTATTGGATTTGCGACGGTAGAGTGGGTACTATTTGTCGCGATGGCCATCTTTACCGTCGGTGAGGTGTTGATGTTCACCATGACGGACGTCTTGACAGATGAACTCGCGCCGGAACATTTAAGAGGAACGTATTTCGGGGCGATGGGATTGACATCACTCGGTCAGACGGTCGGACCGATTATCGGTGGCGTGTTACTGGATACATTCGGTCAGTCATCGCTTCCTGTATTCGGAAGTTTGGCGCTCTTGACGGGATGTGGTGCCTTCTTCTTCGCGGCTGCCGTACGAGAGCGGAAAGCAGTCCTCGCACTCGTCGAAGAGAATGCCGGATAATGTCTTGATTTCCTACTATTAGCATTCTCAACTTTTATCATTCTATTGAGAATGAATTCTAAGGTGAGTCGCTTGAAATAAAAAAATGACTAGTCTAAGATTAGAATATATCTAATCTACGCCATTCACTATGGCGAGAAAATACGGAAGGGGTATCCGAATGTCTAACGTACCACAAATGAAAATTGATGACCTCCGCGTCTCAATCGAAGGAAAAGAGATTGTCAAAGGTCTTAACCTAGAAATTAAAGGTGGCGAAATTCATGCCATCATGGGTCCGAACGGGACTGGTAAATCAACACTCGCATCAGCACTCATGGGTCATCCACTTTATGAGGTCACTGGGGGAAGCGTCGAATTAAACGGCGAAGATGTCCTCGAGATGGAAGTCGACGAGCGCGCACAAGCAGGGATGTTCCTTGCGATGCAGTACCCGGCTGAAATCAGTGGTGTCACAAACGCGGACTTCTTGCGTTCGGCAATCAACTCACGTCGTGAAGAAGGTCAAGAAATCTCGCTCATGAAGTTCATCCGTGAACTCGATGCGAAGATGGAGCTTCTCGAAATCCCTTCAGAAATGGCACACCGTTATTTAAACGAAGGATTCTCAGGCGGTGAGAAGAAGCGTAACGAAATTCTTCAAATGATGATGATTCAACCGAACATCGCCATCTTGGATGAAATCGACTCAGGTCTTGATATCGATGCCCTTAAAGTCGTTGCCAAAGGCGTAAACGAAATGCGTTCAGAAGAGTTCGGCTGCTTGATCATCACGCACTACCAACGTCTCCTCAACTATATCGAGCCAGACTTCGTACACATCATGATGGACGGGAAAATCGTCATGTCTGGTGGTAAAGAGCTCGCACAGCGACTCGAGGCAGAAGGTTACGACTGGGTGAAGCAAGAACTCGGAATGACAGTAGACACAGAAGCGTAAGGAGGCTGTACGATGACCGTACAATTTGAATTGGATGCACAAGCGTTGTCGGCACGTGCAGAAGCGCTCGGCGGACCAGCATGGATGGTCAACCGTCGTAAAGAGGCAGCAGAACTTGCGCCGACACTTGCTTTGCCAAAAGTTGAAAAAATTAAGATTGATAAGTGGGATTTCACAGCGGGAGATGTCGAGCTCGAACAAAAAGACGGCTTGACAGCGGACATCGAATCACTCCTCGGAGACCACCGGACAAACGTGCTCGTTGAACGCAACGGTCATGTCGTCTATAACGAATTGTCTATGCCTGAAGGCGTCTTGTTCATGGGAATCAAAGAAGCGATGGAGCAACATCCTGAGCTCGTTGAGAAATACTTCATGACTGAAGGCGTACGTGTCGATGAAGAACGTCTTTCGGCGTTGAATGCTGCCCTCACAAACGGTGGTGCGTTCATCTACGTACCGAAAAACACGCAATTGAAAGATCCGCTTCAAGCGATCTTCACGATGGAACAGGCGAACGGTGCCCTCTATCACCACACGATCCTCGTCGCTGACGAAGGTAGTGAAGTGACGTACATCGAAAACTTCCTTTCAGGCACGAACGAACCGCATACGGTCAACGTCGTGACGGAAGTATTCGCAGGAGAGAACGCGAAAGTCGTCTTCGGTGGTGTCGATCAGCTCGCTGAATCAGCACTTACGTTCATGAACCGTCGCGGAGTCGTCTATGCGAACGGTCGCCTTGATTGGGCACTCGGTCACATGAACGACGGGAACTCAGTCGTCGAGACGAAGACTCACCTCGTCGGCGACAACACGTACTCAGATACAAAAGCTGTGACAATCGGTCGCGGTGCGCAGAAACAAAACTTCAACATCCGTACCGACCACTTCGGGAAAGCATCTGAAGGGTTCATCTTGATTCACGGTGTCCAAAAAGACGCAGCTACTGCAATCTTCAGCGGGACATCGATGATTCACCACGGTGCGTCAAAATCGAACGGTGTACAAACAGAGCGCGTCTTGATGCTCTCTGAAAAAGCACGTGGGGATGCCAACCCGATTCTTCTTATCGATGAAGATGACGTTATGGCAGGTCACGCAGCTTCTGTCGGTCGTGTCGATGATGTTCAATTGTACTACTTGATGAGCCGTGGTTTGTCTCGCCAAGAGGCAGAGCGTTTAATCATCCACGGATTCTTGACGCCTGTCGTCGAAGAACTCGCAATCGATTCGGTCAAAGACCGTCTCCGCGAAGTCATCGAAGGGAAAGTACGTTAAGATGTTGAACGCCTCGATTCGTGAACAGTTTCCGATTTTAGATCAGGAAATCAATGGACACCCGCTCGTTTATCTTGATAGCGCGGCGAGCTCACAAAAGCCGCTCGCTGTCATCGAGGCGATCGAGGACTATTATCGTCGCAACCATTCGAACGTGCATCGTGGCGTCCATACGCTCGGGACGCAAGCGACGGATGCGTATGAAGGGGCACGCGAACGCGTCCGCTCATTCATCCATGCGGCGGTTCCTGAAGAAATCATTTTCACACGTGGAACGACGACGGCCATCAACTTGGTCGCATCGAGCTACGGAGATGCGAATGTCGGTGAAGGCGACGAAATCGTCCTCACCCCGATGGAACACCATGCGAACTTAATCCCGTGGCAACAACTCGCTAAACGTAAAGGCGCGACGCTTCGATACGTCGAGCTCACGCCGGACGGACGTGTCACACTTGATGCCGTTCAAGCGGTGTTATCGGATCGGACGAAAATCGTTGCGATGAGCCACGTCTCGAACGTACTCGGGACGATTAACCCGATTGCCGAAGTCGCTCGACTCGCGCATGTAAAAGGTGCCATCATGGTCGTCGATGCAGCACAAAGTGCACCGCATCGAAAATTGGACGTCCTAGCACTTGACTGTGACTTCCTCGCCTTTTCTGGACATAAGATGCTCGGACCGACTGGAATCGGTGTTTTATATGGGAAGAAGCAACTCCTCAAAAACATGGAGCCGGTCGAGTTCGGTGGCGAGATGATCGACTATGTCGATTTATATGAATCGACGTGGAAAGACATCCCGTACCGTTTCGAAGCGGGGACACCGATTATCGCCGGAGCGGTCGGACTTGCGGTAGCCATCGACTTTTTAGAAGAAATCGGTCTTGAAAATGTCGAAGCACACGAACGTGAACTCGCGTCTTACGCAATCGAGCAGATGAAAACGATTGAAGGGATCGAGATTTACGGTCCTGAAGATCGCGTCGGTCTCGTCACGTTCAACTTGAAGGACGTTCATGCGCACGACCTCGCGACTGTGCTCGACATGCAAGGCATCGCGGTTCGTGCCGGTCATCACTGTGCACAACCACTCATGCGTCTTTTGAAGCAATCATCGACGGCACGGGCGAGCTTCTATTTGTACAACACAAAAGAAGAAGTCGACCGCTTCATCGAGGGATTACGTCAAACGAAGGAGTATTTCAATTATGAGTTTTAATAATCTCGACATGTTGTACCGCCAGGTCATCATGGATCACTATAAAAACCCAAGAAACCGTGGCGTCATCGAAGATGGCGTGACGGTGGACTTGAACAACCCGACGTGTGGGGATTCGCTTCGTCTTCAACTACAAGTCGAAGACGACATCGTCAAAGATGCAAAGTTTGAAGGGGAGGGCTGCTCAATCAGTCTTGCCTCGGCATCGATGATGACCCAAATCGTCAAAGGGAAAACAGTAGAAGAGGCGCTTCAACTCGCCAACATCTTCTCTGAAATGGTTCAAGGCAAAGAGTACGACACGGATACGTTTGACCTCGGTGATATCGAGGCGCTCTCAGGCGTATCGAAATTCCCGGCTCGAATCAAGTGTGCCACGCTCGCGTGGAAGGCGCTTGAAAAAGGAGTAGACGAGGACGCGTAAGGAGAAGGAGGAGACCGATATGGCAAAGAACATGCCGGAAATTGGCGATTATAAATACGGCTTCCATGATCGGGACGTTTCGATTTTCCGTTCAGGCCGTGGCTTGACGACAGAAATCGTAGAGACGATCTCACGCATGAAAGAAGAGCCACAATGGATGCTCGACTTCCGTTTGAAGTCGTTGGATCACTTCAACAAGATGGCGATGCCGACATGGGGCGGAGACCTCTCGGCACTTGATTTCGACGAAATCACGTACTATGTCAAACCATCTGAAAAGACAGAACGCTCATGGGATGAGGTACCAGAAGAAATCAAACGTACGTTTGACAAGCTCGGTATCCCAGAAGCAGAGCAAAAATACTTGGCAGGTGTCTCGGCTCAGTATGAGTCTGAGGTTGTCTACCACAGCATGCAAGAAGACTTCGAAGCCAAAGGTGTCATCTTCAAAGATACAGACACAGCACTCAAAGAAGACGAAGAAATCTTCAAAGAGTACTTCGGGAAGTTGATCCCGCCGACAGACAACAAGTTTGCGGCCCTCAACTCAGCAGTTTGGTCGGGTGGCTCGTTCATCTATGTACCAAAAGGCGTGAAACTCGAGCAACCGCTCCAAGCTTATTTCCGCATTAACTCGGAAAACATGGGTCAGTTCGAGCGTACGCTCATCATCGTCGACGAAGGCGCATCGGTTCATTACGTCGAAGGCTGTACGGCACCGGTTTACACAACGAACTCGCTTCACTCAGCGGTCGTTGAGATCTTCGTCAACAAAGATGCATACTGCCGTTACACGACAATCCAAAACTGGGCAAACAACGTCTACAATTTGGTAACGAAACGTGCAGTCTGTGAAGCGGGTGGATCAATGGAGTGGATCGATGGAAACATCGGCTCGAAACTCACAATGAAATACCCGGCTGTCATCTTGAAAGGGGAAGGCGCACGTGGGATGACACTCTCAATCGCCCTCGCTGGTAAAGGACAGCACCAAGACGCTGGCGCGAAAATGATTCACCTCGCACCGAACACGTCTTCGTCAATCGTCTCGAAATCGATTTCGAAACAAGGCGGAAAAGTATCGTACCGTGGAATCGTCCACTTCGGCCGTAAGGCGAAGGGCGCACGCTCGAACATCGAGTGTGATACGCTCATCATGGACAACGAGTCGACGTCAGATACGATCCCGTACAACGAAATCTTGAACGACCAAGTGTCGCTCGAGCACGAAGCGAAAGTCTCAAAAGTGTCAGAAGAGCAACTCTTCTACCTCATGAGCCGTGGAATCTCGGAAGAAGAAGCGACAGAAATGATCGTAATGGGCTTCATCGAGCCATTCACAAAAGAATTGCCAATGGAATATGCGGTCGAAATGAACCGTCTCATCAAATTCGAGATGGAAGGTTCGATTGGATAATCGTGACTTCAAAACCAGCGGAGCTTTGCTTCGCTGGTTTTTTGTATAATGAAATAAGGAGGCGATAACGTGACCCATCGATTTTTATTAGAGGGCCGAGACATATATTCATTTATGAATCCCATGCTTGTTATTTGCCCGAGTTGCGGGAGACAGGCTGATGTGTGGGAGAGGAATGATGAGGTACGCCTAAGCTGTCTTCATTGCGGTCATTTGCAAACAAAGGAGAGCGGTTCGAAATACGTCGGAGAAGCTGTCGATGTTTATTTTGGATTGCCGCTATTTTTACAAACAGGATGTTCTGGTCATGTGTTATGGGCTTACAACCGTGAACACCTCAACTATATTAAGGATTATATTGACGCGAAGATTCGGACGAGCGAGGGAACGAACCGTAGTCTCGAAAGTCGATTACCCGCTTGGATGAAAAGCAAGCAGAACCGTAAAGACGTGTTACGAACGATTGAAAAATTAGAACTTATGATAGGAGGTTCAACAGCTTGAATCGACGAGAAGAACTTCAATACATAGAGAGACAACAATTGACATCGGTGATGAACGAGACAAAATGGAAGCGTCTCAATCGAGCTGTCTCTGAAGAGTTGACTTATGCGCCGCCATATCAAATAAAATACTTAGGGGAGGATACGTTGTTTCCTAGCGACTCGTTGTCCGAGTATGAAATATTGTGGGGAGAGTGGGATGAAATCTGGCTGGAGTCCCCTTTACGGTCCATCGAATGGATTCGTTTGCGACCAAGCGTACTGCTCTATAAGGGAGTGATTCTTGACCCAGATGTTTGTGATCTGTCCACTGAACTCATTTCGATTTTGGAAAGAGAAAAAATTCCGTTCATCTTGGAAAGTGAGACAATTCAGATTTTCGGTTATGTCCGGAATACCGGAATCTTTGAATCGAAATAAGATATATAACGGAATCACGTATTTTTCATGCAGCTTTTGTCGTTAAAGATGGAAGAGTCGGGTATGCTAAAAAAGAGAATGAATCATAGAAAGGAAGGTTTTACATGACACGTATTCCGCATAAAGATGATATTGACCCGAAAGATATCACTCGCATCGCCGTCATCGGTGCCGGTTGGGTCGGGGTCAGTTTTGCTTACCAATTATCCACGGCTGCGCTTTGCGAGGAGCTCGTCCTGATCGACTCGAATCATGCCAAGGCAGAAGGAGAGGCGATGGACCTCAATCATGGGATCTCCTTCGCTCCGACACCGGTCCGGATTTGGGCAGGGGACTACTCGGATTGTAAAGACGCAGATATCGTCGTCATCACGGCAGGAGCCGCACAAAAACTTGGGCAGACACGGATGGACCTCGTCGAGCAAAACGCCAAGGTCGTCCGCACCGTGACCGAAGACTTGATGAAGAGCGGGTTCGACGGCATTTTAGTCGTCGCGACGAACCCGGTCGATGTGATGGCACACGTCGCCTGGAAAGCATCGGGTTTACCAAAAGAACGCGTCATTGGTTCAGGGACGGTCCTCGATACAGCACGACTCCGTTACAAACTTGGAGACTATTTCGAACTATCGCCACGAAACTGCCACGCCTACTATATGGGTGAACATGGGGATACGGGCTTTGTCGCATGGAACAACGCACGCATCTATGGGAAGAGTATCGATGAACTATTGGCGGAGAACGAGAAATATCAGTTCGAAGACTTAGAAGCAATCTATGCGGACGTACGCGACGCTGCTTACCAGATCATCGAGCATAAGAACGCCGCCTATTATGCGATTGGGGTAGGCTTGCTTCGCATCATCCGGGCCATCGTCCGAAATGAAAACTCCGTCGTGACGATTGGCGCTCACCTAGACGGCGAGTACGGGGCGAGTGACGTGCATATTGGCGTACCGGCCTTGATTGACCGAAGCGGCATTCGTAAGATCATCGAGATTGAATTGACGAACGAAGAACAACAGAAGTTTGACGCCTCGGTACAAACTATCAAAGCAGGGATTGAGAAAGTCGAGCCCGCATCCTAAAAAAGATCCGACTGCTTAGGCAGTCGGATTGTTGGTTAAGACGCCTCTTCTTCGGCGATATCTTTCTTGTAATACTTCTCGGATGTGAAGAACTCGGTTGTCAATCGTTTCACTTCACCACTTAGAAGCAAGACGGCAATCATATTCGGGATGAGGATCATCGCTAGCATCAAGTCTAGGAAGTTCCAAATCATCTGAGCGCCTCCAATCGAACCGATGACAATCGAGACGATATAAACGGCCTTCATGATTTTTCCTGCCGTCAAACCGAATAAGTACTCGGCTTGTCGCGAGCCGTAAAAGATGATGACGATAATGGTCGAGAGGACGAAGAAGATGAGTGAGATGGTGACGAGTAAGCTTCCCGTGTAACCGAAGTATTCATTGAAAGCAATCGTCGTCAACGCTGCTGGGTCATCCATCGCTCCGTCTGCCGTCCAGACACCTGAAGACAAGACGACGAATGCGGTCGTGCTACAAATGATGAGCGTATCGATGACGATCCCGATGACGGCCCAGAACCCTTGGCGCACCGGATGGTCCGTCTGTGCCGCGGCGTGGGCAATCGGTGCCGTTCCAAGACCGGCTTCATTTGAATAGAGTCCACGGGCGAAGCCCCAACGAATCGTCTCAGCAACGGCGGCACCGGCAAACCCACCGAACGCGGCCATCGGCTCGAATGCATACGAGAAGATGAGACTGAGAACGTTTGGAATCTCAGAGAAGTTCATCAAGACGATGACGAGTCCGGCTCCGACATAGACGAGTGCCATGCCAGGGACGACGATCTCGGTGACTTTCGCGATGCGCTTCAGTCCACCAAAGACTATGATGCCCACAAGAATAGCGACGACAATCCCCGTGATGAGCGTGTTCCCATTGAACGTCTCACGGACTGCCGAGCTGACAGCGTTTCCTTGTACCATGATACTCGGAATGAGTTCGATCATGAGGGCGAAGGCGAACCACGTCGCGAGCCACTTCCAACGAAGTCCTTTTGATATGTAGTAGACCGGTCCCCCGACAAATTCGCCGGCATCATTCTTCTCACGATAGTGCACGGCCAGTACGCTCTCTGAGAACTTGATGGCCATGCCGATGATAGCGATGACCCACATCCAGAAGATGGCACCCGGTCCCCCGAACATAATCGCTGCAGGTACACCGATGATGTTCGCGGCCCCGACTGTTGAAGAGAGGGCTGACGTCAACGCTTGTCTCGGACTGATGTCGCCTTCACCTTTCGGCTTTTTGAAAATGCTGCCGAATGTTTGCTTGAATATGTAGATGGGGTAACGAAACTGAAAAAAACCGAGCTTGATGGTGAGGAAGATACCGGATAAAACGAGTAACGAGATAATCGGTACGCCCCAAAGCCAGTCGGAAACGTTCGTGACAAGAGTAATAAATTCATTCATACAACCACTCCAATTCCATTATTTTACTTAAATACTGTTTCCTAAAGTAAGGACCTCTAAACATCTTTGACAAAATAAAGGAGGAAAATAGAATGAGAGTTGCTAAACGTTTGATTGTATCTGGACGTGTCCAAGGCGTGGGGTTTCGATATTTTTCACAGGAGACCGCGCAACGATTCGGCATCAAAGGATGGGTTCGCAATCTAAGTGACGGGACAGTCGAACTTCATGTCGAAGGAACGGCGAATGAGGTAGATGCTTTCCAGCAGGCGTTGAAAGATGGCAATCGCTTTGTCGGTGTCGAACGAATCGAAGAGACGGAAGCGAACGATCAGGAATTTCGCTCGTTCGACATACGCTATTAACCGCTTACATCTCCCTGCATATGAAAGGGAGATTTTTTTGTGAAATCTACATTTCAAAAAATTAAACCTCGAATTTTGGAGATAGGGTGGTCAAACGATAGGAAGTGTGTATAATGAAATAGACCAAGCGATATATTGTCAGAAAATTTAGTTATTATTTTTTTGTTAAGTCGTTCGGAATATCAAGTGTATGGAGGTAGTTGTATGAAAAAATCGACATTGTTCCCGTTAGCGTTTACGATTTTTGCTTTATTCTTTGGGGCCGGGAACTTACTGTTCCCACCAGAGCTCGGCGCCTTGGCGGGGGAAAACCTCGTACCGGCGATGATCGGGTTCGTCATTACGGGTGTCGGTTTACCGCTTCTTGCTTTGTTCGCAGTCGCTCGGGTCGGCGGTGGGACAGACCAAATTGCTCGTTATATTCCAAAGCGTCTCGCGCTTATCTTGACAGGATTGATGTATGTAGCCATCGGACCATTCTTCGGAATTCCGCGTACGGCTGCCGTCACGTATGAAATGGGACTCGTCCCGTTTCTCGATGCTCCCTCTACTTTGACACTCGCGATGAGTTCGACCGTCTTTTTCGGGTTGACGTTCTTCTTGACGCTTCGTGCTCAAAAGTTGATTGAAGTCATCGGGCGCATCATCACACCAATCCTCTTGTTCTTGCTTGTAGCGATTGGAATCACAAACCTCATCTCGCCTCTCGGGGAACCGGGAGCTCCAGCGGAAGGATTTGAGACATGGGTGGGTGCACTCGGCCAAGGTTTCCAACAAGGCTATTTGACAATGGATGTATTCGGGGCCCTCGTCTTTGGGGCAATTGTCCTCGTCACGTTGAAAGCTAATGGATTGAGTGACCAAAAAGAAGCGTCTTCGCTTCTTCGCTCTGCAGGCATGGTGGCCGTTACCTGTTTGATGCTCGTCTATATCTCGCTCGCTTCAATCGGTGCGAATATGACAGTCGCAGAAGGAACGACGAGTGGCGCAAGCCTTCTCCAAGCGTTCGCAGGTACGTCTTACGGACAAGTCGGAATGCTCGCACTCGGATTAGCGGTCTTCCTCGCTTGTTTGACGACAGCAGTTGGCCTCATCTCAGAGTTCTCACGCTTCATCAGCAACCAGTTTGATTCTCTCAAATATCATCATGTCGTCATCGCGACAACGTTGTTTGGATTCATGATCTCACTCGTCGGTTTGAGTTCGTTGATTCAAATCGCCGTGCCGCTTCTCACGCTCCTCTATCCGGTCATGATCGCACTCGTGCTCGTATCGGTGACGGAACGTCTTCAACGAAACCCTGGTGTGGCGATGAAAGCGACAATTTATACGGCGCTCGTTCTCTCGTTCTTTGAAACGTGGAACGGCATCCAGCCTTCTGCGGTTACTTCTTGGATTGGAAACTTACCAATGGCGGATATCGGACTTGCCTGGGCAGTTCCGACGATGATCGTCTATGCGATCACGCTTCTTCTTCCGAAGGGAACGTCACAAGAATCACTCGCTCAATCACGCATCTCATAAGTCTCGCCCATCCTTTGGTCAAGGATGGGTTTTTTCTGTCTTAATTGTTTGCCTGGATGTGAACTCAAACAGTAAAATGGAAAGATGAAAAGGGAGTGACATGCGTTGACGACAAAACAAAAAAATCAATTGGCGATTCTCATGTTGAACATGTTTATCGCCGTCGCCGGGTTTGGGATTATCATCCCGATTATTCCGGATTACTTAAAGATGATTGGCGAGGGAGGGACAGCCGCCGGACTCATGATTTCCGTATTTGCGGGTGCCCAGCTCGTCATGTCACCGATTGCCGGGAAATGGGCAGACGTCTACGGGCGCCGACTCATGATCATTCTCGGTCTGATTGGATTCACCATCTCGATGGGAGTCTTCTATCTATCAGATAATTTGACGATTCTTCTCATCTCTCGTGCCATCGGGGGTGTTGGTGCAGCGCTTTTGATTCCTGCCATCTTCGCTTATGTGGCAGATATCACGACACTCGAGCAACGAGCTCGAGGGAACAGTTATATTTCCGCGGCAATGTCGCTTGGAATTGTGGTCGGACCAGGGATTGGGGGCTTTTTTGCTGAATTCGGCTTGAAGACACCGTTGCTCGTTTCAGCGATTGTATCGTTCGTCGCTGTCATTTCGTCTGTACTCCTTCTTAAGGAGCCGGACCGTGCTCCGTACGTGGCACCAAAAATAAAAGAATCTTTACCGACACAGCTGGTCATGTCGACGCGAAAACCATACTTCTTCGTATTGGTCATCAACCTCGTCATGGCGTTTGGTCTGATGGCGTATGAATCGGTACTCGGACTCTATGTCAGCGAGATGTTCAGTGCGACACCACAGGAAATTGCCATCATGGTAACCGGAACAGGGATTGTGAGTGTTATCGTTCAATTGTTTGCGGTGGACCGTCTCGTCGAATGGTTGGGTGAGACCAAGGTCGTACTTGCTTTCATCGCGCTCGCCTCATTCGGCTTCTTGTTATCTTTGTTCGCTGGTACGTATATGCTCTTCTTCGCAGTGACACTCGTGATTTTCTTATCGACATCTATTTTACGACCGGTGTTGAACACGCTCGTGTCGAAACTTGCAGGAAACGAGCAAGGTCTTGCCATGGGGATGAACAACGCTTATATGAGTATTGGGAATATTTTAGGGCCGACATTGGCGGGAATCGCCTTTGATATTGATATGCGCTATCCGTTCATGATGGGACTCGTCCTATTGCTCGTCACATACATGGGCACATGGAACTGGTCGAAACGGAAAGCGGCCGCCATTTCAGAATCGTAAAGGAGGACGCTATGATCTATGTAGGTGTGACCGGATGGGGTGACCACGATTTGCTGTATACGACCCCAGAAGAACGAAAACATAAATTATCGACATATGCGGGACATTTTCCGACTGTTGAAGTCGACTCGACCTTCTATGCGATTCAACCGGTGAAAAATTTCGAAAAATGGGATGGGGAAACACCGGATCATTTTCAATTCGTTGTGAAAGTTTCCAGGGAAATGAGCGGACATGATCGTGAGCCGAAAACGCCTTTGATTGAACTGTTTGAGCGTTATCGCGTCTCGGTCGATCCGTTAAAACGAGGGGGGAAATTAAGGGCTGTGCTCGTTCAATTGCCGCCGTGGTTCGATGTGTCAAAGCCACACCTGGATTATTTGAGAACGCTTCGTGCCGAGCTGTCAGATTACGAGATTGCCATCGAGTTTCGCAATCCGACCTGGTTCTCAGAAGCGTTCCGGGACCGGACGCTTCAATTTTTGAAGGAGCAGCGGTTCATCAACACGATTTGCGATGAACCGCAAACGAAAGAGAGCAGCATCCCGTTCGTACCGGTCGTGACACATCCTGATGTTGCGGTCGTTCGATTGCATGGACGCAATACGTCAGGATGGCTCAAAAAACCTGGAATGACGAGTCAAGAATGGCGGCATGTTCGCTGTCTGTACCGGTATAGCGAGGAAGAATTGCAAGAATTGGCGACCTCACTTCGTGAGATTGACCGTGAAGCGAAAGATGTGTATGTATACTTTAACAACAACTCGGCCGGGGATGCGGCACCGAATGCGAAGCGACTCATTGAGATCCTTGGCCTCGAGTATGAACTCGCACCGAGACAAATCAGTTTGTTTTAGAAGGAAGGGATGGCCATGACGACACTGACTATTTTTCATTACAACGATCTTCATTCAAAGTTCGACCAATGGCCGAAACTTGTTTCATTTCTAGAAGAACATCGGACGGACGACACGCTGTACTTTGATTTAGGGGATCATGCCGACCGTACCCATCCGGCGACGGAAGTGACACGTGGGAAGTTGAATGTTCGTTTGCTCGAGCGACTTCGTCCGACAGCCGTCACCATCGGGAACAACGAAGGGATTACCTTTCCTCATGATTGGCTGGCCGAACTGTATGACGAAGCGACATTTCCCATCTTACTTGGGAATGTATATGAAGCAGACGGGTCACGACCGAATTGGGTCGATGAGACGCTCGTTCTTGAGAAAGATGGTTTCCAGATCGGCCTGTTTGGTGTGACCGCTCCATATGAAGAGTTATACCCAGAGCTTGGCTGGCAGATTGAATCGCCTTACGATGCGGCGGAGCGAGCGTTGAAACAGTTGGCGCATTGTGATGTCATCATCGCGCTCAGTCACCTTGGGTTCTTTGGAGATGAGCGATTAGCTGAAAGGTTTCCTGAAATCGACGTCATTCTCGGTGCGCATACACATCACGTCTTAGATGAAGGTGTGATGACGAACGGTGTTTTGATTGCACAAGCCGGAAAGTATGGGAAGTACGTCGGAGAAGTCACACTGACGCTTGGCGAGTCAGGAATCGTGTCGAAAGAAGCGCGCCTTCATGAACTGTCTCAGCAATCGGATAGTCCGGACACATTGGCCTTGTTGCATACAGAAGGGGCAGATGCCGAACGCCTTCTGGATGTCACGATTGCGGAGACGGATGGATACGCCTCTGATTGGTTCGGTCCTTCTCCACTGGGCGACCTGCTCGTCGAAGGCATGGTCGAATGGTGTGCGGCGGATGTGGGGATCATCCCATCTGGCGTTGTGCTAGAAGGACTGGCGCCGGGTGGGGTGACGCTCAACATGTTGCATCGGATCTGTCCGCATCCAATCAATCCTTGTGTGCTGACATTGGACGGGGAGACGTTGGCGCGTTTCCTTCACGATGCCAATGAAGAAACGTTCACGAGTATGCATGTCAGAGGTCTCGGCTTCAGAGGTACCGTTCTCGGAGAACCGAGTCTCTATCAAATCGAACAGCGGGACGGTCAGACATATGTAATGGGGGAACGATTGGATTTAAATCGGACATATCGCGTCGCGACGGTCGATATGTTGACGTTCGGTCCGCTCCTTCCTTATTTGGCAGACCAACCGAAGCGATATTTCATGCCCGAACTTCTGCGGGATGTATTACGAGAAACAATCGTCGCCCGTCATGAAGTGATTCGAAAAGGATAGAGCGCATCGACGGGGGCATGCTATGATAACAGAGTGGAGGTGGGAGCGATGATTCGAGTGAATCGCCACGGATATACCGTCTTGGAAGAAAAACGGGACGGGTTCGATGAAGAGGCGTTTATCGCACGATATAGTGACGTGCTAGATAAGTACGATTACATCGTCGGTGATTGGGGGCATGGTCAGTTGCGATTGAAGGGATTCTATGAACCGCAATCTAAATTGGCGACCTATGAGAACCGAATTGATCACGTGATGGACTACGTATACGAATATTGCAACTTTGGATGTCCTTATTTCGTTTTGAAAAAAGAAACGGAAATCAACGAAGAAGAGAGTGGACCCGTCTTTGGGGGAACGAAGCAAAAACTGAAGTTGAAGCGTAAGTTTAACAAGACCGATGAATCAAAAGTGTGAAGTGCTGAGCCGTCAGCACTTTTTTTATTACATTTGATTTCCAAATATTTCGTTTAGGTAAAAAGTCGTGACTTCCGGTTTTGAGGTTGGAAAAATGTGATAAATTGTCATTAAGGATAGTTTCGTCGTTTTTTGGTTTTGATAGTGAGGTGATTTGGATGCAACATGTACAAACGACCGTCGGGGATCGGGATGACGTCCATAATCGAATTCATAACTTCGGACTCGGGATATTGGCCATGTTCTTTTTTGGTTTCCATATCATGATGACCTTTTATTTTACGGCGGCAGTCATTCTATTTGAACTCGTTCATGTGTTGATCATCCGTCGCTTTGAATATGGCCATTCGTTCTTGCGAGGCCGTGTCTTCAAAGTCACATCTCACCTTGTGTTATCACTCGGGGTGCTGTTGTTGATCTTGTCCATGTCTCAGTTCTTTTTAGGCAATGTGATGATTCGCTAAGCGGAAAGGAAAAATTCCTTTCCCTTTTTTTATGTTTTTTGAAACGTATGGTCACCTTTTCACGTACACTAATAGAAAGACTACGAAAAAGGATGGATTACTATGAGATCTGAATGGAAACAACATGCACGACACGCCTTGAAAGGAAAATGGTGGTTGATGGCCGGATTGGCACTCTTGTTCGTCATCATCAACGGGATTCCCCAGTCGCTCGCGCCTGAGATTGATCCGAATTCGACAGCGCCCCTTACATCGACAGACGCCACGTTAAGTCTTGTGTCGACCGTTCTTCAAATCTTGATTGCACCACTCACCATCGGTTGGTCATGGCTCGCACTCGGCGTATCACGTGAAAAGGGTGCCTCGCTCTCGACAATGTTCAAACCGTTCCAAACACGTTACTTCAAACATGTCATCACGTCTTTTGTCATGAGCCTCTTTATCGTGTTGTGGACCTTGTTGTTGATTGTACCGGGAATCATCAAAGCCTTCTCGTACTCACTCACACCGTACATTTTGCGCGACCAGCCTGAACTTTCGGCACTCGAGTCGATCACAGAATCACGTCGTCTCATGGATGGGCACAAGATGGAAGCCTTCATGCTCGTCTTGTCCTTCTTTGGTTGGTTCCTCGTCGGGATCTTGACGCTCGGGATCGGATTCTTCTTCATCGGACCTTACTTCTCGACGACGTACGCGACGTTCTACGATTCGATTCAAGACAAGCAAGTTGATTCGAATGAGCCAGTGCACGGAACAGAACAAGGATTTTAAAGAAACAAACGCCTCGCTCAAGTGATTGAGCAAGGCGTTTTTGATTAGGCGTTGACTTCAGTTTTTTGTAAGTATGGTTTCAACGACAAGTGGTGTTCGGCCACGACTTTACGAATCGTACGTGTCTTTGAGCGCATGACGAGTGATGTCGTCTCGACGATATCATCTGTTAAGAATTTGACGCCATCGAGCAACTCACCTGACGTGACACCTGTTGCGGCGAAGATACAGTCATCACTCTTGACGAGGTCGTCGAGCGTGAGGAGTTGGAGCGGATCAACAATACCCATCGAGATGACGCGTGCAGATTCTTCTTCATTCATCGGGTGAAGACGGGCCTGCATGTCTCCGCCAAGCGCTTTGACAGCTGCAGCCGTGATGACGCCTTCAGGAGCACCGCCTGTACTGATGAAAATATCAATCGGATTTGTTTTGACGGCAGCTGCGATTCCGGCCGAGACATCGCCATCCTCAAACAATTTGACGCGTGCGCCGACGTTCATGACGGCTTGGCGAAGGTGTTCGTGGCGATCGCGGTCTTGCATGATCACCGTCACTTCTTCAATGCGTTTATTGTTATATTTTGCTGCTTTTTCGATGATCGACTCGAGTGGTTCATCGAGCGAGACTTTTCCTTTTAAGTTCGGCCCAACGACGAGCTTATCCATGTACATATCTGGTGCGTGGAGGAGGGCACCTTCATCCGCAACAGCGATGACGACCATCGCATCTCCGAGTCCTTTTGCGACAATGGATGTACCTTCGAGCGGATCAACGGCGATGTCGACTTTCGGACCGAACGTCGTACCGAGTTTTTCCCCAATGTAGAGCATCGGTGCCTCATCGAGTTCACCTTCGCCGATCACGACCGTCGCATCCATGTTCACTGTTCCGAGAACTTCGCGCATCGCTGACGTAGCTGCGTCATCGGCTTCATTCTTTTGCCCGCGTCCGATCCATTTCGATGATGCGAGTGCTGCGGCTTCCGTTGCTCGTACGATTTCTAATGCTAATTCACGTTCCATAGTGTTGTACCCTCCACGTTATCTCTATTAAATGTGTTATACTTTTTACGGCTTAAATCCGTTGATTAGTGTATCACAATTTTATAAATGATGTAAATAGGACAGATTCTTTTCTCCTGACCGAAAAAGCATTAGTATTAACAGCAGGGGGGATCATCATGTATTTTGTGAATAGAGAGAAGATTAATCAGACACTGGAACAAATGGAAACGATGTTAGCGCACACCGATCAATTGAGCGGGGATGCGTTCACAGTAGAACTTGCAAAACAACGAATGGCTGTCCTCCTGATGGAAGGGGTCATCGACGTAGGGAACTCGATGATTGACGGATTCATCATGCGAGACCCAGGTAGCTATGAAGATATTGTCGACATTCTACTCGATGAACGCGTGCTCGATGAGAAGACGGGGAAGGCCGCCAAGGCGCTCGTCGGATTGCGTGCTTACTATGTCCGTGAGTTCGTCGATGCAGACGCGTCACGCTTTGATGAATGGGTGAAGACGTCAAAACAAGACTTCACAGCGTTCTCGACGCAAGTTCGTCGCTACTTAGAGGTCGAACTTGGACCGGTGTCCGCATTCTTACCAGAAAGCGAGTGATTGGATGGAACCGATAAAAGGATATTTATTTGATTTGGATGGTACGATGTATGCCGGAACAGAGCCCGTCCAAGCGGCAGTTGAATTCGTCAACGAGTTAGAAGCGATGGGCGTGCCATACTTATTCGTCACGAATAACGCCTCGATGACACAACAGCAAATTGCAGATAAGTTGATTTCAATGGGGGCAAATGTGAAGGCAGAAAACGTGTTGACGAGTGCCATGGCGACGGCTTTTTATATTGAGAAGATGTCTCCGGGGGCAAGCGTTTATATGATTGGCGAAGACGGACTCCGCCTCGCCCTAGAATCTCGTGGGTTCCACGTCACGGACGAACCGAAAGCAGACTATGTGGTCATCGGTCTAGACCGTCACATCACGTATGAGAAGTTAGCGCGAGGGGCAATCGCCATTCGTTCAGGAGCCCGATTCATTTCGACGAATGGGGATATCGCCATTCCGACAGAACGTGGGTTCTTACCGGGGAATGGATCGCTCACATCCGTGTTGACGGTGACGACCGAGAAAGAACCGTTCTTCGTTGGGAAGCCGGAACCGGTCATGATTGACATCGCACTCGACATGATTGGATTGACGAAAGAAGATGTCGTGATGGTAGGGGATAACTATCATACGGATATTCTGTTCGGAATCAACGGGGGAATCCGTACACTTCACGTCAACTCAGGTGTACACGGTCCAGCCTTTGTTCAGGAGCAAGAAAAACTCCCGACTTATATGGTCGAGAGTTTAGATGAATGGAGGCATGAAAAAAAGGGATGACGAATGTCTCCCTTTTTGTTTAGAATACTTGTTCTACTTCGACGATGCCTGGTACTTCTTCGATGAGCGCGCGCTCAATACCGGCTTTTAGCGTGATTGTTGAAGACGGGCAGCTGCCGCAAGCACCCATCAAACGGAGCTTGACGATGCCTTCTTCGACATCAACGAGTTCGACGTCTCCGCCGTCACGAAGCAAGAACGGACGCAATTTATCGAGCACTTCTTGGACTTGATCAAACATTTCCATGGTATCTACCCCTTTCTCGTTCTACTTTATTCTAGCAAGTTTGAGAGTGTTTCTCAATCATTTACGCTGAGCGTTTCGTCATCGGGAGTGGGTAAGATTTTTGTATAATGGTTTCGAGGGGGAATGAAGATGAAAATTACAGTGTATGGGGCAGAAGTTCAATGTGCCAGCTGCGTCGGTGCACCGAGTTCGACTGAGACGTATGAATGGTTGCAAAATGCGCTGGGACGCAAGTATCCGGAACAATCCTTTTCTTTCGAGTATATCGATTTCGAACAGAGTGAGGACGAGTTTGCGCAGGCACTTAAAGACGATGAATGGTTTTATCCGCTCGTCTTGCTCGATGGGGAAGTGATTGACGAAGGGGTCGTTCAGTTACGAAAAGTATATGCGGCGATTGAGGCGAAACAAGGATCCGTCAATCATATAGAATAGTGAGCAGGTGGACGAACCATGCGGTTGCAAGGTTCGTTTTTTTGTTTACCTATAATTCAGAAAAAGATTTTACAACTTTTGTCTACCGGGCTAAGCTGAACATAACTTGTATAACATTTATAATACTTTGAAAATTAAAATGAATCCATTACTGAAGGAGGACTGTTCAATGTTTGCCCGAAAACGAAATATGCCGATCCATTTAGACACCTCGTCCCAAATGGAGCACTTGCTGATTGATTTACCAAGTGGGTTGGAACGACAACGTCAGTTGATTCGTCTCGAACGTGAGGATTTAGCTTATTTACGTGCGTATCAACAGGAATTACGTCAATTGACACCTCGGTTGGTTGATGTGTTTTATGAAGAGCTCGAAAAGATCGACGAGATGAGAGAGTTGATTCGGCAACATTCGTCATCGGACAAACTAAAACTCACTCTTTCTAACCATATAATGGAGATGTTTGAAGGGAAGTTGAATGAAGCATATATCAATCGACGTCTCGCCATCGCCAAACGGCATTATCTGATCGGTCTGAAAGGGAAATGGTATATGGCGGCCTTCCAAAAAATATTCGAGACGCTCGTCTTATCGATTCAACATGAGCAGCTCGATGCGGACTCGAAAATGAGGTTGATGATGGCCGTCTCAAAAATCTTTAACTTCGAGCAACAAATCGTGCTCGAGATGTTTGACGATGAAGCGGACGTCGTCCGCGACCAGATGCAACATGTGAAAGATGAAATCAGTCAGACGATTCAGCAGGCGAGTGAAGATTTGGCCGCCCTCTCCCAAGAAGTCATGGCCAGTTTTCAGTCGATGAATGAGCGGGCAGATGACATGAAGCATTCGAGTTCACTCACACAGACGAAGCTTCGGACGGTACTTCACTCTTCGGTGAGCGGAAAAGATACGATTTTATCAGAGACGGGACGACTTGACGAAATCGCGCGTGACCTATCCGACTCGGCCCAAGAAATCAAGGCACTCGAAATATTGATGAATGAGATCATGACGATTGCGGATTCGGTGAAGCAAATTGCCAACCAGACGAACTTGCTGAGTTTGAATGCGGCCATCGAAGCAGCACGGGCAGGCGAACAAGGGAAAGGGTTCCAAGTCGTCGCATCAGAAGTACGAACGCTCGCGAGTCAATCGAAACAAGCGGCGGAAGAGGTGGAGGATTTGGTGAAGCGTCTCACGAATCAGATGGAAGAGACATCGAGCCGTGTCTTATCGACCGAGCAAGAGATGAAGCAGACAATGGGACGGATCAATCAAGTGACGGATGCCTTCCTCCAGATCTCTGGTGACTCGGAGCATGCTGACGGACAGATGGGGAGCCTCGCCGGTGATATCGATGAGATCGTGGAATCCATTGCCGAACTCAAGCGTGCCACGACCCAGATTGCGACGTCTTCGACACAGCTGATGGATACCGCGCAACGATTATAAGTAGGCAAACTATAAAAAAAACGAACCAGGTCGCATGACACGACTTGATTCGTCGATCGACAAGGTCGAGCGATGCGCTCGACTTTTTCGTTTAGAGAAGCTGGAACGATGACGTCGCTGAACCAGCCGTGTAGCCGCTAAGCGTCGCATCAGACTTCACTTGATACGTACCGCGTTGTGACCAAGAATTCGTCGAGAGTGTGAATGTGATGGCTCCTGATGAATTCGTCTTGCCTGTACCGACAAGCGTAGTTCCGTTCGGTTGTGTGACCGTCACACGAACATCGGCGTTTGCGACCGCTTGACCATTCGAATTACGTACGGACGAAAAAATCGAGACGACTTCACCCGCGTAGTACGATGACTTCGATGTCGAGACTGTCGTCGTGAGTGCTTGGACAGGTTGCGTCGTACCACCAGCAGTAGGGGCTTGGACAAGTCCGTTCCCGAACCATGTGTCACGACCCGCTACACCGAGGTCGATGGAATCTTGTGACAATTTTGTACGGAGTTGTGTGCTCGATAGCGTAGGGAAGGCTTGCTTCATGAGCGCGAGGTTACCCGCCACATAAGGTGTCGCCATCGATGTTCCGCTCATTTGGCCGTAACCCCCATTTGAGAGGGTCGAGTTGATGCCGACACCAGGTGCTGCCACTTCGACAGTGCTTCCTGTCGCCGAGAACGAGGCGCGGTTGTTGTTGATATCGGTTGCAGCGACAGCGATTGCCGAACTGTAACGAGCCGGATAGTTGACGAGGTCACCCGACCCATCGGTACGACCGTTGTTACCCGCTGCCGCGACGACAAGGATGCCCGCGTTGTTGGCACGATCGACGACTTGTTGGAGCGTCGTCGATGGACTCGTCGTCCCGAGGCTCAAGTTGATGATATCCATATCATTTGTGATCGA
Source organism: Exiguobacterium sp. s140 (assembly GCF_018617035.1). Taxonomy (GTDB): domain Bacteria; phylum Bacillota; class Bacilli; order Exiguobacteriales; family Exiguobacteriaceae; genus Exiguobacterium; species Exiguobacterium profundum. Next base: position 184,287 of record NZ_JACSJK010000001.1, read on the forward strand.
CCAGTCAATCCCGGCGATGATGCTCGATAAGCTACCACTTCCGTTCGCCTCAAGCGCTTTGACGGCGTAAATGCTTGCTTCGTGTGCAATCCCGACCGTTCCGATGCTGTTGTTCCGTGCACCGATGATCCCAGCAACATGAGTACCGTGACCGTTGTCATCGGTATACGAACTCGTGACCGTGCTGAATGAGGCACCGCCAGCGATTGTTAAATCAGGATGGGCCGAGATTCCTGTGTCAACGACGGATACTTTGACACCTTTCCCAGTGAATCCGCTTTGCCAAGATGAAGGAGCTTTTAGTTTGGGGATTCCCCAGTCTTGTGTTTGATTCTCAATCTGTACCGTTTGATCCACTTCCACATGTGCGACGTGTGGATTGTTTTTCAAGCCGTTCAATGCGGCTTTTGGTACTTCGAGTGCAGCGGCTGGAATGTTCGCGTACTGTTGGCGAACTTCCATGCCATCGATGGAAAGGGGGATTTTCTTTGCCGACTCCTTGAAGACGACGATGACGCGTTCTTTCTCTTTATTTGGGGCGGCATCCGCGCCCCCAGGTACGGTTGACAAGACGAGCAATGAGGCGAGGACGGAGCTACAGATTTTTTTCAACTTGTTTCCTCCTTTAAGGTATGTAGGCAAGATGACGGGATGTCCAACTGCCGTGACCATAGAGTAACAAGTTTTGCCAACGTGTAGAATACGCCAATGGCATTAAATATCTGAATATTTAGATAAGGATACAGGGGATTCAGATACAAGACTTTTGGCTCAATTGTAAGAGAAATGAATGGAAATTACAGATGAACAAATCAAAAAAAGCGAACCAGCCATGGAGGCTCGTTCGCAATATACTCATTTAATGACTTTATGTTTCCAAAGGATACCGGATTTTAATAGTCGGGCTACTTTCCCAGTGAGTGATTGTTTCCCCATAAACACCCCAAAGCCTGCCTTCTTCCCGAGGGAACCGAGTGTCCCTTTCAGTTTGATGTCGGGTAATTCTGGATAATTGACGCCTTTCCATTTGCAAAGCAAGACTTGGACGATCTGTTCGGCTTGGGCTTCGGCGAGTTGTCCGGACGGTGCGTACGGTAAGCTCGCATTGTCACCAACGACAAACACGTCCGGCAGTCCAGGAACGAAGTGATGTTCCGTCAATTTGACACGTCCGCCTCCATCGAGCTCCCAACCTTGATTCCGTACAACAGCGACCGGTTGAATCCCGGCCGTCCATACGGTCAAATCAGATGGGAACAAGTCTTCGTGGTTCCATAGTCCGTCAGCATCGACACGTGTGATGTTGGCATTGTTAATGACTTCGACGCCGTGCTCCTCGAACCAAGATTGTACGTACATCGAAACACGATTAGATAAGAAAGACAGGACGGATGGTCCGCGGTCGAATAAACGGACCGTCAAATCAGGTCGGCTCTCACGAAGTTCGCTGGCGAGTTCGACACCGGACAGCCCGGCACCGACGACAGAAACGACCGACCCTGGTCGTAGACCATTGATTGCTTGTTGTGTCTTACGTGACTCTTCAAGTGTTTGAATACTGTACGTGAACTCGGCGGCCCCTTGGACATTGTGATATTTGTCTTCGCACCCTAATCCGATGACAAGGTCGTCGTAGGGCACTTTTTCTCCACTCGCGAGCAGGACCATTTTGTCTTCGGTGTCGATGTCCGTGACCTGTCCGTATATGTAATCGATTTCATCCGGAAAGTCGATTCGAATATCGCGGTCCGAGACCGTTCCTGCGGCCAGTGCGTAATACTCTGTTTTCAATCCATGATAAGGCAAGCGATCGACGAGCGTGACCGAGATGTCTTGTAACTGATGTCCAAGCACTCTTTCAATCACACGCATTCCCCCGTAACCGCCTCCTAAGACGACTAATTTGCGCATAATAATCCCCCTTTGTTACTCTTCAACTGTATCATGTTATAATCTGCCGTAGAAGAACCATTTTCCGATAATTCACGTAAAGAAAGACGGTGACATATATGATGAATCCAATCATCGAATTTTGTGCCTCGAATTTGGCGATGGGCTCACAAATTGCCCGGGCTAAATTAGAATCCGATCCGGACCTTGATGTGGTCGAATACGGCTGTACAGGCTATTGTGGTGTCTGTTCCCTCGATCTCTTTTGCCTCGTTGACGGGGAAGTCGTGACGGGTGAGACGCCAGAAGAGCTCGTGACGAAGGTGTATGAAAAAATCGAAGAGATGGCATGGTAAAAAGTTTGAGGGATGACCTCAAACTTTTTTATTTCCCCCGTTGCATTTTAAAAAGAGGGATGTTATATTCTAAGAGGTTCGAATGTAGGTTGTCTGACGTTTAACAACGATAAAAAGAAAGCGTTTCAAACGGTAGGGCACATCTCTTTTCGGGTATGACACATATAATTGGTTTGTTTAATATGAAAGGAGCACAACATCAATGAAAATCATGAGTGTGGTTGGTATTTTGGCACTAATTGCAATCGCTTACATCTTCTCTACCAACCGTAAAGCCATCAAATGGCGCACGGTCTTGGCAGCGTTCGCTGTTCAATTCGCATTTGCATTCCTCGTCTTATATACGGCATGGGGACGTAAGGCGCTTGAATGGATCTCAAATGGGGTTCAAGCTGTCTTGAACACAGCGGGTGACGGGATTGCATTCGTATTCGGAACAGCAGTCGGTGGCGACAACTTCGTTTTCGCATTCCAAGTCCTTCCGATTATCATCTTCATGTCATCATTAATCGCATTGCTTTACTACCTCGGCGTCATGCAGTGGGTCATCCGTATCCTCGGTACTGCCCTTGCGAAAGCACTTGGTACGTCACGTAAAGAGTCACTTTCAGCAACAGCGAACATTTTCGTCGGTCAAACGGAAGCACCGCTTGTCATCAAGCCGTACCTTCCTACAATGACACAGTCTGAGCTCTTCGCAGTCATGGTCGGTGGACTCGCATCGGTTGCCGGATCTGTACTTGCAGGTTATGCAGCACTCGGTGTACCACTCGAATACTTGCTCGCAGCGAGCTTCATGGCAGCGCCAGCAGGTCTTTTATTCGCGAAAATCATCGTACCAGAAACAGAAGAGTACGATGACGACATCGAGATTGTAGAAGATGAGGAAGACAGAGCGGCGAACTTCGTCGATGCAGCGGCACGTGGTGCTTCTGACGGTCTCTTCCTTGCCTTGAACGTCGGTGCGATGCTTCTTGCATTCGTTTCATTGATTGCGCTCGTCAACTTGATCCTCGGTTCAGTTGGTGGACTCTTCGGATTTGATAGCTTGTCACTCGAATTGATTCTCGGTTACGTCTTCGCGCCACTTGCATTCGTGATTGGTGTACCATGGGCGGATGCTGTACAATTCGGTAGCTTCCTCGGTCAAAAACTAGTCTTGAACGAATTCGTTGCTTTCTCTGAGTTTGCTCCAATCATCGGTTCTGGTGATTTGTCAGCTCGTTCAGAAGCGATGATCGCATTCGCACTTTGTGGTTTCGCAAACATCTCGTCACTCGCGATCCTTCTCGGTGGTCTTGGTGGTATGGCGCCAAACCGTCGTGGTGACATCGCACGCATGGGTGTTCTCGCGATTCTTGCAGGTACGCTTGCAAACTTGATGTCAGCTACATTGGCTGGACTTCTTCTTTAATCGGTATAAGAAAACGCGATCACTTCGGTGGTCGCGTTTTTTAGTATGAGAAGGATGTATGTATGGTGATGTTTGGCCACTTGGCGGACCAGTTCTTTTGCTGCAACCGCTCCAGATAGATGGGATGCTTTGAAGAGTTCGAATCAAAGAGTGGTGTCGGTATAACGTGCATGTTGATCAAGTCGTGAATGCCGTGTGGGGCAGCGAGGATGAGGGAACCATCCGATTGAAGACGTACCCCGATCGCGGTGACGGTCTCAGGAAAATGTGCCAACGCATCGACCGATGAGGCATAGGGTGGAAGGTTGTTGACGTGATGCATTCTCGCTTGATTTTTGACAGACCAAGGTACATCGGGGATGAGGCGGAATAATCGCTCTTCGAGTTGTTTTTCGACTGCTTCCTCTGGTTGGTTTGGGTCGAAATAAATCACATCTACATCATCTGTTTTAGTCGATGTTTCGTATCCGTGAAGGTGGTCCCAGACTTTTGAACGAATATATCCCGCACAAATCCAACAATCCGGTAAATCGAGGTTGGCGACGGCGTGGAGAAGCTTTATGAGCTCGGCGTCTTGTTTTAGAAAATGAACCAAATCCTGTTCGTCTGTCATAATGAATGACCCTCCTTACAATATGGTTGAAAAAAGCACCTAGGCAACGCCTAGATGCTCGTATATTGATTATGCTTGAAGTTGTACGCGTTGACGTTCGATCCACGGCTTCAATTTCAAGAAGAGTGGGACGAAGAGCGCGCTGATCAAGATCGCTTTAATCAAGTTGAACGGTAAGATCCCGTAAAGGACAAGATCCGTTTTCACCGCCGGGTCGGCCATGTCTGCCATGCCGAAGAAGAAGGCGTAGGCTGGTAAGATGACGAGATAGTTTAAGATGGCGAGGCTGAGAGCCATTGTGATTGTACCGGCAAGTAATCCAGAAGCGAGTGCTTTGTTTGACTTGCGCTTATGGTAGAACCAGGCAACTGGGTACATGAATGCGACACCTGCGAAGAAGTTTGCGACTTCCCCGACTGGAACACCGCCACCGTTAAAGACGTAGTACAAGACGTTTTTCAAACCGACGACCACGACTCCTGCGAGTGGGGAAAAGACGATTCCGGCAATGAGTGCAGGAATGTCACTAAAGTCCACTTTAAGGAATGGCGGTAAAAATGGGAGCGGGAAGTTAAATAGCATGAGTACGAACGAGATCGTCCCGAGCATCGCCAAAGTCACCATTGTTGTCAGTCGTTTGTTGCGCGTAGTTTTCATCAGAATCTCTCCTTTAGGTCGCTCCTCGATGAATGGCATCCGTCGCATATAAAAACCCGATTGCAATGAAGACAATCGGGAGAGTTTACGCGCATACGAAATAGATGTTTTCCGAGGTGGAAAAGTCCACGTCAAAGAAAACATCCGGATATCGGTCGGATGCCGCCATCTTCTCCCATCCAGACTATACTGTCGGCTTTCGAATCTCACGAAATCAGCAAGCAACGCCTTGCTCGCTCACGGGCTGAGAAGAATATATTCTTCAATACCGCCGGTCGGGAATTTCACCCTGCCCCGAAGATGGAACGATTTAATTTTTTTTGTTACAGTTTAGTTATACAAGATAATCCACAAGATGACAAGTCAATTGACTTGAATTGAAGATATATGAGGAGGAGTTCAGATGATTCATTTAACAGAGTCAGCCGCACTTCAAGTGCTAGAGATGATGAAACAGACGGAACGCCCGGATGCGCAATACTTGCGAGTGAAGGTACAAGGTGGCGGATGTACAGGACTTTCATACGGGATGGGCTTCGACGAGGAGAAGACGGACAAAGACATTCAATTCGACCATCATGGTGTCCGCGTCATCGTTGCGGAAGTGGATCATGGGGTCGTTGATGGCCTCGAGATTGATTATAAGCAGTCGATGCTCGGTGGCGGTTTCACAATTAAAAACCCAAATGCGATTGCAACATGCGGTTGCGGTTCGAGTTTCCGGACAGCGACGAATGCAGGTACGCCTGGGGAGTGCTAAAAAAGAACCGATCGCGATTGCGATCGGTTCTTATTCTTCTTCTGTCAAAATCAACCGAATGACTTTTGCAGTTACGTCGAGTTCGATGTGATGTTGCCAAGGCCGAAAGCCTGTGATTGTACATGTGTCATTCGTGATGCGGAATGAGCAGACACTCTCTTCCTCTTGGTCGAGGACAGAGTAACGACTGAAATCAGATAAGCTCTGATAGATCGCATACTGTGGTGGTAGTTCATACGTCCAACCTTTTTCTAACATGATTTGGTGCATATTCGAGCCCCCTAACAAGTCTTTACTTATTAGAATAGCAAGAATACGCGTAAAAGTGGTAGATTAGTCTGTTTCTTTGAAGGGAAAATGAGTAGGGACGTCATTACAAATGGGAGGATTCAGGGTCATGAGAAAAGTATTGATATTCGGAGGGTCACGCTATTTCGGAAAACGGCTCGCATTGCGACTTGCTGAAGCAGGGGACGATGTGACGATTGTGACGAGGGGGCAACTACAGGTACCGGAAGCTGAAGGGATTCGGTCTGTCAAAGGAGACCGGCAATCGGTCGCGACGATGAAAGACTTGGCCCGCGAACGGTACGACCTCGTCTATGACAACATTTGTTTTACTCCGTATCAGGCAAAAATCGCCTCGGATGCGTTCATGGACAAAGTCGGAAAATATGTGCTCACGTCGACGATGTCGGTCTACGCACCTGGTCCTGATTTAAAAGAGAGCGACTTCAATCCGCTCCATTACGAATATCATCTTGAATCCGAACATGACTACGGACAAGGGAAACGCGAGGCGGAATCATTCTTCTTCCATCGCGCCTCTTTCCCGGTGGCGACCGTACGATTACCGATCGTGTTAGGTCCGGATGACTATACAGACCGATTGAAGTTTTATGTAGATGCAATCCGGAACGAGGAACCGGTTGTCTTGCATCACCCGGAAGCAAAGATGGGCTTCATCTCGAGTGCGGAAGCGGCCGCCTTCTTAGAATGGGTCGGACGTGCCAATGTGACAGGACCGTTCAATGCGGCGAGTGATGGACTCATCTCGATGGGGGCCTTGATGGAGCGAATCGGTCAACACGTCGGAAAACCCGTCCATATTATAAAAGATGGAGACTCGTCGCCGTATGATTCGGATGTCGACTATTATATGTCGATTGCTGAGGCGAAGAAGGCGGGATTTGTGTTTACGCAACTCGATGACTGGATTGACCGGGTCATCGTTCAAACGATGAAAAGATAAAAAACGCTTCTGTGGATGTGGTCCACAGAAGCGTTTTTTGGTTATTTCCCAGCAAATACAGATGTCGAGTGTTGCGGATGACGAGCTGTCGGATCCACGAGCTGTTTCACTTGGTTGATGGCGATTGGGGCTTCACCGAAACCGGTCGCAATCAATTTTACTTTCCCTTCGTATGTCGCGATATCACCGCAAGCAAAGATGCCGGCAACGGTCGTTTCCATACGTGAATCGACACGGATTGTGTTTTTCTCGAATTCCATTCCCCAGTTCTTGATTGGACCGAGCGATGAAACGAATCCGTAGTTACAAATCAAATCATCGATTTCAACGATTTTTGATTCGCCATCCTTATCTGTCAATTCGACAGATTCGATGTGTGTCTCACCAGACAGTGACTCGATGTTATAAGGCGTGAGGACGTTAATCGTCGATGCCTTCATCTGTTCTACCGTATGTTCATGAGCACGGAAGCGGTCACGACGGTGAACGATGTGGACTTCTTTTGCGATTCCTTCAAGCATGAGTGCCCAGTCGACGGCTGAATCGCCACCGCCGGCAATCATGACACGGCGATCACGGAATTTCTCCATGTTGTCGACAAAGTAATGAAGGTTGGCATAATCTTCGCAGCCATCAAGCCCGAGTGGACGAGCCGAGAAGGCACCGTTTCCGGCTGTGATGATGATGGCTTTCGTATGATATTCTTCTTTATTTGTTGTCAATACGAACGTGCCGTCCTCGAGACGTTCGACCGTTTCCACCGTTTCACCGAGACGGTAATCTTGTTCGAACTGGTCAGCCTGAGCTTTTAGTTGATCGATCAAGTCCTGTGCTTTTACTTTCGGGAAACCGGCAATATCATAAATATATTTTTCAGGATAGAGCGTTGACAACTGACCACCAAGTTGCGGTAAGCTTTCAATCAACGTCGTATCGAGTTGGCGCATGCCTGCATAAAATGCGGTGAACAGTCCGACCGGGCCGCCACCGATGATGATTACATCTTTCGTCGTCTTCATCGAATTCCTCCTCAAAGCGTATACATCTATTATAGAGAGTTTATTGAATTAAATCCATTCAGTACAAACATGCAACACTTTCAAAAAAAATTCAAGAAGATAAGCTTTTCCATTGAGAATTCAATTTAAAGAGCGTACAATGAAACAGAAGCAATTGTGAACAGATGTTGAACAAGGATAGGCTTTATTGTGAACGTCTATGTGAAGAAACACACAACATAGTTGTTCAAAAAACAAAACTTTAAACAAGGTGGAAATGAACATGAAACGACCTAACATTGTTATTCTTGGTGCGGGCTTCGGTGGACTCATCACAGCCGTCAACCTTCAAAAGACACTCGCTGCAGGTGATGCGAACATCACGCTCATCAACAAGCATGATTATCACTACCAAACGACATGGCTTCACGAACCAGCTGCTGGGACGATGAACCCAGACCAAGCGCGCATCTACATTAACGATATTGTGAACCCGTCACGTGTGAAACTTGTCAAAGGGATCGTCGATCGCGTCGATACTGCTGCCAAACAAGTCACGCTTGAAGATGGTTCTGTCGTCGAATACGACTATGTCGTCATCGGTCTCGGCGGTGTACCTGAAACGTTCGGTATCCCAGGCTTGAAAGAACATGCGATGACAATCAGCTCGTTGAACAGTGTTCGTAAAATCAAAGAGCACATCGAATATTCATTCGCTCAATATAAAACAAACGGTTCTTCAGACAACTCGTTCGTGACGATCGTTGTCGGTGGTGCCGGATTTACAGGAATCGAATTCCTCGGTGAAATCGTCAACCGAATCCCTGAACTTTGCAAACAGTATGACGTTCCACGCGAAGCGGTTCGCATCGTCAACATTGAAGCGGCACCAACAGTTCTTCCTGGTTTCGACCCAGAACTCACGACATACGCACAGAAATGGTTGGAGCGTAACGGTGTCGAGATGAAACTCGGTAACGGAATCAAAGGTGTCGAGCCAGGTGTGGTGACATTCGGTCCACTTCAAGGTGACACGACAGAAACGATTCGTGCCAACACGATCATCTGGACAGGTGGCGTAAGTGGTAGCCCGATCATCGAAAAATCAGGATTTGAAGCGGTCCGTAACCGTGTCATGGTGGAAGCGGACAACCGTGCACCAGGTCACGACAACGTCTTCATCATCGGTGACTGCTCAGCGGTCATGGACCCTGCATCGAACCGTCCATACCCACCGACGGCACAAATCGCGACACAACAAGCGCACAACGTTGCGAAAAACATCGCGGCACTTATCAATGGCAAATCGACTTCGAAGTTCACTTACGAGAGCAAAGGAACAGTTGCTTCACTCGGTCATAACGATGGAATCGGAATCGTGATGGGCAAAAAGATCTTCGGTCGCAACGCTTCATTCATGAAGAAAGTCATTGACAACAAACACTTCATCGAATTGAAAAAATACGGACTCGTCCTTAAAAAAGGGAAGTTCTAATTTCATGATTGCATGGCTCGTTCTGTCTCAGAACGGGCTGTTTTTCTTTCGAAATTGTCATAGGAAGTTCTTTGACCTCGTTGGTCGAAATTTTGTATAATGAAGAGCGGACAAGGGGGGCAACACATGCATATTATCCAAGCAGTCATTGGAGCCGTTTTATATATGACGATTTTTTTCAGTATCGGCTTCATCTTGAATATGTTACTTAAAAAGACATGGACACTCGTGTTCATTTATCCAATTTTTGTCATCATGATGATTGATAATGTCAAACTTTCGAGTTACGTGACCGAGACATCGACCGCGCTTACGAGTGTCTATGAAGGACTCGTCGGGTTGCAACTTCTCGATTTATTCATGCTCGGCTTTGGATTGCTCGGTGCAATTCTAGCTGGTGTGACGATTCGTTTCTTACGAAAGAGCGGTTATTCAATGTTTTAATTGGCGACAGGAATGTTCGCCTTTTTTGTTTTGTCCCTACTTTTTTAGGGCATGAACCGATATACTAGATAGCGAAACGATTTTTAGTAAGGGATGCGATGCGAATGACATTACCGATGTATACGATCAAAAAAGTGTTGAATAATAGCGTTGTCATTTGTCAACATGATACGGATCCGGAAGTCATTCTACTCGGGAAGGGGATTGGCTTTGGCAAAAAACCAGGCGACCTCGTCGACCCGGCCAGCGTCCCGGAGAAAGTGTATCAACTGACAGATAAAGAAGAGCAATCTCAATATCAAGAACTCGTCAAACATGTCGACGAGGACTTCATTGCGTTCATGCAAGAGATTGTCTGCTTCATTGAGACGAGTACGGGCAAGAAAGTCGATGAGCACATCCATATCGGTTTGACGGATCACTTGTTCTTCACGATGAAGCGAATCGAACAAGGGATGGAAGTGACGAATCCGTTTTTACTTGAAACGGAATCGCTCTATCCAAACGAGTTTGCGCTCGCGGAACGGATCGTCGATATGTTTCATGAACGATTGAACGTTTTGCTCCCGGATGCGGAAACAGGGTTTATCGCCCTTCATATTCACTCGGCGACGACGTTCAAAAACGTCCTCGAGGTCAACCGTCATAATCAAATCATCGGGCAAATTGTTCAGACGATTGAGAGTCATTTGAACGTGAAAATGGACCGGACATCACTCGATTATAAGCGCTTACTTCGGCACTTAAGGTACGCCGTTGAGCGGGTCGCGACAGGTGAGACGGTCGAGGCACCACAAAAAATTGAAAAGGTGTTGCGCGACGAATATCCGCTATGCTATAGTACTGCTTGGGAGCTGATGGGCATCATGGAACGCGAATTAAAGCGTCCTGTCCCACGAGGTGAAGCGACATATTTGACGATGCATCTCCAGCGCCTAACAAGTAGATAAATGATACCACGTGTCTTACGTGTTACTGATTCGATCAGGCATGAGTAAGGAGTGGAACGTTATGTGATGTCTCCATTGGGAGAGGTCTACGTTCTATCCTTATTCATGCCTTTTCTGTTTTTATAAACGTGATTTATGAAAACGTTTAGATACGTCGGTTGTCTGACATCTACGCCGCTATCATATTGTTTATACGTACTTAAAAAAAGGAGGAAATGTTGATGTTTAAGCAGATCTTTGGTGTTCTTCAAAAAGTCGGTAAAGCACTTATGCTTCCTGTTGCGATCTTGCCGGCAGCCGGTCTTCTTCTTGCGTTCGGTAACGCAATGCAAAACCCACAACTTACATCACGCGCTGGTTGGTTAACGAACGAAGGCGTCGTGAAATTCGCTCAATTGATGGAGCAAGCAGGTGGAATCATCTTCTCGAACTTGGCGCTCTTGTTCGCAGTCGGTGTCGCCATCGGTTTAGCAGGTGACGGCGTAGCCGGACTTGCGGCAATCGTTGGGTTCTTGATCATGAACAAAGTCATGGGTGTTTGGCTCGAACTCACACCTGAAGTATTGGCACAAGGTGACCCGGCTTACGCGAACGTACTCGGTATCCCAACGCTCCAAACAGGGGTATTCGGAGGGATCATCATGGGTCTCATCGCCGCATGGGCCTATAACAAGTACTTCAATATCGAATTGCCACAGTTCCTTGGTTTCTTCGCTGGTAAACGTTTCGTTCCAATCGTAACAGCAGTTGCAGCCGTCGTTGCTGGTTTCGTTTTACTATTAGTATGGCCACCAGTTCAGCACGGATTGAACTCATTCTCAAACTTCATGTTGAATGAAAACCGTACATTCGCAGCGTTCATCTTCGGTTTAATCGAACGTTCATTGATTCCATTCGGTCTTCACCACATCTTCTACTCACCGTTCTGGTTTGAATTCGGTTCATACACAGATGCAGCGGGTAATGTTGTACGTGGTGACCAAGCGATCTTCTTCGCACAAATTCGTGATGGTGCTGAATTGACAGCAGGTACGTTCATGACTGGTAAATTCCCGTTCATGATGTTCGGTCTTCCTGCAGCAGCACTCGCAATGTATCACGAAGCACGTCCTGAGCGTAAAGCGGTTGTCGGTGGTCTCTTGGCTTCTGCTGCCCTTACATCGTTCTTGACTGGTATCACAGAACCAATCGAGTTCTCATTCTTGTTCGTAGCACCACTTCTCTTCGCAGTACACGCGGTATTCGCAGGTCTTTCATTCATGACAATGCACATCTTGAACGTGAAAATCGGGATGACGTTCTCGGGTGGTTTGATCGACTTCTTGCTCTTCGGTGTTCTTCCAGGTCGTACGGCTTGGTGGCTCGTTATTCCAGTCGGTCTCGTGTTCGCGGTTATTTACTACTTCGGATTCCGCTTCGTTATCCGTAAGTTCAACCTTAAAACTCCAGGTCGTGAAGATGAGGTTGTTGAACAATCAACAGCTACTGGTTCGGAACTTGCACAAGATATCCTCGTCGGTCTTGGTGGCTCACAAAACATCAAACACCTCGATGCATGTATCACACGTCTTCGTGTCGAAGTTAAAGACAAAGCAAACGTAAACAAAGATGAGTTAAAACGACTTGGCGCTTCTGGTGTCCTTGAAGTTGGTAACAACATTCAAGCAATCTTCGGACCACGTTCGGACGCATTGAAATCAGAAATCCAAGCGGTCATCGCTTCAGGTAACGAAAAGAAAGTCAACTAATTGATGACCTAGACCAATCCTTCGGGGTTGGTCTTTTTCTTTTATATGAAACGGTTTCATCCAAACGTTAGAGGGAAAAAGTAAGTATTCTGACAAAGGAGGGAACCATGATGTGGAAGAAAGTGTTTGGCGTTTTACAACGGATCGGGAAAGCACTCATGCTTCCGGTTGCGATCTTACCGGCAGCCGGTCTTCTCTTGGCGTTTGGTACCGCATTCCAAAACCCGGACCTCGTTGAATTGCTCCCGTTTCTGGCGAATGACTCACTTGTCCTGATTTGGCAAGTCATGACAGATGCCGGGGACATCGTCTTCGCAAACTTAGGGTTACTGTTTGCCGTCGGGGTCGCGATCGGCCTGGCGAACGGGGACGGGGTTGCTGGTCTAGCAGCCATTGTCGGTTATTTGATCATGAACAAAGTCATTAGCACATGGAATGGGATTACCGCGGAAATCGCTCAAGGTGATCCGCAGTATGCCACCGTTCTCGGTATTCCGACACTCCAAATGGGGGTATTCGGGGGGATTATCGCAGGTCTTGTTGCAGCCTATGCGTACAACAAGTATTTCAACATCAAGTTGCCAGATTTCTTAGGGTTCTTTGCAGGGAAGCGGTTCGTCCCGATTGCGACGGCCGCATTCAGTTTGATTATCGGGATTGCGCTCGCATATATATGGCCACCGATTGGGAATGTGATCAACACGTTCTCAAGTACGGTCATCGAGGCAAACGTTGCCTTATCAGCATTCATCTTTGGATTAGTAGAACGTTCCTTGATTCCGTTCGGTCTTCACCATATTTGGTATTCTCCATTCTGGTTCCAATTCGGGGAGTATACGAACCAAGCAGGTGATCTCGTACAAGGTGACCAGCGGATCTTCTTCGCACAACTGCGTGACGGCGTGGAATTCACAGCCGGTACGTACATGACCGGGAAATTCCCGTTCATGATGTTCGGCTTACCAGCAGCCTGTCTCGCCATGTTCCACACGGTTCCGAAAGAACGGCGGAAAGACGTCGAGGGTCTCTATTTCTCGGCTGCCCTTACGTCATTCTTGACAGGGATCACAGAACCAGTCGAATTCTCATTCGTTTTCGTTGCACCACTTCTCTTCGGAATTCACGCCGTCTTTGCCGGTCTCTCCTTCATGACGATGCATTTACTGAACGTCAAGATTGGGATGACCTTCTCTGGTGGTCTCATTGACTATCTGCTCTTCGGGGTCCTGCCGAACCGGACGGCCTGGTGGCTCGTCATCCCGGTTGGTCTCGTCTTTGCGGTCATCTACTACTTTGGATTCCGGTTCGCTATTACGAAGTTTGACCTGAAAATTCCTGGACGTGACGTGCAGACTGGCACGAAAGGGGACAAAGCGGGGATTGGGGACGACTTGCCATATGAAGTGCTCGTCGGACTCGGTGGTCCTGAAAACATTAAACATTTAGATGCATGTATCACGCGACTTCGTGTCACCGTCAATGACGTGAAACAAGTTGACAAAGACCTTCTAAAAACGCTCGGTGCCGCTGGTGTCCTTGAAGTAGGAGACAATATCCAAGCCATCTTCGGACCAAAATCGGACACGCTCAAATCACAAATCGCGACCATCATCGAAGGTGGCGAATACAAACCGAAAGAAAAAGTAGAGAAGGCAGTCATTACACCGGAAGCGGCTGAACAAGCCGATCATCGCTTCTTGGCTCCGATGTCTGGTGTCCTGTTATCACTTGATGATGTGCCGGATCAAGTCTTCTCGGGTCGCATGATGGGAGAAGGGTTTGCGATTGAACCAAGTTCCGGACAGGTCGTTTCGCCGGTGACCGGTCAAATCACGACATTCTTCCCGACGAAACATGCGATTGGCATTTTGGCTGACGATGGACGTGAACTATTGATCCACGTCGGTCTCGATACGGTCAACCTGAAAGGGGAAGGATTCACAGCGAGAGTCGAAGAAGGCGCCCGGGTCGAAGCGGGAGACGTCCTTCTCGAAGTCGACCTCAGCGCGATTCGTGATAAAGTGCCGTCACTGATTACACCAATCATTTGGACGAACGGGGACGGAAAAGTCGTCGTCGTACCATTCGGTGAAACGGTCGTCGCGGGTGAAGCGCTCGACTTTAGAGCCGATGACAGAGGACCAGAATAAATGATTACGAGCCGCTCCTATCATGGGGCGGCTCGATTTGTGTAGTTACTTCAATGTGCCTTATTCCGGAAAAGGAGAATCCCCCTTATAGTGAAGGAGAATTCTCACGAAAGAAGGGGTACAAATGAAACAATCCATACAATTGAATCACGGTCAGAAAGCCATTCCTACTATTGGACTTGGCGTCTTCAAAGTTAAAGATGGGGATACAGTCATGGATGCCGTCGTCGAGGCGATTCGTCAAGGATACCGTCATATCGATACGGCAGCCGTTTATGAGAATGAAGAGGGGGTCGGTGACGGAATCCGAAAAGGAATGGAAATCGCAAATATTTCCCGGGAAGATTTATTTATCACATCGAAACTATGGAACGCTGATCAAGGTTACGATGCTGCCATCTCCGCCTACGAGGCGTCACTCGTTCGTCTTGGATTGGAACAGTTAGATTTGTATTTGATTCATTGGCCGGTGGAAGACAAGATGGTCGAGAGTTGGCGTGCCCTCGAAACGTTGTATCGAGAGGGACGTGTCGGGGCAGTCGGGGTGAGTAACTTCCAAGTCCATCACCTCGAGACATTGGCTGCAAACAGTGACCTCGTTCCAGCCGTGAACCAAGTTGAACGGCATCCGTTGCTTCGTCAAACCGAGTTAGCATCGTATATGAGCGAGCACGGCATCGTACCGGTCGCTTGGGCACCGCTTATGCAGGGAGGGTTGTTCGAAGAGCAGACTTTAGTAGAGGTCGCAAAGGAAGTCGATCGTTCCGTCGCCCAGGTGTTGTTACGGTGGCATCTCCAAACGGGATGGGTCATCATTCCAAAATCCATCAAACCACATCGAATCGCAGAAAACTTCGATGTTCATGACTTTGAATTGACCAAAGATCAAATGGAACGAATCGACTCACTCGACCGATATCAACGTGTCGGTCCAGACCCAGATGATTTTGATTTCTAATGCAGTATATAAAAAAGTCCTTCTCTCGAGTGAGAGAAGGACTTTTGCCATTATTTCTTAATGTCGAACTTTTCGCTAAGGAAGTTCACGACTTCTTCAGCTGTGTCCATGTTGAGGACTTCGTTGACGATTGCTTCTGTTTCCGACTTCGTCAAGCGTTTCACGAGGCTACGCGCACGAAGGACGCTTGAAGCGGACATCGAGAATTCGTCGAGACCAAGACCGAGAAGGATTGGAATCGCGAGTTCTTCTCCAGCCATCTCTCCACACATGCCGACCCATTTGCCAGCTTTGTGTGCTTCTGTGATGACGTTGTGGAGAAGGTTCAAGATGGCAGGGTTGAACGGTTGGTACAAGTAGGAAACTTTTTCGTTCATCCGGTCAGCCGCCATCGTGTATTGAATCAAGTCGTTCGTTCCGACTGAGAAGAAGTCGACTTCTTTTGCGAATTGTTTCGCCATGACAGCCGTTGATGGAATTTCAACCATCATTCCAGTCTCATATTGTCCGACTTCGATTCCTTCTTCTTTCAACTTCGCTTCTTCTTCGAGAAGAAGGGCTTTCGCCGCGCGGAACTCTTCGAGTGTCGCAATCATTGGGAACATGATGGCGAGGTTCCCGTGAGCTGAGGCGCGGAGAAGGGCACGAAGTTGTGTGCGGAACAAATCTGTTTCCTCAAGGCAAAGGCGGATGGCACGATAGCCGAGGAACGGGTTCATTTCTTTCGGGAGGTCAAGGTATGACAACTCTTTGTCGCCACCGATGTCGAGTGTACGGATGACGACTTGCTTGCCTTCCATGCCTTCAAGAACCGTTTTGTAAGCTGTGTATTGCTCTTCTTCAGTCGGGAACGTTTCAGAGTCCATATATAGGAACTCCGTACGATAGAGCCCGATTGCATCTGAACCGTTTTTCAAAACGCCTTCGAGGTCGTTCGGTGTCCCGATGTTCGCAGCAAGCTTCACTTTGTGACCGTCCGCTGTGATCGACTCTTCGTTGACGAGTTGCTTCAACTCTTCTTTGTACGCTTCAAAATCAGCACGTTTGCCTTCATATTCTTTGACGAGATCTTCTGAAGGGTTGACGAAGACGTCACCTTCTGTTCCGTCGATGATGACGAGGTCACCGTTCTTGATTTCTTCAAGGGCCACTTTTGTTCCGACGACTGCCGGAATTTCAAGTGAGCGTGACATGATGGCAGAGTGAGACGTACGTCCGCCGATATTCGTCGCGAATCCTTTGACGTATTTACGGTTAAGTTGTGCCGTGTCTGATGGTGTCAAATCTTCGGCAATGATGATGACTTCTTCTGAGATCGAAGCTGGAGTCACGAATGTCACTCCGAGAATGTGAGCCATGACACGTTTTGTCACGTCACGAACATCAGCTGCACGTTCGCGCATGTATTCGTTATCCATTGATTCGAAAATCATGATCATCGTTTGGGCGACTTCGTCAAGTGCCTTCGCTGCGTTCATGTTTTCGCTTTCAATTTTGTCGTTCACTTGCGATACGATTTCTGGGTCCTCAACGATTAAAAGGTGAGCTGAGAAAATCTCGGCTTTGTCTGGACCGAGCTCACGAAGTGTATGTTCGCGAATGGCTTCAAGCTCTGTTTTAGATTGTGCGATCGCATCGTGGAAGCGAGCCTTTTCTGCAGCGACATCTTCAATCTTGTGTGATGGGATATCGAATGAAGGTGTCTCCATGACGAATGCTTTTGCAACTGCCATCCCTGCAGATGCACCAATACCTTTAATGTGTGACATAAGCGTAGTCCCTCTTTTCAAAGAAATAGTGTACTTTCCTGCCTCGTTACTTCATACCCGAAAAGAAAAAAGAATTAACGAGAACGGGGAAAGTTAAAGTAGCAACGGTCTACGACTAGGGGAAGCCTCGACCAGTCAAATTGGCCTCACTTCACGATGAAGAGAAGCCCGATTGCGTACTTTCTTATCCTATCATAAAATAAAACAACGTCACAACGAGGAGATAGCCCATGAATTCGAAGATTTCTTGACTCTTACGCATACTATTTCATTATTTTGGAGAAGTTCGTTATGCTTACCATATATATAGAAGGGAAGTGGCAATATGTATCAAATTGCTCAATTAAATTGGACCGATTCTTACGAGACAATCGTCGTCGGAATTGGAGCGGCTGATTCTATCGATGAGGGACTCGACACATTGTTTGCTGGACGCGTCAAAGCGCTTATTCAATCAGGAGACCTCTCTACGAAGACGGGGGAAGTGACAATCCTTCCGACATTCGCCGGGGAGACGACCCGTGTTTTATTTGTCGGACTTGGTCAACGAAATGACATGACGACCGAGAATGTTCGGAATTGGTTCGGGAAAGTCTCGAAACTGATCAAGTCACGTGGATTGAAGGACGTCGCCGTAGCGCTTGATACGTTTACGGATGGTGCCGCACGCATATTCACAGAAGCGTATGAAATGGCGACCTATGCCCATCCTACATATAAGTCTGCTCCAAATGAAACGGTCGAAGAACCGACGATCACGTTGCTCGGTGACGTGGACCAGACGGATATCGATGCGGGTGTGGCTTATGGGAAAGGGGTCAATGTCGCTCGAACGTTGACGATGATGCCGGCCAATATTTTGACAGCGGAGACGTTAGCGGATTACGCGGTTGAGTTGGCGAAACGCCATGATTTCAAATACCGCATTCTTGAAAAAGAAGAGATGGAAGGACTAGGTATGGGGGCATTGCTCGCAGTCAACCAAGGGTCGACGATTCCTCCAAAATTGATTGTACTCGAGTATCGTGGGGCAGAAGAAGCTCCGATTGCCGTTGTCGGGAAGGGTGTCACGTTCGACACAGGCGGCTATTCAATCAAGCCGAAAGATGGCATCGTCGGGATGAAAGGGGATATGGGTGGCGCTGCTACCGTCCTCGGATTGTTCGAGACCCTCGGATTGACGCGACCAAAACGGAACGTGATTGGCATCATCGGTGCGACCGACAATATGATTTCTGGAGATGCGTTCAAACCAGATGATGTGATCACGGCCATGAATGGAAAGACGATCGAAGTATTGAACACGGATGCAGAAGGACGTCTTGTATTAGCGGATGCGGTCACGTTTGCGAAAACGTATGAACCAAAAGCCATCATCGATGTGGCTACGCTCACAGGTGGCGTTCTCGTCGCCCTCGGGACAGACGTGACGGGCTGTCTAACGAACGACGATACCCTCTATCGTTCTCTTGAAGAGGCGAGCCGTGAGACGAACGAACTCGTGTGGCAGATGCCATATTTCGATGTCTTCATCGACAAGGTGAGAAAATCGGAAGTTGCCGACTTGAACAACTCACCAGGTCGTTTCGGGCATATGATTTTTGGTGGCGCATTTGTCGGTGAGTTTGTCGGCGATACACCATGGCTACATCTCGATATTGCAGGAACGAGCGAACGAGCGGCAGCGAATGACCTCGGTCCGAAGGGGCCGACGGGTGTCATGGTTCGAACCCTCGCACGGATGATTGAATCGTGGGAGCGGTAAGAGCAGGTGGCGTAATCGGTTTGGCGATTCTGTGTGGCCTATGCTACACGGTTTGGCCGAACCGTATTTGGTTAGGGAGTACAGTGTTTCTCGCCGTATTTGGCGTGTTGATGATGTTACAGGAGGTACGACATGGTAGGAGTAGGAATTGATGGTGCACGTGGCGGCTGGGTACGGATCACATATGACAGCATCTCACTTTGTTTAACGATTTCGGAGACGTTGGAGGAGTTGCTGATTGATGGTGCCATGCATTTTGTGGATATGCCGAAAGATTTAGGAACGGTCGACCATCCGAGCCGCGAATGCGATGCGTGGATGCGTTGCCGACTCAGCCAACGAAAGTCGTCCGTCTTCACTCCGCCGATTCAAGAGGTGTTGCAAGAAGCGACTTATGAGGAAGCGAATGAAAGGAGTCGGGCGTTGGTTGGCAAAGGAATTAGTAAACAAGCGTGGAATCTTGTTCCCCGGATCCGTGAGTTTCAGCAGGTGAAGGCATCTGACGTTTACGAATCACATCCGGAAGTTTGTTTCTCGGTCATGATGGGACATGAGGCAAGTCATTCGAAAAAGACGGTCGAAGGGCAGGATGAGCGAATCGAGTTACTTCGGCAATACTCGAAAAGTTCTCCATGGAAATGGAAGATGTCGAACGTCCAAATCGACGATATTATCGATGCGTGCATCTTGGCGGTAGCTGCCTATGAAGCGGGGACAAGTGGTCTCTCGCTTCAGCCGGCAGAATCCGATCAACCCGTAGTGGCTGTACCTCAAATGAAAAAAGAGCGATGAAATCAACATTTCATCGCTCTTTTGCTGTCGTCGTAGGCGGACCGACGATAAATCGCCATATGTAATGAAACACTTTGGCATTGTATACGGCTTTCAACAGGACGGCGAGTACGGGCCCGACGATAAAGCCGAGTACACCGAATAGCTTTAATCCAACGAAGATGGAGATGAGTGCGACCAGTGGATTCAATCCGATATGGGAACCGACAATTTTCGGTTCAGCCAAGTTGCGTTGGACGATGACGATGATATACAACACGACCAATCCGATGGCTACGAACCAATCACCTGTCACCGCGGCATAGGCGGCCCAAGGAATGAGTAACGTTCCGACCCCCAAATAAGGCAAGAGGTCAAAGAACCCCGCGAGTAAAGCGAAAGAGAGCGGGTTGTCAACACGGAGGATGAGCATCCCGATCAAGACGATCCCGAATGTGATGGAGATGAGCGTGAACTGGGCACGGACGTATCCAAATAGGGCAGACTTGAGGTTGATCATCACTTCCTCGAATTCTTTGAATCCTTTTCGTTTGTTCAGACGATTCAGTGAGTTGACGTATGATGGCCAATCCTTTGTGATGAAGAACCAGGCGAGGACAATGACGACCACGAGCAACAAGACGAGCGGGAGCGCTGCTAACATGTTTTGTAGCACACTGGCCACTCCGCGGGACAAGACACCAATCGCTGAGGCGAGTTGGACACCGAGCTCGGTGATTCCTCCCTCGAGCGAGGTCGTCTGTCCGGGATTTAACTGCTGATAGCTCTCGTATGCATCATTGACGAGCGGTGCGATTTTCTCATTGAACAGTCGTTGGATAAACTCGGTGAGTGTCTCAATTTGTTCAGGGAGTCGTTCCGCTGCCACCGTTGCATAATGAATCAATTGGATGATGACGATGGTGATGATTCCGACGACGATGCTAAGCACGATGATCAAGGAAATGAGAGTGCCGAGTGCACGAGGCATATTTGATTTTCGCTCGAAAAAGTTGACGAGCGGGACGGTCATCAAGGACAAGAGCAAGGCAAATACGAACGGATATGTATATTCGAAAAGTATATTCAATAGCCAAGTGATTAAAAAGAAACCGATTACGACGAGAATGAATCGAAGCAATTGCCAAAGTCTTGCCGACGACATGTGGAACCCACCCTTTCCGGACAACTAGGTTGAGCATAGTATATCATGTAAGCGGTAAATAAAGCAGAAAGATAGGTGAATGAACGTGAGAGAAGTTCAACAGAAAATCGATACGATGATTCTTCATTTAGGTGGTTACTGGAGACCTTTATCCGGGCTAGCACGATTGTTAGAAGAGGTAGGAGAAGTAGGTGGCGCGTTAAGGAGAGAGGCGCGGGATGAGTTGAAAGAGGAGTTACTTGATGTACTAGTGATTTCCACGTGTCTGGCAAACCAGTATGGGATTGCATTACAACAACCAAAGGCGGAGGGAGGAGAATCGAAAGAGAAGCTGTATTTTCAAATTGTTGAAGAGGCAGGGGAAGTGGCGCGGATTTTGAACGCTTATGAAGGTGATAAGAAGTTAAAACCGAACCGTAAAGGTCAATCACTACAGTATCATATCGAGCAATTGCAGCGTGCCGTTTTGTCTCTTGGAGCGTCTTACCATCTCAATCTGTTCGATTCACTTTTTGCTCTCATCGAAGAGAAGTCGGCCCGGGACTTCGGACGATTTGACCACACGCCGGACCCGATCACGGAGACATCGGTACGTACTTATTTATCGCATCAGCCAGGTCGCTATTGGGGCGGAGTCCCAGTTAAATCATTTGAGCGATTCGACCGATATATAGAACGAGAACAACATATCGAGCGTTTTTATCGCATTGCAGCGATTGAAGGACTGGATGGATTTGTGATTCAACAAAAACGAAATGGATTGATTGGTACAGAAAATCCTGCGCTTAAAGAAGGTTTTACTGTCGCCATCGAACGTTACGAAGCGGATACGTTTCTGATTATCCGACCAGCTAAATAA
Organism: Exiguobacterium sp. s140; assembly: GCF_018617035.1. Lineage (GTDB taxonomy): Bacteria > Bacillota > Bacilli > Exiguobacteriales > Exiguobacteriaceae > Exiguobacterium > Exiguobacterium profundum. The sequence continues at coordinate 206,301 of NZ_JACSJK010000001.1, forward strand.
AAACATTTACCTTTTTATCAAAAACGTTCATCTTTTTTTTCAAATATTTACTTTTTTTAAAAAAGCATTATGCTAATATGAAATTGTTGTTAGTAGGAAATGCCGCAATGAGAAAGGAATATTTTGGATGAAAATGAAGCTATTGAAAGTTGCCCTCATCTTAACGGTCCTCTTGTTAGGGATGCAACTTCCATCTGTCGAAGCTGCAACCTATGATGGAGAGACGACTGTCAATTTGAACATTCGTACAAAACCTAGTCTGAGTGGAACGGTAGTGAAGACATTACCGAGAGGCACGAAAGTAGAGTATGGAACGTATAATCAGTCCTGGCACAAAGTGTATGTAAACAATCGTACATACTATGCCTCGGCCCAGTACATTCAGAAACTTTCATCCACTTCAAGTTCGTTAACGACGCAGGCGGCAACGTCTACGGGAGTGACGACTGCGAATTTAAACGTTCGCGTCACGTCCCATCGATCGGCGACGATTGTGACCACGTTGAAGAAGGGGACGGAAGTGAAGTATGCCGTTCATAATTCTTCTTGGGCAAAAATCTACTTGAACGGGAAGACGTACTATGCCGCAAAAGCTTACATCGCACCAAAACTCACCGAGTCGAATGTGGATCGGACAAATGGATACACGAACCGTGAGATGAAACTCTTCGCTGAGCGGAATCAACGTTCGGCGGTGAAGAAGGTACTCCCCGTGAACACGGCTGTCGTCTCGAGCAAATATAATTCGAGCTGGTCGATTGTTTATATCGGGAACGAAACGTACTACACACCGACTTGGGGCATTACAGAAGGTACATTGGATAGCAGTGTAGAGAAAAAAGACGGGTATGCAAACCGGGAGCTGAAACTCTTCGCTGAGCGGAATCAACGGTCGGCGGTGAAGAAGATACTTCCCGTGAACACGGCTGTCGTCTCGAGCAAATACAACTCGAGTTGGTCGATTGTCTATCTCGGAAGTGAAACGTATTACACACCGACAGCTTGGATCTCTACTTCGAAAACGTCGACAGAACCTCCGACGACAACGAAACCAGATGATGGACTCACGCAAGGGTATGCTAACCGTACAGTAAACTTGTTTGGAAAAACCCATCAGAGTTCGGAAGTCCTCATGGTTCTTCCGAAATACACGGCTGTTTCATACAAAGCGTACAATTCGAGTTGGTCGACTGTTCAGATCGGCTCGAAAGTCTACTACACAGCGAGTTCGTGGTTGACGAAAGGGAAAGCCCCGGCTGCGCCGGAAGCTGCACCAAAAGGTACGGTATACATCAACACACCAGGTGATGTATTGAACGTTCGTTCGAAAGCGAGTCTTGATTCGAATGTGGTTGGTCAACTCAATCACGGAACAGCTGTTTTACATTATGGGACAACCAATGGTTTCCATAAAATCAAGTTCAACGGACAAGATGCTTTCATTTCTTCAGCATTCGTGATGACATCTAAGCCGAGCACATCGACTGGAACAGTCATCGTCCTTGATCCAGGACACGGTGGAAAAGACTCGGGAGCAGTTAATGGATCTCTCTATGAGAAAACGATTGTACTCGATGTAACGAAACGTGTAGAAGCTTATCTTCGCTCAAAATATGATTACAATGTACGTCTCACTCGTTCGACTGATGTCTATTTGACTCTAGATCAGCGAGTTGCTGCAGCGAAGTCGTTACGTGGTGATTTGTTTGTAAGTATGCACGTCAACGCAGCCGGTTCATCATCTGCGAAAGGGGTAGAAACGTTCTTTTCTTCTCAGTCTGCGCACAGCGCTCGAAGTCGTGTCCTTGCTTCAAACATTCAAAGCAACTTGGCGGGTAAAATGAGTGGAATGTCGAACCGAGGAGTGAAAACAGCTAATTATTACGTTATTACGTATAATACAATGCCATCTGCACTCGTCGAATTAGGATTTATCTCATCACCAACAGATTTGACTTACCTTCGAAGTAACACGTCTCGTCAGCAAATGGCGGAAGGTGTGGCTGAAGGAATTGCCAAATATGTTCAGACTTATTATTGATTTGAATTAACCCAGACATGATTGTCTGGGTTTTTTTGATGTACAAAAAAACCGAACCGATTTAATCGGTTCGGTTCAATTTTATAGATCATCAAATCCGTTCGCATCTGTCACTTTCGCATAAGAACGTGACTTTTGTTCGAAGAAATCAGATTTTGTCGCATTGAGTGAGTCGTCTGAGTATGCACGGATCCAAGGCATGACATCTTCGTCAAATCCTTCATACAAGTCATTCAGACCGATGACGCGGAGGCGTTTATTCGCCAAGTATTTGACGTAGTCTCGCATTTCACTGACGTCGAGTCCGTCAAGGTCGCGTAGTACATATTCACACCACTCGATCTCGAGGTCGACCGCTTCCGCCATCGTGTCGTATACGAACTGACTGAACTGTCCGTTTTCATCAATCTTCGGATTTTCTGTCAGCACGGCACGTAAGAGCTGGCTGATGAAGTAAGAATGTTGCATCTCATCACGTTGGATATAGCTGATCATCGTTGATGTACCGACCATCTTTTGGTGACGGGCGAGATTGTAGAAATAAGCGAATCCTGAATAGAAGTTGATGCCTTCTAGAATGACGGATGCAACGAGGGATTTCGCAAAGTTTTCGGCGTTCGGAGTCTCGCGGAACGCTTCATATAAGTCCAAGATGAATTGATTGCGCTTCATGACCATTTCATCGTCTTTGGCGATGTCAAAGATTCGATTTTGTTCAGCGAGTGGCACGAGACTTGATAGGACATAGCTGTATGATTGATTGTGCACGACCTCTTGTTGTGCGATGACCGCGAGAACGGCGTGTACAGACGAGTCAGATGAGAACATAGAAGACTCAAGGATGTATCGTGTCTGGACAGAGTCGAGAATCGAGAGTAGTCCGATGATCCGTTTGAATGCATCCTGTTCACGTTCAGTCAATTGCGGCCATTGTTGCATATCCTTAGACATGGAGATCTCATCAGGAATCCAGAAGTTCGATAACAACTGTTTGTATATGGTATAGAACTGAGGATACGCGATATCGTTCCAGTTTACGATCGAACTGGTTTCGCCACCGATGATGGCGGTTGCCCGGTTAGGATGTTTGGGCGACAATAATTTGATTTTCTGAATCGACATGATGCATAACTCCTTCTTCTACATGTTGAGCCATCCGTTCTGCCCAATGCTGGACGTTGAACGGTTGGTTACGTGGGGACTGCTCGATTTTAAGCAGTTCCCCGGCAAGTGGGATTCCGTATTTTGAAAGGTGGTACGCCATCTCGTCAACAGCGCGACAGAAATGTACAAACATCTTGTCACCGGTTCCGAATACCGCAGCTTGTCGAATCGGCACATTCAATTCTTTTAACACGAGGCGGAACGTATCTTTCATTTCGTCTGGTAAGATGCCGTCTGCCCACGTGTAAGAGCCGAAATAGACGAGGTCGAACGAAGCGAGCGATTGAGCTTCGCGATATCCGACGCGATCGGCATCATAGCGGACGACCGTATCGCCACGGCGATGATGTGTCGATTCGATGAGCGATGCCACTTCTTCTGTGTTTCCACTCATCGAATGATAGATGATTGCGATGTTCATAGGGTGGACCACCTTTCTATAAAATATACATAATGATTGTTTACGAAGCACACGACTCACATTCGTCGACTTCGACAGTCGTCGAACGAGTGTAGTATATCGACTTCATGCCAAGAGACCATGCCTCGAGGTGCATCGCAAGAAGCTCTGTTGCTTTCACATCGTTCTTCACATATAAGTTGAAGCTGATGGCTTGGTCGATGTGGCGCTGGCGAGCCGCGTTTTGACGGATACTCCATAATTGATCGATTTCAAATGCTGATTTATAGAACCAGTTTGTGTCCGGCGTCAAGTCGGGAACCGTGACTGGAATCTTATAGTTTTTCTTCTCTTCTGAGTAGACCTTTTTGTAGACCGGGTCAATCGATGCGGTACTACCAGCGATAATCGCTGTCGATGAGTTTGGTGCAACGGCCATCATATAGGCGTTACGGACGCCGTTTTGATGTACTTCTGCTGCGAGACCGTCCCAATCGAGGTCGTCGTGTGAACGATAGTTCCGGCGCTTGAAGTATTCGCCTGTATGCCATTCTGAACCTTCGAAGACGCCGAATGCTCCTTTTTCTTTGGCGAGTTCCATCGATGCTTGGATTGTGAGATACGCGATTTTTTCATAGAGTTTCTCTGCATATTGAACGGCATCGACCGATTCCCAACGGATTCCTTCGAGTGCGAGCAAGTGATGCCAACCGAACGTTCCTAGACCGACTGCACGATACTTCTGGTTCGTGATCATCGCCTGTGGAACTTCGATCGTATTCAAATCGATGACGTTATCGAGCATACGCATTTGAATCGGGATGAGTCGTTCGAGCACATCGGCTTTCACGGCACGAGCAAGTGCGATTGAACTCAAGTTACAGACGACGAAATCACCAGGAGTCTTTGTGATGACGATTTTTCCGTCTTGTGTGTATTCTTCTTCGATTGTCGTTGCCGACATGTTTTGCGCAATTTCAGAACAGAGGTTTGAACTGTAAATCATCCCTGCATGTTTGTTTGGGTTTGCGCGGTTCACTGCGTCTCGGAAGAACATATATGGTGTACCTGTTTCGAGTTGTGAGCGCATGTAACGTTTTACAAGGTCGATGGCTGGAACTGTCACACGAGATAATTCTGGCGTGTTGACACATTCCATATATTTCTCTGTGAAGCTTCCACCGTTCTCTGATTCGTCAAAATAGTCTTCAAGGCTATATCCCATCACGGTACGAATCTCGTGTGGATCGAACAAGTGCCAGTCGCCGCGTGCCTCGACCGTACGCATGAAGAGGTCCGGTAAGCAAACGCCTGTGAACAAGTCGTGTGTCCGGAGGCGCTCATCCCCGTTGTTCAATTTCGCGTCTAGGAATTCGAAGATGTCCTTATGCCAAATGTCTAAATAGACGGCAATTGAGCCTTGACGCATACCGAGTTGGTCGACAGAGACGGCCGTGTTGTTCAATTGCTTCATCCAAGGAAGGGCACCACTTGAGACGCCTTTGAATCCTTTGATGTCACTACCACGTGAACGGATTTTCCCGAGGTAGACACCGATTCCACCGCCACCTTTTGAGAGCGTCGCCACATCGGTGTTCGAATCATAAATGCCACGGAGGGAGTCGTCGACTGTATCAATGAAACAAGAGCTGAGCTGTCCATATGATTTACCGGCGTTTGACAACGTTGGTGTCGCGACCGTCATATAAAGGTTTGATAAAGCCCAATAAGCTTCTTCGACGAGCTTCAATCGAGTAGTCTCATCTTCTTTTTGCATGAGCGTCATCGCGATGACCATGAAGCGCTCCTGTGGAAGCTCATAAAGGTTCTTCACATGATCGCGCCCAAGATAGCGGTCCGACAACGTGCGGAGTCCGATATATGTGAAGAGACGGTCACGGGATGGGTCGATCAATGTTTCGAGATGGTCCATGTCTTCTTTTGAATACGTATCGAGAAGCGCTGACGTGAAAATTCGTTTTGATGTTAACGTCTCGACCAGTTGATAGAAGTTACCATAACGCATAGATGCTTCGTAACCGCGGTTGCGTGCCGCTTCAAGATAGAGGCGGTTCAAGTACATTTCCGTTGCCACGAACGTCCAGTCCGGTTCTTCGGCTTTCAACATATCGAGGGCATGCATCGTCAATAAGTCATATACTACATCTTGTGTTAGCGTTTTTGTCTCGAGCGCCCGAATCGCCCGTTCTTCATAGCGCTCTACGCTTAAGTGAGGATACCGTGTCTGGATAGATTGAATAAGAGAAGAGACGTCAGAAAGCGTTGGAGCTGCTGGTAGCATCGTCTCGTGGTGGATAGGGGATGTCAAAATAGATCACTCCTTAGATGGTGTAGACGTTATAAAAGGATAATAAGAACTTTCTTACCTGTCACAATATCGTGTTAACGATCAAAATACCCGTTAACTATATATTGACACTTTTTTATCTTTTTAATCATAAAACACCTATATTTAGTTTTTCAATCCTTGACATTCTGGAATGTGCCCGTCACCTTTTTGCTTTTGCTCCAAAAGGGCTTCATGACCCAATTTGAGACAGAGAACTGAGATGAAAAAATTTTATGGATTGTCTTTGCTTGTTTTTTCACAAATTGATGAATTCGATTTCATCACTCTTGATGAAACATTTTATCCATTTGTTTGAGGTGGAATGGATTGTATTTGACGTTACTTATCAAAATACCTGCATATTCATTTCATACTAGATATAGTGTTCTGATGAATCAAGAAATATGAATCCATTTGTCAAGGCTGGTATCCGAGTAAAAAGTAAGGTAGATTGGTGAAGTAGGACATGGAATTTCAGCGAAAAGAAGGGTTTAACAAGTGCGTACAGAAGACTTATTATTAACATGGGACCCACTCGGTTATGGGGCAGGTTCATACGGACCGGAGTTTGATGAAGTCATGATGGCATTGACCTATGTCGATTCTCCCGAACAATTGACCGAAGTGATTCGCCGAACGCTTCTTGAAGCATTCGATGCGTGTCCACCAGAAACAGAGATTTTCGAGATGGCGCAGCGACTCCTCGCATCGTCATCTTGCCAACTATAAGGAGGAACCAATAATGTTACGAATTGATCCAACACCGAATCCGAATGCGATGAAAGTGACACTTCCAGAGAACGTGTTTGGCGCCAAGAGTCAAAGTGTGAAGGCGGGCGAAGCGACAGATCAACCGCTTCTCGCAAAACTAGTTGAAATCGAGGGCGTCGAGAGCGTGTTTGCTTATGGTGACTTTGTGACCGTATCAAAAGAGAATGGCGTGAGCTGGGAAGCAATTCTTCCACTCGTTGAGACGGCATATCGCGGATGAACCCGATTGTCTCGATTGTCATTCCGGCGTATAAACGCGAGACGGAACTGACGGAACTGCTTGAAAGTCTAACGGTCCAAACGTTTCAGCAGTTTGAGGTCTTGGTCATGAATAATGAAGGGCCGCCAAAACAACATCTTTTGGCGCCTTTTTTGAATCAATTGGATGCACGTGTCATTGAAGTGGGTGAGAACCATCACGTCCGGGCCCGTAATCGTGGTGTTCTCGAGGCGAGAGGCGATGTCATCTTGCTACTAGACGATGACGATTTGCTCATGCCGACACACTTGGAGGAGGGGCTACGCGACCTTCAACAGGCAGACCTCGTCTATTCGGATGCTGAGCTGTTCCGATTCGAATGGAGAGCGGGCCGTCGTGTCGTGACGGACTGGGAACCGTTCGCTTACGCGTTTGATCGAGAGCGGATGCGTCAGGACTCGACGTTCATCCCTTCGGGCACGATGTATCGCAAATCGATTCATGACACGATTGGTCTATTCGACGAAGACGTCTATAACTACTGGGATTGGGATTTCTTGTTAAGGGTAATGGATGCATTCACCGTGTCACACCCGGCGCGTGCGACGGTACTTTACGCCTTCAACGGGACCGATAACCTGTCGGCAAAACAGGATGAAACGAGACGTCGTTATTTTGATCATTTCTGTCAAAAGCACGGTCTGACAGACATGGAGATGAAGAATTTCCATATCGTTCAGGAGGAACGACGTGCATTCGTGAGACAGACAGAGAGAACGTTCACAGGCGTGCTACCTGGTCGAACGGAAGGAGAATAAGTATGTATTCATCAAAAGAACTTGAGTTGTTAGAACTGTTAGAAGAAAAAGGGTATCTCGAGACGAAGATGTTGGCTGATTTGTTGGCTCTCGATGAGGAGACGATTGAATCGATGCTTGAGAAATTCAAGCAAGACGGGATTCTCCTCGGATTTCGTGCCATGGTCAATTGGCAGAAAATCAATCGTCACGATGTCACTGCCTTCATTGACGTTAAAGTAACGCCGAAACGAGGACGCGGATTTGACGACGTGGCCGAGCGTATTTATCGCTTCCCAGAAGTGACGGCGCTTTATTTGATGTCGGGGGCGTATGACCTTCAAGTCGTCATTCGGGCGAACTCGCTTCAAGACGTCGCCTCATTTGTCTCAGACAAGCTATCGCCGCTTGATTCGGTCTTGTCGACGACAACCCACTTCAAATTGAAGACGTATAAACATGACGGGATCTTGTTCACCCCACAAATTGAAGATAAGCGGTTGAACATCACGCCATGAAGTCTTTATCGAATCAAGTCGTCTCGATGAAGCCATCAGGCATTCGCCGTTTCTTTGACTTAGCACAGACGATGGATAACGTGGTCTCTCTCGGGGTGGGAGAACCGGATTTCATCACACCATGGAACGTGCGAGAAGCGAGCTATGCCGCACTCGAAGAAGGCTATACAGCGTATAGCGCCAACGCCGGTCTCATCGAGTTGCGCGAAGAAATCGCTACTTATATGAAAGAACGCTTTTTAGTCGAATACGATCCGACGTCTGAATTGATTGTCACGACTGGGGCATCGCAGGCGCTCGACATCGCATTCCGTGCCCTTCTCAATCCAGGGGACGAGGTCATCGTGGTCGAACCGGCATTCGTTTCATATGGTCCACTCATCGAGTTGGCAGGTGGGACCGTCGTCCCTGTCGCATGTCGTCCGGAAAAAGGGTTTCGACTCGATCGGGAAGACGTTGAGCAAGCCATCACAGAACGGACGAAAGCGATCTTGCTTTGCTTCCCGTCCAATCCGACGGGCGCCACGATGAATGGCGATGAACTCGCACAAATCGCAGAGCTCGCGACAAAGTATGACCTTTGGGTCGTCAGCGATGAGATTTATGCGGAACTCTGTTACGACGAACCATTTGTCAGCTTTGCGACGCTCCACGACATGCGAGACCGGACGATTGTTGTGAATGGTTTCTCAAAAGCGTTCGCAATGACAGGATGGCGTCTTGGCTTCACATGCGCGCCCGAAGTTGTGACACGAGAGATGTTGAAGGTCCATCAATACGGCATGATGTGTGCACCGACGCTCGTTCAATTCGGTGGACTCGAGGCACTTCGGACTCGTGAGCAGCACGTGCCGAGCATGGTGAAAAGTTATCGTCAACGTAGGAACTATTTCATTCAAGCGCTGAACGAGGCGGGATTACCGACGCACGTGCCAGGTGGAGCATTCTATGCCTTCCCTTCGATTCGACATACTGGATTGACGAGTGAGGAATTTGCAGAACGTCTTCTCATCGAAGAACGTGTCGCCGTTGTTCCTGGAAATGCCTTCGGTGAGAGCGGGGAAGGATTCGTCCGGGCGAGTTATGCGACTTCGCTCGAACAACTACAAGAAGCGATTCTCCGGATTCAACGTTTCATGAAACAATTCGAAGTCACAGTAGCCAAGGACTCTCATTTGTGAGAGTTCTTTGGCGTTTTAGCGATATAACGAAAGGGAAAAGACGGGCGAGGTGAAGAGGATGAAACAATTTGACTTTGTTGCAATCGGGTGTGGTCCGTATAATCTTGGTCTCATGGCCCTTGCGGAGAAGACTAAACTGCATGGGGTTTGCTTTGAGCAACGTGCGGAGATGATGTGGCATGAAGGCATGTTGATTGAAGGGATGACGATGCAGACGCATTATTTACAAGATACCGTCACATTGGCGGACCCGACCCATCCATCGAGTTTTCTGAACTATTTGAGTGATACGGGTCGACTCCAAACATTTATCACGCAAGAACAAGATAAGATTCCTAGAACGGAATACAACCGTTATTTGCGGTGGGTTGTTAACCAACTGTCGACGATTCGTTTCGGTCATTATGTATCTGACGTCCGAGCGGAAGAAGAGGGCTTCCTCGTGACCGTCGAATCGGACGGGCAATCGACACAAGTTCATACAAGACATCTCGTCCTAGGGACAGGGGCGGCGCCATTCGTGCCGGACGGGTTTGAACAAGTCATTCATACGAGCGATTATTTGACGTACCGGGACGTCCTCAAAGACCGATATCGTGTCGCGGTCGTCGGGAGTGGACAGAGTGCGGCGGAAGTCTTTCTGGACTTGTTGCGTGAAGCGACGGATGAACAACGCGTCGACTGGATCACACGCTCCGAACAATTTGAGTCACTCGAAGCAGGCAAGCTTGGGGATGAAATTTTTAGTGTGGATTATGTCGATTATTTTCATAAACTACCGTACGACGCTCGGCAAGAGCTACTCGGGTCATTCGAGCGTTTCCGTCATGGTGTCAATCCTGAGACGATGACCTCGATCTATGAGACGTTGTATCATCGGACGGCAGAAGCGAAAGCGACGAAGGCTGATATGATGACACAGGTCGAAGTGGAATCGATTTCTTATGATTGGTTAACACATCGTTTGAAAGGGACCCAACGGTATACGGGAGAAGTGATTGAAAGAGAGTACGATCTCGTTGTCGTGGCGACGGGGTATCGCCCGGTGATCCCATCTTGGATCAATCAGCTCCCGGTTGTATGGGAAGTAGAGGGAGAATGGGCAGTCCGTGACACGTATGAGGTGATCATGAGCGAGTCGCTAGGCGGAAAGTTGTTTACGCACACGAATATAGAGCATTCACATGGTTCGGCTGCGACGAATCTCGGGATGGCAGTCTATCGAAATGCGGTCATATTGAACGACATGGCTGGGGAAACGGTCTATCCGATTCGTCATCAGAAGCCGTTTACGACATTTTGAACAAAAAAAGGGCTAGGCGAGTCGCCTAGCGGAATCAGGGGGGAATACTTGAAGTCTTGCTTGATTTGTATTTACCCCGCACTTCGACTTTAAAACATACCAACACGTCAAAAATAATCTTTTTTACTAAATTCTACACTTTATCGAAAAAAGTATGTTATAGTAAGTTGATGAATTTAGCATAGGAGTTGTTTGTAATGGCAAAATACGAAAAAGATCAAGTATTAACAGGTAAAGTAACAGGAATCCAACCTTTCGGTGCTTTCGTAGCACTCGACGATGAGACTCAAGGTCTTGTACACATTTCAGAAATCTCACACGACTACGTAAAAGACGTAAACGATTACGTTCAAGTTGGTCAAGAAGTTGAAGTGAAAATCCTTGAAGTGGACGAAGCTTCTAAAAAAATCAAGCTTTCAATGAAAGCGACTCAAGAAGCTCCAAAACGCGAGAAGTCTGCGAAGCCAGCTCGTCGTGCGCCACGCCGCAACGAAGCATCTTCAAACTTCAAGCAAGAAGAAGCTCCAGGATTCACAGTCCTCAAAGACAAACTTGAAGACTGGATCAAAAACACAAACTTCAAGAAGTAAGTGTCCCAAGGTGGCCCGTTCTAAACGGGTCACCTTTTTTATTTTACAGGAATCGGCGAATTGAATGACGAAACTGTAAAGCGAATAGGAGGGGATGGCATGAAGATTGGCATCATCGGAACGGGAGGAATTGCGACGAGTGCCCATATCCCGAATTATGTCAAAGCAGGCATGGATGTGGTAGCGGTCATGAACCGGACACGGGCAAACGGGGAACGTGTCGCACGACAGTTCGGCATCCCGAACCTTTATGAGACGGTCGAAGAGATGCTTTCACGCGAAAATCTCGATGCGGTCAGTATCTGTACACCAAACGCCTTACATAAAGAGCAAGTGCTGCTTGCGCTTGAAGCAGGATGTCACGTTCTCTGTGAGAAGCCACCGGGAATCTCAGAGAATGAAGCGATCGAGATGTTGGAAGCGGCAAAACGAGCCGGAAAAACATTGCATTACGGATTCCATTACCGACATCGTGCGGATACGGTTCTGTTGAAGCGAATGATTGACGCGGGAGAACTCGGAGACATCTATGCAGCGACGGCGCTCGCGCTTCGGCGACGTGGCATTCCGGGATGGGGAGTCTTCACGAATAAAGAACTGCAAGGCGGGGGCGCCCTGCTCGACATCGGTGTGCATATGTTAGACCTAGCGCTTCATTTGATGGGATACCCGAAACCGAGAGAGGTCGTCGGTCATGTCGGTCAGTATTTAGGGAATCGTCCTGGTGTCGGCTTGCTGGGGGAATGGGACGCGAGTTCACTCACAGTCGAGGATACGGCGAGAGCGATGGTCACGTTTGAAAACGGAGCATCCTTATTACTCGACGTCAGCTACATGGCCAATATCGAGGAAAAAGATACGATGCGAGTGGAATGTCGTGGCACGAAATCCGGAGCCAGTCTGTTCCCGCTCACACTTCACACGGAGAAATTTGGGGCATTGTTTGACGAGCGACCAGCTTATTTGACTGAACACGACCCGTATGAGCGGCAAATCCGACTCTTCCTTGAGGCCTGTGGAGAAGAGCCGAACTATCGGCAAGCGGAGGAAGCGGTCATCTTGCATCACATCATCGACCGTATCTATCAGTAAGCACGATACTTTTCATTCCGTGAAAACAGGGTATATAGTGTAGGTGTTACATATTTCTATGAGGAGGTTAACTTATGCACAACTTTGAATACAAAAACCCGACAAAACTAATTTTTGGGACACATCAGGTCGAAAAATTAGGTGGAGAACTAGAAGCGCTTGACGCGAAGAAAGTGATGCTCGTCTATGGTGGCGGAAGCATCAAAAAGAACGGGACGTACGATGAAGTCGTGGCCGAGCTTGAAAAAGCCGGTATCTCATACGTAGACTTCTCAGGTGTTGAACCGAACCCACGCATCGAGACGGTACGTCGTGCGGTGAAATTTGCGCGTGAAAAGGACGTTGATGCCTTGCTAGCTGTCGGTGGCGGTTCCGTCATCGACTGCACAAAACTGATTTCAGCAGCGATTCCATATGACGGGGACGCGTGGGACATCGTACTTCGTGAACATATCCCGACAGAGGCGGTACCATTCGGGACAGTCCTTACACTCGCTGCGACAGGGTCGGAGATGAACTCGGGATCGGTCATCACGAACTGGGAGACTCAAGAGAAGTTCGGTTGGGGTCACCCACTTGTATTCCCTACATTCTCGATCCTCGATCCACGTTACACCGTGTCAGTTCCAAAAGACCAGACAATTTATGGTATCGTCGACATGATGAGCCACTGTTTCGAGCAATACTTCCACCCGAACCATGCGCCGGTACAAGAACGCATGACAGAAGGTGTGTTGAAAGCGGTCGTCGAATCGGCACCCAAACTCGTCAACGATTTAGAAAACGTAGACCTCCGTGCCATCATCTTATTCTCAGGTACGATGGCATTGAACGGTGTCCTGCAAATGGGTGCAGCCGGTGACTGGGCATCACACAACATCGAACACGCCGTATCTGCTGTCCATGACATCCCGCATGCTGGGGGCCTCGCGATCCTCTTCCCACGTTGGATGGAACATGTATTAGATGAAGACAACGCGGCTCGCTTTGCTCGACTCGGTACGGAAGTATTTGATGTCGAGCCTGGCGAGAACGATTTGGAAACAGGGAAACGTACGATCCAAGCTGTACGTGCATTCTTCGACCAACTCGGTGCACCGAACTCGCTTCGTGACTATGAGATCGATGAGTCGACATTCGATGCGATTCTCGATTCTGCGATGAAACGTGGCGCATTCGGTCGTTTCCGTACACTCGAACGGGAAGATGTCGCGCATATTCTCGAACTCAGTAAATAAGGCGATTTCTTGCCTATTTTGCAATAATGATTGAACGAATCTAGCGTTTCCGTTTATGATGGGTCATGTATGGCTCTTTTACGAGCGATTTAAAGGAGGAAATGACATGTCAACTGTACGTTTCGATTATTCAAACGCGCTCTCATTCGTAGGGAAGCATGAAATCGACCAAATGCAAGAAACGGTAAAAACCCTTCACTCGGTGATTCACGAGCGGAGCGGTGCCGGAAGTGATTTTCTTGGGTGGGTCGACCTTCCGACCGAATACGATCAAGATGAGTTCGCACGAATCAAAGCTGCAGCGGAACGAATTCGCGAGAATTCAGATGTTCTCGTCGTCGTCGGAATCGGAGGTTCTTACCTCGGTGCCCGTGCAGCGATCGAAATGCTTCAACATTCGTTCTTCAACGTATTGTCAAAAGAAGAGCGCAAGGCGCCACAAGTATTCTATGCGGGCCATAACATCTCTTCAACGTATATGAGAGAATTGCTTCAAGTGCTTGAAGGGAAAGACGTCTCAATCAACGTCATCTCGAAATCAGGAACGACGACAGAACCTGCGATCGCATTCCGTGTCCTCAAGCAATTCATGGAAGACAAGTATGGTCAAGACGGAGCGCGTGAGCGGATCTATGCGACGACAGACCGTGCCCGTGGTGCCCTCAAGACGCTCGCGGACGCTGAAGGTTACGAGACGTTCGTTATTCCAGATGACGTCGGTGGACGTTTCTCTGTCCTCACACCGGTCGGACTTCTTCCGATTGCCGCTGCAGGAATCGATATCGATGCTTTGATGGAAGGCGCACGCGATGCACAAAACGCCTACAGCTCGCCAGAATTGGCTGAGAACGAAGCGTATCAGTATGCGGTCGTACGTAACGCCCTTTACGCGAAAGGCAAATCGATTGAGATGCTCGTCAACTACGAACCAGCTCTACACTACGTGTCTGAGTGGTGGAAACAGCTTTACGGAGAATCTGAAGGAAAAGACAACAAAGGAATCTTCCCTGCGGCTGTCGACTTCTCGACTGATCTTCACTCGATGGGTCAATACATTCAAGAAGGTCGTCGTGACTTGTTCGAGACAGTCATCCGTGTGAAAGAAGTCCGTCACACAATGAACGTCCCAGAAGACGCACAAGACTTGGATGGTTTGAACTTCCTCGCAGGGGAAACGATTCAGTTCGTGAACGACAAGGCGACAGAAGGGACGCTCCTCGCGCATACAGATGGCGACGTACCGAACCTCGTCGTCGAATTGCCAGAGATGACACCGTACCACCTCGGTTACTTGTTCTACTTCTTCGAGAAAGCATGTGCGATGAGCGGATACATCCTCGGGGTGAACCCGTTCAACCAGCCAGGCGTCGAAGCATACAAAGCGAACATGTTCGCACTACTCGGTAAACCAGGGTATGAAGAACAAAAAGCAGAACTCGAAAAACGCTTGAATCAATAAGAAAACGAATCGGTCCGCGCGTCGGACCGATTTTTTTGTTTGAAACTGGGTGCAGACAAGGTAAAGTGAGAGTAGACAGGGGAAAGAAAGGGATGGACTATGAAGACATTCAAGGATTACTATCATAATCAAGTCGAGTTAAGCTTCACCCATTATCCGTTCTCAGACACGCCGCTCCACGTCTGGGTCGTCGCCCGTTACAAGGACAAATGGGTATTGACGAAGCATAAACAACGAGGGCTCGAGTTCCCAGGTGGGAAAGTCGAACCGGGCGAACATGAGGATGCCGCGGCCATCCGGGAAGTATATGAAGAGACTGGAGGCGTCGTCAAGACGTTACGATACATGGGGCAATATCGTGTGCTCGGTCGTGGTGACACCGTCATCAAAAATATCTATTTTGCGGAGATTGAACGATTCGAAGATCATCCCGCAGTCGACGAGACGGATGGGGCCGTCTTGATTGATGTCTTACCGGACAATCTACTACGGAATCCACGTTACAGCTTTATGATGAAGGACCGTGTCTTACCAGAAACGATGAGGGTGCTCCATGAGCAACAACTGGTTTGATCGAATCGACGTGTTGCCACCATACGCCGGTTACCGGGTGACGCGTGGATGGTACACGACGAATGATGGGGAAGAGGTCGTCGCCTATTCGATTGAACCGAAACGGTCGAATGGACAGGTGTTGATGTACTTACGAGGGGGAACGGCACGAATCGGGGACGTTCGGTTACCGCGCCTCATGCAGTTTGCGGCACGCGGTTTTCATGTGGTGGCCCCGGTTTATCGAGGTAATCACGGGGGCACGGGAAAAGAAGACTTCGGTGGAGAGGATTTGAAGGACGTGCTCTCACTCTATGATCGCGTCCAAACGAGCGGACGACCGATTCATGCGCTCGGTTTTTCACGCGGCGGGATGATGGCACTCTCTCTCGCATCTGAACGACCGGTCACTACCGTCACCTCATGGGCCGGTGTGACCAATCTAGAGTGGACGTATGAAGAGCAACGCTCGATGCGGAAGATGTTACGTCGCATGACGGGGGGAGACCCCGAATCGGCAGAAACAGCATATACAGAACGTTCTCCGCTTTATAAGGAATGGGATGCACCAACGCTGATCATCCATGGTACGGATGACGAGCAGGTCCGTTTGCGCCATGCGACGGCAGTCGCCGAGAAGTTAGGGGAGCAGGCAGAGTTTTGGGTGCTTCCGTTCGGACACCAACTCCCATTTTGGGATAAATGGGAGACGACCGAACAAGCGATGGAATGGATGTTACGACAAGCAAAAGCACCGACTCGATGAGTCGGTGCTTTCGTATTAGATGACCAGTGGGCCGGCTGCGATGACCGATTCACTCGCTTTCGTGAACCGTGTGAAGTTCTCTTTGAATTTCATTGCGAGTGCTTTCGCCTCGACGTCGTAGCGAGCTGGGTCGCTCCACGTGTCACGTGGATTGAGCACGTCACTCGGTACGCCTTCGATGGCTACTGGAATCTCGACGTTGAAAATGTCATGTTTCATCGTCTCGACGTCACGAAGTTGACCGTTGACTGCGGCGTTGACCATCGCACGCGTGTACGCGAGTTTCATACGCGAACCTTCACCGTATGCACCGCCAGTCCAACCTGTGTTGACGAGGTAGACATCCACGTCGTGTTGCTCGATCAATTTACCGAGCATATCCGCGTAACGCTCTGGAGCGAGCGGAAGGAACGGTGAACCGAAGCAAGTCGAGAAGGTCGCCTGTGGTTCTGTGACACCGCGCTCCGTGCCGGCAAGTTTTGACGTATAACCCGACAAGAAGTGGTACATCGCCTGTTCTTTCGTCAGTTTGCTGATCGGAGGCAAGACGCCATAGGCATCTGCCGTCAAGAAGACAATCGTATTCGGATGACCGGCGCGTGATGGGAGCATCGCATTGTCGATGAACTCGATTGGATATGCCGCACGCGTGTTTTCCGTCAAGGAAATGTTCTTATAGTCCGGTGTACGATCTTCATTCAACACGACGTTTTCAATCAATGAACCGAAGCGAATCGCATCATAGATTTGCGGTTCGTTCTCACGAGACAAGTTGATCGTCTTTGCGTAACAACCGCCTTCGATGTTGAAGACCCCGTCCGGTGACCATCCGTGTTCGTCGTCTCCAATCAAATGACGCTCAGGGTCAGCCGAGAGCGTTGTCTTCCCAGTGCCCGACAATCCGAAGAAGAGTGCCGTTTCATTCGCATCATTGACATTTGCCGAACAGTGCATCGATAACACGTTCTGCTCGGGTAGCAAGAAGTTCATGACGGAGAAGATCGATTTTTTAATTTCGCCACCGTATTCTGTTCCCCCGATCAGAATCGTGCGCTTGGCGAATGAGACGAGAATGAACGTCTCAGAGTTCGTACCATCGACGGCAGGGTCTGCTTTATAGCTCGGTGCATAAATGACCGTGAACGGGTCGAACGCACCTTTCGTCGGCCATTCGCGTAAGAACAATTGTTTAGCGAATAGACTGTGCCACGCATACTCCGTGATGGCACGGACCGGCAACGTATAATGTTCATCTGCACCAGCAGATGCTTCTAGATAATACAGTTTATCCTTCTTTTCTAAATGGTCGAGTACTTTGTCGAGAAGTGCTGAAAACTTCTCTTCTGCGATCGGTTGGTTCACTTTACCCCAATCGACGAGGTTGTTGCTGACTTCATCTTGTACGACGAATTTGTCTTTCGGTGACCGTCCAGTAAAAGCACCGGTACTGACAGATAATGCCCCGTCTTTTGTCAGCACACCTTCACCATTTTGAATGGCTTCTTCCACCAGCTCTGGAACCGTCAAGTTCCGTAACATGTCGGCACCATTAATTAATTCTTCGATTTTCAGGAGCGTTGTCGCCATCCTGAATCCCACCTTTCCCCTAAATAGATGTGGATGAAATCCGCATACTTCCGCGATTACGATTAATCAGTATGACATTTTTAATTATATGTGACACACTAATTAAACACAAGCGTTTCTTCTCTCTAAGTAAGCGCTTTCTTACAAAGTCATTTTATCACATTCTCTTATCACAAGGTGTTAAAAAACAGAAACGAAATAAAAAAATGTTTGACGATTCACAAACAGAAATGTTTTGCAAGTCAGTGAAAACTTTTACGAATTCGTCTGATTCCCTTGACATAATCGAGTGTCATTTATATGATGGTTTTCGTAACGGATACTCTTATTCTGAGCGGTGGAGGGAACAAGGCCCTACGAAGCCCAGCAACCGTCCGACATGAAGTCTTGTGCGGAAAAGGTGCTATCCTGAAGCGAAGCCATTAGCTTCGAACGATAAGAGGGTAAGGAAGAACGATTCAACCTTTCCCAATGTATGTCATCGGGGGAGGTTTTTTTCATTACCGTCCCAAAGCAACGCGTAAGGGGAACGAGTACCGTCCACATAATACCCTTATTATAGGAGGTTTTTTGAATGTCAAAATTGAACCGTCGACTTTTTACTTCAGAGTCGGTTACTGAAGGACATCCAGACAAAATTTGTGATCAGATTTCTGACTCCATCTTGGATGCCATTTTAGCGGAAGACCCGAATGCCCGTGTTGCGGCAGAAACGTCTGTCACAACAGGTCTTGTACTCGTAGCTGGTGAAATCACAACGTCAACTTACGTGGATATCCCGAAAGTTGTCCGTGAAACAATCCGCGAAATCGGATACACGCGTGCAAAATATGGCTTCGATGCTGAAACGTGTGCGGTCTTGACGTCGATTGATGAGCAATCGGTAGATATCGCGCAAGGTGTTGACCAAGCGCTTGAAGCACGTGAAGGTCAGATGACTGAAGAGGAACTCGATGCAATCGGTGCAGGAGACCAAGGTCTCATGTTCGGATATGCAACAAACGAGACACCTGAACTCATGCCACTCCCAATCTCGTTGGCACACAAGTTGTCACGTCGTCTTGCTGAAGTACGTAAGAACGGTACGCTCGAGTACCTTCGTCCGGACGGGAAGACGCAAGTAACGGTTGAGTATGATGAGGACAACAACCCAGTTCGCATCGATACGATTGTTATTTCGACGCAACACGCGGAAGAGATCACACTTGAGCAAATTCAAGAAGACTTGAAAAAACATGTCATCGAGGCAGTCATTCCGGCTGAACTCATCGATGCTGAAACAAAATACTTCATCAACCCGACTGGTCGCTTCGTAATCGGTGGACCACAAGGAGATGCAGGTTTGACAGGACGTAAGATCATCGTTGATACGTACGGTGGATACGCTCGTCACGGTGGCGGCGCATTCTCTGGTAAAGATCCTACAAAAGTTGACCGTTCAGCGGCATACGCAGCTCGCTATGTAGCGAAAAACATCGTTGCAGCAGGACTTGCGGATAAAGCGGAAGTTCAACTTGCGTACGCAATCGGTGTTGCACACCCAGTATCAATCGCTGTCGATACGTTCGGCACAGGTAAATTGAGCGAAACGGAACTCGTTGAACTCGTTCGTGAGAACTTTGACCTCCGTCCGGCGGGCATCATCAAGATGCTCGACCTTCGTCGCCCACTCTACAAACAGACGGCAGCATACGGTCACTTCGGTCGTACAGACATCGAACTCCCATGGGAGCAAACAGATAAAGCAGCCATTCTTGAAGAAGGCGCGAAACGTTTCGCGTAATCATCAAAAACGACCTTTCCGCGGAAAGGTCGTTTTTTTTACGTTGTCGGAGGTGTCTGTTTATTTGAATCGGATGAAGAATCAGTTGTCGTCGTATCTTGTCCAAGCGCCGTATCCTTCGCTTCGACGACTTTCTCCCCGATGTCCTGTAAGTCTGACTTGGCCTCTTGAGCCGTCTCGACGATTTTAGTGACGTCCTCTTTCACGGTATCGACTTCCCCGACGACTTTTTCGTATACGTTTTGGACGTCTGTGGAGACTTCTTGAATCTTTGTCGAGGCTGACTTCACTTGCTCAATGACTTGAGACGCCTTGCCGGCAGGATCTTGTTTCACTTCGTTGACGAGGCCCCCGACCGACGATTTCGCATTCGAGAGGGATTGCTTTGTCTGCTCCCGGTTCGAGGAGCTAAGTAAGGCGAGTAGACCACCGACGAGTGCACCGAGCAACATCCCGGTCACGACACTGATCTTTGGACTTCCCCCGTCCAATTGATCAAATTGACGGTTCGGGTTGGTTGTCTGTTCTACTTTCGGATCATGTTCTTGTCTAGGTTCCATGCAGTTCCACTCCTTCGTTTGATTGGCATTGCTTGTGTTATACCCTAGAGAAATGGCGACGTAACGTTTTCTGATGAATCGTCATGAAAAAGAAATGAAGGAGCAGGATAAAAACATTGGGATAGGGAATGATACAAATAGATTGGCCAAAAGGGGGAAGCTGTCATGAACATGAGGGAAGCAGTGCCAGAAGATGCGACGCTGATTCGGAACATCGCGCTGGCGACCATATCACAGGATGATTCCAATCGAACGAGAGCGATGGAACGCGCATATCGGCAAGAAGAGATTGTACGAGCAATCAGTTCAAGTGAAGAAGCACGAGAACAGTATTTTATCGTTGGCGAATATGAAGAAGAGGTCATAGGATTTTGTCATGCCATCGATCGCGGTGACATGTGGGAGATGCTCCGCCTCTATCTGCACCCCGATTATCATCGAAACGGCTACGGCGCAGCCTTTCTGGCTCACCTTCAATCGAAAAAAGAACAACCGATGGAAGTGTACGTCGAAAGCTCGAATGATCAAGCGATTGCCTTCCTCTTACATCAATCTTTCAAAGAAGTGAATCGTATCCAGGAAGAAGTATATGATCGTCCGATGGAACTCATTCATTTACGATATGACCCGAGCTAAGCCTCCAGACGGATTTTATTCAAACATCAGTTGCGGCTGATGTTTTTTTGATACAATGAATATAGTCTATAAACGAGGTGACGGCAGTATGGCAAATGAAGAAGCACGAAAAGGAGTCATCGTCATCGTGTATCCGTTACAATTCACGTCACGGATCAGCGAGAACTTTATTCGACGGCTCGAGGACGAGTACGAAGTCATCGTCGTCCGCGATCAATCGATTGGATTGACGGCAGGTGACCATAAGCAACTGATCAAGCGAGCGTTGCGCGAGGCAGGGGAATATAAATTACCGATTCATGTCGTGGCATTCAGCCTTGGCGCACTCTTAACGAATCGCCTTTTGCAGGAGTACGATGTGCCACTCGGGAGTCTCACATACATCTCCCCATTGTTTGATTGGCATGCCACTCGTCAAATCGGTGGATTGAAACAAGTCGTCGCAAGTGCTGTCGACCGTTTTCGCCCTGACTTGCCACTCGGGATGATGACATTCACCGGTGGGGGAGACGAGTCATCCCGATTCGGAGAAATCACGTATGCGCAATATCGAGAAATCGAAGAGGAAATCGTCGAGCATCAGGAAGAGAAGAAGCATCTGCCACGCCTTCCGCTCGCCTGTTTCTATG
Organism: Exiguobacterium sp. s140; assembly: GCF_018617035.1. Taxonomy (GTDB): domain Bacteria; phylum Bacillota; class Bacilli; order Exiguobacteriales; family Exiguobacteriaceae; genus Exiguobacterium; species Exiguobacterium profundum. The sequence continues at coordinate 227,917 of NZ_JACSJK010000001.1, forward strand.
CACCAGACGACCAGTTCGCGGACGTGAAGTTGACGTTGAATGTTTGTCGGAAAATCGGTGGGGACCAAGTGTATATCCGGCGATTGGAAGGATTCCCACACTTTGGTTACGAACGATTGAACACGAAATTCGCGGAAACCCTCATGACGTTTTATGAATTGATTCAAGAATGACAGAAGGCGACTCTAATGAGCCGCCTTTTTCTTATGCACGTTTTTCAATCGCCACGATGAATGGGGGATGATTGACTTGGTTGATAAATCCATAACGCAGGACGCCTGCCTGTTTTTGATCGAGGGACTCTACATAATGGAGCACCTCGTCTCGTTCGACTTTCCCACTTTCATGTCCGTGGTAAATCACGATGACGATAACGCCACCGACGGCCATGACGTCTAATAGTTGGGATAATGCGGCAATCGTCGTATTTCCGTGTGTCGTGATGGATTTGTCGCTTCCCGGTAAATACCCTAAGTTGAAGACGGCCGCGGTGATCGGCCGCGCTTCCTTTTCAACGACCGCTTGGACCGTATCATGACTATCATGAATCACGGTCACCCGATTACTGACACCCGATTTTTCAACCCGCGCCTTTGTGGCTGCTACAGCTTCTGATTGAATATCAAAGGCATAGACATGTCCTGTCTCGCCTACGGCATTCGCTAGAAACAACGTATCGTGTCCGTTCCCGGCCGTCATATCGATGGCGACCTGACCTTCCTCGATATGGTCATGTAGTAATTGTTTTGCAAAAGGTAGTACTCTCATTAATCCCATAGATCTCATCCTTCTTTTTTCCTTGGTAAGAATCTCGGCGCTCCAATTCCGCACGAATCTTGTTAAGCACCTGCATCTTGTGACGGCTCCATAACGGACCAATCAAGAGGTCGGGTGGACCGTCTCCTGTCAAACGATGGACGATCACCTCGGGAGGAATCCGTTCGAGTTGATCACAGACGAGGGAGACGTATGTGTCTTCCTCCATCAAGTCAAGCAGTCCTTTCTCATATTGACGGGCGAGCGGTGTGTGTTTCAAGACGTGAAGTAAATGGATCTTGATTCCTTGTATGTCCATTTTAGCAACTTCTCGTGCCGTGTCGAGCATCATCTCTGGTGTCTCACCTGGGAGGCCATTGATGATATGAACGCAGACACGAATGTTGTGACGGCGAAGTTTCGCAAGACCGGTCAAAAACGATTGATAGTCGTGCCCGCGATTGATCTTTTTAGCGGTGGTGTCGTGTACGGTCTGAAGACCAAGCTCTACCCAAAGGGAAGTCCGTTCATTCAACTCTGCTAAATAGGCGACGACGTCGTCCGGCAAGCAGTCAGGACGTGTCGCAATAGAGAGACCGACGACCCCATCCTCATTTAGTGCCGGTTCATACAATTCACGTAACCGCTCGACTGGTGCATACGTATTACTAAACGCTTGGAAATAAGCAATATAATTGGCATTTTTCCACTTCCGGTGGAGACGAGCCTTCACTTCTGCAAATTGAATGGGAATCGGATCGCAAGCATTTCCCGCGAAATCACCACTGCCATCGTCCGAACAGAACGTGCATCCACCTTTTGAGACACGTCCGTCACGGTTCGGACATGTGAAGCCGCCATCGAGTGGCACTTTAAACACCTTGCCCCCGTACTCTCGTCGATACGCCTCATTAAGTGTATGGTAACGATTTTGACCAAATGGATTCATGTTCATCTCTCCTTCCTTGCTCATCCTATCACAAACGAAAAATAACAAAACTTCATAATAAGTAATTTTTCTTGACACTTCCTTGGCGTTCGTTTAGGTTTGATAAGGAAATCTTGTCGATTCGGCCTTTTTGTGCCGATTTTTTTGATGTGAAAGAAGAATGAAAGGAGGACTTGGTGTGAACAATAAAATGCCAATTTCGGTATGGATTTTAGTCATTGCGATGGCGCTCAATACAACGGCGGCGTCTTTTTTATGGCCGTTTAACACACTGTATATTCATGATTTTTTAGGTGAGTCGATGACGCTTGCCGGGGTGGCGCTTCTTGTGAACTCGGCGCTCGCGATTGTCGGGAACTACATCGGAGGGACGCTATTCGATCGAATCGGTGGGAAGACGACGCTGATGATCTCTGTCGGTCTCTTGCTCGCGAGCTCGCTTGGATTTTTACTGTTTCATGCCACGTTCTTCGGCTATCTCGTATGGCTCGGGTTGATCGGTCTTTCCGGCGGACTCGTCTTTCCGACCGTATATGCGTTTGCAGGTCTCATTTGGCCTGAAGGGGGACGTCGTTCGTTCAATGCGATTTATGTCGCACAAAACGTGGGGGTCGCCCTCGGAACGGCAATGAGTGGTCAAATCGCTCGACTTAACATCGAGTGGATTTTTTATGCGAACTTCTTCTTGTCAGTTTTATTTGTCGTGGTGCTCTTGTTTGGATTGCGTTATTTGAAAAACCCGGCACGTCCTGTCGTTCAGTCGCAACTCGAAGCGGCCGCCACGACACTCTCGAGTGCGACGATGAAGTCGATGTGGTATGTCGCCGTTGGTTATGCGGTACTTTGGTTCGTGTACGTGCAATGGCAAGGGACGATTGCCGTTCACTCGAAAGACCTCGGTGTCACAATCAGTCAATACTCACTCCTTTGGACAGTGAACGGGGCGATGATTGTCTTCGCACAACCGTTGCTCAATCGTGTCTTACGACAGTTTGAGGACGACTTAAAACGTCAACTGATCATCGGGGCATCCATTTTCCTCGGCGCGTTCTTGATTGTCCCATTCGCTGGTGGGTTCGGGATGTTCATGGTCGCGATGGTCGTCATGACCATCGGGGAGATGTTTGTCTGGCCGGCGGTTCCGACGATTGCGGCGAAACTCGCCCCTCCTGGGAAAGCTGGACAATACCAAGGGCTCGTCAATATCGCAGCATCCGTCGGTCGGATGATTGGACCGACGTTGTCTGGTTTTGTCTATGACATGTTCGGCATTACAGCAGTCTTCGGCATGCTTCTACTACTTGCTACGTTAGCCTTAACGCTATTTGTCATCATGAAAGACATTCGTGTCACAGAAAAATCAAGTTGACGTTGAATTTCAGAATGGGCTAAAATAGACTACGATGAATAGCAAGCGTTGAAGAGGACTAGTAGCGAACGTTCCGTTTCAAAGAGAGTCGATGGATGGTGTGAATCGATAAGCGGATGTTGTGAACTCGCCTTGGAGCTGTTTTCCTGAAACGAGTAGGGAAAACCGGGGTTACGCCTCGTTACCGGCGTCTCAAGTGGCAGCAATGCAACATGGGTGGTACCGCGGAGAGCTTTCAAGCCTTTCGTCCCATTTTCGGGGACGGAAGGCTTTTTATTATGCAGAGGAGGAAGAATGTTGAGTTATTTTAAACATCAAGAAATCGAGCCTAAGTGGCAAAAGCGTTGGGAAGAGAAAGAAGCATTTAAAACGACAGAAGACCCGGAGAAGGATTGTTTCTACGTCCTTGATATGTTCCCGTACCCATCCGGTGCTGGTCTTCACGTCGGTCACCCGGAAGGTTACACGGCGACGGATATCATCGCTCGTATGAAACGGATGCAAGGATATAACGTCCTTCACCCGATTGGCTGGGATGCGTTCGGTCTTCCTGCCGAGCAATATGCACTCGACACAGGGAACGACCCGCGTGAATTCACAGCGCGCAACATCGAGACGTTCCGCCGTCAGTTGAAAGAACTCGGATTCTCATACGATTGGGACCGTGAAATTAGCACGACGGACCCGAAATACTATAAATGGACGCAGTGGATCTTCACGCAACTCTTCGAACGTGGCCTCGCATACGTCGATGAAGTTGCGGTCAACTGGTGCCCGGCTCTCGGTACGGTCCTTGCGAACGAGGAAGTCATCGATGGCTTGTCAGAGCGTGGGAACCACCCTGTCTACCGTGTCCCGATGAAGCAGTGGGTGCTTCGTATCACGGAATACGCAGAGCGTTTGCTTGAAGACTTGGAAGGTCTAGATTGGCCTGAGAGCGTGAAAGAGATGCAACGCAACTGGATCGGCAAATCGGTCGGTGCCGAGGTCGACTTTAAGGTCGACGGTCATGATAAGATCGTCACAGTATTCACAACACGTCCAGATACGCTTCACGGGGCGACATACGTGACACTCGCACCAGAGCATCCGTTCACTAAAGTGATCACGACGCCTGAACAATCGACGGCAGTCGAAGCATACATTGAGGAAGTCTCGAAGAAGACGGACCTCGAGCGTACAGACCTTGCCAAAGAGAAGACAGGTGTCTTCACGGGCGCTTATGCGATCAACCCGGTGAACGGCGAGAAACTTCCGATTTGGACAGCGGACTACGTTCTCTCGACATACGGAACAGGTGCGGTCATGGCCGTTCCTGCACACGATGAGCGCGATTATGAGTTTGCGAAAACGTTCGACCTCCCGATCCGTGAAGTCGTCAAAGGTGGAAACGTGGAAGAGGCGGCTTACGTCGAAGACGGTGAGCACGTCAACTCTGGTAGCTTGAACGGACTTAATAAAGCCGATGCCATCAAGACGATCATTGAAGAGCTCGAAGCTAGTGGCACAGGGCGTGCGAAGACGACATACCGTCTTCGTGACTGGTTGTTCAGCCGTCAACGTTACTGGGGCGAGCCGATTCCGGTCGTCCATATGGAAGACGGAACGATGAAGACGGTACCGGTCGAAGAACTTCCGCTCGAACTTCCGATCATCGATGAAATCAAACCATCTGGTACAGGTGAGTCGCCACTTGCGAACGCAGAAGAGTGGTTGACGTATACAGATCCGGTCACAGGGGAAAAAGGTCGTCGCGAGACGAACACGATGCCACAATGGGCAGGTAGCTGCTGGTACTACATCCGTTACATCGATCCAGATAACGAAGAGATGATTGCGGATCCTGAGAAACTCAAGCGTTGGCTTCCAGTCGACTTGTATATCGGGGGTACGGAGCATGCCGTTCTTCACTTGCTCTACGCACGTTTCTGGCATAAAGTACTCTTTGATATCGGTGTCGTCCCGACGAGCGAACCGTTCCAAAAACTCTACAACCAAGGAATGATCTTCGGTGAGAACAACGAGAAGATGTCGAAATCTCGTGGGAACGTTGTCAACCCGGATGATATCGTGAAGTCGCACGGAGCCGATACACTCCGTCTTTACGAAATGTTCATGGGACCACTTGATGCGGCCATCGCATGGTCGACGAATGGTCTTGACGGGGCACGTCGCTTCCTCGACCGCGTCTGGCGTTTGTTCGATCAGACGAACTTCGCAGACGTGGCGCCGACTGCCGACTTTGAACGCACGTATCATCAGACGGTGAAAAAAGTCACGGAGGATTATGAAGCCCTTCGCTTCAACACGGCAATCTCGCAGTTGATGGTCTTCGTCAATGAAGCGAACAAACAAGAGACGTTGCCGAAATCGCAAATGGTCGACTTCATCAAGATGCTTTCACCAGTCGCGCCGCACTTGTCTGAAGAGTTGTGGGAGAAGATGGGTATGACGGAAGAGTTAACGTATGCGGCTTGGCCGACATACGATGAGTCAAAACTTGTGAGCGACACGATTGAAGTTGTCATCCAGGTGAACGGGAAACTCCGTGCGAAAATGCACGTCTCTCGTGACGCATCAAAAGAAGCACTTGAAGCGGAAGCACTCGGGAACGAGCGTGTCCAAGAGTTCACAGAAGGCAAGACGGTTCGTAAAGTCATTGTCGTTCCTGGAAAACTCGTCAATATTGTAGTGGGGTAACAAAAAGAATGTGTGACATTGTCGCACATTCTTTTCTTTTTGGTGAGGTCATTTTCTTTTATGGACGGTTTTGATACACTAAAGGGCGATACTGAAGTAGAAGGGGACGACATGTCCATGAAACGTTCTTATGTGCTATACACGACACTATGTGCCGTCGTGGTCGGTGTGATCCTTTGTTATGTTTTTGTCTTTTCAGATGAAGAGATTCAACGACAGGTCGCCTCGACATTTGAAAAAATTGATATTCAAACGCGTCATCAAACGGCATCCCTTCCACCCGTGGAAGCGGCGCAGGATGATGAAGATATCGATACGACCGATGCCCTCGAACAAATCAGTCAAATCGATGAAGTGTACTACAGTGACACGATCGGGGCATATTTGGTCTTAACCGAACAAGCTGAATTTTTTGAGGTGAGTGGAAACGGAACGCGCGTCAATTCGGTGCTTCAACTTGAGAATTCAGGGAAACCGCGCCTCGATGATTTTATCGGAATGCGCATGGTCGAAGAAGATCTTGTGTATGCGGTCTCAGCGAACGGTACGCTCATTACAATCGAGCGAGAAGAAGGACGCTGGGTCGAGAGACCACGTAAACAAATCAAAGGACTCGTGTCGGAAGACCGAATCTTTGGTCTTGGTTATGACCGGGAATCGAAGCGTCTGTTCATGATGAATCGCTTGGCGGATACACCGGACCTTGAGCTCCTTTATATCGAAGAACGGGAGATCGAACCGGAGACTCCAGCCGATGACAAATCATCAGAAGCGTCAACTGATGCTGACACGAATACTCCAAAAACAGAAGAATCATCGGAAGACACAACGACAGAGAACGTCTCGACGAATGACGACGCCTCGAGCGAATCGGCTGTATCTGAAGACGCGCCTGAAAATGAGTCGAACGAACAACAAGCGGAAGAAGAAAATCAAGAGCCCGAAACCGAATGGATGCTTGATTCACGCCAAGCGTTGTCTGCTGACGGGATGAGCGCCTCGATCCAACAGAAGTTTGAGCGATTCGAAGGAGTCGGCCTTGTCGAGAGACAAGGACGCATCTACGTGCTCGACTCAGAAGAGCTCGTCCTCTACACAGTCAATCCGGAAGAAGAGACCATCAACGGTCAGATGGTGACGCCTCGCGTATATGACTCGACCGGTATGTTTTTACAAGACAATGAAATCTTTGCAATCGTCCACCCGGAAGTATTCGATTTGGATGCATTCGTGTCTGTGGACTAACAATGGGGGAAGAACAGATGAGCAAACGTTACTTTTTTGAAGAAGTGAAACAATTTCATGAAACTTTTGGACATCCAGGAGCAAAATCGCCGCAACCGTTGACGCTTGATCGTGCGACAAAACGCTCGGTTTGGACGGCAGAGGAAGCGGTCGTCGAGTTTTTGCATCAATCCTCGCAATCGGAAGAAGAGTTTTTACAAGCCATCGAGCAATTCCAAGTAGGATTCCAGAAAGCGGTCCAAAAATCGTTGCAAGACGCACCGCCATCGGATGATGTGGAACGTCTCGTCGGACAAGGGGATGCGTTAACGGACGCGTTATATTTTGTGATGGGCAGTTTCGTTGAACTCGGACTCGATCCCGTTCCGTTGTTTGAAATCGTCCAGCGTGCCAATATGGCGAAACTTGGACCGGACGGGAAGCCGATTTTACGCGAATCGGACAATAAAGTCATGAAACCTGAAGGATGGATGCCACCAGAGCCGGAGCTCGAAAAAGAAGTGCGTCGTCAAATCGCAGGGAAAGAATAATCACAAACGGCTTGAGTCCTCACTACAAAGGGTTCAAGCCGTTTTTTTGTTGTGATGATCGTGAAGTCATCATGTTATTAGAGGGTATCGGAAAGGTCATAAGAGTAATTTATGGTATAATTTAACATAAGTAAGCAAGCGAGGAATATTGATCATTGAGATGGAGGTCGTTCAACTGAAAAAAGTACTCGGTATTCTATGTGTAAGTTCAGCACTTCTGTTAGCATCATGTAGCAATGATGAAAAAACGTCAGAATCTAAAACGTCTAAGCCTGACGTTTCAATCGAAACGATAAAAATCAATGAAGAGAATGAATTGACAATCGTCCCACTCTATACGCAATACCAACAATATTTGAACGCATCCCTTGAATCAACCGATTCGGAGGAGAGCAAACAAAACTTCAAAAAATACGTACTCGATTACATAGGTGAAGTCGGAGAGGAAGAAAAGATCGATACATCTAGATTAAAAACTGATTTTAATCTAAAGCCGACCCCTCATAAGCAACAATTGCTGAAGCAGTTAGACAAATTAATCGAGCAGCATGAGGAGATTAAAGAGATTATTGCATCGACATATGCAGATTCAAATCAAATCTTACCTAAAAAGAAGAGCACAGTGTTTATTGCACCGTATAATCCTGAATTCTTTTACGATAGTGAACCGTTGAAAGGAGTAGGCGCAGCAGCATACAAAGACGTATTCATCTTGTTTCTCGATACAGATTTTGACAAAGATGTGCTAGCCTATTCGACGGCTCACGAGTATCATCATCTGATTCTTCGTGATCAAAACAAATACAATCTTAGTTCGATTCTGGAGTCTATTATTATCGAAGGGAAAGCGGACGCATTTGCTGATCGGATTGTCAAAGGAGTTTCTCCCCCATGGCATGTGCAATTAGATGATGCGACCATGGAACACATTGCAAGTCGAGTGAATGATTATGAAACGTCCTTCACCGATTTTGTAGTCGGTAATTATCAAAAAGATATGCCACGTTGGAGTAACTATACTCTAGGGAGGGATGTGCTCCATGACTATTTGACGGCGCACCCAGAACTGTCGATTCCCGAATGGACCTTCAAAGAAGATCATGAGATTTTAGAAAAATACAAGTATCGAGATGTGATGGAATTGGAAAATTAAGTTGAAAAGAATGTTAAAAGGCTTGACCCTGAATGAGACAGGATCAAGCCTTTTGATTGTTAGTGAACATAATAGTACGTAGCCAATACGTTAGACCGAACCTTTTACCGCTCTGTCGCCAGTTCAGCTGCGTGCGATCCGGCACAATGTCCCGTTGTGAAGGCGGCCGTGATGTTGTAGCCGCCTGTGTATCCATGAATGTCGAGTACTTCACCTGCAAAGAAGAGACCTGGTGCCTTCTTTGACATCATCGTCTGTGGTGCAACTTCTTTAACCGAAACGCCGCCACCTGTGACGAACGCTTTATCAAAGTCGAGTGTCCCGACGGCGTGCATCTCGAACATTTTCAAACGTGTTGCGAAATCAATGACGGATTGCTTTTTCAACTGACTCGCATCTTCTTCTCCAAATGCGAGTTCTTCGAGCAATAAGTCAAGAAGTCGCTCAGGGATGTAGCCTTTCCATACATTTTTAACGGCACGCTTCGGTTGGCTCTGTACTTGGTTCCACAGTTCCTGAACGAGCGCATCTCGTGACGTGTCTGGGAAGAAGTCGAGTGACAAGAGGACGATTTGCTCTTTGCTGCGTTTCCGTTCTTTGATTGTGTACTGACTGCAACGGAGCGCGATTGGACCTGAAATCCCGAAATGGGTAAAAATCATGTCTCCCTGATGCGTCTTGATCGCCTTCCCTTTTTTGCCATGCACCGTCAACGCGACGTCCCGTAACGATAATCCTTGAAGTTGTTTCGTTCCGATGAACGCGTCATTCAATGTGATTGGCACCTCTGTCGGGAAGAGTTCGGTGATCGTGTGTCCTGCCTTCTGTGCCCATGGATAGCCGTCTCCGGTCGAACCGGTGTGTGGGACAGACTGTCCGCCGACCGCGACGACACAAGCTTTTGCCTCGAGCATCTCACCGTCCATCAACTCGACAGCGTGAAACTCGTTTTCTTCATTAAAATGTAGCGTTTTGACTTCAGCTTTTTTTCGAATCTCGACGCCGAGGTCTTCAATTGCCCGAAGCAACGTGTTGACCACGTCCTGTGCTTTATCTGTCACTGGGAACATTCGTCCGTTGTCTTCCTCTTTTAGCGGAATCCCGAATCCAGTGAAAAGGTCAATGATGGATTGGTTGTCGAACTGGGCGAGGGCGCTGTATAAAAAGCGACCGTTCCCGGGTATGAATTGAATCAATTCATCGATTGGTTTTCGATTTGTGACGTTACAACGTCCACCACCTGAAATGGCTAATTTTCGACCGAGTTTCGAGCCTTTATCAATAAGCAATGTCGAAGCGCCACTTTTTGCCGCAGCATACGTTGCCATGAGCCCGCTCGGCCCTCCACCGATGATGATGACATCTTTCATAGGGTATCTCCTCATTTCTTCATCTATATGATTAGTAAAATTATCGTAACTTTATTATCCGTAACAGTAAGAGTATAATGAGAAGCGGTTGTTTTGTAAAACCGAATTCATTGAAATCGTTGATTTATAGATGGAGGTACCTCATGTCATCAAGCGCCAAACAAGATTCTGGAAGAGCCTCCTTCGTCAAAGGAACGCTTCTTTTATCAGCGGGAAACTTGATTTCCCGAATGTTAGGACTACTGTACACGTTCCCGTTCCAAGCGATGGTCGGGATTGCCGGAGTGACATTATATCAAGCAGCATATACGTATTATGCGATCATGATTTCCATTTCGACGGCAGGGATTCCCGTTGCCGTTTCGAAATTTATCGCAAAATATAATGCACTAGGAGAATACGGGACAAGTCAACGACTGTTCCGACAAGGGATGAAGCTGATGCTTGCGACCGGTGTCGTCGCTTTTTTATTACTCTTTTTTGCAGCACCATGGTTATCCGAACTGATGGTCCGAAACTCAGAGAACAATCAGCAATACATTGACTCACTCACCCTCGTGACACGAAGCGTCAGTTTTGCCTTACTGCTCATCCCGGCGATGAGTATGGTACGTGGTTATTTCCAGGGACATCAAGACATGGCACCGACGGCAATCTCACAAGTGGTCGAACAGATTGTACGCATCCTGTTCCTCCTCAGTGGAACGATGCTCGTCTTGTTCGTCTTTGCGGATTCAAACTTCATTCAACCGATTGCCAATGCCCTCGGAGGGACGCAATCTGTTGAAACGACTGAATTGAACGGGTTGAAAGTCATTGCCGTCACGATTGCGACGTTCAGTGCGTTCATCGGGGCAATCGGTAGTTTCGCCGTGCTCATCATGTATTGGAAACGTCGAAAAGACATTCATCGTCAGACAGAGAATCCGGCGGGCACACCGGTCCGCTCGATGAAATCGTTGTTGCTCGAATTGCTTAGCTATTCGATTCCAATCGTGATGGTCGGGGTATCGACCCCTCTCTATCAATTGATTGACCAGTTGACGATGGTCAATACGTTGCTCAGTACGGGTGCGACCGTTTCTGAAGCAACGTCGGCGTATGGCTTTTTGACCGGGAACGCCCATAAAATTGTGTTGATTCCAGTCTCTGTCGCGGCGAGTGTATCGATGGCGACGATCCCGCTTGTGACTCGTTCGTTCACGACGGGGGACATGCAAAAAGTTCGGAATCAAGTAAACCATATTTTCCAAGTCTCGTTCTTCGTAACGATTCCTGCGGTCATTGGTCTCGTAGCACTTGCGGAGCCATTGTTTGGCACCTTGTTCCCGGGTGACCGTGAAGGATGGGTATACTTGTTCCACTACGCACCAAGTGCCTTCTTCTTGGCCTATTACTCGGTCGCGGCTGCGATTCTCCAAGGGATTAACCGTCAGTACTTCACCATCTTTGCCACATCGATGGGACTGTTGACGAAACTTGCATTGAACGTACCGCTCGTCTATTGGCTCGGCGGAATCGGAGCCGGGTACGCGACCATCGCTGGATACATCGTGGCCATTATTCTCATGGTATGGATGATTCAACGAACGCTCCACTTCCCGTATAAGCAACTGCTTCGTCGCACCATCTTGATGTTCTTGATGGGTGGGGCGATGTTCGCTGCCGTCTTCCTCTCTCTTCTCGTTACAATGAATGATGAGGCGAGTTGGGGGAACGACATTTTTGCGACAATCGTGGGAGTGACAATCGGCGTTCTCGTATATGGATACCTCGGGTGGCGGAGCCATCTCGCAGGTAAATTACTAGGGAAACGCTTTGAATATCGGAGGAAAATGTAATGCGGATTGATAAGTTGTTAGCGAACATGGGATATGGTTCACGGAAAGACGTGAAAATCCTACTGAAACAAGGGGCGGTGCGAGTCGATGAGGCACTTGTAAAAGATGCAAAACGGCACGTCGACCCATCATCAGAGAAAGTCACGGTGTTCGGGGAAGTGGTCGAGTATCGTCCGTACATTTATTTCATGATGAATAAGCCGGAAGGTGTGATCAGCGCGACGGAAGATCAAGTCGAGACGACGGTCATCGACTTGATTGATTCTGAGTATACCCATTATGACCTCTTCCCGGTCGGTCGTCTCGATAAGGACACGACGGGACTGCTCCTCATCACAAACGATGGCGCATTCAATCATGCGCTCATGTCACCTCGCAAGCACGTCGACAAAGTATATATCGCCGAGGTCGACGGAGAGATGACAGTAGAGGATATCAAGACGTTCGCGAATGGGGTCGAGTTAGAGGATGGATATACGACGAAGCCGGCCCGTCTTGAAATACTGAGCAAGAGCGGACGTCGGTCGGTCATTCGCCTCACATTGTCTGAGGGGAAATATCACCAAGTGAAACGAATGGTCGCGGCGGTCGGCAAACATGTCGAACGATTGGAGCGTGTTCAAATTGGGGAGCTAGAACTCGATGAGACGCTTGAGCTCGGGGCATATCGTGAGTTGACGGAAGAAGAAGTTCAACTGTTTCTTCAATCATAAGAAGATGAGAGAATCTGTCTGATGGGACGGATTCTCTTTTTGTATAAAAAGCTCTGATTTTCGATTATATCTTTTTAAAAATGGCATCAAAATCATCACGCCAAGAGTCAACCAACCAGTCGTTATATTTATGATACAAAGGAACAAGTGGTTCAACTTCATTTGAACTTATGATACAACCTCGATCATCGTACATATGAAACACGATGTTCTTTTCGGTGCTAATAAAGTAAACAGCTTGTCCAATTGAAGGTTCTCTTCCTTGCTCGTAATTTCCTATACCTCTAAGGATTTTTTCGTAAGAGATTGACTTGATCTGCGAGGATACAAATTTTGCTTTATATTCATGTTTGATTTCAATAATTTCCCCTGTTATTTCGTCAATATCTTCATTTAATTCAAATAACGTTTCTTCTTCAATCTGTTGTTTCATGAATAAACCATACAAATATTCGGGAGTGGTATTCCCAAACATGATGTCCTCTGTTTCGTTCCAATCCTTGATAAAGATATGGATGTAATCATCAGATTGAAACACTTCCTCAAACAATGTAGTAACTCTGTTTACAACTTGCTCTACTCTCTCATCCGTTCCGTTTTTATACGGTTCGCCAAGTTCGAATCTTAGATGGACTTCTCCAGATAGGTTTGGGAAATTGTCCTCTATGTACTTCATTATTTCTTCTTTCACATCATCACCTCATCTTAAACAACTGATACAATCTAAAACCACAAAACCTTCATCCATAAAAAAGAGACCTGAACGCCAGGTCTCTTGAATATACATATACAATTCAATTTGCCGTCTTGAGTGAACGTTTTGATGAAGTCCACGTGCCACGGCTAGGGCTCTCCACAAGGTTATTGTACTCAAGTACGTTCAAATCACGTTGCACAGTGCGTGACGTGATGCCGAACTCTTCTACTAGTTCTGAAGTGGTAACGGATTCCCTTTCATTGATGAACAAATAAATGGACTTGATGCGCGTTAACATCCGATCTGTTGAGCCTTTCATTGGATAACCTCCCAATGTGTAGAATAATGACAAACCATACCTACAGACGACAAAATGAAATATAAAATTGTTATTTTCTAAAATTACACCTTTAGTATACCGCTCTTGAGCAAAAATGCAAGTGGAAAGCACGAACAATCTGTTTGTAAAGATTTGATTATGAACGTAAATATCGAATGAAGATTATTTTTTTACATCGAAAAGAAGCTTAAACACGAACGAAAAAAACTTTTCTAAATGAATGTTCGTCTTTCATACATTTGGATATACTAGTAAGGGAGAGAACATTCGCAAAAGGGGAGATGAACATGAATTGGAGACAGGAAGTCGACAATCGTAAAGATGCATTTTTAGAAGATTTGAAAGGATTACTTCAAATCCCTAGCGTGCTCGATGAATCGAAAGCGGCACCGAACATGCCGTTTGGTCCTGAGGTTCGTCAGGCGCTTGACTACATGTTTGAAATCGGTGAGCGAGATGGATTCAAAACAAAGGACGTCGGCGGTTACGCGGGACATTTGGAATACGGGGACGGTGAGGAAATCGTTGGCATTCTATGTCACCTTGACGTCGTCCCAGCAGGCGATGGCTGGACATATGGCGCATTCAATCCGACCATCACGACTGACGGGAAAATTGTGGCGCGTGGGAGTAACGATGATAAAGGTCCGTCTATGGCAGCATACTACGGATTACGAATCGTCAAAGAGCTCGGCTTACCACTTTCAAAACGCGTCCGTTTGATTGCAGGTTGCGATGAGGAGAGCGAATGGCGCTGTGTCCGTGAGTATTTCAAACAAGAACAAATGCCGACATACGGATTTGCGCCAGATGCGGATTTCCCGATCATCAATGCTGAAAAAGGATTGTATGACGGTGTGTTGACTCAATTACCGATTCAACGTGTACCAGGCTCTGCCTACCATCTCGTGTCATTTACGAGCGGGGAGCGTCCGAATATGGTGCCGGACTTCGCGAAAGCCGAATTGAAGACGGATGAGGTACTCGAGGAAAAGTTCGAGGCCTATCTCGAAAAATATGAAGCGGACGGAACGTGTGAATACGATCGTGGCATATATACGTTCACGATGAAAGGTAAAGCGGCGCACGCGATGGAACCGGATAACGGGATCAATGCTGCGTACGTGCTGGCTGGGTTCCTGTTGCACCTTCCTCTCGACATTCAAGGGGAACGCTACATTGAACTCGTTCGTCACGTGTTTGCAGACTCACGTGGAATTTCTCTTGGGATTGAAGCGAGCGATGAGACGGGCGACTTGACGATCAATGGCGGCGTGTTCCGATACAATGAGGAAGAACGAACAGCAACGGTCAACATCCGTTACCCGTATACGGCCAAATTCGAAGAACGTTTACAAAACCTACGTGAAATCGCGTTGTCATTTGGCTTCGAGTTGAAGACCCGTCAACATATGCCGCCTCATCACGTGGCAGAAGATCACCCACTCGTGAAGACGCTAGCAGGCGTATACGAGCGTCAAACGGGAGAGCACGCGAACTTGATGGCCATCGGAGGCGGTACGTATGCACGTTCACTCGAAGCAGGTGTCGCGTTCGGCGCATTGTTCCCAGGAGCTAAAGATGTGGCGCATCAGGTCGATGAATATATGGAGATAGAAGATTTATTACGTGCCGCGGCAATCTATGCTGAGGCCATTTACGAGCTCGCTAAATAAGAAACAAGGAGAGCTGGCTGGTATAGTCGGCTCTCTGTCCTTTAGGAAGGAAGTTATCATTGGATTCGCAAAAGAAATTGTTTCAGTCTGTGTACGTCGCGATTTTCTTCGCGCAAGGGGCGTTGATCCCTTATATGACCTTATATTTTTCACAAACTAAGTTTGGACTGACTCCGAGCCAAGTCGGGATTATCGTAGCCATCTTACCGATTCTATCCATCGGCGTGCAACCACTATGGGGGATGTTGACCGACCGGACGGGAAGAGTCCGGGCCTGGCTGATTTTGGCGATGCTGAGCGCGGCGCTGATTTCTCTCACGTTTTTAGTGGCGACCTCATACGTTTGGATTGTCGTACTCATGGTGATTTGGTCCGTTTTCCAATGTGCTCACATCCCGCTAGTGGATATGATGACACTCGACTATACGACGCGGTCGAAAGTCGATTACGGTGCGATTCGCCTCTATGGCTCAGCAGGATTCGCCATTGCAGTCTTTGTGATGGGACGAATTTCGGATAGCACGTGGGGACTAGCTAGTACGTTCGTATTGAGTGCGATTTTACTGTTCCTTGGCAGCGTATTTGTTCGAATGATTCCTGAGAAAAGTTCGACTCGCGATGTGACGTTGGCATCTCTCTCATGGACGGCTGTTTGGAACAAACCCTTTGTGTTCTTCTTATGTGGGGGGATGCTCGTCTTCGGACCGATTTATGCGAATAACTATTATTTCGGTTTGTACGTGACGAATAGCGGTGGTTCGACGACGCTCGTCGGAACATTATTCCTCGTGGCAGTGTTATTCGAAATCCCGTTTATGAAAGTGGCTTCTCAGCTTATGGAGCGCTACGGAAGCGTCAGCGTTCTTGTTGGGGCCGCCATCATCTCGGCAGTTCGGAACGGGGTGCTTGCGTTAGAACCACCGATTTGGGTCGTATGGCTTCTCGCGATCGCACAAGGTCTCGTCGTCGGTCTCTTGATTCCCGTCGCGCTTCAATTCGTCCGGACGCTCGTCGATCGACAAGTTTCCTCGACGGCCATCGGGGTATATATGGCATTGACGTCTGGGCTCGCGACAGCTGGATTTAATATGCTCAGTGGTAAGATCATTGAACTTGACGATATTTTAGGCGTGTTTTGGATGTATACCATCGTCACGGCAATTGGAGCGTTGATTTGGATAGGAATGTCACGTCGCACGTTGAAAGGATGAATGAGATGAGTACGCATTACTTTATCGCGATTCCCATTGAATCAACGGAACTGGTTGACGTACAGCAAACCATCTTACCTTATTACTCCTATCGCCGAATCTATCGGCCTGAAGAGTTTCATATGACGATACAATTTTTAGGAAGCGTGGATGGGGATGAATTAGACGAAGTAAAAGAAATCACGCGTAGAATCTGTGAGGAGACTCTGCCGTTCACGTTGGAGTTTCGAGCCATCGACCATTTTGGGCGACCAGATCGGCCCCGCGTTCTAACCATCGTTCCGGATGCCTCCGAGCCCCTTCAACGGTTGGCGCATTCCCTCCGCCATGAACTAGTTGATGTGATTCCAAGATTGGACCGGAAGTCGTTTGTCCCTCACGTGACACTCGCTAAAAAATGGGGCGAAGGGGAGCGTGTCCCATACGTCCCCCCTGAATTTCACGCGACGGAATCAGTAGAAGAATTAATTTTATATGAAGTACAGCCGACTCATACACCTGCCTATCGAGCAGTAGACGTATTTCCGCTAAGACGGCCAGAGGAGGATATATGGCAATCCCGGTTAAAATTTTTGACGTAATCTCAAAATATGAACGTGATGTATTAGATCAATATAATCGTTATTTGGAGTATGTGGAATCCGATACGGCACGCCTACAGCGCCTTCATGAAAACAATCGCTTGAATCCGGTCGAAGTGCTCGAAATCGAAAGACCGTGGTGGAAGTTTTGGGCGAAGACGGAGCGAATTGAATTAGAGCCAAAGCCGCTCTCTGAATCGCAATATCAAAAGCTGTTAAGGGAGCGCCGGCATATCCAAAAGCTTCAATTCGCTTGTGAAGGGGTGCTTGAGACGGATTTACCACATCTGGCGTTTATTCGTGACTTCGCCTATCGTGTGATGCGTACCGATTGGAACGAACGACACTTTTTCTTGTATCGACCGGTCATCGAATGGAATGGTGCAACGGTTGAGTTGAGCCACCTCATCATCGGACCGACGCATCTGTATATCATAGAATGGCTTGAAGGCGATCGAAGTATCTATCACATATCGAAAGAGAAGACATGGGTTCATCAACCGCTGAAAGGGGAAAATACCCGTGTAGTGAACCCGCTAATTGCATTGACACGGACAGAAGAACTTATTCGTCAAGTTCTACCGCATTATGCGGGTGTGCTACAAAAAGTCGTCATTGCGACAAATGGATATTTTGATAACGTTCCAACTGTTCGATCGACCCAATATGTCGGTCGTAACGAATATACGGAATGGATGAAACAAGTGAACGGACGTGCACCGATTGTAAAAGCACAGCAGATTCGTGACGTTGCCACCGTATTAGAAGTGACTGCCAAGTTACCGTTTCGTCAATTCATGGATCAGTGATTGAGAGGAAGGGACGCATATGCATCACACACCAGATCAAAAGACCGCCTCACATGTGACCATCGAGAGCGCGTCTTTCGTATCATTTGAGACCATACAACTTGAGATTGTGCGCGAATATGAATCCGTTCCAGTACAAATCGAACAGAATGGACGCCCGGTCGACTACCTCGTCGAGCAACAGTTTGTGACGGAATCCGGAAAGGTCGAACAAATCCTTCGTTTAAAGGAACCAATCTCTTTAGAAACGTTATACACCGTCTGCCACCCGGGTCAAAAGACGACGGTTGTCGTACCAAGAGAAATCGTCCGTTCAGAGGAATTCGAACGGCGTTTCTCATATGATGGTCCACTCGGCGTATCGTTTACGCCGCACGGAATGGAAGTGACGGTATGGTCTCCGGTTGCTTTATCCATGTGGATTACAGTGCATGATGATACGAATCACAGAGAAATTGAGCGATTTCACATGAACCGCGGCGCACGCGGGGAATGGAGTGGTGAAATACCACAAGCGTTCCAAGGTATGTTTTATCGCTTAGAAGTGAAAACACCGGTCGATACGAGGCAAGTCGTCGATCCTTATGCGCGAGCCGTCAGTTTGAACGGTGAGTATGGCGTATTGCAAGATGTGGCGCGATTTGTCAAGAAACAGGTCGAACAAGCCATGCGCCCCCCTTTATGGAAGGCAACGGATGCCGTCATCTATGAGTTGCACATCCGAGACTTCACAAGCCACCCCTCATCGATGAGTCAATTGAAAGGGCTGTACGGTGGGGTGTCTGAAAAAGGAGTTCGGACGAAAGAAGGCAATAGTGCCGGACTCGACTATTTAAAAGAACTTGGCGTGACCCATGTCCAGTTGCTTCCTGTTCATGATTTTGGAAGTGTCGATGAGGCGACGCGTATGCCGTACAACTGGGGCTACGACCCGATTCATTGGTTCGCGCTTGAAGGAAGTTATGCCTCAAGGCCCGATGTGCCGATGAGTCGTGTGTTCGAATATGCGACACTCGTCTCTGACTTGCATCAAGCTGGTCTTCGAGTCGTTACAGACGTCGTGATGAATCATATTTATATTCGAGAACAATCCCCACTCGAAGCGCTCGTACCATACTATTATTTTCGATACGAGCACGACGGGACGATAGCGAACGGAACCGGTGTCGGGAATGACACGGCCTCAGAACGCTATATGATGCGACGTATGATTGTCGACTTCGTGACGTATTTCGCAACAACCTATCAAGTGGATGGGTTCCGCTTCGATTTGATGGGGATTCATGATGTCGAAACGATGAATCAAGTACGGGCCGCGCTCGATAAGGTGGATCCCTCCATTCTCGTCTATGGAGAAGGGTGGGACTTAGCGACACCGCTTGGACAGTCGTTGAAGGCGACGTCACAAAATGCTGCACGCATGCCTCGTATCGGACACTTCAACGATATGATTCGAGATGCATTGAAAGGGTCAACGTTTAATGACAGGGAACGCGGATTCATCTCTGGCAATGAGTGGAGAGAGTGGGAACTTCGAGAGTGTCTCACCGGAGCCGTGCATATTCCGAACGTGACGGTCGGACGTTTCCCGAGTCCGGCTTACTCCATCAATTATGCGGAAGCCCATGACAACTATACGATCTATGACAAGTTAATGTTATCTTGTGAAGGAGTCGATGAGACGACTCGTCTTGCCATGCAACGTCTTGCCAATGCGGTCGTCATCACATCTCAAGGCATCCCGTTTATCCATGCCGGTCAAGAGTTCGGACGCACGAAACATGGTGTCGAGAACAGTTATAATTCACCCGATCACATCAATCATTTTGATTGGGATCTTCGTGACACACGGATCAAAGACATCGAGTATGTGAAGACGCTCTTGAAGTTACGGCGACTCCATACATGTTTCCGCTATGATTCGAGACAAGAAGTCATTGACCATTTCACGTTTCTCCCATCGCCGCCTGGCGTCATTATCTATGAGTTGACGGCCAGTCATTCTTACGATGCGTGGCAACGGGTTCGCGTCTATGTGAACGGTACGTTCGACTCGCTTTCATTTGAGAGCGATGCGAAATGGAACGTTTACGTTCAAGGAGAAACGGCAAGTCTCGTTCCGCTCGCACGAAACCCAGCACACATTCAAGTCGAGTCGTTGTCAATGACGATTCTCGCGTGTTAAGATGTTGATTGTATCTCTTTAATTCAAGTAAGATTTGAGCGTGATGAATATGTATTCAGATATAGTCGGTGCGCTCGGGAAAGAGTGGACAGTCGCTTCAGCCGGAGGTATCACGGGCGAAGCGTATGTAGCGACGACGCGCCAACAGAAGATTTTTGTCAAACGAAATTCTTCTCCGTTTCTGGCAATCTTGTCAGCGGAAGGAATCGTACCAAAGCTTCTTTGGACAAAGCGAATGTTTAACGGGGACGTGTTAAGCGCCCAACAATTTATCGAAGGCCGCGAACTTTCACCAGAAGATATGAAGCGACCTGATGTCGCGGCGCAACTCGGCAAGATTCATAATTCGAAAGAGCTATTATTCATGTTGCAACAGCTGAACCACACACCGGTGACGCCGCACTTGTTGCTCCGTCAGTGTGAAGCATATGAACAAGATGAAACAGACCGAATCATCGGAGAAGCCGTACAATGGCTAAAGCACCATTTGCCAAAAGTCGACGAGCAAGAATTTGTCGTCTGTCATTCTGACCTAAACCATAATAATTGGATTGAGGATGAGAGCGGCCTACTCTACTTGACGGATTGGGATGACGCAATCATTGCAGACCGCGCGTTCGATTTGGCGATGGTTGTCTATAGCTATATGGATGAAGTGGAGTGGGAGCGCTGGTTCTCGCATTACGGGGTACGTGTTTCGAGTGAGCTCCACAATCGAATGCATTGGTATGCGATCGCCCAAACGATTTTGACAATCTATGGGGAAGAGAATGACTCGGCGCGAACTGAAGGATTTCATGTACTACGCGAGCTGATGGATGAGGCGTACGAACGAATCAATTAAAAGGGATGGCTGTTCGCCACCCCTTTTTGAATGTGTTAAATGTCATCTGGATTCATAAAGTAAGCCCAAACGAACGTGGCGATGACACCAGCGAAAAACGTCAGTGGAGCTGCATAAAAAATAAGAAACTGATCTAAAGTACTCATCGTATTTAACCTCCTTGTGAAGGATGATTCACGTTCATTAAACTATGATTTCGTGTATAATCGCAAGAGGACTGCTCGTCCGTAACGTGCATATTCCCATTAAACTTGAACATTTGATGAACGAAAGGTAGGATTTTCATGCGTTTACGACATAAGCCTTGGGCAAAAGAATATATGGAAGCTCAAGAACATGTATTTATTCAACATCCTGAACAGTTGAAAGGTAACTGGAGCACTGAATTCGGGAATGACCACCCGCTCTTTATCGAGGTCGGCTCAGGAAAAGGACAATTTATTTTAGGGATGGCGCAACAACACCCGGATGTGAACTTTATTGCGATCGAGTTGTTTGAGAGTGTAGCCGTCTCTATCGTACAAAAATTAGTCGAAACCCCGATGCCGAACGTGAGAGTGTTGACGGTCGATGCGAAACGACTCGTCGACTATTTCGAAGCGGGAGAAGTCGATCGCGTCTACTTAAACTTCTCCGATCCGTGGCCAAAGACACGACATGCGAAACGTCGCTTGACATATAAGACGTTTTTAGCGACATATGAGGCGATTCTTCCGAAAGCTGGAGAGATTCATTTCAAGACGGACAACCGTGGATTGTTTGAATATTCGCTTCAGAGCATGAGTCAATACGGGATGTTCTTCACAGAAATTTCACTAGATTTACATGTCAATGAACCAGAAGATAATATTCGAACAGAGTATGAAGAGCGCTTCAGTGCGCTCGGTCAGCCGATTTACCGAATGGAAGCCGTCTTCCGTCCGAAAAATTGACACGCTTTTTTCTTATTTTAATAGTATTTTCTTCACACTTTTTTCTTTCTTCTTGGTACAATAGGAATGACGCTAAACTGGAATAAGAGAAGGGGGAACATGGGGATGTTGAAAAAAGCATGGGCAAGCCTGCTTGCAGTAATCTTCATTCTAACAATCGCACCAATGAATACCTCAGCGAACGAAGCGTTCTTAGACGCTCTCGAAGAGGATTTGAAAGCAACGCATTACGACTATAAAGAAGGAACGGCTGAAATCATCAAAGAAGAGACGCTTCGCCATTCAAACGGCAACGAAGTCATCGCTGCTGTCGTAGAGCTCGATACGATTCGTGATGGGATCTTCATCACACGTAAAACCGAGTATCATTACTTTGATGCGACAGACAACAAGATTCTTACATCAGCGGACCTCGTAGAAGTAGAAGGGGCCTCAGAGTTTGCAGATGCGAACATCGACATGCTCGGTCAACAGATCGTCTATTGGTTACCGGTATTGGTCTTGCTTCTAATGATTGCGATTCCGGCACTCATTTTGTTCTTGGTTGTACCACGTTTCTATTCAACAAGTTCATATATGAATGCCGTATATGAAAAGAATGACAACCCAAGATAAGACATGAAAGTACCCCGTTCAAGAGAACGGGGTACTTTTTACTGTTGTTTTAACTGTTCGACGATATCAGTTAGTGACATCCCATTTCCTGAAGAAACGGAGGCGATGAAGGCACTCTCGACAATGGGACCGTCAAAAAATTCGACATGTTTGTCACCTTCGTACATGTCGATGGCGAGTTCCGCATTCATCGTCGCCGACCCGATATCACTGAGGAGAAGTGCCTCTCCATCGACCTGGTCGAGTGCCGATAAGATGCGATTCACATCCGTTCCGATAGCGCCATCTTCAAGGCCACCGGCTAGATGAATGGGCACGGACGGTGCCATTTCCTTCATCAAATCTTGGATTCCTTCCGCAATTTTTGCACTGTGCGAGACGATGATCAATTCAACGATGTCAATCGACCTCCTTCATAATCGCGGCCAAAAGGATTGAGCTAGAAAGGGCACCCGGGTCGACGGTTCCGCGAGAGTTTTCTCCGAAGTAAGAGGCTCTTCCTTTCGTGGCCACCATATCCTCTGTTTTTTGGACAAGCTCGTCCAACTTCTGTTTATAATCTTCCCCTTGTTGGACTTGCTCGAGGAACGGGTCCCAGACGTCGACCATCGTTTTTTGGCCGACTTCCGATTTCCCTCGTGCTTTGATGGAATTCGAACCTTCCTGGAGCGCCTCCTTGAGTAAGCCAAAGTCCGCTTCGGTCGCATCCCCGAATTTGGTTGCCATCTTCACGAAAGCTGAACCGTATAAAGGTCCGGCCGCGCCTCCGACTTTCGACATGAGGGTCATCCCGACCTTTTTACTAAGTGCTCCAAGAGAGTCATAATCCTCATCTAGAATAGTAGAGACCGCATCAAAACCACGAGACATGTTGATCCCATGGTCTCCGTCGCCGATGGCCCGGTCTAAATCGGTCAACGTATCCTTTTGTTCTTCGATGCCAACTTGTGCGTCACGTAACGCCTGCTTCATCCGATCAATCGTCAACATAAACCAAACACCTCATTTATTAAATTTTGAATCCAAGTGCTGCTGAAGGAGCGTCGAGATACGTCGTCATCTCATCATCGAGAGGGAGCAACGTGATGGAGAACCCATGCATCTCGAGTGAAGTCATGTAGTTGCCGACATACTTCCGTTTAAGGGTATACCCAGCAGCTTCCAGTTTTTCGGCAACGAAGTGATAGGTCACATATAACTCAGACAACGGCGTTCCACCCATTCCGTTCACCATGACGGCAACTTCTCCTGGCTCGACTTCTTTTTTCAAGTGACTGAGGAGGTCGTCGACGATTTGGTCGACATCACTCGTCGGTTTCCGCTCGACACCACGTTCCCCGTGAATCCCGATGCCGATTTCCATCTCTTCCTCGTTCAAGTCGAAACCTGGTTTACCACTGACAGGCATGTAACAAGGTTCCACGGCCATCCCTATGGAGCGAACGTGTGAAGCTACTTTTTCGGCGATGGATTTGACTTCTTCAAGTGATTTGCCACTAGCTGCAGCGGCTCCGGCAATTTTGTGAACAAAGACCGTTCCGGCAACCCCGCGTCGATCTTCTTTGTTCGAAATGGCGACATCATCGGCGACGACGACGTGGTCGACTTTGATGCCATCACCTTCGGCCAGTTCTGCGGCGAGCTCAAAGTTCATCACGTCGCCGGAATAGTTTTTCACAATCAAAAGAACGCCGTTTCCGCCGTCAGCTGCTTTGATTCCTTCAAGTACCATGTCCGGAGTAGGAGAGGTGAACACTTCCCCACATACTGCCGCATCGAGCATACCGTCCCCGACATATCCAGCGTGGGCCGGCTCGTGACCACTACCGCCTCCAGATACGAGACCGACTTTTCCAGACTTCGCTCCGTCAGCCCGACAGATGACATTCACACCGTCGACGCGACCATACATTTCAGGATGGGCATGGACCATCCCTTCAACCATTTGCGATACGAGTTCACTTGCTTCACCGATTAGCTTCTTCACGCGAGATCACTCCTTTATTAAATTGAAAACTACCAATTTCAATTTTCCACTCTTTCGAGGGAACTAAACAAAAAAACCGACGAATCATTCGTCGGTTTCGTGTCATGCATATTCGAGTAATGCGCCAGTCTCAGAGTCGACTGTAAACTCATATGTTTTCTCTTCATCGTTCTCAAGAACCGAGATGCCACCTTTGTAGACGTCGTATTCACGACCGTCGTATGTGTAAATCTCCGGTGATGCAGAAATCCATGCCCCTTGGACATGACCTTTTGCTGAGAAAGCACGCTTCGTGTACTCTAAGGCGTTTTCTGCAGATAAGCTACGTTCATCTAAAGCTTTTTTCGTCATAAGTGCGGCAATGACGGCAACCCCGATTCCAATAAACCAATACCTTTTTTTCATATGACTACCTCCCCTTGAACTATGGCTATCATGTACATCGTACCAAAACCTGTACCCGAATGGAATGAAAAGCATTCGCATCCTGTCAAAACTTTTGTATATAATGAGACAAGAACGGTTAGGAAAGGATGATGAAAGATGGATCAGAAGACGAGAGATTTATTTAAGACGCTAACAGAACTCCCGGGAGCTCCTGGGTTCGAGTCTGAAGTTCGTCAATTTGTACGTGGACGAATTGAACCCCATTCAGATGAAATTGTCACGGATGGCATCGGATCAATTTTTGGAAAACGTGTCGGAGACGAGTCGGGACCGAAAGTCATGGTAGCCGGACATATGGATGAGGTCGCTTTTATGGTGACACGGATTACCGAGAACGGCATGCTTTACATACAACCACTCGGTGGCTGGTGGAGCCAAGTGCTCATGGCGCAACGTTTCGACATCATCACGTCGAACGGTAAAATTCCCGGTGTCGTCGCTTCGACACCGCCTCATTTGTTAGGTCCAGATGCAATGAGTAAACCGATGGACATCAAGCAGATGTTTATCGATATCGGAGCAGATTCGAAAGAAGAAGCAGAGTCATGGGGTGTACGTCCGGGGGTCCCTGCTGTTCCATCGAGCGCATTTACCCCACTTCATCACCCGAAAAAGATTATGGCCAAAGCTTGGGACAATCGTTATGGCGTCGGTCTTGCAATCGAATTGTTGGAGGAAACGACAAAAGCGGATCATCCAAACATCTTGTTCTCGGGTGCTACCGTACAAGAAGAAGTCGGATTACGTGGAGCGCAGACAGCATCTGAATTGATTCAGCCAGATGTGGCACTCGTACTCGATGCTTCACCGGCCAATGATGCTTCAGGAAGTAAAACGGAGTTCGGTCAGCTCGGTGAGGGAGCATTGATCCGAATTTTAGATCGCGTCATGGTCATGTCTCCTGAAATGCGTGATTTCTTACTCGATACGGCTTCAGACGAAAACATCAAGACACAATATTTCGTCTCACCAGGCGGTACCGATGCGGGGCGCGTTCACATGAGCGGAGAAGGGGTACCGACAGCCGTCATTGGCGTCGCATCTCGTTATATCCATACACACGCCTCGATTCTTCATACGGATGACTACGATGCAGCGAAAGCGTTGCTCAAAGCGTTGGTCAAGCGGCTTGATCGTTCGACACTTGAAACGCTACGTCCGTCTCTGTAAATCAAACATTCCGTTCACTCGAAAGATGAGTGGACGGTTTTTTATGGATGTTCTTGCTATTTCATGAAAACGTCTTATACTGATAAAGGTGTTTATACATGTATGTTACTCATGACAAGACACCTGTATAAGTGTAAGGAGGATATGTTATGTTCAAGAAAAAAGGAATCTCATTGAGCCCGTCGCTTTATTTTGTGACGGCGCTAAGTTATATGGCACTTGGTTTGTTTAGTACGTTAATCATCGGTCTGATCATAAAAACGATCGGAGGTCAGCTCGAAGGAACGACATTCACAGGGATGAGTGCCACGTTGATTCAAATCGGGGATGTCGCCATGAGTTTGACCGGACCGGCAATCGGGATTGCCATCGCCTATGCGTTAGAGGCGCCGCCGCTCATTTTGTTTTCCGCGCTCGTTATCGGGGCGTTTGGATATGAGTTCGGACCGGCAGGAAGTTACGTTGCGACGATTCTTGCGGTCGAAGTCTCAAAACTTGTCTCTAAATCGACGAAACTAGATATTTTAGTGACGCCGTTCACAACGATTGCCGTAGGCTACCTCACTGCGACGTATATCGGCA
This sequence comes from Exiguobacterium sp. s140, assembly GCF_018617035.1. Lineage (GTDB taxonomy): Bacteria > Bacillota > Bacilli > Exiguobacteriales > Exiguobacteriaceae > Exiguobacterium > Exiguobacterium profundum. Next base: position 254,619 of record NZ_JACSJK010000001.1, read on the forward strand.
AGTATGTCGGCTTATTTATGACGCAACTCGGTGGTTGGATTGAATGGGGCACGGAGCAACAGCCGTTGTTCATGGGAGTGGTCGTCGCGACATTGATGGGACTTGCGTTAACGGCACCGATTTCAAGTGCTGCCATCGCATTGATGCTCGGTTTGAACGGAATTGCCGCTGGAGCAGCGACTGTCGGTTGCGCGGCTCAGATGATTGGGTTTGCCATCACGAGTTATCGTGATAATGGGGTCGGTGGGGCGATTGCTCAAGGAATCGGCACCTCGATGCTTCAAGTCGGGAACATTGTGAAAAACCCTTGGATTCTTCTTCCGCCAACAATGGCCGGGGCTGTATTGGCTCCAATCGCGATTCTGTTGTTTGAACTGGAAAGTGTCGCTGCGGGGGCAGGCATGGGAACAAGTGGGCTCGTCGGCCCGATTGTCATGCTTGAAACGATGGGCTTTAGCTGGTATACCTTTCTCGTCGTCTTTGGTTTCCTCATAATTGGACCAGCCTTATTGAGTTACGCGGTATACGTAGTCTTGCGAAGAACCGGTCGGATTCAACCGAATGATTTAAAAATTGATTATTAATGAAGAGCAACGTTTCGAGGAACGTTGCTCTTTTTCATCCAATTCCGAACCACATTTTCACGGACTCAACCGTCTCACGAGGGACTCGGAAACTGATTAAGAATAACATGAGCACAATCACGTAAATGGGGATCAAGAAACGCTTTCGAACGATGGGCAAGTGACGTGCCAATTTCTTGAGATATTTTTCGAGCACATAAATGACGGCGAAACCGACAACGAGCCAAATCAAGATCTCTAGTCTCGTTTTATCAGTGTCAATAAATAAGTAGCCGTATCGCAAAATGGCAAGCATTCCAAATACACCGACCATCTGTTCAAGAGGGTGCTTCATTTCAGGGTTTAACGTTTCGCGTGTTAATTTCATTCAGCTTCACCTGTTTCAACTAGTTTCGGCTTTGATTATAACAAACAGCAGAGCAGAATGTGTGACTTGACTTATGCTATTATAAGTGAGGAAAAAACGAACAGGAGTGATAATCATGAAACGACTATCAACAATGGCAGAATATATCGAAGCAAAAGAAGCGAAAAGTGTCCTTATGTTTTCGGCGACATGGTGTGGAGATTGCCGATTCCTTGACCCATTCATGCCGGAAATCGAGAAGAAATTTGAAGCATGGACGTTCTATTACGTCGATCGTGACGAGTTCATGGAACTTGCGCAAGAACTTGATATTTTTGGCATCCCAAGCTTTGTTGCGTTTGAAAATGGCAATGAGGTTGATCGCTACGTCGGTCGTGAACGGAAGACGCCGGAACAGGTTGAAGCTTTCTTGAACGGATTAGGGTGAGCCTTTATGGAACGGAATGAGTTAAGACGTTATCTAGAATCGCATTTTAATGAAGAATACCGTACTTCTTACGACCGTGAGAATGAGGTACTGCGCGTCGAGCGGAAATCTGACCGTTTTGGGGTCAATATCCGCCTTGCGCCGATTGTGGCAAAGGCTAAGACACGCGGTACGGTTGCCGTCGATGAAGTCATCGAGTATATCGAATCAGCGATGAAGGCGGATGATCAAATCTCCCTCACCGGAAATGAAGATGCCATCTATCCGGTCATTCGTTCGAACTCTTTCTCGAAGACGACAAAAAATGGAGAAGCACTTGCATTCACCCCGCACACGGCCGAGACCGCGATTTTTTATGCGCTGGACCGTGGAAACGGATATCGGTTGATTGAAGAACGCCACCTTTCGGATGAAATGACGCTCGACCGCATCGAGCGAATCGCCCGTGAGAATGTGAAAAAACTACCGACCGAGATGAAACAAGACGAAGTGGCTGGAAACCCATTCTACTTCTTATCAACTCGTGATGGCTACGAGGCATCTCGTGTGTTAAATGACGAGTTTCTTCGGCTGATGGAACGACGGATTGAAGGGGATATGCTCGTCGGTGTCCCGCATCAGGATGTGATGATCGTTGCGGACATTCGAAATGACCAAGGATATGATGCGATGCAGCAACTGATGTTTGATTTCTTCACAAATGGTCGAATTCCCGTCACTGCACTCGCCTTTCACTATGTGGCGGGGGAACTTGAACCGATTTTCATTGTCGGAAAAAAGACCCCGCCATCGAACACATAATCTGATAAAATAAGTGAGATGAGTTTGAAAGAAGGGACGTAGGAACGTATGCAAATGAATGTGTTTTATAACCGAGAAGGAATCGGTGATGTACTCATGGTGTTGTTAAAAGAAGGAGAACGACATCATCAATCTGTCGAGCGGACGGGAGACGTGGCAATCGTCAAGTCGGCAGACGGAAAAGTGAACGGGTACAACCTGTTTCAAGCAAGTCAACATGTTGATGTGACAGGATGGAATGGTCCTGTTGAGTTGACAGTCGAATTAGTGGAACAGTTGCAATCTATCTTAAATGATAACGGGATTGAAGAGGACTTTTCATGGGTTGACGTGACGCCGAAGTTTGTCGTCGGGTATGTTGAAAGCGCAGTAAAACACCCGGACGCTGACAAACTGTCAATCTGTCAAGTTCAAATCGACCAAGGGACTGTTCAAATAGTATGTGGCGCACCGAATGTGGCAACAGGGCAAAAAGTCGTTGTCGCAAAACCGGGTGCGGTGATGCCGACTGGTTTGATTATCCGTCCGTCTGCACTCCGTGGTGAAAGTTCACACGGGATGATTTGTTCTGCCCGTGAATTAAACCTTCCGAACGCCCCGCAAGAAAAAGGGATTTTAGTATTAGATGACGAATATGAAGTAGGTACAGCATTTAAAATCGGTCGCTAAATTCGACCGATTTTTTGTTAAATATGGATTGAGTGAAAAAGCGAGGAATCAAGTATGGATGCATATGAACGTTCACTGAAGCAACAAGCAGAGCGAATCAAACGAGAACTGTCGAAAGAAGGACAAAAAGGTTCCCCTCCGCCAAAGGTAGAGGTAACCGAGGAATTTATTCCGTCAGACGTCCCGTCACCGATTTATGGATATGCTCGTCCGAAACCAAAGATTGTCCTTCCGGTCGAACACTCTCCTGAAACGAGAGATGCGTATGATTCAAAGATGGCATCTACTCATTCTACGACGGAAGAGCCAATCCAAGAGTCATCTACTGAACCCGTCTCTGAACCTGAATGGAGCAAAGAGTCCAACGAGCTGATTTCCGAGGAAATGGAAATGGAAGAAAAACCGATTCTTGGTGAAGTTTCGATTCTAGATAATGGCTTTTCATCTGTTTTTATGCAATCAACGGATTTATCCCGTTCAAAAAAGGAGACGGTCGTAGAGGCTCATCAAGATGCCACTCCTCATACTGACCTAGATATTGACGAATCGGCGGAACAAATCGGTTCGTCGCTTGAGCAGATTGCAGAAAGATTACAAACACCATCTGAACAGCAAGAAGTGCCATCTGCCACAGATTTGACATCAGCGGTTCAAGTATCATTTAAAGCGGATCAACCGCCTGTAAATGTGATGATGACGCCAAAAGATCGCATGGCGATGTACCGCAGCCGACGACTTGCGCAAAAAAACAATAATCTGTAATAGCACGACTCTGTGAGTTTTGCTATAATGACAAAGGTTTGTCGCATTTTGACGAGCCGCAATGAATTAGGGGGGCTATTTACAGATGAACCGTTATCACTTCGTCGGAATTAAAGGAACGGGCATGAGTCCTTTAGCTCAAATTTTATTTGATATGAACAATGAGGTCCGTGGATCGGACGTTGAAAAAGCATTTTTTACAGAAGAAGCATTGAACCGTAAAGGGATTGAAATTTTGCCATTCGATCCTGAAAATATTTCGGAAGACCAAATCGTTGTGCAAGGAAACGCGTTCAGTGATGATCATCCAGAAATCGTGCGTGCACGTGAACTCGGATTGACGATTTATAAGTATTACGAGTTTTTAGGTGAACTCGCGAACCATTACACGAGTGTCGCCATCACTGGGTCACACGGGAAGACGTCAACGACGGGATTGCTTGCACACGTCATGCGTGGAATCGAACCGACATCGTTCTTAATCGGCGATGGCACGGGAGAAGGAGTGGCGGATTCGAAAAACTTCGTCTTCGAAGCTTGTGAGTACAAGCGTCATTTCTTATACTACCGTCCAGACTACGCGATTATGACGAATATCGACTTTGACCATTCGGACTATTTCTCTGGACTTGATGACGTCATTGACGCTTTCCAAGAAATGGCGAAACAAGTGAAGAAAGGAATCATTGCTTGTGGCGATGACGAAAATCTTCAACAGATTCAAGCCAACGTGCCGCTCGTCTATTATGGTTTCGGGGCGCACAATGATTTCCGTGCTGAACAGGTCACATCGACAGAAAATGGAACGACATTTGATGTCTTTTTGCGTGATGACTTCTACGGAACGTTCCGAATTCCTGGATATGGAGACCACAGCGTGTTGAACGCGCTCGCTGTCATTGCGACATGCGACTACGAGAACTTGCCGAAAGAATTGGTGAAAGAACGTCTTGAGACGTTCAATGGTGTAAAACGCCGATTCAGTGAATCGACGTTAAACGACCAAGTGCTTGTCGATGACTACGCGCATCATCCGCGGGAAATCAGTGCAACGGTCGAAGCGGCTCGGAAAAAGTATGGCAATCGAGAAGTCGTTGCGATTTTCCAACCACACACGTATACACGCTTGAAATCATTCATGGATGATTTTGCGACGGCATTGGCCGAAGCAGACACTGTCTATTTATGTGATATTTTCGGTTCAGCACGTGAGCAGGAAGGAACGGTCACGATCGAAGACCTCCAATCACGAATCGAAGGCGCGCATATTTTAAAACGTGGTGGTACAGGCGTGTTACGCAACCATGCCGATGCCGTGCTCTTATTCATGGGTGCCGGTGATATTCAAACGTATCAGCGCGAATATGAAGAAGTTGTAAAACTTGAAGCATAAGTGTGAAGGGAGACGAAAGTCTCTCTTTTTAATGTTTAGCCATCCAAAATCTCGGTAATAGTAGTATCGATGAATATGACAAAGGAGATGTTAGGAATGGCTAGTCAAGTTGCGCTCAACACATTGAACAAAGAAGTAGCGAACTATGGATTACTGTTTGTGAAACTTCATAATTATCACTGGTATATCAGTGGACCGCACTTCTTCACGTACCATGAAAAACTAGAAGAGCTCTATAATCTAGTGGCAGAACTTTATGATGACGTGGCAGAACGCCTACTAATGAATGACGGCGAACCGTTTGCGACGATGAAAGAGTATCTTGAACATTCGACGTTAAAAGAAGGCGATCGTCATGCCGAGACAGATCAGATGATTAAAGACATCATCAGTGACTTCAAACAAATCCGTCAAGAGATGCAAGATGCGATGGAGAAATTTGAGGATGGCGATGAGGCGATTGAAGATACATTCGTCTCTCATATCGAACGACTCGAAAAAGAAATTTGGATGATGTCTGCAGCCCTCGGGAAGAAAACAAAATTATAAACATAAAAATGGTGCGCCTTTGTCAGGCGCACCATTTTTATGTTATTTCAAGTTTTCTGGATTAAGCGGAAGCAAGGCATCGATGACGAAACGTCCGTCTTTTCGGATGAGTACATCGTCGAACCAAATTTCGCCGCCACCGTAATCCGGGCGCTGGATGTTGACAAGATCCCAATGGACAGATGAGTTGTTGCCGTTATAGGCTTCATCATACGCTTGACCTGGCGTGAAGTGGAAGCTGCCGTCAATTTTCTCATCGAAGAGGATATCTTTCATCGGATGTTGAATGTATGGGTTCACACCGATTGCGAACTCACCGACGTAACGGGCTCCTTCATCTGTGTTGAACACTTCATTGATTCGTTCTGTATCATTAGCCGTCGCATCTACAATCTTCCCGTCTTTGAACGTCAACTTCACATTCTCGAATGTGAATCCTTGGTATGGAGATGGCGTATTGTACGTGATCACGCCATTGACCGAGTCTTTTACCGGTGCTGTGAACACTTCACCATCTGGAATGTTCATTTGACCCGAGCACTTGATTGCCGGAATATCTTTTATGGAGAACGAGAGGTCCGTTCCTGGTCCTTTCAACGTGACACGGTCCGTCTTGTTCATCAATTCGACCAATCCGTCCATTGCGCGGTCCATCTTTCCGTAATCGAGCGTACATACATTGAAGTAGAAGTCTTCGAACGCTTCTGTCGATTTTCCAGCAAGTTGCGCCATCGATGGAGATGGATAACGAAGGACGACCCATTTAGTTCCTTTGACCCGGTCTTCGGTATGCATTTTCCCAAGAGTGGCACCGACGAGTTTTTGTTGCTCACTCGGCACGTCAGAGAGTTCGTTGATGTTATCACCAGCACGTAAGCCGATATAGGCATCCATTGCCTGCATCTGTTTACGCTCGATGTCGGCCATGAGTTCGAGTTGCTCTCGGCTTGCGCCCGTATATAACTTACGTAAGATACGGCTCTCTTTCAACAAGACGAATGGGTGTCCGCCTGCCTCATATGCTTTTTCGACGAGTGCCTCAACGAGCGACTCCTCGACGCCAAAGTTCTCAATCAGTACCTTTTCCCCCGGTTGTAGCTTGACGGAATAATTGATTAAACCGTCTGCTAACTGTGTAATTCTTGGATCTCTCACACGATCACCCCTAATTATTTTTATGAATTTCTATTTTAGTGTAATCGAAAACATAAAAACGGGTAAAGGAATAATCAGACCCAATGGCGAAAACGGTTGTAGCAAATCTTTTCAGTCATAATGGTGCTATAATGAAACAAGAAACGATTGAATAGGAGGAATGGATTGAATGGAGATCACATTAGGAGGCATAGCTGGCCTGATTGCGGCGCTCGCGTTTGTCGTACTCGTCATCTTCTTGGCGCGTGTATTGTCGAATGTAAACCGTACACTCGGAAGCGTCGCCAACACGACCGAAAATTTAGAACGCCAGCTCGATGGAATCACAATGGAAGTGACGGCGCTCTTACATAAGACGAACCGTCTCGTGGACAACGTCGAAGAAAAAACAGAATTGCTCGCACCCGTCGCTCATGCGCTTGATGAGTTAGGGACATCATTGAACGAGGTGACCGAGTCTGTTCGTACCGTCTCGACATCTGTCCACTCGGCAGCAGACGAAAACAAAGAACAGATTGCGCAAGCCGTCCGATGGGGATCGGTTGCGGTCGAATTGTTCAAGAAGAACAAGCCGGAAGCATCTGCTTCAAAAGAACGTCCACGTCGCCGTACACGACGTGAAAAGAAAGCAGAAACACCTGTATCACCTGATTTGATTCAAACGGACGATACAATCAAATAACTAAATTTCGGGGAGGAACTCACACATGACAGACCAAAAGCAATCAACAGAACAGAATCAATCAAGTAGCGGATTTTTGACGGGTGTCATCCTCGGAGGGATTGTCGGAGCAGCGGTTGCCCTCTTAACATCACCGAAAAACGGACGTGAAGTTCGAACGTACCTTGACGAGAAGACGTCAACATCGCGAGAACGTCTGACTGTCAAATCGAAAGAAATGCGTGAGAAAGCAGAACCGGTCGTTGGGGAATGGATTAAAGTGGCGAGCGATAAGGCGGCACCTGTCCTCAATATCGTAAAAGATAAGGCGCGTGAGGCAGCAGAATTAAAGCAACAGATCGATGAGGACGAACTCTCGATTGAAGAGGCGATGGAGAAAGCGGATCAGCTCGTCGCGGAAGCGGAATCGGAAGTGAAAGAACAGATGGACCGTGCGGCTGAAGAAGAGGCAAATCCATCGAACGCATCGGATTCTGAATCAAACGATTCGCTCGAAGCACCTGTCAATGAGTTGCTTGATGAGGAATCGAAAGAAGAACTCAATGATTTGAAGAAAGACCTTAAAAAAAATGAATGACATGTAAGGGCCGAATGCATTCGGTCCTTTTTTGGTGATTTTGTGACGTAGAAGGTTTCCTTATGACAAAGCGCACAAAGTTCGATATAATTAGGAATCTGGAAAGAACGGCTTAAGAATGTGAGGGAAACTATGAGTCCACAAGATCAATTGAATCGATTACGTCGAGAAATGGATGAATTGAACCATGAAATGCTCGACTTGCTAAGTCGGCGTGGTACACTTGCCGTCGAAATTGGAAAAATCAAACGTCTTCAAGGCGTCGAACGTTATGATCCCGTCCGCGAGCGCGAGATGCTCGATTTTATCGCCGCTTCAAATCAAGGACCGTTTGAAACGTCACGTCTTCAACATATCTTTAAAGAAGTCTTTAAAGCGTCTGCTGAATTACAAGGGGAAGACCGTGATAAAACGCTTCTCGTTTCGCGGAAGCGTCAACCGGAAGACACGTTGGTCCATGTGAAGGACGTGACGATCGGAAACGGGCGTCCACAATTGATTGCGGGACCGTGTGCCGTTGAATCGTTTGAACAAGTGAATGCGGTCGCAGAAAAACTTGCATTATCGGGAGTTAAAGTGATGCGAGGTGGTGCTTATAAACCGCGTACGTCTCCTTACGATTTCCAAGGCTTAGGCTTTGAAGGATTGAAGCTGTTGAAGACAGCAGCTGACCGACACGACCTACGAGTCATCACGGAAATCATGACTCCCGGCGCAGTGGAATCGGCGTTACCATATGTCGATATCATTCAGGTCGGGGCTCGCAACATGCAGAACTTCGATTTGTTAAAAGAAGTCGGGAAGACAGACAAACCGGTCTTGTTGAAGCGCGGATTATCCGCTACAATCGAAGAGTTCATTTATGCGGCAGAGTACATTATGGCGAGCGGGAACAGCCAAGTCATCTTATGCGAGCGGGGAATTCGAACGTATGAACGAGCAACACGTAATACGTTGGACATCACGGCTGTGCCGATTTTGAAGCAAGAGACGCATCTACCTGTCATGGTAGACGTCACGCATTCGACGGGTCGTCGTGACTTGTTGTTACCGGCTGCAAAAGCGGCCCTTGCCATCGGAGCTGACGGTGTGATGGTAGAAGTGCACCCGAATCCTGCCATTGCATTATCGGATGCGCAACAACAATTGGACTTCGATCAATTCGATCAATTTGTGGAAGGACTCACCGTCCAGTTTCCCCGACTTGATTTGGTGAAAAAGTAAGCTTTCCAAATGGAAACGTTTTATATCGCATGAAGACAGGGTAAATGGATGACAGATACCTGTCTTCCTTTTTTAAGATGTTTTATGAAAACTTTTTGAAAATCAGGACTTGTAGGAGGAGTAGTTTATGAATAGTAACAACGTAACGATTTACGATGTCGCACGAGAAGCCGGGGTGTCAATGGCAACCGTTTCTCGTGTCGTCAACGGAAACCCGAACGTCAAACCGACAACACGCAAGAAAGTACAGGATGCGATTGACCGTCTTGGTTATCGTCCGAACGCCGTCGCGCGTGGACTTGCGAGTAAAAAAACGACAACGGTCGGTGTCATCGTACCGGATATCTCGAACATCTTCTTTGCTGATTTGGCACGAGGCATTGAAGACGTGGCGACGATGTACAAATACAACATCATCCTTGGTAACTCGGATTCGAGTCGTGACAAGGAAGTGCATTTACTCAATACGTTGTTAGGGAAGCAAGTGGACGGCATCATCTTCATGGGTGGACGTTTGCATGAAGACCTCGTCGAAGAGTTCAAAAAATCACCGGTTCCAATCGTTCTCGCAGCGACGTTGAACCAAGGATATGATCTCCCTGCCGTCAACATCGATTATGAACAAGCCGCATATGACGCGACTCAGATGTTGATCAACCACGGACATGATCGTGTTGGATTTATCACTGGACCGCTCGAACAACAAATCAATGGCGAGAAGAAATTCGCTGGATACCGTCGCGCGCTTGAAGATGCAGGTCTTCCATTCCATGATAACGATATGATTCTTGGAAATTATACGTATGCGTCTGGTCTCGAGGCGATGCAAAAAATGTTGCAGCGAGATGATTGCCCGAAAGCCATCTTTGCGGGGACGGATGAGATGGCACTCGGTGTCATCCACGCGATCCAAGATGCAGGTTACTCGGTTCCAAACGACTTTGAAGTCGTCGGTCACGATAACACGCGTCTCGCGACGATGATTCGTCCGAAGTTGACGACGGTCGTTCAACCGATGTACGATATCGGAGCCGTCGCGATGCGTCTCTTGACTAAGATTTTGAACGCGGAAGAAATCGAAGAGAAAAACGTCGTGCTTCCTCACCGAATCGAACGCCGTGACTCGCTTCGCCAAGATTAATCAAAAGGCCTCCCCATCCGTCACATCATGTGAGGGAAAGGGGAGGCTTATTTTTATAGGTAAATTGACTTTCGGTCATTTGATATGAACGGCCAAAAGGCTCGTTTTGTGACTTCCCAATTCTTTTCTTCGATTTGTTGACGGCGCGGGATATGATCAAACGCATAAAGCGAGTCGTCCCAGCGAGTGGGTAACGGTTGACCAGCGACACCAGACCATTGCTCAATCCACTCGCGCGGAATATCTCCAGAATAGGGTGCTTCTCTCGTCAATCCAGCCCACACTTGAGCCCATGCGCGTGGCACGGCACGATACCAGTCATACCCGCCGCCACCAAGGGCGACGAGACGGCCGTCTGTATATTCATCGGCCAGGCGTGAGGCAATCTGCGGGATTTGTTCGAACGTCCGTATCGTTGATGCCAGATGGGTGAGTGGATCAAAGACATGGGCATCCGCACCATTCTGAGTCAGGATGATATCAGGTTTGAACCATTCGCACGCTTCACGTAAAACGGTCTCATAGCAAGTCAAAAATGAGTCATCTTGGGTGAACGCATCGACCGGTACGTTCCAACTGTAGCCGTATCCTTTCCCATTACCTCGTTCTGTCACCATTCCGGTACCCGGGAAGAGATAGCGACCTGTCTCGTGTATGGATAAAGTCATCACATCATCATCGTCATAGAAGAGCCATTGGACCCCGTCCCCATGATGCGCATCCGTATCTACATAGAGAACGCGCGACCCGTATTGTTTTCTCACATGTGCGATGGCGACGGCCGCATCGTTATAGACGCAAAATCCTGATGCTTTGCGCCGCATTCCATGATGTAGACCGCCCCCAACATGGAAGGCTCGCTCTGCTTTGCCGCTCGCGACCAGATCGAGCGCATGAATCGTCCCTCCGACAAGTCTTGCGGCCCCCTCATGAATCGTCGGAAAGATAGGGGTGTCTTCCGTACCGAGACCAAACTTATTCGCTTTCAGCGTAGAAAGTTCTCCTGCAGCCGCAGCTTGGACGGCTTCGATGTAATCGAAGTCGTGAACGAGCGCTAACGCTTCAACCGAAGCGAGTGGCGGAGATACACATTCCGATTTGGACAGTTTTCCGGCTGCAATCAATAGCGATGTCGTTAATTCCAGTCGTAACGGATTGAACGGGTGATCCTCATGAAAGCGATAAGACGTCTCGTCTTCGCCAAATATGTAAATCGGTCTCATCGCGACATCTCCGGACCGAGGACATCATAGCCTTCACGTTTCAACCGTTCGATGATTCGGAGCGGGTTCATCGTCTGGACGCGGAAAGAGATGATACGTTTATACGGATCGCTCGTCGGATGAACGAAGACGTTGATGATATTGACGTTTGTTTTGGCGAGGAGTCGGGTCACTTTTTCAAGTGTACCGGTCGTATTTTCGACGAGGATCTCGATTTGCGAACTTGGTTCGAGTGCGCCGGTCAATTGGACGAAGTAACGTAATAAATCGGTCTCTGTCAATACACCGACGAGTTTCCCTTGTTCGACGATGGGGAGACAGGTTAGCCGGTTTTCGTAAAACAAGGCAGCTGCATCTTCAAAGAAATCGAATGGATGCGCTGTCGGTACCTCGGATCGCATGATGCTCGATACAGGGTTTTGAAAGTCTGCGTTTTCACTTTCAGGATGAAAGACGCTCGTCGCACCACTCATCTCGAATTGGCCGACAATCCCGACGACTTGTCGAGCGGGATTTGTCACAATCAAATGTCGGACACGATGTTCACGCATTAATTTTGCGGCATGGGCAATCGTATTGGTCGGTTGAATCGTCACGACATGTCGATTCATCATCTGTTCGATTAACATGAAATCCCTCCTTAGTCGTACATAAATCGTCGGCGAAGACGAAGTGAATCAAAATGGTCGATTGATTCTTGTCGTACATTTTTTCCGATACGAGCCATCAAACAGTTGGCAGGATGGGAGGCAATCTCAGGATCGTCTGTCGGGAAGAAAACAAGTCCACCGTGATTCATCATCTTCTCCATGACTTTTCGATAATCCCAAATCGAGAGTCCACTACCTTTCAAATCCCAGTGCCAATAATATTCGGTCGTCAAAATCAAAAAGTCATCCATATGTGGGTCCATCATCGATACTTCGAGTAATTGTTTCCCGATTCGTTGACCACGGAAGCGAGGACTCACCTCGATTGCCCCGAGTTCAAGGATGTATGGGTCGTTTCCTTCACTCCAACGCTCATACGGGTCAGGATAGAGGAAAGTCACGTATCCAATCACGAGATCGTCTTGCCTGGCGACGATGATTCTTCCTTCTTTTAACCCAGCAATATCGACGAGTGCTTCGTGCTGATCTTCCGGTTCACGAAAAGCTGTCAATCCTTCATCAAGACGATACGTCCGTAACACGTCAGGCGCCACCGGACCATCAATCGTGACGTCACCTTGTGAGGTCTGCCACACTTTTGAATGATATTGTTTTTCCATAGGGTCACCACCTTTTCCATCTCTTATTATAGCGCTTTCATCAAGCTGGAATCATCCTGTTTTGATGAAATTGGAAATTCATTGATTTGTCATAATTTTAACACTATACTGAAAGTGGTTATACCAATCTTTACAGGGGAGGCGAATCTTTAACGATGGAAAAATTGAAAGCGTTAACAGGGGAACATCAATTAGCGTCGTATGAAGAGGCTTGTCAGTCGTTTGAATGGACACAAGCAGAAGCATTGTTTTCATGGAATTTGACGGGGAAAGTCAATTTGGCATATGAAGCCATCGATCGCCATGCGGAAAGTGAATTGGCGACAAAAGTGGCACTGCTTTATTTCGATGGGGATCGAGAAGAGCGGTACACGTATGCGGATATGAAGAAAGAAAGTAATCGTTCTGGTAATGTTCTGAAGTCGATTGGTGTGGAGAAAGGCGACCGCGTCTTTATCTTTATGCCACGTCAGCCAGAACTTTATTTTATTTTGCTCGGTGCAATCAAACGAGGGGCCATCGTCGGTCCTCTCTTTGAGGCGTTCATGGAACAGGCGGTTCACGACCGTTTGCTCGACTCGGAAGCGAAAGTGATTGTGACGACGAAAGAACTGTTGCCGCGCATTCCGGTCGATCAGTTGCCTCATTTAGAGACAATTCTACTCGTTGGGGACGATGTCGAAGAGTCGGAAAAGGTGCTCGATTATCGTAAACTGGCGAACGATGCGACGACAGATCTCGAATTGACGTGGGTCGACCGTGAAGACGGTCTGATTTTACACTATACATCGGGCTCAACAGGAAAACCAAAAGGGGTTCTCCACGTCCATAATGCGATGATTCAACATATGATGACCGGCAAATGGGTACTCGATCTTCAACCGGATGATATTTACTGGTGCACGGCTGACCCGGGATGGGTGACGGGGACGAGCTACGGTATTTTTGCGCCTTTCTTAAATGGTGCGACAAACGTCATCGTTGGTGGACGCTTCAATCCTGAATTTTGGTATTCGGTCATTGAACGGTTTGGCGTGACAGTTTGGTATAGTGCCCCGACGGCGTTCCGCATGCTCATGGGCGCTGGCGACGAAGCGTTTGAGAAGTATGATTTGTCTTCACTTCGTCATATTTTATCCGTCGGTGAGCCGCTAAATCCAGAAGTCATTCGTTGGGGACACGAAGCATTTGATCTTCGAATCCATGATACGTGGTGGATGACAGAAACCGGTGCGATGATGATTTGTAACTATCCGACGATGGACATCAAACCGGGCTCAATGGGGAAACCGATCCCAGGTTGCGAAGCGGCTATTTTGGATGACCGGGGTCAACCACTTCCACCACACCGAATGGGGAACTTGGCACTCAAGACGCCTTGGCCGTCGATGATGCGGAAGATTTGGAAGAACGATGCGAAGTATGAGAGTTACTTCTGGGGAGATTGGTATGTGTCAGGTGATTCTGCTTATATGGACGAAGACGGCTATTTCTGGTTCCAAGGTCGGGTCGACGACGTCATCATGACAGCAGGAGAACGGGTCGGACCGTTTGAGGTGGAAAGTCGACTCGTGGAACATCCGGCTGTGGCTGAAGCGGGTGTCATCGGAAAACCGGACCCGGTCCGAGGTGAAATCATCAAAGCGTTCATTGCGCTACGTAAAGGTTATGAACCGTCTGATGAGTTAAAACAAGAAATCCAGCAATTCGTCAAAGAAGGATTGGCTGCGCATGCAGCACCACGTGAGATCGAATTCAAGGACAAGTTGCCGAAAACACGAAGCGGGAAGATCATGCGTCGTGTCTTGAAGGCTTGGGAATTGAATCTTGAAACAGGTGACCTCTCGACGATGGAAGATTAAGATAAACAAAGGGTCGACACATCGTGTGTCGACCCTTTGTTTATTCACCGTTAGCATCAGCATCAGCCTCTTCTTCAGCCTGTTGTTCGGCTTCTTCAGCATCTTCTTCAGCTTTCTTCTTCGCTTCTTCCTCAGCTTTTTTCTTTGCTTCGGCGTCTGCTTTTTGTTTAGCTTCTTCTTCAGCTTTTTTCTTAGCGGCAGCATCGGCAGCAGCCTCTTGTTTCTTCTCCTCAGCTTCTTTCTTTGCTTCTTCGGCCTCTTTCTTGGCCTCTTCTTCTTTCTTCTTCTCTTCCTCTTCTTTTTCTTTCTCTTCTACTTTCTTCTTCTCAGAGAACGAACCTGAGTCTTGGAAGTCTTTCGAAGTGACGGTTGAAGGTTGTGAGAAGCGGGCGCTGACACCTAGAGCTTCTGGGTCATCCGCATAGACACGATTCATCGTTTGCGACCAGATGCGCTGTGTCCGTTGATAGTAACGTCCATAATCCCAACCATCTAGCATTGAAAGGCGTTGTGAATCATAACCTGACCAGACTGCGAGTGTAACGTTCGGGTTCGACCCGACCAAGTACGAATCACGTTGATCGTTCGTTGTACCGGTTTTACCCATCCAATCGCCAGGAACGCTGAGCAATGATTGTGCATATGTCGCAGTACCTGACGTGTAGACGTCACGGAGCATGTCCACTACGAGATAAGAGGTACGTTCTGTGAAAATACGCGTTTTCTTCGGCTTCGCTTCGTAAATGACTTCACCTTGATATTCGATTTCTTGGATGAAGTACGGTTCCACGTGTTCACCGTAATTTGCTAGCATCGCATAAGAGGCGGCCAAATCGATTGGCTTGACTTCCCCGGTACCGAGTGCCATCGCTGAAGCATAACGGTTTCCTTCAGATACCGGAATCCCCATGTCGACTAATTTCTGCGTATCAGCAGGTTTTTGGTTACGTTCTTCATAAATCTTAACAGCCGGGACGTTCAAGGAGAGCTTGAGCGCATCGCGTACTGTGACAGCACCGCGATACGTTTTCCCTTCGTTTTGAACTTGTTTCTTCGGTTGTCCCGGACCCGTGAACTTATAAAAATACTCTTCGTCGATGATTTGAGTGGCAGGCGTAATCATGCCAGCTTCAATCGCATTTGAATAGACAAGAATCGGTTTTGCAGTCGACCCGATTTGACGTTCTGCCCAGAAGGCGCGGTTCAAATCGTCGGTCTTGCCGTTGATATAGCGGCCCCCGACGAATCCGAGTACTTTCCCGGTCTTATTCTCAATCATGACAGAAGACGTTTGTTCAGGAAGTGTGCGGTTCTCATCTTTAATCGTTTGATTCGGTCCGAAGTTGCCAGCGTTTTTAGCCGGTTGTTGCATCGCTTCGTGAATTTCTTTATCCAATGTCAAACGGATGTTGAACCCACCTTGACGCAACATGTTATGAGCACGCTTCGCATAAGTCGAACGGACAGAGTCCTGTTCCTCCGAGCTCAACTCATTGATTTCAATCCCATCTTGCTCCAATAGATAATCCGTTACGATTTGGCGTGCTTGAAGTTCTGCTTCGTCTACCACGTACGGATATTTGTCGCGAGGCTTCGTCTGAGTCTGCATGAAGTCTTGCGTGATGTCGTAGTTATAAGCGGCATCATATTCTTCTTTCGTGATCTTTCCTGCAACGTACATGCGGTTCAATACCGTTTTCATTCGGTTAACCGCACCCGATACGTCCTCTTTGATGACGCCACCTTGATAGTAAGGTGTGTAGAAGAATGGGTTTTTTGGGATACCGGCAAGGAAAGCGGCTTGTGGAAGTGTCAATTTCTCTGCCGAAGTATTGAACACACCGCGAGCGGCGGCCTCAATCCCTGAAATGTTACGTCCCATCGAGTTACGTCCGAATGAGACAACGTTCAGATAGGCGTTTAAAATTTCATCTTTGTCCATCGCTTTCTCTAGACGAAGGGCGAGTAATATTTCTTTTGCTTTCCGTTCGAAAGATACTTCGTTCGTCAACATTTGGTTTTTAATCAATTGTTGCGTCAACGTTGAACCACCCGTGCGATCTTCAGATCCTGTTGCTTCTTGTAAAATAGCGCGCAACGTCGCTTTTGGAACGACGCCATCGTGCTCATAGAATTCGACATCTTCCGTCGCAAGTAGTGCATCGACGACGTATGGAGAAACTTTTTCTACTGGAATCGGGATTCGTACCTCATCGGTCGTATAGTTCCCGATGCGCTCCCCGCTTCCGAAGTAAATATTGGAAGTCGATGTATACGTATTGATTTGCGCAGTCATCGTTTTATAAGCCGGGGTCGGCATATCTTTGACGAGTGACGCGAAATATCCGACACCAATTCCAGCACCTAAAAACCCGATGAGTACAACAGAAATGATGGTCAGGAGTAGGACGTTCCACGACACATCATACATAACATTGGCATAACGACGTACTTTCAATGACGTCGGATTATTCCATAAGTCTCGAATCTTCTGCAGCATGACAGCCTCCTTAAATATGGTGTAAAACTATTTTAGACAGTAATATATTCGATTATAGCACAATTCAACCTACACCTTACCTCGAAACCGAAGTCTCGTGCAAGTTTCATTGTAAGAGTTGACAAGTTGAAATCGATGCTTATAAAATGAATAGCATAGTCAACAAGATAATGACGCTGTGAAGAAAGCGAAGTAGTCGACGGGCCTCTTGTCCAGAAAGCTAGTGGTTGCTGTGAACTAGCCAATGTCAATCGATGAATTACACTTTTAGAGCGTGCCTTCGGGCCGGTTCGAGACCGTTATCTCTCGCTCAAGCGGTCGCAAATTGCGACAAGTAGGGTGGTACCGCGGAATCTCCGTCCCTTCTCATATGAGAAGGGACGTTTTTTTATGTCAATCGAAGGAGTGGAACAAATGGAACTATTAAACGATTTAGAGTTTCGAGGACTTGTCAACCAAATGACAGATGAAGAAGGATTAAAAGAACAACTCAAGCAACCGACGACGTTATACACGGGATTTGATCCGACAGCGGACTCGCTTCACATCGGGCACTTGCTCCCTATCTTGACGCTAAAACGTTTCCAGCAGGCCGGCCATCAGGTCATCGCGCTCGTCGGTGGGGCGACAGGGATGATTGGTGACCCGTCTGGTCGTTCGGATGAACGTTCACTAAACACGTTGGATACGGTCAAGCTCTTCTCCGATCGCATCAAGGATCAGTTGAGCCGATTCCTTCCACTTGAAGGGGAGAACCCGATCACGATTCGCAACAACTACGAATGGACGGAAGAGATGTCAATCATCGACTTCCTGCGCGACATCGGGAAGCACTTCCCAATCAGCTACATGCTTGCGAAAGATTCTGTCGATTCACGCATGGAGAATGGAATCTCTTACACAGAATTCTCATACATGTTGCTTCAATCTTACGACTTCTTGAAATTATACGAGACAGAGAAATGTCGTCTTCAAGTCGGTGGAAGTGACCAATGGGGGAACATCACGGCAGGTCTTGAATTGATTCGTCGCTTCGGTCATTCAGAAAAAGCGTTCGGACTTACGGTTCCGCTCGTCACAAAGTCGGACGGACAGAAGTTCGGGAAGACAGCGGGCGGTGCGGTTTGGTTAGACGCAGATAAGACGTCACCATACGAGTTCTTCCAGTTCTGGATCAACGTCGATGATGCGGATGTCATCAAGTTCATCAAATACTTCACGTTCATGTCGCACGAAGAGATTGAAGCACTTGCGACTGAAGTGACGGAAGCACCTGAGAAACGTGTGGCGCAGCGCCGACTCGCCGAAGAAATGACAAAGCTCGTTCATGGTGAAGCAGGACTTGAACAAGCGGAACGCATCACGAAAGCGTTCTTTAGCGGAGATTTGACGTCGCTTCAACCGGAAGACATGGAAGATGCGTTCAAAGGAATGCCGCAGTTCGAGCTTGACGGTGAGCGCAACATCGTAGACCTCCTCGTCGAGGCGAACATCTCACCATCGAAACGTCAGGCACGTGAAGACGTGACGAACGGCGCGATTTACTTGAACGGCGAACGCGAACAAGCAATTGATAAAGTCGTCACTCGCGAAGACACGCTCGGTGAATTCACCATCATTCGCCGCGGTAAGAAGAAATACTTTGTGATTCGTCACGTATGAACATCCTGTCCGTTCCTCATTTGTTGAGGAATGGACTTTTTTTATACATGACGTGCGGTTCGGATTTGCTAAAATGAGGAGAAAGGAGGGATGACGATGGAGATAGAAGAATTTTTCGGCGACCAGTTCCATCAATGGCGCGAACACTTTCGTTATTATGAAATGGCGATCACGGAACTCGAGAGCGATCTCGGGATCATCGACTTGGATTGGCAGACGAGACTCGGGTATTCACCGATTGAACATGTGAAGACGAGAATGAAAACATTGCCATCTATCGTGCGCAAGATGAAACGGAAAGACTTACCTTTAGAGGTTTCGGCACTTTGGGAGCATGTGCACGATGTGGCGGGCATTCGGATTGTCACGAGCTTCCGTGATGACATATATGAGATTTTGCGTCATCTAGAGGCGCGAGATGATTTAGATATCATCGAAATAAAAGATTACATTAAATACCCAAAACCGAGCGGGTATCGGAGCTTACATCTCATCGTAAAAACGAAAGTCTATTTGGCCGAACGAATCATCTGGGTGCCGGCCGAGATTCAGATTCGTACACTTGCTATGGATTTTTGGGCGGCAACGGAACATAAGCTTCAATATAAATATCAGCATGACGTACCCGAGTCATCTAAGGAAGAATTAATAGAGGCGGCACTCATGGCGGATGCCCTCGATACGCAAATGGGGCGTATCCGACAAGAGATTTTGAAGAAATAAAAAAATCCCCTTCGCGAAGAAGGGGATTAAAAGCATTAACGTGAGTAGTACTCGACGATGAGTTGCTCTTTGATTTGGTCGTTAAGTTCAGCGCGTTCTGGGAGACGTACGAATGTACCTTCGAGTTTCTCAGCGTCAAACGATACGAAGTCTTTTGTAGCTGGTGCTACTTCAAGTGCTTCAGCGATTGCTTTTACGTTTTTCGACTTTTCACGAACTGCGATGACTTGACCTGGTTTTACGCGGTAAGACGCGATGTCAACGCGTGATCCATCAACAGTGATGTGACCGTGGTTGACGAGTTGGCGTGCTCCACGACGTGTGCGAGCGAGGCCGAAACGGTAAACGAGGTTGTCGAGGCGTGATTCGAGCAAGAACATGAAGTTCTCACCGTGGATGCCTGGCATTTTACCAGCATCGTTGAAGATGCGGCGGAATTGCTTCTCGTTCACTCCGTACATGTGACGAAGTGCTTGCTTCGCTTGAAGCTGAAGACCGTATTCTGAGATTTTCTTACGACCATTTCCGTGTTGACCTGGTGCGTAAGGACGTTTTGCTAATTCTTTACCCGTTTCGCTAAGCGAGATGCCTAAGCGACGCGAGAGTTTCCAAGCTGGACCTGTGTAACGAGCCATGATTGGACTCCTCCTTGTTGTTCATGTATTTTGCACAAAAGAACAACGGTGTCAAAGACGAGTAACGCCCCTTTCTAGGTGCAAGCACCTTCACTTGATAGCGAAGCTACGAGATGCCCCTCCGACAAAAGTCGAGGCCCGAAAGGTGGATACGTTTGTCTGTGACTGCTATCGTCATTTCATGCACAAAGATGAGTATACGATGAATACCATCTCTTGTCAATCAAATATAGCGAAGAAGTGTTTCGCAAAAACGTTCGAGTCCTTGACGGTCGATTTCTGAGAAACGGTCGAACTCCGGGCTGTCGATATCGAGCACGCCGATTGTTTTCCCGTCACGTACGAGAGGGATGACGATTTCAGAATTCGAGGCCGCATCACATGCGATATGACCAGGGAATTGATGAACATCGGCCACGAGCTGTGTTTCTTGTGTAGCTGCCGCAGTTCCACAAACCCCTTTACCGAACGCGATGTGAACGCAAGCCGGGAGTCCCTGGAATGGTCCTAAGATTAGACTGTCTTCAGAATCAGTCACGTAGAATCCGACCCAGTTGATCCGATCTAAAAATTGGTTGAGTAAAGCGCTGGCGTTGGCAAGGTTGGCCACTGTATTTGTCTCGCCCTCTAATAATGCGGCGAGTTGCTTGTTTAATAGTTCGTAACCGGCTGTCAAATCACCTGAGTACGATGTCGTTTGGAACATATGAATTCCCCTCCATCTTTCATGTTTTTAGAATTTAGCA
The DNA here is from genome assembly GCF_018617035.1 of Exiguobacterium sp. s140. Taxonomy (GTDB): domain Bacteria; phylum Bacillota; class Bacilli; order Exiguobacteriales; family Exiguobacteriaceae; genus Exiguobacterium; species Exiguobacterium profundum. The sequence continues at coordinate 275,571 of NZ_JACSJK010000001.1, forward strand.
TTATGGTACACGCAAATTTCAGATTTGTCTTGTTAGAAAGTTCCGAAAAAATGAACAATCTCCACTGAAACCATTGGAAAACCTATGCAAATCGTTGGTTCTATAATATGATTAGGTATATCTATTCTTATAAAATACTTCTTTTTTTAATATAAAGGTACATAAGTCCACGAAAGCGGCTTGGAGGTTGTGACAAAGATGGATTACGGAATTTATGGATTAATCATTGGAATCATCGTCGTCGTATTAGGCGGCATGTTGGGGAGTATGCTCATTCGAAGGAATTTTTACCAAAAAATTGACGACTTGGATATGAGGAAACAAAGTGTGCTCAGTGCGAGCATACCCGTCGAACTCCAGAAATTCAAACAGTGGCCGATGGAAGGGGAAACAAAAGAAAAGTTTGATCGTTGGCATCAATCTTGGGATGAGTTAGTCAGTGTACATGCAGGTCAAATCGATGAAGCGTTATACCGGGCTGAGGAAGACTTGGATAAATATCGTTTCATGAAAGTCAAAGCTGACTTGAATGCAACTGAACAACTCATTGAAGAGCTCGAGACGATGGTACACGCCATGCTCGATGAGATGGATGAATTTACGACGTATCACACCTCGCTTATGGACATTGTGAAGCAGGATGAGAAAGAGTTGTATCAGTTCCGCAAGACATTGAATTCACAAAACCACGCGTTCGGACCAACCTATGCATTGGTGGAACAAGAGATTGCCGCTGCCGAGGCGAAACGCAGTGAGATGATTAACTTAAAGCAGGTCGGTCAAGTTTCTGAAGCATTTGAAACCGGACAAGCCTTATCGAATCAAGTAGGACACATCCGTGAACTGATTCGGATCATTCCGCAATTTGTACGTACGGTTCAAGTGGAACTGAAACAACAACTTCAACAACTCCGCGCTGGACATAAAGAAATGCAAATGGACGGGTATGCGCTTGAACCACTAGGATTAATGGAAGAAATCGATCAAGCGGAAGATCGTCGAGAAGAGTTGATGGCTCGAATCGAACGCTTGGAATTTGATCATTTTGAAGAGGACATGCAACAGTTGAGCTCGGATATCGATCAATTATTCGAAGCATTCCGAACAGAGGTCGATGCCCGCCAATACGTGAAAAAAGAATTTGCGACGATACAAGAGCGCGAATTGCAATCAAGCGAAATCATGAATCACTTACAGACGGAAATGTCTCGACTTGTAAGCAATTATGAGATCAATGCACGCGTCGGAGAAGAGTTCGAACAATTAGAACGTGAACGGGCGACGCTCACGGCGAATGTACTTGATATCGAACAAGCTCTCGTCGCGCAAATGTTACCGTTTAGTATGATCAAATCCAAAGTGCAGGAAGCGAAACGGTCACTTGACCAATTCAGTGCCATGCATGAGCGTTTCATTGAGGATACGAATTCATTACGTAAAGAAGAGCTTGAGGTCCGTCACAAGTTAGAAACGTGGAAAAAAGAATTGTCTGGGCATCGTCGCCTGTTAGCGAAAAGTGCGATGCCGGTTGTTCCGAATGATTTGTCAAACGACTTACGTCAGCTCCAAAAAGGTGTCCAGTCGTTAGACGAACAGTTTGACAAGGCACCGTTCAACATGACGTATATCGTCGGGCTTAGCCATGATGTCGAAGAGATGATGGATAACTTCCGTGACCGTGTCCATGCACTGATTCGTCAAGTGACGTATGCGGAACATTTGCTCCAATATGCAAACCGCTTCCGTCGCCGTGACAACGAGGTCCATATCGCCTTGACGCTTGCGGAAAACAAGTTCTTGCATGGAGAGTATGGCACTGCGGTCGAAATCGGTGAGCGGGTGCTCGGTCGATTCGATGAGAACGGAGCCAATGAAATTCGTCAACGTGTGGATAAAGGGTTAGAACAGCAGGAATTGCTAAAAAAATAAACGATGCATGAAGATTGACGGAAACGGGAAAAACGTAGACGTCAATCTTTTTTCAATCAAGGAGGAATCGTCAGATGGGTACACTATGGGTCAACGGGAATATCTACACATTGAATAAACCGGGTGAGATGGAACGTGCCATGTTTATTGAGCATGGACGCGTCTTGAAGATGGGGGACGAGGGACATCTCCGACGTACATATGCCGGTCGCATCGAAGAGATTGTGAATTTGGAAGGGAAGAGTGTGTATCCGGCCTTTACCGATTCACACATTCACCTTGTCGGATACGGCGAAGCGCTCGACCGTGTCGATGCGAGTGAAGCGACGGATCTTCGAGAATTACTTGAAACGATGAAGCAACGAGGGTCGGACGACGATTGGATCGTCGCAGAAGGGTTTGATGATCGTCTGCTCGGTGACATGCCGACACGCGAGATGATTGATGAAGTGATTGACGACCGTCCTGTCGTGTTGAAGCGTGTCTGTCGTCACGTAGCCGTCGTGAACTCGAAAGGACTTGAACGACTTGGATTGATCCACCATACGGTGATCGAAGGTGGAAAACTTGGGCGAGGTGAAGAAGGTAAATTGAATGGCGTCCTATATGATGCTGCACTAGATCTCTTATATAAAGAATTGAGTGGGAATCGTAAGAAAAATGCCGCTTCTCTTCGCCGGGCAATCGATTCATTATTCGCACATGGAATCGTTGGTGCCCATACGGAAGACTTGTTCTATCATGGAGATCCGCTCGAAACGATTCAAGCGTACGAAGATGTACTGGACGAACTTCCGTTTCAAGCACACCTTCTCGTCCACGAACAGGTGGTGGATCGTGTCATCCAGCAAGATGCGATGACGCGTCGGAAGCGGTTTGACTTCGGTGCGATGAAACTCTTTGTCGACGGTTCGTTCGGTGGACGCACCGCTCTGATATCTGCACCGTATGCGGATGATCGGAGTCAACGAGGAATTGAAGTACATCGACCAGATCATCTCGAGGCACTCGTGAAAAAAGCACGAACATACGGTATGAATGTGGCAGCGCATGTGATCGGTGATGCGGCGGTCGAGCAATTTGTCGACCTGCTTGAGAAGTACCCTGCCAGAAAAGGGACACGAGATCGAATTATCCATGCCTCATTATTGAATGACTCATTGATCAACCGAATCAAATCATTGCCTGTTTTGATTGATGCACAGCCGGTATTTTTATCGGATGACATGGACATGCTGTTCGAGCGGTTGGGCAATGAGCGTGTGCATGATGTCTATCGATTCAAGTCTTTACTCGATACAGGGGCATTGGTGTTAGGAGGAAGTGACGCGCCAATCTCATCTGTTGACGTCCGAAAGGGGTTGTTTGGAGCGGTGATGCGACAGTCGTTTCACGGATCGAGCACGCTAAACCCGAGTGAGCGTCTATCGATGTATGAAGCGCTTCGCAGCTTCACGTATTCGCCTCATGTCGCTACAGGGACGCACGGAAGAAACGGGCTATTGGTTCAAAGTTACAATGCCAACTTCACAGTATGGGACGAAGATTTCTTTAAATTGAGTGGGGAAGACATCCTACACAACCGTCTTGTCATGACTGTTGTCGAAGGGAAGCCGGTGTACGAGGCAGAAACAGCCACGATATAAAAAGAGGAGTGGTTTCACCCGAAAGGGATGGAACCACTCCTTTTCTTTATCAGAAGAATGAACGTTGCACTTTATGCCAGAACGAGTTGGTCCGAAGCTTGACAGTCTTGATGACCTGGTCCGAGAGTTCGATATCGATTCGGTCTGTGTACTTCAAGCTGAGCGCCTCGTTATCCATCCCAATAATCGGGTAGTCGTTGCCGTCTTCGACGATGCGGAGTGACAACTTACGCGAATCATGAACGATAAAGGATGAGCCGAGTGTGCGATAGCGATTATTGTTGACCGAAGCGATCTCACTCACTTGCATACATGGGATGAGTGGGTCGACGACCGCACCGCTGAGAGATTTGTTATAAGCAGTCGATCCCGTCGGCGTCGATACAACCATTCCGTCCCCACGGAATGTTTCGAAATGTAGATCGTCGATATAGACCTCGATGGCGAGTGATTTGATAATACTTGATTTAATCGAAGCCTCATTTAAACAGAGGAGCGGTGTCGATTCGTTGATCGATGCTGAAAGAAGTGGATACTTCCGGACTTCGAGACCTTCTTCGATTCGCATCGAGTTGTCCGAGAAGAGGCGGTCGACTTCATCGAGTTTATGTATGTCGAAATCACAATAAAACTCGTTCAATCCACGACCGAAGCCAACGTAGATGGCGTCTTGACGAAAGCCTGTGTAGCGAACCGCCTGTAAAAATGCCCCGTCCCCGCCGACTGCAGCGATGATGTTCGCGTCCTCCGGTTGATTTACGATGTTGAACCCGTGTTTTTCCCCGATTTCTCTCAGTTTCTTCACTTCTTTTGTGAATTCGTTGACGTTACGATGGTACAAATAGACGTTGTTTCTCATCTGAGTCATCCCCTTTGTCAATGGTGTCCTCTTTATTATAACGTGTTTCTTCCTACCGATATAGGGAAAACTGAAACAGAGTCAAAAGCAGGAAGTTTGTCAAAGGCTCAAGTTCATCGATATGATGAACGAGTAACTACAACAAAGGGGATGAGTACATGCCAACATTTAAAGGGAACAACGTAACATTACAAGGAAATCCAGTGAAGGTAGGAGATCAAGCTCCTGATTTCCGCGTCTTGACGACCGCTTTAGAAGAAGTGACGTTAGCAACCTATCCGGGGAAAAAACTAATCAGTGTCATTCCTTCAATCGATACAGGCGTATGTGATGCACAAACGCGTGAGTTCAACGAAAAGGCCTCATCACTCGGTGGTACAGTCTTGACTGTATCGAACGATTTGCCGTTCGCACAGCGCCGTTGGTGTTCTGCATCTGGTATAGATAACGTAGTCACCCTCTCGGACCACCGCGATCTTTCGTTCGCAAAAGCATATGGTGTTTTAATTGAAGAAATGCGTCTCCTTGCGCGTTCTGTATTCGTCGTCGATTCGAATGGCGTCGTCCAATATGTACAATATATGGATGAAATGACAGATGAAGTTGATTTCGCGGCGGCACTTGAGGCGTTCGAACAAGCGAATTGATTCGTTTGGCGAAATTGATTAAAATAGCTTACACTAGTACGTGAACCGACCGGTCCTCTCATGGGGGCCGGTTTTGTATGGAAAGGATGAACGAAAATGGAACGTTTTGAACAACTCTATCGTGATTGGAAGAAGGAAGCGAAGAAACTGGTCAACGATCTGGATGTATTACCGATCGAGGCACTCGTCCAAGTATTTGACCATGTTGACATTGAAAAAGAGAAGATGGACGATGTCCGTAAAGCAGTGAGTTTACTCGTCTTGGAAGAAACGACACAACTCCCCCCGAACAATCAACCGACACCGGATGCGGTCAGCCTATTTATGGGTTATCTAGCTTCGAAGCTACTTAAGGAAAACGCGACGATTCTAGATTTAGGTAGTGGGACAGGTACGTTGACGCACGCCGTTCTCTCTCAGTTAAAAGATGCGACAGCGCAAGCGGTCGAAGTGGATGAACTGTTGCTTCGTCTTTCCTATTCCATTAGTAACTTGTTAGGAGAACCAGTATCCTACTTCCATCAAGACGCCCTTGCTCCTCTGTTTGTTGAACCGAGCGATCTTTCCGTTGCTGACTTGCCGATCGGCTATTATCCAAATGATGAAGTGGCAGCCGGATACGACATGAAACGAGAACAAGGACATGCCTATTCGCATTTCCTCTTGATGGAACAGGCGATTCGCCATACGAAACCAGGTGGGCATGGATTATTTGTCATCCCGAACAATTTGTTTGAACAGGATGACGAAGGGAAATTAAAACAATGGATGGACCGTGAGGCTGTTGTGAAAGGGGTCATTCAACTTCCGACGACGATGTTTAAAGACGAACGTTACGCGAAAAGCTTATTGCTCCTTCAAAAAGTAGGAGAAGGCGTCACACGGCCAAAACAAGCGCTATTCGTGGAACTTCCGTCATTCACTGATGTCAGAGCGGTAGCCAATGTTGTGAAACAGATTGATGATTGGTTCAAAACAACTCAAAATTAACGGACAAAATACTTGAAAAAGGTATGCAAAATCAATTATCTTCATTATGATACAGTTATCAGTTTTAAATTGAACAGATAAAGATATGCGTTTAAAACGAAAGGTAAGAGGTGTATGACATGACGAAAATTATGGCAGTCAATGCGGGTAGTTCATCGCTCAAGTTCCAGTTACTCGAGATGCCAACGGAAGAGTTGCTCGCAGTCGGACTTATAGAGCGTGTAGGGAAAGAAGATGCGATTTTTACAATCAAGTACGGTGAAGGACAGAAGTTCAACGTGGTCACACCACTTCACACGCACAAAGAAGCGGTTGAATTGACGTTGGAGAAATTGATCGAATTGGATATCATCCAATCATTCGATGAGATTTCTGGCGTAGGTCACCGTGTGTTACACGGAAAAGAGTTGTATGCGGATTCGGTCGTCATTGACGATGAAGTCATGAAGAACATCGAGTCGTTCACCGAGCTCGGCCCACTTCACATCCCACCAAACTTGACAGGTATTCGCGCATTCCAGGCAATTTTGCCGAATGTCCCACAAGTAGCGGTATTCGATACAGCGTTCCACCAGTCAATGCCTGAAGAGAATTTCTTGTACAGTCTTCCTTATGAATACTATACAGAACATGGTGTACGTAAATACGGTTTCCACGGAACGAGCCACAAGTATGTCACACAGCGTGCGGCAGAACTTCTCGGTCGTCCGCTAGAAGACTTGCGTTTGATTTCATGTCACCTCGGTAGCGGTGCATCGATCGCTGCAGTAGCAGGTGGTCGCTCAATCGATACAACGATGGGCTTCACACCACTCGAAGGAATCACGATGGGAACGCGCTCAGGTTCTTTGGACCCGGCCCTCATCCCGTTCTTGATGCAAAAAACAGGGAAGTCTGCTGAAGAGGTCTTGAACGTCATGAACAAAGAGTCTGGCGTGTACGGACTTTCTGGTATCTCAAGTGACTTGCGTGACATCGAGCAAGCGGCTGCAGAAGGAAACCATCGTGCAGAAGTTTCATTGAAAATCTTCTCGAACCGTATTCACGGTTACATCGGTCAATATGCGGCTGAAATGAATGGTGTCGACGCCATCATCTTCACTGCAGGTGTCGGAGAGAACTCGGACGTCATCCGTGAACGCATCCTTCGCGGTCTTGAATTCATGGGTGTCTACTGGGATCCTTCACTTAACAACGGTGCTCGCGGAAAAGAGTTGTTTATCAACTATCCGCACTCACCAGTTAAAGTCATCATCATCCCGACGAACGAAGAATTGGTCATCGCGCGCGACACGGTACGCGTTGCAAACCTTGTCGAAGCACACGCATAATACGAAACGAACCCACGTTACTTCGTGTAACGTGGTTTTTTTTTGTGAGTCTTTTTTACTAATGTGAAGAATCTGAAGTGGGACCAATGTTATCTCCTTTGTAACATTAGGCGCCTCATCTGCACCGTTTTGCAATGTTTACGTCATGAATAAACCATATATTGGATGTGAATTTATAAAAATATCTCTCGTTCGATTCAAATGTCTAATCTAACGCGATAAATCGTTACATTTGACATCGATTTGTAATGTTCGTGTCACTCAAATGAACAGGAAGTGTAACGGCACTGACCGATATTTCGTCATATAGTTATCTGGACGAAATATTCATTGGAAGTGACAAATCGCCTAGATAAAGGATGACACGGAATCGAAGACAAATTGACGAAGAGAGGACGAAAAAACGTATGTTGAAAAAAATCATGATGCTCTTACTTCTCGCCATCGCCGTATTTGCATTTGCTCTACCGACTTCACCAGTGGAAGCAGCTACTAAAAAAGTTTATGTTGCGACAAAGTCAGGTTCGAAGATGGTTTATGCAGAAGGGAAATCAAATGCACGAGTGATTGGGAAGATGACAGCGAGTGATCGTCTTCAACGTACAGGTTCTCGAGGTGCTTGGATTCGCGTGAACTATAAAGGGAAGGCCGGATGGGTCCCTACAAAGAACTTACGTACGGTAAGTGCTCCAAAACCGCTCAAACCAGCAAGCGTTAAGACATATACGATGAAAGCATCGGCATATACACCGTATTGCAAGGGATGTTCAGGTAAGACAGCACTTGGATGGAACGTTCGTACTCAAAAGCGCAATGTCATCGCGGTAGACCCGCGCGTCATTCCGCTCGGAACAAAAGTACAAGTATACGTAGGCAGCAAGTTGTTAGGTACCTACACGGCAGCTGATACAGGCGGCGCCATCAAAGGAAATAAAATCGACATCTTAATGTATTCACATAGTGCGGCGATTCAATTCGGTCGCAAAACGGTTACGGTCAAGGTGTTGTAATGCATAAGAAAGGGTCTTGCGATTGCGCAAGACCCTTTTTGATGCATGGATGATTATTGACGAACGATGAGGACGTCACATTTCGCATAACGGACGATGCTTTCAGAGACGCTTCCGATAAAGAAACGTTCTACAGCGTTTAAACCTGTCGCGCCACAAATAATAAGATCAATATCATGATTAGGCGCAATCTTTTTCGCAATCGTCACTTTCGGTGAGCCGTATTCGATCACCGTCTCGACTTCTTTTACGCCACGCTCTTTCGCGCGATTGACATAGTCTTCAAGCAATTCTTTCGCATATGTCTCGGCGCGCTCTGTGATTGTCCGATCGTACGCTTCTACAGTCGCAAACGTCCGCGTATCAATCACATGACCGACGTACAGTTTCCCTTCGTTACGAATCGCGACATCGATTGCTGTTTCGAATGCACGTTCCGCCTCTTTAGAGCCGTCAACGGCAGATAAAATGTGTTTGTATACAATTGCCATGTAAATCCCAACCTTTCGCTCGAAATATACGTTCGGCTTACATATATAGTATACCACTTCTTTCGGTTTTCACGCTTTTTCGCCATGAAAATGAGTGAATTTTTTCATGGCGGTGTTCACGACATGTCCAAGTTTGGAATTCGTGTGAAAGAACGGGTAAAATAAGGCGGAGGAGGTAGGACGATGAAACACGTATTGATTACATCTGGTGCCAAAGGGATCGGACGCGTCGTGACGGAGCGTCTGTTACAAGATGGTTGGCACGTTAGCATTTTGCAACGGAATCCAATCGACTGGGAACATGAGCGGATACATATGATTGAGGCCGGATTGACGGACCGCGAACAACTGCTCTCGGCCTATGAGCAAGCGGTCGAACGGTTTGGTGAACCGGACGCCTTGATCTTAAATGCAGGTCCATATATCTTTGAGCGGAAACCGCTCGTCGAATTGACGGACGACGAGTGGGACGAAGTACTCACGGGCAACCTGTCCGCCTCATTTTGGTTAATGCGTCGTGCGCTTCCTTCCATGCGCTCGAATCGATTCGGACGCATCATCTCGTATGGATTTCCGGAAAGTGGGACGGCGCCTGGGTGGATCCATCGTTCTGCGTTTGCCGCTGCAAAGACGGGACTCGTCAGTTTGACAAAATCGGTCGCATTGGAAGAGGCACCGTTCGGGATTACGGCGAACATGGTCAACCCGGGCAATATCGTCGGCTCGCAAAAGGAGATGCGCATTGAGGAAGCGGAAGTAGATGAAAGCACTCCGGTCGGTCGACACGGGACGGGAGAAGATATCGCGCGTTTGATTTCGTTCTTATTACAAGAAGACTCGGACATGATCACAGGTGCCATCATCGATGTGACAGGCGGCGTCAACGTCGTCCATCAATATCGGAAGTGAGGGGAACACGATGAAAATCGGAGTGGTCACGGACGTTCATGGCAATCTCGAAGCGTTAGAGGCTGCGCTCCAAGTCATGGATACAGAGCGGGTCGACGTCATTTGGTCACTTGGTGACATGATTGCGATGGGACCGGACTCCAATGCGGTCATGGAGCGATTGCTAGATCGGGGCGCGCATAAGATTTCTGGGAATCATGATGAGGCCGTCCTTTCCCTTTTGGCTGGATACGGTCATCCGGAAAGTTATGCACATACGCGCCCCCACCATGAGTGGGTCGCGCGTCAATTGGAGACTCGATATGCGGATGTCCTCGAATCTCTTCCACGAACGATGTCCGTCGAAATGGCTGGCGAAACGGTGTTCGGTATTCATTATCATATCCCGACCGACCGACGCCATGCCGCGATCGTCGAGGAACCGTTTCACGAGATTCTCGAACCGACGCTGGAAAATATGCAACGATTATATGGGACGTATGAAGGAGAAATCGTGTTATTCGGACATCACCATCCCGTCCACTTGTTTGAAGATGACAGGAAACGCTACGTCAATCCTGGTGCGCTCGGGGTGGCGAAAGATGACTTGGCTCGCTTTGCCATATTATCTGAAGGAGAAACGGGGATTGACCTTGAACTGAAGGCGGTCCCATATGACAAGCGTACCTTTTTAGAGAAGATGGAACGTTATGACGTACCTCAACGGGATGTCATGCTGGGTTTGTTCTATTAAGGTATATAAAAAGTAAGATATGTAAAAAGTGCGATCCTTGGTAATGGATCGCACTTTTTGTCATTCAATCTCTTGAAGTGTTTTTGGATAACTCGTCAATGTGATAGGACCACTTTCTGTCATGACGAGATCGTCTTCGATACGGACTCCGCCGATTCCCGGTAAATAGATACCCGGTTCGACTGTGAACGTCATCCCGACTTGGGCGGTCGTGTCATTGTTCGCTGCCATCGATGGATGTTCGTGTACTTCGATTCCAATTCCGTGACCGATCCGGTGAGTGAAGTATTCACCATATCCTGCAGACGTGATGACTTGTCGTGCGGCGATATCGATTGCGCCAAGTGTCGTCCCGACGTTCGCCATCTCGATTGCGGCTTCCTCCGCTTGGAGAACCGTGTCGTAAATCTCACGTTGTTTGCGACTCGCCTCACCGAAGACGACCGTTCGTGTGATGTCTGAACAGTATCCCTGCCAGACGACGCCGAGGTCGAACAAGGCGAAATCACCTTTTTTCAGACGGTTGTTGCCTGGGACACCGTGAGGGTCGGCACTATTCTCGCCGAACAAGACGAGTGTGTCGAAAGACATTTCACGGACACCTTGCTGTTTCATAGCGTATTCGATATCCGCGATGACCTCGAGTTCGGTCACGCCTTCACGGAGGGAACGGATCCCGGCTTCGATGGCCATATCTGCCAACTCGGCGGCCCGCTTCATGATTCGGACTTCATCAGGTGATTTGATCATACGTAACGTTTGGAGCTCGTCTGTCAAATCAATAATGGACAGACCGGCAAAACCGGCACGAAGATGCTCGACTCGGTTGAATGTCAAATGTTCCCCTTCGATCCCGATTCGTTCAGGAACGATTTGGTTGTCGAGGAATAACTTGACGATTTTGTCCCATGGATTTTCGTGGTCCATATACGTCACGATTTCACCTGACCAGTCACTCGCTTCGACAATCCCTTTTTCAAGTGCTGGGCAGATGATGGCAGTTGTGCCGTTTTTCAAAACTAAAATGGCGATCAATCGCTCGTGTGCTTCCGCGTATACTCCCGAGAAATAAAACACGGATGCTTTCGATGTGATGAATGCTGCATCTAACCCTTTTGTCGCTAGAGATTGTGCAATTTGATTGGTGCGTTGATTCAAGTTGAATCCCTTCCCTTCTACCTCTTACGTTGACTACTCGTCTATTATAGCTGTTTCGAAAACAGAAAGGAAATGTTGCAATTGGATTGGTACAGTTTGAACTAGTTCGACTGATACAGTATACTAAATAGAGTAGAAAATGTATTGAGAGAAGGGACTCCGCGTATGACCACAAAACATGAACAGATCATAGCACATATCGAGTCACTCGATGTTGGGTCAAAAATTTCGGTCCGCCAAATCGCCAAAGAGTTGGCTGTATCAGAAGGTACGGCTTATCGTGCCATCAAGGAAGCTGAGAACCTAGGTTTCGTATCTACCATTGAACGGGTGGGGACGATCCGGATCAAGCGAAAGCATAAAGAGAATATTGAAAAACTTACATTCGCCGAGGTCGTCAATATCGTCGATGGTCAGGTGTTGGGCGGACGTAACGGCCTCCATAAGACGCTATCGAAATTTGTAATCGGTGCCATGAAGCTCGAGGCGATGATGCGATATATCGATGTCGACTCACTCGTCATCATCGGGAACCGCGAGAAGGCGCATGAACTCGTCTTACAATCAGGTGGGGCTGTGTTGATCACAGGGGGATTTGACACAACGGATGAAGTGAAACGAATGGCAGATAAGTATGATATGCCTGTCATTTCTACATCCTATGACAGTTTTACCGTCGCGACGATGATCAACCGAGCCATCTATGACCGTCTAATCAAAAAAGAGATTTTACTCGTCTCAGATATCGTCATCCCGCTCCACGATACGTTCTATCTGAAATCAGATGACACAGTGAAACGTTGGCACGAGCTGAATGAACGGACGAAACATAATCGGTATCCCGTCATCGATGAACAGATGAAAGTGGTCGGCGTGATCACGGCAAAGGATGTCATTGATAAATCACACGACTATGATATTGAGAAGGTCATGACGAAAAGTCCGATTACAGTAGGCGTACAAACGAGTGTCACCAATGCCGCGCACCAGATGGTGTGGGAAGGGATCGAGATGTTACCTGTCGTTGATAACTACGGACGTCTGCTTGGGATTATTAGCCGCCAAGATGTGCTGAAGGCCCTGCAACTGGCGAATCGACAACCGCAAGTCGGTGAGACGTTCGATAACATGATCACGAACCAGCTGAAAGAAGATCCTGCATCGAACGGGACGGCCTTCACGGTTGAAGTGGCCCCACAGATGACGAGTCATATGGGGACCGCCTCATCTGGCGTGTTGACGACCTTGTTGGTCGAGGGGGCGACGCGAAGTCTACGTCATATGAAGAAAGGCGATCTCGTGGTTGAGAATATCACCGTCTATTTCATGAAGCCGATTCAAATTGAAAGTCAGATTCGAGTGTCGGCCCATGTCTTCGACCTCGGTCGGAAGTTCGGGAAAGTGGATGTGGAGATGACGCAAGGGACACAACTTGTCGCCAAGGCGCTCGTCACGGCACAACTCATCGACCGGTAACGAAAAGAGCACCTGCTACGCACTGTAGCAGGTGCTCTGTTTCATGATGGCGTATTCGTCGGTTCTTCTGCGGCGAGAGGGTAAATTTTGCGGTAACGGATAAATCCGACAACAGCATTCCCTAAACCGACGACTAACATGACGATGCTGACAATCCAACCGACAGATGAATTCAGACCGAATCCCCCGACCATTTGGTTCGCAGCGAACAATGCGAGGAATAAACTTAACCAGATCAACGCTTGCGTGTTGAACAACGCTTTGCGGTTTGGCGTCTTTGTCAAAAAAGCGCGGCGCTTGAAGACAAGGTACGCACCGAGCGCGAACAAAATGAGTCCAATCATGACAAGTTGCAAGTGAAGGAACCCCTTTCTATCTCGTAATCTGTTATCATCATACCATAATAGTGTGTAGGAAAGTGAGGAATCATCATGACGCAATGGCAGGAAGCGGATACAATCAAATCAGAAATTGAGGCGGCTGACACCATTTTCATTCACCGCCACGTACGACCAGACCCTGATGCGTTGGGGAGCCAGCTTGGTTTACAGCGCATTCTAAAATCGGTTCATCCGGAGAAGCAAATCTATGTGGTCGGTAGCATGGTTCCAGACCTCGAGTTTTTAGGAAAGATGGAACATGTCGAAGAAGAAATGTATCAGGACGCGCTCGTCCTTATTTTGGATACGGCGAATCAAGAGCGAATCGATGGACCTTTCGCATTGAAAGGGAAGACGATCATCAAAATCGATCATCATCCTGATGAAGATCCGTATGCGATGACACAGATTGTCGATACCTCGGTCAGTTCGACGTCTGAGATGATTGTGGAACTCGCGGACATTTGGGGATATCCCATTGACCAAGAGGCGGCATTTTTACTCTATGCCGGCATCGTTGGCGACACAGGACGTTTCCAGTTTCGAAATGCTACGGCCCGAACGTTTGAGATTGCTTCGGCGCTGATTGCGAAAGACATCGACACGAATAAATTATATCGTCACATGTATAAAACGAATTTAGCGACTCTCCAACTGCAAGGCTATGTATTACAGCATGTCCAAGTAACGGAAGAGGGGGTCGGCTATGTGAAGATTGACAAGGATGTGCTTCGAACGTTCCATGCCTCTCCAGAAGCGGCGTCTCAACTCGTCAATAGCTTCTCGGGTCTTGAGGGATTGAAATGTTGGGTCATGTTCGTGGAAAACAAAGAAGAGATTCGTGTGCGCATCCGGTCGAAAGGTCCTGTCATCAATGAAGTGGCCAAGCGATACCGTGGGGGAGGTCATCCGATGGCGGCTGGTGCCACGATTGACACATGGGATGAGATGGATGACGTGATTGCGGCTTTGAATGAAGTGGCTGGGGAATTCACGTTTGAAGAAAATGAAGAGAGCTGACCTTGGTCAGCTCTCTTCATTTGTCTCCATTTTCCTTTGGGATGAACCATGTACCTCGTTCGGTCACGTCCTCGACGACGTCGAGCTGATACTCAGTAATGTACTTACGGAGCCGGTCGATGATTTCTGGGCTGTCGGCAAACACTGTTTGACCATGCTGTAATTTTTCTAACTTATCGCGTGCAATCTGTCCCCGATTGATAATCATACGCTTTTACCCCCTTTTGTCGTGAGTTTTGTCTATAATTATTGTATCAGAGAAGTGATGAATTGAGTTTGACAATTCCATTAATATAGTAAGGAGGCCAACGATGATTCATCTGAATGTCAGAACTGCTTATAGTTTACTACAAAGTACAATCCGGTTAGAACAATATGTCTTGCAGATGACCGAACGGGGAAGTCGTTCCGTGGCGATCGCAGACGATGCGTTCTATGGGGTTCCGACATTTTTGTCATATTGCCAACGATATGAGGTGAAACCGCTAATCGGACTGAGAACGGTCCTCCGATTGGATGGGTTAGACGTATCCGTGATTGTGTATTCATCTAACGAAACGGAGCTTAAGGAACAATATCGTATCATCCAGGCGGGAGGAATTGAAGGACGGACAACGATGCCGCTGATCGTATTACCTGAAAATTGGAAAGCGAGTGATCCGGTTCACCGGCGTCGCCTTTATCATCAACTCTTGTCGTTTGTCGATGAAGAGAAGCTGTGGCTCGGACTACCGGCACCTCAGACTACGGAACAGGTACAAGTGTTGAAACAACTTCGTCTCATGCGCGAAGAGCTTGCTGTCCAATTGATTCCGGCCCCTGAAACGAGATACATGAGACCGGAAGATGTGGAAGGATTCCGAGCCATTTCTGCCATTCGCGAAGGGGACGTGATGTCGAATGAAGACGTGCGACAAAAAGGATTGCACGTTCGACTACCGAGTGAAATGAATGACTGGTTCACAACGGAAGAATTATCGGAACTGGATCGATTCGAGGCATTGATTCGGCTAGATCATCTACCACGTGCGGAAGGGGCGATTCCAGAAATTCCGGATGCCGATCAAAAGCTGAAACGACTTGTCGGTGAGCGGTTGAAGGCGATGGAACTCGTGAAAGAACCTTACATCGAGCGGGCAAAGTTTGAGCTTGAAGTCATCGCCAATACCGGATTTTCTTCCTATTTCTTGATCGTGGAAGACATCGTTCGGTTTGCTCGAGAATCTGGGATTGAAGTAGGTCCGGGGCGTGGATCGGCAGCAGGTTCACTCGTCAGTTTTGCCCTCCATATCACGGAAGTCGATCCGGTTCATTACGGGTTGTTGTTCGAACGATTCTTAAATCCAGAGCGTGTGTCGATGCCAGACATAGACCTCGATTTTGAAGATGAACGTCGTGAGGAAGTGGTTTCTTACGTACTATCAAGATACGGTCATACGCATGCCGCACAGATCGGGACACTTGCCACGTTCGGTGCGAAAGCGGCAATTCGAGACGTTGCGAGAGCGCTCGGGATGACCCTTGAGGAAGGGCAGGCTGCGAGCAAGCAAGTGAAAGCCGGAGGACTTGATGAACTGATGTCGAGCCAGAAGCAGATGAAGTGGTTTGCCGGTAGCCAAAAGCGTCAGCAGTTATTACGGATTGCCAAACAGCTAGAAGGTTTGCCGCGTCAATCCTCCGTTCACGCGGCAGGAGTGGTGCTCAGTCGTCAACCGATTGAAGAAGTGACTCCGCTCCAACCCGAACTTGAAGAACACGTGACCCAATATAATATGAAGGATTTGGAAGAGGTCGGGCTTCTGAAAATTGACTTGCTCGGATTACGAAACTTGAGTCGCTTGCGAAAGATGGAGGATTTGATTCGAGAAAGTGATGCGCTGTTCTCTCTGAAAACAATTCCGTTAAACGATGCCCGGACGTATCGACTGCTTGCGAGAGGTGAGACGGACGGAATCTTCCAATTCGAATCGACCGGGATGAAGCAAGCGCTTCGACAAGTGAAACCGACTGAGTTTGAAGATATCGTTGTCACGATGTCACTCTATCGCCCGGGACCGATGCAATTCATCGAAACGTATGCGAAGCGAAAGCACGGTATGCCTTACCAACCAGTCCACCCAGACGTAGAAGACGTCATGAGACCGACATACGGTGTACTCGTCTATCAAGAACAGGTGATGAAACTTCTCCGTAAACTCGGAGGCTATTCCTATGCGGAAGCGGATTTGGTCAGACGTGCTATTGCCAAAAAGGATACCGGAACGATTGCTCGGGAACGAGAACGATTTTTGCAGCAAGCAAAAGCGGGAGACCAGGACGTCTTGGCGCAAATCTTTTCATGGATTGAAAAGTTTGCCGGGTACGGATTTAACCGCTCTCACGCTGTCGCCTACAGTTTGATCAGTTACCGATTGGCTTACGTCAAAGCACATTTCCCTCGTGTCTTTCATGTGGTGACATCAGAAAAAACAACGGAACTTGTCAGACTGTTACGGAAAGATCAAATTCCGGTGTACCCACCGGACGTCTTACATGGTCACGCTGACGCGACACTTGAGGGACCGGGCGTCCGGCTCGGGTTGAAGGCGGTCCAGGGGTTGACCAAACGGGATGTGGACCGACTGATTGAACTGAACGGGCAGTTGAAAGATGTCAGAACGCTTCAAGAAGCCATGGAGTGGAAAAATAAAGACCAACTGAAATTACGTCGATTACTTGGTGCGGGCGCGCTCGACCGGATGTATCACGGTGACCGGACACATGCCTTTGAAGCAGTCGAACGTTTGCGAGAAGAAGCGGGAACACATTTTTTACCGGATGAGCTGTCTTCACTCGGACTAAAACAGAAAAAAGTGAAAGAACCGAATTGGTCTGAAGAAGAGAGGGAGGCGCTCGGGACATGGGTGGTCCACTCTCCATTGACGGCACTTCCGGATATCGGGATCGAACCGTCTACAATTGAAGAAGTCATGAATGGAACAAACGGTTATCTCGTCGTATATGTAGATGACGTACGTACGTTCATGACAAAAAAACAAGAACGGATGGGTGTTCTCATGGTGGACGATGGCATGACGCAAGACGAGGTCGTCGTGTTTCCTCGAACATTCGCGCAGTTTGGACGGTCCCTCTATGCCGGTAACATCTTGTTACTAGAGGTCCATTCGAATGAACGGGATGGTCGCAAGCAATTGATTGTCGAACGGGTTCGACCGTTACACGGGCAAGCCTTATTCATCCGGCTCACACTCGACCGCTTCCCTGAATTGGAAGATTGGATTCAACGAGCACAAGGGGATGTCCCGGTTGTATGCCGATTCACGGATTCGAAGGAAGTGAAACAACTGGCTTCAGCTTTTTCAATCAATCCGAATGAAGAGTATGTGGCGGAAGCGAAAAGACGGTTCGGGGAAGAAAATGTCGTACTGAAACGAATCGATACAAAAATGGTTGGTCCAGAAACTAGTACCAAGTCCTAAAAAGTGATATAATCGCACTAATTGGTCTGACCACTTAAGTTTGATAGATGATCCAAAAAAGGGAGTTGAACGGTCAGATGCATGAAAAACACGCATCCTCATTTCACGGAAACATTTCAAAGATTAGAAAATTAATTGTCCAATCGTCTTTAGTTCCAGGTGATCGGCTTCCATCCGAACGAGAGCTCGCCGAAACGCTGTCCATTAGTCGCGCTTCGGTTCGCGAAGCGTTACGAGCGTTGAGTTTTTTAGGCATCGTGGAAACGAGACATGGTGGTGGTACCTTTTTGTGTGAACAAGACCGACATCGGTACATTGAGATATTGTCGGAGTTCATTGTGACCAAACAGACGAAAGCGACCGATATTATTGAGATGCTTAGACTATTGGAGCGCATGGCGTTTTCAGAAATTGAACCGACTAAGGAACGACTGGCTCTATTAGAAACGGTGATCGATGATGATCGAACGTTTCGCCAGCAACTCATCTTTCAGTTGAAGAATGAACTGTTCATTCGAATTTGGAGTGAGGTCAACCGCTTTTTTGAAGGATTAGACGTTGGGGATTTATACACGCTCGAGGAACGGAAACAGTTTGTCGAGACGTGGCGTGGAATGGGGATGCCGGAATGAACGAGGGGGAAGCGATGACTGCTTTTTTCAAGAAACCGAAACGATATATGCCATTGCGTCAACGAGAACCAAAGATTGACGCACCACAGGGATTAATGACGAAATGTCCATCTTGTAAATATATGCATTATACAAAACAGTTGAATGAGAACCACAAAGTGTGTGATTGCGGTTATCATTTTCCGCTTCATGCGCAAGAACGGATTGATATGCTTGTTGACGAAGGGTCGTTCGAACGATTTGCGGGACCTTCTGTCAAGGCGAATCCACTCGACTTTCCTGACTATGAGGAGAAGTTGACGAAAGATCGGGAGCGGACCGGGATCGAAGAGGCCGTCGTATGTGGAAAGGCGACAATCGACGGACTTCCACTCGTTGTCTGTGTGATGGATGCGAGATTCCGAATGGGGTCGATGGGTGCATACGTCGGAGAAGCGATTGCTTCGGCTGTTCGAACCGCCACATCACTTGGGCTTCCAGTCGTCTTGTTCACAGCATCAGGTGGGGCACGGATGCAAGAAGGAATGGTCAGTTTGATGCAAATGGCCAATACGTCCATCGCTCTAAAAGAACATGACGAAGCAGGACTGCTGTACATCGCGTATTTGACACATCCGACGACTGGTGGTGTGTCAGCGAGTTTTGCGATGCTTGGCGACTTGAACGTCGCGGAACCGGGAGCGCTCATCGGGTTTGCAGGACGACGAATCATCGAACAGACGATTCGGGAAAAGCTTCCAGAGAACTTTCAAACTGCCGAGTTTCTACTTGAGTCTGGGCAGCTGGATGCAGTCATTCATCGTGAACAGATGCGTTCGTTCTTGAAGAAGATGATCGAATTACACGATGGGGGTGTCCGTCATGTTTGACCCAATCAAAGAAGTCACCGAACAGCTAAATAAATTACGGGAGACGGCTGAGACGAAAGGGATTGATTTATCCCGAGAGATTCGTCATCTCGAGTTAAAGCTCGACCGATTAGAAAAAGATATTTATGGGAATATGAAACCGTGGGACCGCGTCCAGTTGGCGCGAAACCCGAAGCGTCCGACGACGCTCGATTACATCCAACATTTGTTCCCTGACTTCATGGAACTTCATGGGGACCGACACGGATATGACGATGCGGCAATCGTATCTGGACTCGCAACGTTTGAAGGAGTGCCGGTGACGATTATCGGACATCAGCGTGGGCGGAACACGAAAGAGAACATGAAACGGAATTTTGGTATGCCACACCCGGAGGGGTATCGAAAAGCCTTGCGTTTTATGAAGCAAGCCGAAAAGTTCAACCGTCCCATTTTGACATTCATTGACACGAAAGGGGCTTATCCGGGGAAAGCCGCAGAAGAGAGAGGGCAAAGTGAAGCGATCGCCCGTAACTTGTTTGAGATGGCGACGCTGAAAGTGCCGATCGTCTCCGTTGTCATTGGGGAAGGTGGTTCAGGCGGTGCGCTTGGAATTGGTGTATGCGACCGTCTATTGATGCTTGAGAATAGTACGTACTCAGTCATCTCGCCAGAAGGTGCAGCGGCACTATTGTGGAAAGACGCGAAACAAGCAGAGCGTGCGGCGGAGACGATGAAGATTACAGCACAAGATTTATTCAACCTAGGGATTGTCGATGAAGTGGTAGGAGAAGTGTATGGGGGGGCACACGTTGATGTGTCACTACAGTCGTCACTCTTGAAACCTGTCTTATTACAGCATATGAATGAGTTGCTCGCACAATCGACTTCTGAGCTGATTCAAGGACGTGCGACCAAATATCATCAAATTGGCACAATTAACGAGTGAAAACGGTAACAATGGCTTTGAATAAAGCTTTATTCATTCCTCAAGTGACTGCTTTGTGAGATACCCTATGCATTTTTTTCACATACTTGTGTTGTAAAACAAAGGTCAGACGTGGTATTTTATTTTCAGATTTCGTTAAAACACATAAGAGGTGAGCGACGTGAATTTAAAACGTATTGCGGTATTAACAAGCGGAGGAGACGCTCCTGGAATGAACGCTGCTGTCCGTGCCGTGACCCGAAAAGCAATTTTTGAAGGTCTTGAAGTGTACGGCGTTTATAACGGCTATCAAGGATTAATCGAAGGTGATTTAGTCGAATTAAATCTTGGATCAGTCGGCGACATCATTCAACGTGGAGGTACGTTCCTTCGCTCTGCGCGCTGTCCTGAATTCAGAACAGAAGAAGGTCGCGCAAAAGCAGTAGAACAGTTGAAGAAATTCAATATCGATGCCCTCGTGGTCATCGGTGGAGATGGCTCTTATCGCGGAGCTCAAAAATTGACTGAACTCGGATTCCCAACAATCGGCCTTCCGGGTACAATCGATAACGATATCCCAGGAACAGATGCGACAATCGGTTTCGACACAGCACTCAATACAGCGCTTGATGCGATCGATAAGATTCGTGATACGGCGTCATCACATGAACGTACGTATGTCATCGAGGTCATGGGTCGCGACGCTGGTGATATCGCGCTTTATTCTGGTCTCGCTGGTGGTGCTGAGTCGATTCTCGTCCCAGAACGTCCAGAGGATTTGAATGCAATCGTGGAACGAATCAATCACGGGATTGCACGCGGTAAGAAGCACTCGATCGTCATTGTTGCTGAAGGTGCGGGAAGTGCGGAAGAAATCGGCAAATTGATTGCTGAGAAGACGAACTCAGAAACACGCGTCACGATTCTCGGTCACATCCAACGTGGTGGTTCCCCAACTGCCGCTGACCGTGTCCTTGCAAGTCGTATGGGTGCATACGCTGTTGAGATCTTGCTTGAAGGGAAAGCGGGCCGCGTTGTCGGAATCCGTAACAACCAGATGATGGATCTTGATATCGATGAGGCGCTCGACAATAACAAGCACACT
This sequence comes from Exiguobacterium sp. s140, assembly GCF_018617035.1. Lineage (GTDB taxonomy): Bacteria > Bacillota > Bacilli > Exiguobacteriales > Exiguobacteriaceae > Exiguobacterium > Exiguobacterium profundum. The sequence goes on from NZ_JACSJK010000001.1 coordinate 297,142, forward strand.
ATTGATATGCAATTGATTGACCTCGTTAACCAATTGTCGATTTAAACGATTTTGTATGTTGCAGAGACGGGATACGGTCCAAGGCCCCCCGTTTTCTGTTTGTAAGTTGCACTATATCCCCTAGGAGGTTTTTATATTATGCGTAGAACGAAAATTGTATGTACCATTGGACCGGCTTCTGAGAAGCGTCTTCCTGAGATGATCGAAGCTGGGATGAACGTTGCCCGTCTCAACTTCTCACACGGTGACTATGAAGAGCACGGAGCTCGTATCCGTGACATCCGTGAAGCGGCGAAAGCAGCGGGTAAAGTTGTCACTGTTCTTCTCGACACAAAAGGTCCAGAGATCCGCACGCATACATTCGAAGACGGTAAGGCACTTCTTGAAAAAGGAAAAGAAGTCACAATCGTCTCAACGGAAGAAATCGTCGGAACGAAAGATCGTTTCTCTGTGACGTACGAAGGACTCTACGATGATGTGGAAGTCGGTTCACACATCATGCTCGACGACGGTCTCATCGGACTCCGTGTCGTTGAAAAGCTTGATAACCGTGATCTCCGTTGCGTCATTGAAAACGAAGGAATCATCAAGACGAAGAAAGGTGTTAACTTGCCAAACGTCAAGGTAAACCTTCCTGCCCTCACGGACAAAGACATCGCGGACATCGAGTTCGGGATCTCACAAGACATTGACGTGATTGCAGCATCATTCGTACGTCGTGCATCTGACGTAGTTGAAATTCGCCAACTTCTCGAGAAACATAACGCATCACACATCAAGATTTACCCGAAAATCGAGAACCAAGAAGGTGTCGATAACATCGAAGAAATCTTGGCAATCTCTGACGGTTTGATGGTAGCCCGTGGGGACCTCGGAATTGAAATCCCGACAGAAGAAGTGACACCAGTTCAAAAAGAACTCATCAAGAAGTGTAACGATCTCGGGAAGCCGGTCATCACAGCAACGCAAATGCTTGATTCAATGCAACGTAACCCGCGTCCGACACGCGCGGAAGCATCAGACGTAGCAAACGCAATCTTGGATGGAACAGACGCAGTCATGCTTTCTGGTGAAACAGCTGCAGGGGACTACCCAATCGAATCTGTTCAAATGCAAGCTGCAATCGCAGAGCGTACAGAACGCATGCTCGACTACAAAAACTTGTTGAAAGATCGTCAGAAGCGCAGTGAGCACACAGTGACGGATGCGATCTCTCAAGCGGTTGCGCACACGGCAATCAACTTGAACGCCAAAGCAATCTTGACACCGACACAATCAGGTTATACGGCTGCTCGTACAGCGAAGTATCGTCCTGAAGCGAACATCATCGCGGTGACAGAATCGGAGCGCGTTGCGCGTCAATTGAACCTCGTATGGGGCGTATATCCAATCGTTGCTGAAACAATGCCGAACAACACGGATGAAATGTTGGTTCAAGCATCGGAAGCGGCACGTCACGCTGGATTCGTCACTGACGGTGACCTCGTTGTCATCTCAGCTGGTATTCCTGCGGCGACAGCTGGTACGACAAACATGATGAAAGTCCACATCGTTGGTCACGCTCTCGCAGACGGGCGTGGAATCGGTGAGCGCGGTGTTGTTGGAGAAGTCGTTGTCGCGAAAAATGCGGATGAAGCAAATGCAAAAGCGAAAGACGGCATGATTCTTGTCGCACCATTCACAGATAAAGAAATGATGCCTGCGATCGAAAAAGCGGCTGGAATCATCACAGAAGACGGCGGATTGACGAGCCATGCTGGGATCGTTGGACCATCACTTCGCAAGCCAGTCATCGTAGGTGTTGATGCAGCGACAGCATCGCTTCGTGACGGTCAGATGATTTCAATCGACCCACTCACAGGTAAAATCTACAACGCATAATTGAACGACAATCGAACCGGCCTTCTACAAAGGTCGGTTCTTTTTCCGTTCAAAGAAAGGAATACGTATGAGTGCATATCTATTTTTATTGATGCTTGTCTTAATCGGTGTCATTTCAAATAACCAATCTGTCATTATCGCAAGTAGCGTCTTGTTGATCATCAAAGCAATCGGATTCGGAGACCAGTTATTTCCGACACTTGCATCGAAAGGAATCAGCTGGGGTGTGACAATCATTACGATCGCAGTTCTCGTCCCCATCGCGACCGGCGATATCGGGTTTAAAGAATTGTGGAATAGTATTAAAGGGCCGGTCGGGATTGTCGCATTTGCCTCAGGGATGTTCGTTGCCATTGCTGCGGGGCAAGGTGTACAACTGATGCGTGTCGACCCGGTCGTCACCACGGCACTCCTCGCAGGTACGATTCTAGCGGTTGGATTCATGAAAGGGATCCCCGTTGGACCGCTTGTCGGAGCTGGTATCGCGGCATTGATTTTAGGTGGATATCAAGTTATTGAAAAATGGTTTTGATATTTTCTGACAACTGAAGCCGCTTACATTTCTTTTTTGCAATAAATTGTTTATACTATATAAAGGACAGGGTAAACGGAGACTGGGTGAATGCAGGGGAACAACCCGTCCCGTATCCTTATTCCCTATAAACAGACTGTTTTTACGGTCGACCACTTTATTCAAGACTGAGGGGGAGTTATGAATGTCAACGACAAAAGGGTTAGAAGGTATTGTGGCAGCAGCCTCAAAAGTCAGCTCAATTATTGACGGACAATTGACTTACGGAGGATACACCATTGATGATTTAGCGGACAACGCCACATTCGAAGAAGTAGTGTTCTTATTGTGGAACGACCACTTACCAAATGCAGAGGAATTGACAGCGCTCTCAGATGCGCTTGTAAAAGAAGCGACATTGCCTGAAGAGGTGATTGATACGTTAAGACGTGCACCGAAATCAGCCAATGCAATGGCGACGATTCGTACGGCACTTTCGCAACTCGCTCTATATGATGCGGAATCTGAAGACATGAGTGACGAGGCCAACATGCGTAAAGCGATTCGCCTACAAGCACAAGTCGCTACAATCGTGACGGCATTCGCCCGTCTTCGTAAAGGGGAGCAGCCGGTCGCACCGAAACCAGGTCTTTCTTACGCTGCGAACTTCTTATACATGCTAAACGGTGAAGAGCCGAGCGATGTAGCAGAAAAGACGATTGATAAAGCGCTCATCTTACACGCAGACCACGAGTTGAATGCTTCGACATTCACTGCTCGCGTTTGTGTAGCGACGCTCTCGGATATGTACTCAGGTGTCACGGCGGCCATGGGGGCACTCAAAGGGCCACTTCACGGTGGTGCGAACGAAGCGGTAATGAAAATGTTGCACGAGATCGACTCGGTCGACCGTGTTGAAGAATATGTTCGTGGCAAATTCGAGCGCAAAGAGAAGATCATGGGCTTCGGTCACCGCGTTTACAAGGATGGCGACCCACGTGCGAAACATTTGAAAGAAATGAGCCGTCAGTTGACTGCTCAAATCGGCGAACCGAAATGGTATGAGATGTCTGAGAAAATCGACCATCTTGTCGAAACGGAAAAAGGTTTGAAACCAAATGTCGATTTCTATTCAGCTTCAACTTATTATGCGCTCGGTCTCGAAGAAGATCTATTCACACCGATCTTCGCCGTATCTCGTATGTCTGGCTGGATTGCGCACATTCTTGAACAATATGCGGATAATCGCTTGATTCGTCCACGTGCGGAATATGTCGGTGAAACGAGCCGTAAGTATGTTCCGGTAAACGAACGTTAATTCGAGACACATTTTAGACAAAAGTTTGGTAAACTAACAAGTGACGTAGGTCGGCGCACGCGTCGACCTACAGTAATGTACTTAGGGGGATTCATTATGTTGACACAAGGACAAAAGATTACAGTTGAAAACGGTGTATTGAACGTACCAAATGTACCGACCGTACCATTCATTATCGGTGACGGAACAGGTCCTGACATTTGGAATGCGGCTGTTCGCGTATTTGACGCTGCGGTTGAAAAAGCATATGGCGGCGACAAGAAAATCGAATGGATGGAAGTATATGCTGGGGAAAAAGCATATAACGAAAAAGGCGAATGGCTCCCGACAGAGACACTTGATCAAATTCGTGAGTACTTGATTGCCATCAAAGGACCACTTACGACTCCGGTCGGTGGAGGAATTCGTTCATTGAACGTCGCACTTCGTCAAGAACTCGATTTATATACATGCCTTCGCCCAGTTCGTTACTTCACAGGTGTTCCTTCACCAGTAAAACGTCCTGAAGATACAGATATGGTCATCTTCCGTGAAAATACTGAAGATATCTATGCTGGAATCGAGTACGCTTCAGGAAGCGATGAAGTAAAAAAACTCATCAAATTCTTGCAAGACGAGATGAATGTCAACAAAATCCGTTTCCCAGAAACATCAGGAATCGGAATCAAGCCAGTTTCTTCTGAAGGAACAGAACGTTTGGTTCGTGCAGCAATTGAATATGCGATTGCGAACAACCGTAAATCTTTAACGCTCGTCCACAAAGGGAACATCATGAAGTTCACAGAAGGCGCCTTCAAAAACTGGGGTTATGCACTCGCTGAAGCGGAGTACGGTGACAAAGTGTTCACATGGGCACAGTATGACCGTATCAAAGAAGAATCTGGTGAAGCAGCTGCTAACGAAGCTCAGTCGAAAGCGGAAGCTGAAGGGAAAATTATCGTCAAAGATTCAATCGCTGATATCTTCCTCCAGCAGATTTTGACTCGTCCACGTGAGTTCGACGTTGTTGCGACGATGAACTTGAACGGTGACTATATCTCAGATGCCCTTGCTGCTCAAGTAGGTGGAATCGGGATTGCACCTGGTGCGAACATCAACTACATCACAGGTCACGCGATCTTCGAAGCGACACACGGTACTGCTCCGAAATACGCGGGTCTCGATAAAGTAAACCCATCTTCAGTCATCCTTTCAGGTGAGATGATGCTCCGCCACATGAACTGGAACGAAGCGGCGGACCTCATCATCAACTCAATGGAGAAAACGATCGCTTCGAAAGTTGTCACATACGACTTCGCACGTCTCATGGACGGCGCGACAGAAGTGAAATGTTCAGAGTTCGCGGATGAATTGATTAAAAACATGTAAGACGACCGAGGAGGAGAGCTCATGATTCGTCGTAACAAAATTTCTGTTATTGGAAGTGGCTTCACCGGTGCAACGACTGCACTGTACTTGGCTCAACGTGAGCTAGGGGATGTCGTACTGCTCGATATGGAAGAAAAAGTAGGACCGACGAAAGGGAAAGCGCTCGACATGCAAGAAACGGCACCGATTCAAGGGTTTGATTCGTGGGTCACAGGTACGTCTGATTACGCGGACACGGCCGATTCCGATGTGGTTGTCATTACCGCGGGAATCGCGCGCAAGCCGGGGATGAGCCGGGACGACCTCGTCGCAACGAACGCAAACGTCATGCGCTCGGTTGTGAAAGAGATTGCCCGTTACTCTCCAGACGCCATCCTGATCGTATTGACGAACCCAGTAGACGCCATGACGTACGCGGCGTTCAAAGAATCAGGGTTCCCGAAAGAACGCGTCATCGGTCAATCCGGTGTATTGGATACGGCTCGCTTCCGAACGTTTGTGGCACAAGAGCTGAATGTTTCTGTCAAAGACGTATCCGGATTCGTCCTTGGAGGTCATGGAGACGAAATGGTGCCTCTCGTACGCTATTCTTACGCTGGAGGCATCCCGCTCGAAAAACTCATCCCACATGAGCGAATCGAGCAAATCGTTGAACGGACACGAAAAGGTGGCGGCGAGATTGTCCAACTACTGGGCGATGGCTCGGCGTATTATGCGCCAGCCGCTGCCATCGTGGAGATGGTCGAGGCGATTGTAAAAGATCAGCGTCGAATCTTACCGGCCATCGCATACCTTGAGGGAGAGTACGGATTCCATGATTTGTATCTTGGCGTCCCGACGATTCTTGGTAAACATGGAATTGAGCAAGTGTTAGAGCTCGACTTGACGGATGAAGAAAAAGCAGCGCTATCGAGGTCTGCGGATTCTGTCCGCTCGGTATTAAGCGTCTTATAAGTTTGAGGTGCTTCCTGTCATGTTGCAGGAGGCACCTTTTTTGCGCCTTCTCTCTTATCGAACATGCTACACTGAAAGTGGATTTGTTTTGTTTTTGTAAAGATTTGCTTTGAGGTTGGTCGTTTCAAGCATTGATTTGTAAAATAGAAAGTGACATTTGATGGTTTAAGAGGAGGAAGCAGTGTGGCTGATAAAGTAATTGTTGTCGACGATGAAGTGTCGATTGCGACATTATTGAAATTTAATTTAGAACAAGCTGGCTTTGAAGTAGAGACGGCGCACGACGGCAAAACCGGATTGGAATTGGCTGAGAAAAAGGACGCCGTGCTCATTGTGCTCGATTTGATGCTCCCGGAGATGGATGGACTTGAAGTGTGCAAACGACTTCGTCAGCAAAAAGTCAATACACCGATTTTAATGCTCACGGCAAAAGATGATGAGTTTGACAAAGTATTGGGGCTCGAGCTCGGAGCGGACGATTATTTGACGAAGCCGTTCAGCCCACGTGAAGTAGTCGCGCGCGTCAAAGCGATTCTTAGACGTTCTGCCCCGCAAGAATCGGCGGTTGAAGAGGACGTCATTCAAATCGGAGATGTTAAAATCGTCACTTCAAACTACGAAGTGTTCAAGCAAGGGGAGCGCCTCGAGTTGACGCCGAAAGAATTTGAATTGTTAGCCTATTTGGCGAAAAATAAAGGACGCGTGTTGACGCGAGATCAATTATTATCGGCCATTTGGAATTATGACTTTGTGGGTGATACCCGGATTGTTGATGTCCATATCAGTCACCTTCGTGAAAAAATTGAACCGGTAACGAAGAAACCGACCTATATTAAAACGATTCGTGGTCTTGGCTATAAGATGGAGGAGCCGACTTCGGAATGAAGACGTATCGCTCTAGATTTATGACGACTCTCATTTTTCTTGTGACCGGTGTCTTGTTGACGCTCGGGATTGTCCTTGGGCAACTCTTCAAAGACTTTTATCTGGATTCTGAACGAGACCGTCTAAAAGAAGATGCTCAATTGGCAGCCCTCTACCTCGAAGGAGGCGAATTGGACGAGATTCGTGAGTATGTCGGTCAAATCGATGACGGAAGCAGCTTTGATATTCTCCTTCTCAATAGTCGGATGGAGGTAATCGCTGGCACGCCGTTTCGCGTCGGGTCCATCGATTACAAAATTGATCCGAATATGGTCCCTGAGGAAGGGACGTTCGGTGAAGCGGATGAGGACGAGTTGATTCAATATACAAAACCGATCGAACTTGCGACGGGTGGGACAGTCTATTTAACATTCATCCGTTATGTATCGGATTTAGAAGGGGTGTACAATCGCATCTGGTTGACGATTGCCCTCGCGCTCTTCTTCTCCTTCTTCATAATTTTATTCGTGCTCCAACATTTGACGAATCAATTTATTCGACCAATCGATGAGGCGACGATCGTTTTGCGGGAACTGGCGGACGGGAATTATCGGGCCCGTGTGTATGAACTCAGAAATGATGAAGAGACCGGTAGCCTAGCAGGGTCAATCAACGTGCTTGCCCGGAATTTGGAGTCGATTTCTCTCGGGGAGTCCGTACAACGGGCGAGACTCGAATCGTTAATCGAGTATATGGGGGCGGGTCTTCTGCTCGTCGACGAGCGAGGGATTGTCACGTTGGTCAACCGCTCTTATCGTGAAATGTTCCAATACGATGATTTAACGATTGGACAATTTTATCACGGGATTCTACCGAGTCCTGAAGTAGAAACACTGATCGAAGACGTTTATCTGACGGAAGAGGTCCACCGCCGTCAGTTATCGATTCGAACGGGATTCAATCAAAAAACGTATATGGTATCCGCAGCACCGATTTTCAGTGACACCGGGATGCTTCGCGGCACGACGTTACTGTTTAACGATATCACGGAACTGAAACGACTTGAGAAGATGCGGAAAGATTTCGTGGCGAACGTTAGTCATGAACTGAAGACACCGCTCACATCCATACGTGGGTTTAGTGAGACGCTTCTTGATGGGGCGAAAGAAGTCCCGGAACTTCGAGACCAGTTTTTAGACATCATCCAGAAAGAAGCGACACGGATGCAGATGCTTGTTGAGGATCTCCTTGAATTGTCGAGATTGGAGCGGGATGACTTCCAAATGGAGTTGGTGTCCGTCGATCTGAATCAGCTCGTCGATGAGGTCTGTCTCCTGCTCAGTCAAAAGGCGAGCAAGAAGTCGATTCAGCTAGAAACGAAACACGAGGGGACGGTCGTCTTGCAAGCGGACCTGAACCGAATGAAGCAAGTCATCATGAACTTGGTCGCCAACGCCATCAACTATTCACCAGAAGGAAGTCGTGTCGACATCGCCGTGGAAGCAATGGCAGATTCCTATAAACTTCGCGTCAAGGACAACGGAATCGGGATCGCCGAAAAAGAAGTGAGTCGTATTTTTGAGCGCTTCTATCGTGTCGATAAGGCAAGAAGTCGGAACTCGGGTGGAACTGGCCTCGGACTCGCCATCGTGAAACACATCATCGATTTGCATCATGCCACGATCGACGTAGAGAGTGAGGAAGGCAAAGGAACGACGTTTACCATTACATTCCCTCGGGTTTAACAATGACTTTATCGTTCGTTCATATTTACTTTACAAAACCTTGCTATTCTATGAATGAGACCTCTTCATCATCTCGTGACTCGATCGGTGCTCATCTCCACACGATCGAGAATTTGGCCCTTTTCTATTCGTAGAAAAGGGTCTTTTTTTTCGAACGCATGTACCCGTATGGTATGATGGTTGAAGAGAAGAATGGAGGTCGATTGAATGAATAAACTACTAGTCCTTGATGGGAACTCCTTAACATATCGTGCGTTTTTTGCACTGCCTCCGATGTCGGATGCGTCAGGTCGGAATACGAATGCAGTGTATGGGTTTACGATGATGTTATTGAAACTAATGGAAGATGAGCAACCGACTCATTTTGCTGTGGCGTTCGATGCGTCAAAGAAAACGTTCCGTCACGATACGTTCGCGGAATACAAAGGTGGACGTCAAAAGACACCGGGAGAATTGCGTGAACAATTTCCGCTCGTGCGTGACGTTTGTCGGGCGTTTGGCATCTCTGTCTTAGAGCTCGATCAATACGAGGCGGATGATATCATCGGGACGCTCTCAAAAGACCCGACTTTTGATCAGGTGACGGTTGTGACGGGGGATAAGGATTTACTTCAATTGATCAATGAACGTGTGACGGTCTATTTGACGAAACGAGGCATCACCGACGTCGAGAAAATGACCGTGACCGCGTTCAAGGAACGCTACGACGGACTACAACCGATTCAGATGATTGACCTAAAAGGATTAATGGGAGATAAATCTGACAACATTCCTGGTATTCCAGGGGTCGGGGAAAAGACGGCACTGAAGTTGATTGCCACATACGGTACCGTCGAGGCCCTTTACGAACATACGGATGAGTTGAAAGGGAAGCAAAAGGAAAAAGTAGAGGCGAATGAACAAGAAGCGAAAATGTCGAAACAGTTGGCGACCATTTACACGGATGTACCGATTGATGTGACGATGGATGATCTTCTCTTTAAGCCATATGACGCTTCGGTCGTCAAAACGTTATTTATGGATTTACAGTTCAAGTCACTCATCGGCAAACTGACGGATACCTCTTCAGAAGAACCGGTTGAAAAAGCGGAACGACCAACAATCGCGTTGGCCGATCAAGATTTATCGCGAGCTGTGTTAATGCTTGAACAGCTGAATGATGATTATTTTGAAGAAGACGTGATTGGAGTGGCGATCGCTTCGGAACGAGGTGTCACGATTGGAGATGTGACGCTTCTTGAGGACGAACGGGTCAAGGAATGGATCGAAAACGAGACGAAGACGACGATTTGTCTCGATGCGAAGCAGACAATTATTCAATTGAAACGTCACCAATTGGCACTGCGTGGGTATGAAGACCTGCTTGTCGCAGGGTATTTGCTCAACCTATCTGGTGGGACGTCTCTCAGCTCGATTGCCGCACACTTTACGTATCCTCTTGAGGAAGATGAAACGGTCTACGGAAAAGGTGCAAAAATCAAGGTGCCGGAAGAGAATGTTTTTCATGCTCATCTCGCAGAAAAGGCGTACGCCATCTACACATTGTTTGAACGCATTGTTTCGGAGTTGAAAGAGAATGAACAGACAGAACTCTATGAGGCGCTTGAAAAACCACTCGTCTCCGTATTGGCCGAGATGGAGTGGGCTGGTATCCACGTAAATGTCGAAACGCTTCAACATATGGAAACGGACCTGCGTGAACGTCTAAATGCACTTGAGGTCACGATTCATGAATTAGCCGGGGAACCGTTCAACATCAACTCACCGAAACAGTTAGGGGTCGTATTATTTGAAAAACTGTCACTCCCTCCTGTGAAAAAGACGAAAACAGGATACTCAACGGCAGCGGATGTCCTCGAAAAATTGGCACCGCTTCATCCGATCATTGAGAAAATCATGCATTATCGTGAACTTGGCAAACTTCAGTCCACGTATGTCGAGGGCTTGCAGAAAGTCGTGAAGGATGATGGCAAGATTCATACGCGTTATACACAGACGCTTACTCAAACGGGACGGCTTTCGTCGGTTAACCCGAACCTTCAAAATATTCCGATTCGATTAGAAGAAGGGCGTCGCATCCGTAAAGCGTTTACCGCGAGTGAACCGGGATGGGTACTTTATGCGGTCGATTACTCTCAAATCGAACTGCGCATCATGGCACATATGTCACAAGATGAGAAGATGATGGCAGCCTTCCTTCACGATGAGGATATTCATACGTCGACGGCGGCGAACGTGTTTAAAGTTTCCACTGAAGAAGTTACGTCACTCATGCGTCGTCAAGCAAAAGCCGTCAACTTCGGAATCATCTATGGCATCAGTGATTATGGACTCTCACAAAACCTAGGGATTACACGGAAAGAAGCGCAGACCTTTATCGATACGTACTTTGAACAGTTCCCTGGGGTGAAGACGTTCATGGATGCCGCGATTGAACGGGCACGTGAACACGGGTTCGTCGAGACGATGTTGAAACGACGCCGGAACATCCCGGACATCCATTCTCGTAATTTCAACTTGCGTGGGTTTGCTGAACGTACCGCAATCAACACACCGATTCAAGGAACGGCAGCGGACATTATTAAAAAAGCGATGATTGATGTCGATCATGCGTTAAACACGTCAAAACTTCAATCTAAGCTGTTGTTACAAGTACACGATGAATTGATATTCGAAGGTCCGGCCGAAGAGATGGAAGCATTAGAAAAACTTGTGACCGAAGCGATGGAACATACGGTCACACTTGATGTCCCGTTACGTGCGGACGGAGCGGTTGGAACGACATGGTTTGACACGAAATAAACGGATAGAAAGGAAATCAGTATGCCAGAATTACCAGAAGTCGAAACGGTCTGTCGTAGGTTGCGACCTGCCGTTTCAGGAAAAACGATTCAGTCTGTCGATGTCCTTGACCCTAAAATTATCCGCGGACTCGACCCCGAAGAATGGGTTCACCATTTGATAGGAGAAACGATTACGGATGTGGAACGTCGGGGGAAATTCATCTTATTCAAATTGACGAACGGGTATCTCGTCTCCCATCTTCGGATGGAAGGGAAGTTTTTCCCTTATGACTCCATTACAGAACCGGTAAAACATACACATATCGTGATTACGTTCACGGACCAATCGACTCTACACTATAATGATGTCCGTAAATTCGGTACGATGGAGTTGCGGACGAATGAAACGATTCATACCACACCACCGCTCTCATTACTTGCGTACGAGCCGTTTGACGAGCGTGTGACAACCGAGGTGTTACACCGACGTTTAGAGCGCATGAAGACACGCGCGATTAAGACCGCCCTCCTCGATCAATCCATCTTTGTTGGATTAGGTAACATCTATGTAGATGAGACGTTGTTTCGTGCGGGTGTCCATCCGACACGACCGGCCGCAAGTTTGTCACACGAAGAAGTCGACCGTGTGCGGACTGAAGCCATTGCTGTATTGACTGAGGCCATTGAGCGTGGAGGTAGTACGATTCGCAGTTATGCCAATCCAGATGGGGCCACAGGAACGTTTCAAGAGAGGCTCTACGTGTATGGACAGACCGGAGAACCGTGCCGCCGATGCGGACATGAAATTGAAAAGATGAAATTGGGCGGGCGAGGTACGCATTACTGTCCGCACTGTCAACAACGTTAAGGGGTGGACGTGTATGTTGAAGATTGGATTGACTGGTGGAATTGCAACCGGGAAGTCTACGGTATCGCGACTGTTTCGAGAACGAGGCATTCCGATTATCGATGCCGATTTGATTGCAAGGACGGTCGTTGAACCAGGAGGAAAGGCGATTGAGGGGGTAAGGGCCGCATTTCCAAAATGTTTTGTGGGCGACGTGCTGAACCGTCCTGCGCTCGGTCGGGAAATCTTCCATGATGAAGCAAAACGTCAGCAATTGAATCAATTGATGCATCCAGCGATTCGAGAAGAAATGAACGAGCAAATGCGAACGTATGAGGCATCGGGGGAACCTGTCGTCATTTTTGATATTCCCTTATTGTTTGAAGGGACGATGCTCGATCTGGTTGATTATTCCGTCGTCGTCTATTGCCGTGAAGAGATTCAACTGATGCGTCTCATGGAACGGAATGGATTGACGAAAGAAGAGGCGTTAGCCCGTATTCGTTCACAGATTCCAATTGAAGATAAAAAGCACCAGGCGGATTTCCTCATAAACAATAATGGGGCATTAGGGGACCTCCCTCCACAAATCAATCGTCTGGTCGAACAGTTTCAAACGATACAAAAAGAAGGCGACTGATATCGCCTTCTTTTTAGTTTAATGGATCGGATTCTGGAGACCCTTTTTTCCATGTATCATAAATCGCACGTCCATCACTAGGATGACCGTTCGAATAATAGATGGGATAGAGTGAGAAGAAGATATAGTAGAATGAGAAATAGGCGAACTGATACGTATAGAGTGTCGGTTCAATATCTCGTCGAAGAATGAACGCGTTGACGATTAAGATGCTCGCTAAATTGAAAATGGCCCCACCGCCATAGACTAGCGTACGGGTGACCTTGTTGCTCCATCTTAAATCAGTGAACTGGCACCATGCATCGTAAAAATAAACACGATTTACTTGTAAACGACCTACTTTAAATAGTTTCTTCCCGGTACCGATTTGCATATCGAGTGAGCCGCCGAACAACTTTGCGAAGAAGAAGTGTCCAAGCTCATGAATTAACGTCACAATCGGTAAAATGATAAAGAACGAAATAAAGAATTTATCGATATCTCCCCAATCAAACATCATGACGCCTCCTTTCTCTTGTCTGTTACGCCAAGAAATTTCCCTCATTTTCAAAAAATAAACAAAGAAAAACGGAAAAAATGTGATGAATCATAGTGAAAACGCTTACAGCTATCCGTTATAATGAAACCGTAATGTAGAAAAAGGGGGATCTATCATGGGGACAAAAGTGGCAATTAACGGATTTGGTCGAATCGGAAGAATGGTATTTCGAAAATTGATGCTCGAGGGACGTCATGAAGTGGTGGCGATTAACGCAAGTTATCCGGCGGAAACACTTGCGCATCTCATTAAACACGACTCGATTCATGGTCCATTCGGATTGACAGTACGTGCGCATGGGGATGCGCTCGAAGTCGATGGGAAACGGATTGAACTCATTTCGGAACGTGATCCATCACGCTTGCCTTGGTCAGACCTTAAAATCGACATCGTCGTCGAAGCGACCGGGAAGTTTAACTCTGATAGCGGGGCACGACTTCATCTCGAGGCAGGGGCGAAAAAAGTGATTTTGACCGCACCGGGTAAAGGGGATTTACGAACGATCGTGATGGGGGTCAATGATCGTGACTATCGCCCGGAGGAAGATCATATCATCTCAAACGCATCGTGTACGACGAACTGTCTCGGACCTGTCGTGAAGGTCTTACATTCGACGTTCGGTATTGAAACGGGACTGATTACGACCGTTCACGCCTATACGAACGATCAGAACAATATTGATAACCCGCATAAAGATTTGCGTCGCGCGCGCGCGTGTGGCAGTTCCATCATCCCGACATCGACGGGAGCGGCTAAGGCGATTGGTCTTGTGATGCCGGAACTACAAGGAAAGTTGAACGGAATGGCACTCCGTGTGCCGACTCCGAACGTATCACTTGTCGATTTGGTCGTCGAACTCCACCGAGATGTCACGGTCGATGAAGTCAATGAAGCGTTTGAACGGGCAGCGTTTGGAGAAATGACAGGTATTTTAGGCGTTTCTCACGAACCGCTCGTCTCTATTGATTTTAACGGGGACGATCGCTCGTCGATTATCGACATGGATTCGACGATGGTGCTCGGCGGAAATCATGTCAAAGTACTCGCATGGTATGACAATGAATGGGGCTATTCATGCCGTGTCGTGGACTTGTTGGACATGGTGGCCAGCTATCTTCAAATCGGTCAGCAAGAAACACACGCCTAAAAAATATTACGTTCAGGAAAATATTTTTTGAATTTTTTTATCAAATGTCTTGTAAGGACGTCCCAAACACGTTACACTCAATTTCGTGAACTTCAATTGGTCTGACAAACGCAACTTAAAGGGTTAGGACCTCTTAGGACTAACTTGCCCCCGTGGTTGTGGGCGATTCAGGCACAAAGTGAGTGATCATCAACTACTTTGAGACCATTGATGTAAAGGGGGATCCACTAATATGGATACTATGGGACGTCACATTATTACAGAACTTTGGGAGTGCAATCCCGACAAATTGAATGATATCGACTACATCGAGCGTTTGTTCGTCGATGCTGCTCTTCGTTCGGGCGCTGAAGTCCGCGAAGTTGCATTCCACAAGTTTGCGCCACACGGTGTAAGTGGAGTCGTCATCATTTCAGAATCACACTTAACGATTCACAGTTTCCCAGAACATGGCTATGCGTCAGTTGACGTGTTTACATGTGGAGATCGAATCGATCCGGCTACAGCATCGCAGTATATTGCTGAAGGATTGGATGCAAAAGTACGTGAAGATGTGAAACTTGAGCGTGGAATGGGACCGATTCGTGTTCCGGAAGCGCAAGTGGCAATCAGCAAATAAATCAGATTGACCTTTTGAGGCTGGCCGTTTAATGGTCAGCCCTTTTAATTGTTTTGTTGTCGCCTTAATTTTGATATGCTTAACGTATATAACTCAGGCGTTGAGGTGGATTATGGGACTGTTAGATAAGTTACAAACACATATTGAAACGAAAGATACACATAAAAATGAAATGCTCCAAACACGTTACTATGCGGCATCGTCACATGCGATGTTGCAATGGTTAGAAGGAAAGATTCAAGAGAACGGACAGACGGTTCGTCGAATCGATGCAAATCGAGGGGAACTTTCATTTGTAGGGGAAGGTTGGGACGGGCTCATCACGATTGTTCAAGTGGATGGCGGTCGGACGGCAGTCGATTTCACATTAAACCGTGAGCAGCGACTCGGTGCAGACCTCTCGCAAATTGTATCGCACTACTACGAGGCACTCACGCAACAATTCCCGCTACGTGCTATTGGAAATAAAACAGTCGAACGATAAGGAGGTTTGAGCATGCGTTGTCCGAAATGTGATCATAATGGAACGAGAGTGCTCGATTCCCGTCCGGTGCAAGACCATTATTCGATTCGACGTCGTCGTGAATGTGAAAAATGTGGGTATCGGTTTACAACGTTTGAGACGGTCGAACAGACACCGCTCATCATTGTCAAAAAAGATGGAAATCGTGAAGAGTTCAGTCGTGAGAAAGTACTTCGCGGCATTATTCGGGCGTGCGAGAAACGACCGGTCACACTTGAACAGCTCGAAGGGGTTGTGACGAAAGTCGAACAGCAACTCCGTGCCCTCGCCCAGTCAGAAATTCCAAGTGAACAAGTAGGCGAGCTTGTGATGAATGAACTTGCACGAGTCGATGAAGTCGCATATGTTCGGTTCGCATCGGTTTATCGTCAATTCAAAGACATCACGGTGTTCTTTAAAGAACTTGAAGATTTAATGAAGCAAGAAAATTCGACCAACTAAAGGGCGGCCTGCTGGTCGCCCTTTTTCAAGGGAGAGAGCCATGGAGAAAGAACGTACAATCTTTGGGACGGACGAATTGTTAATCATGAGTACCGGTCTTGTCGACCGTGAATCTTACCAGTCCCTTTACCACTTATATCAACCTGTCATCGGAGTGAAGGCGCTCGCACTCTATCAAACGTTATGGAGCGAACTGAAGCCGGGCAAAATGAAATCCAACTATATGTCACATAGTGCATTATGTGAGATGTTGGAGTTCTCTATCAATGAGTTAATGGACAGTCTGTTCCGTTTAGAAGCGATCGGGTTAGTGCGCACCTATAAAACAAAAGACGCTCGATTGACACAATACGTCTATCAGTTACGCGTCCCGCTTGCACCGCACACGTTTTTGAATGATGGGTTACTGTCGAGTTTCCTCTTCTATAAAGTCGGGGAAGTACGATTCAAACAACTGCAAGGGCGTTTTACGATTGATCCGTTGCCGGCAGGCATCGTCGAGGTGACAAAGGACTTCAATGAAGTGTTTGATGTCAAAGGAGTAAACCATCGTGCGTTCACACAAAAAAATTATGAAAAGCCGGACCGGGCAAAGATTGAAATCAACTATTCGTTCGATATGGAAATTGTGAAAAAACTGACGAATTTTCCAGTTGGATTTTTCACGAAAAAATTAGACGAAACGATCACAAAACTGGCCTACGTGTCTCAACTCGATGAAGAGACGATGGCTGAGATGTTAAAAGAGTATTTCGTCCATGAGGCGTATCTGCCACTCAGTGAGCAAGAGAAGCGGGACGGGTGTCGTCAAATGGTCTTACAATTGAAAAAGAAACAGACGCGCCATCGGAAAGAGAAGACCGTCGAACTTGAACAGACGAAACTAGGAGACTTGCATGACCCTGAGGTGATGGAGTCCGCACATCCGCATCAATATGTCTCGACGCTTCGGAAGACCCCGCAACTTTCAAAGAGTGATGAACAGTTAGTCATTGAACTCGTCGACACACTCGGTCTCGCGCCAGGGGTCATCAATGCGCTCTTCTATTACTGTATCGAAGTGAAGAAGCAGACGCGGCTGAGCGAGAACTATGTCTTGCGCATTGCGACAAGTTGGAAAACAGCAGGCTATACGAACGCAAAAGAAGCGCTAGAGCGTGAAGAATCTCAAGATGCGCTCATCGAGAAGAAACAACAAAAACGCGAGAGCGTGCAACGCACCACGGTCGGGTCACGACGGAAACCCCAGCAAGGGGATATGCCGAAGTGGCTCGAGGATGAGGCGAAACAACAGCGCTCATACGACCAAGCGAGGAAAAAGGAACTTGAGTCGTCCGTTCCGGATGACGCGGAACTCGTGAAACTATTAAATGAATTGAAAGAGAAGGGGTGAGGGGATGGAACGAATCAATCAGTCGCTGTCTCAGTTGATGAACCGAAAAGAAGTTCGTGAGGCGTACGAGTCGATTCGCAGACGTACACTGAATCACCCGGGTGTCATCGCATTTTTGAACGCTCATCCAGAGTTAGAGGAGAAGGCGATTGAAATCGGGTTTACCAAACTGAGTGAGTACGCGGAACAGATGGATGGAAAAACGTTCATAGAAGATCAGGCCGTCATCCCGGGTCATCAACCGGTGCTCTATGTCGATCTAGGACAGATTGCCATTCGCTATGAAGAGACGGTCGCTCATCGTCAGGCGAGACGCCAAAAAGAGATGGACCGTAAGTTTAAGAGTTTGTTCTTACCGGAAGAAGTCCGTGAGGCGAGCTTTGAGTCATTTGATTGGGCCGACGACGCGCGTAAAATCGCATTGCGTGAAGCGATGCGATTCGTGACAGGGATGAAGGCGCGTCAAAAAGTGAACGGTCTCTATCTCCACGGTAGTTTTGGCGTCGGGAAGACGTATTTACTCGCCGCAATCGCCAATGAGTTGAAGGTGGCGGACATCGAGACGATTTTAGTTCACGCCCCGGGCTTTGTGTCGGAGGCGAAACGTAAAATCCGTACCGAGTCGTTCGATTCTTTCTTGACGTCGTTTCAACATGTGCCAGTCTTATTGATTGATGACATCGGAGCTGAAGCCATCAGTCCGTGGGTACGAGATGAATTGTTCGGCATCATTCTTCAGTATCGGATGATGCATCGCTTACCGACGCTCTACAGTTCAAACTTTAGCGGGGAAGAGCTCGAGACGCACTTTTCAATCGATGGTTCGCCGCAAAACAAAATGAAAGCACAGCGACTCATGCAACGTATTTCTACGACGACGACCCAAATTGAATTAAAGGGTGAAAATCGGCGTCGGTAAAGGATTGTTTTTCTCTGGTGAGTTGACTATACTAAGAATCATATAAAGGATGCATAGAAGAGGATATGGATCATCGAGACGAGTTTTAGCGAGGGAAGGGCGGTGGAAGCTTCCTAACGACGACGATGCATTTACTCCCTCGGAGCACCGTACGGGTCAATCGTGCGGCGATTCACACTCGTTATCGTGTGTTCGAGCCAAGCAGATTGCTTGGGAACGAGGGTGGTACCACGAGAATCAAAGCTCGTCCCTTTTTGAGGGATGGGCTTTTTTTATATTCATTTTTGAGAGGGGACAAATGTACATGATTCAATTAACATTTCCAGATGGCGCGGTAAAAGAGTTCGAAGCCGGCGTCACAGCAGAAGACGTCGCGGGCTCGATTAGTCCGGGACTCCGTAAAAAAGCAATCGCAGCAAAACTAGACGGAGAACTCATCGACTACCGTCGTCCAATCGAACATGACGGCAAAATCGAGCTCGTGATGCCGGACTCGGAAGACGGTCTTGATTTGATGCGTCACTCGTCGGCTCACTTGATGGCTCAAGCAATCAAACGGTTATACGGAGAAGACAATAACATCTATCTCGGAATTGGGCCGACGATTGAGAACGGATTCTATTACGATATCGAGATGGATCGTCGCATCAATGAGGAAGACCTTCCTGAAATCGAAAAGATGATGAAACGCATCGTCGATGAGAACTTGGAAATCACACGCGAAGTCGTTTCTCGTGACGAGGCGCTCGCTCGCTATAAAGAGTTGGGAGACCCGCTCAAGATCGAGTTGATCGAGGATATTCCTGCTGATCAAACACTGACAATCTACCATCAAGGTGAGTTCTTTGATCTTTGCCGTGGACCACACGTCCCGTCAACATCGAAGTTGAAAATCTTCAAATTGATGAGCGTGGCTGGTGCCTACTGGCGTGGGGACTCAGACAATAAGATGTTACAGCGTATTTATGGAACAGCGTGGGCGACGAAAGAACAACTCGCTGAACACTTGCGTCTTCTTGAAGAGGCGAAAGAACGCGATCATCGTAAACTCGGGAAAGAACTCGACCTCTTCTTCGTCTCACAAGAAGTCGGTCAGGGGCTTCCGATGTGGCTTCCAAAAGGGGCTTCGATTCGTCGTACGGTCGAGCGCTACATCGTTGATAAAGAGCTCGAACTCGGATATCAACATGTCTACACACCGGTTCTCGGTTCGGTCGACTTGTACAAGACATCTGGACACTGGGATCACTACCAAGACGACATGTTCCCGAAAATGGAGATGGACAACGAAGAACTCGTCCTTCGTCCGATGAACTGCCCGCACCATATGACAATCTACAAACATGAGCCACGTTCGTACCGTGAACTTCCACTTCGAATCGCTGAGCTTGGTGGAATGCACCGTTATGAGATGTCAGGGGCGCTCACAGGTCTTCAACGTGTTCGCTACATGGTCTTGAATGATGGACATACGTTCGTTACACCAGAACAGATGAAACAAGAATTCAAAGATATCGTTCATTTGATTCAAGAAGTATACGCTGACTTCGGCATCAAAGATTATCGTTTCCGTCTCTCGTATCGCGATCCTGCTGATAAAGAGAAGTACTTCGATAACGATGCGATTTGGGAAATGGCACAAAGTCAGTTGAAGGAAACGATGGATGAGCTCGAGCTTCCATACTTTGAGGCGGAAGGGGAAGCGGCATTCTACGGACCGAAACTCGACGTGCAAGTACGGACGGCGCTCGGGAAAGAAGAGACGCTCTCGACTGTCCAACTCGACTTCTTGCTTCCGGAGCGTTTCGATTTGACATACACTGGGCCAGACGGTAAGGACCACCGTCCAATCGTGTTGCACCGTGGTGTCGTCTCAACGATGGAACGGTTTGTCGCCTACTTGATTGAAGAGTATAAAGGCGCGTTCCCGACATGGCTCGCACCGGTCCAAGTCAAGTTGATCCCGGTTTCACACGTACACGACGAATACGTCGCGGAAGTGAAAGCAGAACTCGTCAAACGTGGCGTCCGTGTCGAAACGGATCTCCGTGACGAGAAACTAGGTTATAAGATTCGTGAAGCACAAATGAAGAAGATTCCGATGACGCTCGTTCTTGGGGATAAAGAGCGGGATGAGCGTGCGGTCAATATTCGCCGCTACGGTCAGCAGGAGCAAGTTTCTGCTTCACTTGATGAATTCATCGCATCGCTCACAGATGAGATTGCGAACCGTTCACGTTAAGTGAGGGACCACCTTTCCAACCAGAAAGGTGGTTTTTTTCGGTCTATAGACGGATGTGTATTTGTTCATCTACACGTATCGTAAACATAAGGAGTGATACTTAATGAATTATATGAAGCCAGTATTGGCACTTACCATTGGAGCGGTTGCGTTCACAGGAGCGCTTCCAAAAGTCGGAGCGGAGGCCATCGTCAACGATACGATTGTGACGCTCGGGGAATCGTTATCTTCAGAGCAACAAAAATGGGTACTCGAACGTATGGATGCCCCAGAAGGAATCGAACCCATTATCACGACTGCCGCAGATGAAGAAAAATATTTAGGAGACTCGGTTCCGCAAGCACAACGTGGAGGCGGCATGTACTCGTCTGCCCGAATCAAATTGACGAACGGGACAGGTCTTGATATTCAAACGGAAAACGTGACATGGGTCACGAAAGATATGTATGCGAACGCCCTCGTCACGGCAGGTGTGACGGATGCGGACATCTATATCACTTCACCGATTAACGTGACGGGCACCTCGGCTCTGACGGGAATTATGAAGGCATATGATCAGACCGCGGCCGAGACTGGGATTGAACTGTCGGAGGAGCGAAAAGAATTGGCACAAGAAGAGCTGGCGGTTACGTCTGAAATCGGTAAGACGGTCGGACAAGAGGATGTAGCAGGTCTCATGAACGAGATTAAAGCGGAAATTGCAAATCAGATGCCGGAGACAAATATTGAGATCCGTGACATCGTCATTCAAGTATTGAACCAAAATAACGTCCAGTTGTCTGAGGGCCAACTCGATCAACTGACGACACTATTCGAAAACATGCAACAGGCCAATTTAGATTGGTCAGCGATCAGCAGTGGATTGAAAGATGCGGGTCAAGATGTGCAGGCATTCCTCGAACAAGAAGAGGTGAAAGGATTCTTCGCCCGATTGTTTGAGGCGATCGGGAACTTCTTCAAGTCACTTACAAACTAAGTGGTATTAAAAAAGGGCGCCTGCCCTTTTTTAGTACCACCGTTTATGGATATAATTTTGAGCCGACTCATGGTCATCGACGATTTTTAAAGTGATGCGATTCATTTCTTCTAGTAAGTCTGTCAATACCGCCTGTAATTTTTCATCTTCTAGCCCATGTGCTTGCATCGTCTTACTGACAATCTGCTGGACTTGATCATGGTAGTCATGTTCTCGCGATACATCTTTTCGCCAGTTCATGTCGATCCCTCCTTTGATATTTCATTATTCCCTTTGAAAAGGTATTGCGAAACGAGAGAATGACTGGTATCATCATAAAAGTGTGAGCTACCAATTATTCATGCGCGATATCTTGACATCTTTTCCTGCTAGTGCTAAGATGACATAGTGATTAAAAACAACAAAGCAGAAGCACCCGCTTTTCACCTCGTCTGAGAGTCATCAGGCAGGTCCATCAAGTTCTTGGTTCATTCGGCATCGTCTGCCGTTTTATGACCTCAACTGATGTGTGGGTGGGAAACTGCCGACGCTTTTTTTATTGCCATGTTGTCTTGTCAATCTAAATCTCGTGCAATCGCACGATGGAGGTGCTAACCATTAGCAAAGAGCTCTTTATCAACGAAAACATTCGTGCCCGTGAAGTACGTCTCATTGGCGCAGACGGTGCACAACTCGGTGTGACATCACGTAACGATGCGTTACGTTTAGCTGAAGAAGCGGAACTAGACCTCGTCTTAGTCGCAGATAAAGCAAATCCACCGGTCGCTAAAATTATGGATTATGGGAAGTACCGTTTCGAACTCCAGAAAAAGGAGAAAGAAGCGCGTAAAAACCAAAAAGTCATCCAAATGAAAGAAGTACGTCTCAGTCCAACAATCGAGGACAACGATTTCCAAACAAAATTGCGTAATGCACGCAAGTTCCTTGAAAAAGGAAACAAAGTGAAGGCTTCGATTCGTTTCCGCGGACGTGCCATCACACACTCGGAAATCGGGAAACGTGTTTTGGACAAAATGGCAGCGGAATGTGCCGATTTGGCAACAGTTGAACAAAAGCCGAAGATGGAAGGACGCAGCATGTTCTTAGTGCTGGCTCCGAACAAAGAAGATTAATTATCGATTCTCAGTGGGGAGGAAATACTCATGCCGAAAATGAAATCGCACCGCGGTGCTTCAAAACGTTTCAAACGTACAGCATCAGGTAAACTCAAGCGTTCACACGCTTACACAAGTCACTTGTTCGCAAACAAATCGACTAAAGCGAAACGTAAGCTCCGTAAAGGCGCTATCGTATCAGCTGGAGACTTCAAACGCATTCGCAACATGATCGCGAAGTAATACAGAAACAATTTAGGAGGGAATCCATATGCCACGCGTAAAAGGCGGTTATACGACTCGTCAACGTCGTAAAAAGCAAATTAAACTTGCCAAAGGATACTTTGGTTCGAAACACATTCTATTTAAAGTAGCAAAACAACAGGTCATGAAGTCACTCATGTACGCTTACCGTGACCGTCGTCAGAAGAAACGTGATTTCCGTCGTCTTTGGATCACACGTATCAATGCGGCAGCACGCACAAACGGTCTCTCATACAGCCGTATGATGCACGGCCTCAAGCTTGCAGGAATCGACATCAACCGTAAGATGCTTGCTGAGCTTGCTGTGACAGATGCACAGGCATTCGCGTCACTCGCTGAAACAGCTAAATCAAAATTGAACGCGTAATCGTTCAATCGACAGCGCCGAGACACTCTCTCGGCGCTTTCTTTTTTCTTTAGAATTTCTTAGAATTAAGAGAAGGAGGAAAGCGTATGAATCAATCGGTTGTTGCGATCGTCGCCTTAGCGCTCATTGTCTTGAACGTTTACACCTACATCCAAGCGAAACAGTATGCGCAAGGAAAAGGTGACTTTAACGTCCTATTCGCCTATGCAGG
Organism: Exiguobacterium sp. s140; assembly: GCF_018617035.1. Lineage (GTDB taxonomy): Bacteria > Bacillota > Bacilli > Exiguobacteriales > Exiguobacteriaceae > Exiguobacterium > Exiguobacterium profundum. The sequence continues at coordinate 320,787 of NZ_JACSJK010000001.1, forward strand.
AGGAGCCATCGGTGCCTTGTTCGGTCTTCATTTGACTCGGAAGAAGACGGTTCATGCCCCAAAACTGCTTCAATTACAAGTATTGATTTTAGCAGTGGGCTGGTCTTTAATGATTTTAGTACTGCTATAAGTGGAGATAGAGGAGGAACATCCGGTGAACTGGACAACATTGTTTGATCGGCAGCGCGAATTAGACGAGCGGATCAAAGCACAACATGGATTATCCGGCAATCAATTCGATGAACGGTTACTGGCGCTGCTTGTCGAGCTCGGTGAACTGGCTAACGAAACACGTAGCTTTAAGTTTTGGTCGAAGAAAGGACCGTCGCCTCAAGATGTGATCTTAGAAGAATATGTAGACGGCATTCATTTCTTACTGTCACTTGGTCTTGCGCTTGGGTATGAACGAGATGCGTTTCCTGCGGGAAGTTCATATCTTGATGCGACTGATGCTTTTTTAGATATTTATCGAAAAGTGACGAATTTTGGTCTTTCAAAAACGGAAGCCATGTACGAGACGCTGATGGCAGCTTATCTCGAACTTGGTTATACGCTCGGTTTTAATGAGCAACTCATTTTGCTAGCATACATGAATAAAAATGAAGTAAACCATGAGCGACAAAATCAAGGATATTAATGAAAAGGAGCGGATTGATATGAATGAATCGTTACATATGTTAAAACGTTTGACGGATGCAACAGGCGTCCCAGGAAATGAGGGAGAAGTCCGTCAATTGATGCGTGAATACCTCGAGCCGCATGTCGAGTCGTTTGAACAGGATGGACTCGGAAGTCTATTTGGTCAAGTGACCGGAGATGCTGAAGGTCCGCGTGTCATGATTGCGGGTCACATGGATGAAGTCGGCTTCATGGTGACGCGTGTGGAAGAAGGCGGTTTCCTTCGTTTCCAGGCGCTCGGTGGCTGGTGGAACCAGGTGCTGTTGGCACAACGAATGGATGTAGTCACACGGTCTGGTGAAAAGATTCCGGGTGTCATTGGTGCGAAACCACCTCACGTCCTACCGCTTGAGGCACGGAAGAAGCCCGTCGAAATCAAAGATATGTTCTTAGATATCGGTGCGACGTCGAAAGACGAAGTGGCTGAGTGGGGAATTCGTCCAGGCGATACGGTCGTGCCACATTGTGAATTCACAGTCATGAAAAATGAGAACTTCTTGATGGCGAAGGCATGGGACAACCGCATCGGATGTGCGATTGCCATCGAAGCAGCAAAACGTCTGAAGGAAGAATCGTTCCCAGGCGTCATGTATACAGGAGCGACGGTACAGGAAGAGGTCGGGTTACGTGGAGCGGTGACCGCTGCCAACTTGATTCGCCCGGATGTCGCGATTGCTGTCGATACAGGCATTCCGAGTGATACGCCGGGAATGACCCAAGCAGAAGGGTTGTCAAAACTCGGGGACGGGGTTCAAGTCATCTTCTTTGATGCGACTACCGTCACGAACCCACGCCTTGTCGACCTCATCGTTGACGTGGCCAAAGAGCAAGACATCAAATATCAATTGGACTTAACGCCAGGCGGTGGCACAGATGCTGGGCGATTCCATCTTTCTGGGATCGGGATGCCGGCCATCGCATTGACAGTGCCGGTCCGCTATTTACACACGAACGTGTCCATCATCCATAAGGATGATTACGAGGCAGCGGTACAACTCGTTGTCGCATTGACGAAACGTTTAGACCACGAAACGGTCCAATGGTTGAAAGAGGGATAATATGACGAAGATTACGTCTACGAAGAGCGAGACGATTAAACGATTAAAACGATTGATGACGAAAAAAGGTCGTCAAGAAACGGGTCAATTCCTAGTAGAAGGAGAACATTTGGTGGACGAGGCCATTCGTGCCGGTCGACTCGTCCAACTCATCATGGCTGAGTCGTATTCACCAAAAGGAACGTGGCGACTTGAAGATATGCCAGTCCTCGAGTTATCCGACCACGTTGCGGACCTTCTTTCCGAAACGGAAAAGACCCAAGGCGTGTTTGCCGTTGTCAAGATGACGCCGGTGGAACGAAAAATGAAGAAGGTACTCGTACTAGACCGAGTACAGGACCCGGGTAATCTCGGTACGATGATTCGGACAGCAGATGCTGCCGGATTCGATACGGTGTTACTCGGGAAAGGGACGGTCGATCCGTTCAACGCCAAAGTCGTACGTGCCACACAAGGTTCACTGTTTCACGTGAACGTGACCTCGGTCGACTTGCTTGAAAAGTTACCTGAGCTGAAAGAGGATGGATTCCACGTCTACGGCACAGCTCTCTCAAAGGCAACATCGTATGAGCAAGTTGCATTCGAAGACAAAGTGGCCCTCGTCATTGGGAATGAGGCACAAGGGGTTCATGCTGATGTATTGGCACTCTGTGACACACGTGTGCATATTCCGGTGCTCGGCGACGCGGAATCGCTCAACGCGGCGGTCGCTGCCGGTATTTTAATGTATCGCATCGCTTTACAATAATCTTGTCAGCACGTGAAAAACGTGATAGGTTAAACACATCGATGAATAAGATATGACGTTGAAAGAACATAGTAAGCGAATGACCGATTCCGTTCAGGGAGCAAGGGCCGTGACTGAGAGCCTTTGCCGGATTCGTCGCTGAATTCACTCTGGAGTCGTGTTGGAGACAACACCGGTTTGGCATCACGATAACGATGCTCTCAAGTGGGCCATGAATAATTGGCCAAGTAGGGTGGTACCGCGATGATTCGTCCCTTCAGTCAACGACTGAAGGGACTTTTTTATGTAGAGGAGGAAGCGAACACATGAAAGAACAATTAGAACAGTTACAAGTGGAAGCGTTAGAAGAAATCAAACAGGCATCCACACAAAAATCATTGAATGACGTCCGCATCAAATATTTAGGGAAAAAAGGACCGATGACTGAAGTGCTCCGTGGCATGGGTAAATTATCTGCCGAGGAACGTCCGATCATCGGTGAGTTGGCGAATACCGTTCGTACCGCGATTCAAAGCACACTCGATGCTCGAATCGAAGAGGTGAAGGCGATTGAATTAGAGGAAAAGTTAAATGCGGAAACGCTCGATGTGACTCTACCGGGGCGGACATCGACTCCTGGCCACAGTCATCTCTTACAACAAATCATCGACGAGATGGAAGACTTGTTCGTTGGACTCGGATATACGATTGCTGAAGGTCCTGAAGTCGAAACTGATCTCTACAATTTCGAAATGCTCAACTTGCCGAAAGATCATCCGGCACGAGACATGCAGGACTCGTTCTATATCACGGAAGAGACGTTACTTCGTACTCATACGTCTCCTGTACAGGCTCGCACGATGTTGGAGGCGAACGGAAAACCGATTCGCATCATCTGTCCAGGTAAAGTGTATCGTCGTGATGAAGACGATGCGACGCACTCGCATCAATTCATGCAAATCGAAGGATTGGTTGTCGATGAATCCATCTCGATGGCTGACTTGAAAGGGACGCTCGAAGTGTTCGTGAAGCAGTTGTTCGGAGAAACGCGCGAAATTCGTCTCCGTCCAAGCTTCTTCCCGTTCACGGAACCATCGGTCGAAGTCGACATCTCTTGCTTCAAGTGTGGCGGGAAAGGATGTAACGTATGTAAAGGAACCGGGTGGATTGAGATTCTCGGAGGCGGAATGGTCCATCCGCATGTATTGGAGATGGCTGGCTATGACTCGTCAAAAGTGTCAGGGTTCGCATTCGGAATCGGAGTGGAGCGTATGGCGATGCTCAAACACGGCGTCGACGACATCCGCCATTTCTACACAAATGACTTACGTTTCATCGAGCAATTCTAAGGAGGAAGACAGATGTTACTTTCAAAAAAATGGTTGAATCAATATATTGATGTATCCGATTTAAGCGGCGAAGCGCTCGGTGACTTGATTACGAAGAACGGAATCGAAGTCGAAAGTGTGACAAATCGTGGGGAAGGACTTTCTGGGATCGTCGTCGGGCGGGTCCTTTCATGTGAGAAACATCCGGAAGCGGATAAGTTAAACGTGACAAAAGTTGACATCGGAGAATGTGACCCTGTTCAAATCGTCTGTGGCGCACCGAACGTGCGCGAAGGGCAACATGTGATCGTGGCCAAAGTTGGCGCACGCTTACCAGGACTTAAAATCAAAAAAGCAAAACTTCGTGGTGTCGAATCACAAGGGATGATTTGTTCACTCGAAGAGCTCGGCTTTGAGAAAAAACAAATTCGGGAAGACGAGCAAGATGGAATCCACACATTCCGTGAATCCGTACAAGTTGGTGCAGATGTGCTCGATTTACTCGACTTGAACGATGAAGTCATCGAACTCGGCTTGACTCCGAACCGTTCAGATTGCTTGAGCCTCTATGGAATCATTCATGAGGTTGCGGCCATCTTAGAGCGTCCATACACGTTGCCGACGGCAGATGTCACGTCATCATCACCATCGGAGGTGTCTATCGAACTTGCGACACCGAACTGTTCATATTACGCAGCTCGTGAAGTCAAAGGGGTAACGATTGCAGAGTCGCCACAATGGCTAAAGAACATCTTGATCGCAGAAGGTGTCCGTCCAATCAACAACATTGTCGACGTGACGAACTATGTGATGCTTGAAATCGGACAACCGCTTCACGCATTCGATGCGAAGAAACTCGGCAACTCGATTGTGGTCCGTCAAGCCGAAAATGGAGAAGAAATGGTCACACTCGACGACGTGACGCGCACGCTCGATTCATCGATGATGGTCATCACAGACGGACAAGCTCCAGTCGCCATCGCAGGCGTCATGGGTGGTGCCAATACAGAGGTAGATCTTTCAACGACAGATATCATTTTAGAGTCAGCGTACTTTGATCCGGCATCCGTACGGAAGACGAGCCGTACGCTCGGTCTACGTTCAGATTCAAGCGCTCGTTTCGAAAAAGGCGTTGACCCAGAACGTGTCATGCTCGCGCTCGATCGCGCCGCGCAACTGATTGTCGAACTCGGTGGAGGAGCCATTCATGATGCGGTGCGTTCAGGTGAAGGCGAATCACGTGCCCGAGAAATCCAAGTGTCGATTGACTATATCAACAAGCGCTTAGGGATGACACTCGATCGTCAGACAATCGTTCACATCTTGGAGCGTCTCGGTCTCGCGACAGAAGGGGATGATGTGCTGACCGTACACATTCCATCGCGCCGTCCGGACTTAGAGCTTCCGGCTGATATCACAGAAGAAGTGGCACGTCTATACGGATATGATAGTCTCCCGTCGACGTTACCTGCCTCTCAATCGAAAGGCTATTTGCCAGCAATCAACGTATTGCGCAGGCAGACACGTCGCTTGTTGCAAGGAGTCGGCTTATCACAAGCCATTACCTACTCGTTAACGAGTGAGGCACATGCGACACGTTTCGGTGGAGAAACCGATCAGCTCGTCCGATTGGCGATGCCGATGAGTGAAGAACGCTCTGTCCTTCGTACGTCGCTCGTCCCTGGGTTGTTGGAGGCGGCTCGTTACAACACGGCGCGTCAACAATCGAACGTCGCACTTTACGAAACAGGACGCGTCTATACGGAGCACGGAGAAACGTTACCGCGTGAGAAAGAACGGGTGGCTGGTGTCGTCACAGGTCTATGGATGGATCATCGTTCGCAAGGAACACGGATCCCGGTCGACTATTTCGTCGCAAAAGGAATTGTCGACACGTTAGTCCAAACGCTTCGCCTAGATGTCACGTATGAGGCCGTATCGATGCCTGATATGCACCCTGGTCGTACGGCAAACATCTTGATGGACGGAGAGGTCATCGGATATGTCGGACAAGTGCATCCAGGAACATCGAAAGACGTCTACGGTATGAAGGAAGTGTATGTATTCGAACTCGACCTCTTGGCACTTCGTGGAGACGAGACACTTCTTTATCAAGACGTACCACGTTATCCTTCGATTTCACGAGATTTGGCACTCGTCTTATCACGTGAGATTCCGGCTGGGACAGTGGAACAAACGATCCGCCAAGCGGCTGGTCCACTCTTGATTGACCTCGTCTTGTTTGACGTCTATACAGGGGAGAATGTTGGAGCGGATGAGAAATCGATTGCCTTCTCACTCAAGTTCCAAGACCCGTCACGAACGTTACAAGATGAAGAAGTAACGGCAGCATATGAAACAATTGTTGAGGCGGTCCGTGCGACACACGGCGCTGAACTACGAGCGTAAAAAATATGGAGCGTTGTCCACCTGCGACAACGCTCCTTTTATTATTGAATCTCGAGTGCGAGATCACCAAACTTGGTCCATCCGACAAGACTCGTCACACGATAGAGAGTCCACGTGATGAGTGCAGGGAGTACGACGCCGGTCATCGTGAAGATGAGAAAGGCATCCAACCCTTGGACCGCTAAAATCTGAAGCGGGGCAATTAGGGAGTTGAGCCCGAGACCCGCAATTTCATATGGGACTTGGAGTGAGAACATCAAAGTAGCAATCGGTGCGGAAATCATCGCGGCGATAAACGGTGGGACGACGATTCGCGGATTTTTGATGATATTCGGGAACTGCACTTTCGGTGTGACAAAGAATGAGGCGACCAATCCACCTGGGTCGGTTTGACGATATGCCATTAAGGTAAATCCAACAAATTGAGCAGAGCAACCGATCAAGGCAGCGGCGCTGGCGACAGGGTCAAGTTGAAGTGCGATGGCGAGTGCGGCAGATGATGCAGGCGACATGAGCATGACACTGAAAACAAGTGCGATGACAAGAGATGTGGCAATCGGCGACGTTTCTACAGATGCGGTGATCCCTTGACTGATTGAGTTGATAAGAGGAGTCGTGACCGCTGCTGCAGCAACCCCAACGATTCCACCACCTAATACGGCTGTGACCGGAACGACCATCATATCAAACTTTGTTTTTCCGAGGACACGTTTTCCAAGCCAGACAGCAGCCGCCGCTGCGATCAGTGCGCTAATCGGTTGACCTGGAACGAGGACGAGTCCGCTTTCTGTTGCTTTTAAAGCTGCACCGCCAATGGTTGCGGCAATCATGGCGCTAAATAGGATGAGCGTGTTGCTTCCAAGTTGAAACGCGACGCCAGCGCCTAAAGCGGGTGCCAATAATGATTTGGCGACTTGTCCAATCTGTACGAGCATCGCGATTCCGGTCAAATTACCAATCGTCTCAATCAATAAACCGACACCGAGCGTGACGAGGACGGCGTTTGCCATCCCTGCTGAAATTTTTACCATTCGATCCATCATATACTGCTTCACTTCCATCATCTCCTCTATGTCTTTGTGTCAAGAAAAAAACCTATCCATCAAGGATAGGCGCGGTTTCAATCTACAGGCGCCTGTCCGATTACCACGGGAACAAGGGCCTGAAAAGTCGTTTTTGAAAACAAAACGATTTCAGTCCCTCAGTCGAATAATAATCAGCAGGCTGTTCATATGTACGGGATTGGACATTTCGAGCATCTCCTCTTCGTTGGATTTGCTAAAGAATACCACCTATTTTTGTAATAATCAATATTTTCTGAAAATAAACATAAAAAAATTCAGGAAGCCCAGTGGCATCCTGAATTAGCTCATTTGTAGTGAACGTGCTTGAATCTGATCATCAATAAAATTCATCGACAACGCATTGAATTGATCGGGTTGGTCTACATTGACCACATGACCAGAGTCTGCAACGATTTCAACATTGGCTGTCGGCTGATGTTTCGCTGTCCGTTCGACAGCTTCAAGAAACATATAATCCTCATCACCCATAATATATAAAATCGGGACATTCGTCTGAATCGAAGTGAACTGATTCAGTAAAGGATTAATATTTTCCGTCATTTTGAACCAACGGATAAACTCGCGTTGACATAAGTTCGCCGCATCGCGGACGAACATCATCCGAGACTTTTTGTGACGCTTTTTCGGGAGTAAAATCCATGCGAATAATTTATATAACCACATGTATGGGACAAAGTTTTGAACAAGACTACCAAGTCGGATGAGCAACGTGGAGCGGACATTGAATTTGACGATGGCTCCGCCGAGAACGACCGATGCGATTCGATCGGGATAGTGCTCAAACATCGCCTGAATCACAATCGTTCCTAAAGATAGACCGACCATGTGTCCTTTTTCGATACCTAAGTGATCCATGACTTCAATGACGTCCTTGGCGACGACATCAAACGTATAAGCGTTCAACGGTTGTTTGAGCGACTGTTCAGCATCGTATGAACCGCCATGACCGCGTAAATCGACGAGCAGGACATTATATTTTTTACGGAAGGGACGAAGTTGACGATACCAATGTGATAAACTTCCTCCGGCCCCGTGTATGAAGATGACCCAAGGATGGTCATCACTAATCGTGTAGGTTTTATAATGCAGCATGAACGCTATCCTCCAAAAATTTTAAGTTCATTTAACCGTAAAATGAGTATATCATACTTGATGTCGAAGCTCTACAAACGACGTTCATTCAAGTTGAGAGCTTTCTTTGTATTCGCAAAATGGACTTTAGCAATCTTTTGTAAATAATCCTGACCATGACGTCGAATGATTTGAGCGGCGACTTGGTCGACTTTGGCCCCTGCACCTTTTGGAAGGGTCAATCCTGCTTGTTTACTTAGTTTGTCCATTTCTTTTAAGAAGAAAGCGCGAGCTAAAATGGATGCAGCTGCGACGGCGACATGAAGTCCTTCGGCTTTTGTAGAAAAGTAGACATCGTCGCGCACGATATCGCGTTCTGCCCGCAAATGTTGATAATAGACCGACTTCTCTGCGAACTGATCGATGAGAATGGCATCGGGTTTTTGTCCGAGTTTCTCAAGCAACGCTCGAAGCGCAGCATTATGGGCGATGGCAGTCATTTTACCTTGTGTCATCGTACGTTGCATGTTGTTGTATGTTGGATTATGCAGTGTCGCTTTTTGATAAGGAATCGTAGCGTGTAAATCCTTCGCAATCCGGATGATTTCAGGATCGGATAACTGTTTGGAATCTTTTACGCCGAGTTCTTTCACGAGTGCGATTTGATCGCATGAGACAAAAGCCGCTACGACGACGAGTGGTCCGAAATAATCTCCTTTTCCGACCTCGTCGCTTCCAACGACAGACCAACTTGAAAATCCTTCAGGTAAAATGGTGTTCGGTGTGGATGCTTGTTTCTTCTCGGCGGGTGTTCCCCATTTCACTGCCTCGGTCTCGGCATCTTTTCCTTGGAACATCACTTTCCCTGATTGATAAATCGTTACGACAAATCCCGGTGTCTTGGCGCTGAATGTCGCATATGGTGGTGGCGCGACTGCATACTCATGATACATTTTCTTTAGTTTTTCTTGTGATGCGGATGATAGCTTGATGACTTGGTTGCCCAACATGAGCACTTCCTTTCTGTATGGCAAATTCATTTTACATTTTTTTATGATTTTTTGAAACCGAAGATGAGGTTTTATCGTATATGGAGATGAGTAGAGAAAAGTGAGGTGAGGTGGACGTGTGGTGGCGCGATGACACGCAACGAGATGAGGTAGAGGAATTATACAAGCACATTCTCGAACTCGAGGCGAGAATTGCTAAATTAGTAGCTCATCAAGTGAGAGTGCGTCGGCTACTGATGCAAGATTCTTCTGAGGGCGTGACGGATCAAGTCGTTCAAGTTCAAAAAGAAGTGGAATATTTTTTAAACAGGATGCGGCTCGAACGACAAGAACTTGTCGACCTATACAATCGGCGACGAATTGAACGTTCCATCGGGCGAGTTCGAGAAGTGAACGACTTATCCACTTCATCACTGTCGGAGTGGGATGAGATTGAGGATCGACTTGCATTAGAAGTCGAACAACTTCGACGTGTACTGATGATGGAACAAAAACGTCGACAGGAGGGGTGGTAATGGAGGCAATCGATCAACTGTATTGGTGGGTGTTGATCATCGCTGGTCTTGGAACCTTTATTTACATGATGTTCTCCGATGCGTTCGAAATGTTCGAGGGTTGGTTTAACCCTGCAGTCATCTTATCGTTCTTAGCACTAGGGGCAGGGATTGGGCTTATCTTAAACGCGTTGGCTCACGTTTCCCCGATGATTGGGCTCGCTGTCGCATTGGTCGGGTCTCTTGCTTTGACGACACTTCTCTATTTATTTGTTCTCTTACCGCTCTCCAATGCGGAAGAATCCATTGGTTTGACGGATGAGGCATTAGTTGGACGTGTCGGACGATTGACCGTGCCCATTCCTGAAGGCGGGTATGGCGAAGTTTTGATTGAGACAGTAACGGGCTCGCTTTTAAAGACGGCTCAAAGCTTAGACGGTACATCGATTTCGACAGATCATCGGGTAGTCATCATTGAAGTAAAAGGCAATATCGCAATCGTCATGCCATATGACGAACCTACAATTCGAGAGGAGATATAACACATGAATACGGCTATCTTAGTCAGCATCATCGTCGGGGTCATCATCCTCGCACTTGTGTTTGTATTCGTATTAAAATATCGCACAGTCGGACCAGATGAGGCACTGATTGTGACAGGTAGTTATTTAGGCAAGAAAAATGTACATAGCGATACATCCGGTAACCGCGTTAAAATCATTCGCGGTGGCGGGACGTTCGTCTTTCCGGTATTCCAACAAGCAGAACCCCTCAGCTTGCTCTCAAGCAAATTAGAGGTCACAACGCCTGAAGTCTATACAGAGCAGGGTGTCCCGGTCATGGCGGACGGAACAGCCATCATTAAAATTGGTGGATCAATCAGTGAAATCGCGACAGCGGCTGAGCAGTTCCTCGGAAAACCGAAGATTGAACGAGAAAACGAAGCGAAAGAAGTGTTAGAAGGTCATTTACGCTCGATCTTAGGTTCCATGACCGTTGAAGAGATTTATAAGAACCGTGACAAGTTCTCGCAAGAAGTTCAACGAGTCGCATCACAAGACTTGGCGAAGATGGGATTAGTCATCGTGTCATTCACCATCAAAGACGTTCGAGATAAGAATGGATACTTAGAATCGTTAGGGAAGCCGCGTATCGCCCAAGTGAAGCGTGATGCTGATATCGCGACTGCGGAAGCGGATAAAGAGACGCGCATCAAACAGGCGGAAGCGATGAAAGATGCGAAGAAGGCCGAACTTGAGCGTGCCTCTGAAATCGCGGAAGCTGAGAAAGAGAACCAACTCCGAATCGCGGCATATCGCCGTGAGCAAGATGTTGCCAAAGCCCGGGCCGACCAAGCGTATGAGCTTGAGGAAGCGCGTGCGAAACAAGAAGTCACCGAACAACAGATGCAAGTTCAAATCATCGAGCGTCAAAAGCAAATCGAGCTCGAAGAGAAAGAAATTATGCGTCGTGAGAAACAATATGATTCAGAAGTGAAGAAAAAAGCCGATGCGGATCGATACTCGATTGAACAGTCTGCCGCTGCGGATAAAGCACGTCAAATCGCAATCGCGGATGCAGAGAAGTATCGTATTGAAGCACAGGCGAAAGCCGATGCGGAACGCGTACGTTTGGCAGGTCTTGCAGAAGCGGATTCTGAACGTGCGAAAGGTGAGGCGGAAGCGGAAATTATCCGTTTGACCGGTCTTGCAGAAGCCGAAGCGAAAGAGAAGATTGCCGAAGCCTTCGCGCAATACGGACAAGCGGCGATTCTCGATATGGTCGTCAAAATGCTTCCTGATTATGCGAAAGAAATTGCATCGCCACTCGGTAACATCGATCAGATTACGGTCGTCGACACGGGGAGCGGACAAAACGGTGGCGCTGGTAAAGTGACAGGTTACGCAACCGACCTCATGGCATCGCTTCAACAAACATTAAAAGCTTCTTCGGGCATCGATATGAAAGACTTGCTCGAGAACTTTGCGGGAAAAGGGAACGTTGCAACAGCCCCAACACCGGAGCGTGAATTAGCTGATACAACGGTTGCTGCTTCAAAAGAATGAGTGTACGAAGCCATGGACGATGTCTATGGCTTTTTTTATTACCACAACTTTTAAAAAAAAATCATGGAGAACAATGCCTTCTCAGTCGATATAAGGGTTGTCAGACCATTAGAGAGAGGGAGTATTGAATACATGAAGAAAAGCATAATGCTCAGTACAATCACAGCTTGTACCCTTTGGTTGTCCGGTTGTCAGTCGGTTATCGACGATCCGAATACCACTGTAGAAGAACGACAGACGATGGGGGTCGTCCTATCTGACGTTGGTCTCGGGGACCAATCGTTCAGTGACGCAGCCATGCGCGGGATGGGTGAGCTACGTGAGACGGGTGATTGGTTCGTTGATTATCGTGAACTATCCGAAACGGAGACGTACAAAGTTGGCTTTGAAGAATTGGTAGAAGAGGGACATGATGTGATCGTCGGTCTCGGTTTTGCGTGTCAAGAAGACTTAGAGGCCGTTGCGGCTGAACATCCGGAACAGCAATTCGCTTTGATCGATGGCGTGTCTGAACTTCCGAACGTCTTGAATATTACGTTTGAAGAAGGAGAGGGCAGTACGCTTGCTGGCGCGGTGGCTGGTCTTGAAACAGAGTCCGATACGATTGGGTTTATCGGTGGGATGGATATGGAACTCATTCAGAAATTTGAAGCAGGATTTGAACGTGGCGCTAAGGCAGTTAACGAGGACTTGGAGATGCTCGTTGACTTCTCGAATGATTTTGCTTCACCGGAGCTCGGTCGTGAACTCGCTGAGAAACAAATTAAAGCGGGCGCAGATGTTCTTTATGCTGCAGCAGGACTGACAGGGGTCGGTGTACTCGAGACGGCTGAAAAATACGGCGTCAAGGCAATCGGGGTCGATAGTGATCAATCGATGATTGCACCAGATGCGGTTGTGACGTCGATGTTGAAACAAGTTGATTTGGCGATTGTAGAAATTGCGGGTCGTGTGACTGAAAAACCATTTAATGAACACGTCATCCTTGGAATTGAAGAGGGTGGCGTCGGCTTGGCTCCGCTTCGTCGCATTCAATGGGATGAGAAAGAAACATCAGAGTATGAATCGGTAGAACGTCAGTTGAAGGAGGGGACACTTAAATGAGTTTACGTAAACGTTTTATCTTCTCAACCGTCTTCACCGTCGTCTTGATCGTACTGATGATGAGTTACGTCTTGTCGACGTTGAATCGCTTGCAAACATATAACGAACAGTATGGAAGTCAAATGATTGAATTGTCTCAACTTGAAACGTCACTCCTACAAGAACAATCCCTCTGGACGTCACTTGGTGAACAGTCGAACCAATCTACATTGACTCAATTAGAGCGCATCCGTGTGACAAACGCGGAAACATTCGATGATTTAAAACAGTCTTATTTGATTCCGGCATTTTCAAATCATTTAGACCGTGCCACGATGAAGTACGAACAGGTGAACGAAGATGTCGAGTCGGCACTTGAAGGTGGTATCGGAGCTCGGATTCAGGCAGCGAAACTGGAAGGTTTGTTAAATGATGTCAATACGTTGATTGCAAAGAACGGTTCATTCTATGAAGCGCTTCAAGTAGAGGCGGCAAATGAGACGGAACGTCTCTTGTTGATCTCAGTCCTCTTGACGATTCTCGTCATCCTAGCGCTCGGAATCTACAACTTCTTCTTTGCCCGTTCGATCACTCGACCACTCGAAAAAAATGTCAAGGTGGCAGAAGCGATTGCAGCCGGACGTCTCGTCACGTTGCCTGAGTCGACGCGCAATGATGAAATCGGACGTCTTGAACGTGCCATGCGTGACATGACGGCATCTCTTCAGACGGTGATCGGGTCAATCCGAGTCACATCAATGAAAGTGAACGGGATGACCGAAACGGCCGCGGCCGAAAATGAAGCAGTCGTGAGTACGACGTCTAACATCACGAACGCGGTTGATGAGATGGCACACGGAGCACAGTCGATTGCAAATGAGTTGCAAGAAACGCTCAGCTCAGTGCATACGATGGCGACTTCATTTGAGACGAGTTTGAACCAGACGAAACAAACGACGGAAGAAACGTCAGAAATGACACGTGAAGTAGCGGCTGGGATTGAAACATTAACGGACCAGGAGCACATTTTAGATCGTTCAAGCGAACGGAATGAAGTACTTGTCACGCGAATGGACCACTTTGCACGACAAACGGCTGAGATTGAGGCGATGGCGAAGCTTGTCGAAGACGTCGCGGCTCAGACGAATTTACTTGCCCTCAATGCGGCAATCGAGGCAGCCCGTGCGGGAGAAGCAGGACGAGGATTTGCTGTCGTAGCAAGTGAAGTGAAGAAGTTGGCGGAAGAGAGCAACAAAGCGACTCGCTCTATTTTCCACGTCGTCGAGACGATCCAGCAAGAAGTCGTCCGTTTGACGGAAACGGTGAATGAGTCAAAACGCGAGCAAGAGGCGCAATTAGAAGCGTTCGGATTGACGAAAGAAGCATTCAACCGAATCCATGAACGGACAGACCACGTCGCTTCGTTCGTGCGCACAATCGAACAAGAGATGCGCACATCGAGTAACGAGGTAAACAACGTCTTGCGCCGCGTTGAAGAAGTATCTGGGGTGACGGAAGAGTTGGCCGCAGGAAACGAAGAAGTGGCAGCCTCGATGAAAGAACAGCAGGCAAGCTTCGATCAAATCTTTACATTGATGCAAGAGTTAGAAGGACAGGCAGCGGCACTCGCTGACCAGGTTCAGCATTTCGAAGAAGAATAATCGAACAGTGAACAGTAGGAACGGAGGCCACGTGATGGTCTCCGTTTTTTTCGTCATTCTATAACCTGTTCATAGAAATTATGTCGATAAATATCGTTACACGTACGAGTGCGATATGGAACATGCAAACAAATCATTTCCTAAAGTTAAGATTGTGGGGAAGAACGAGACGTGTTTAGAAACACATGATTCGCCATACTGAACGTAACAGAACAGGGTGGTGATCCGCTTGGAAAGATGGAAACAACTCGTCATCGGTCTCCTAGTCGTTCTTTTTTTAGGAGTGGGCTATTTGTTTTATCAAAAGGAACCGGAGCAACGAATGGTGGACGAATTCGTCATGGAACCTGAGGAGGTCACGCCGACCACGACCCCAGAGCGTATGGAGCTCGTTGTGTATGTGACAGGTGCGGTTGAATCTCCGAACGTATATACCGTACCAGAAGGGGCGAGAGTGGGCGATGTGCTCTCTTTGGCAGTCCTGACAGATGAAGCTGACCCAGAGCAGTTGAATTTAGCACAGTTGTTAGTTGATGGAGTCAAAATCATCGTGCCGAAAAAAGGAGAAACACCGATTTCGCAAGACTCAGCGAGTCCTGAGGTCGAAACGAACGGTGTTCATGTCAACAGTGCGACGAAAGAGGAACTGATGACGGTTCCAGGAATTGGTCCAGCCAAAGCCGAGGCGATTTTAAATCATCTGAAAGCGAACGGTCCATTTAAAACATATGAAGCGCTAGGTGATGTGAAGGGGTTCGGCGAAAAGACATTAGAAAGTATGAAGCCATATTTATTGGTACCTTAAGATGCCGCTGTTTCCATTGTTTGCGGTACTCATTGTAACTGGTCTGACAGAAGGATTCTATTTGGTCTCTGTGGTCGCTAGTGTCTTTTATCTGGTCACACGACGTGGGCAAGGCCTGTATGCGAAAGCCGGAGTGATTGGACTCATCTGTATCGCATCGTTCCATACGACCCCTACAGAATCGTTACCGTCAGACACGATTGCCTTCTCAATCGAAAGTCGAAAAGAGAATGGGAAATCGGTAAGACTATACGGGAACGTAGACGATCTTCAGGGCGTCTTACGAGGACGCGAACTAAATCGCGGACGACCAGGAGAGACGTGCCTCGTGCAAATCGAAGTAGAGGCGTTTCAACCGTTACGAAACACCGGGGGATTTGATGAACGGGCTTGGGCACGGAGTTCAAACGTATCCTTTAAAGGGAAGGTGAAGCGAATCGACACGTGTCGTCCGACGGCAGGGTGGGACGGTCGGATGCTACGTTGGAAAGAGCGAAAACTTCAGCAAATTGAGCAGCGTCATCGTGCGGATGTCGCATTATATATGGAGGCATTATTGTTCGGAGAGAGTCGAATGCTAGATGAACAGACCTCATTTTCTTATCGTGTTACGGGCCTTCTTCATCTTCTTGTGATTTCCGGTTCACATATTGCTATGTTGATCGTGGCCATGCGCATATTGATGCAGCCGATCCCTATTCGACGTGAAACGAAGACGGTACTGATGATCTTTAGTATTACGATGTTCGGATGGATGACTGGTTTTTCCCCACCTGTCGCAAGAGCTGTCGTCGTCGCAGATGCGATCCTCTTTCTCTCTCTTTTCGGTGTGACGATTCGAGACCCGATTCGGCTCTTGAGTTGGTATGCGGCGGGCATGTTGGCCGTTCAACCGTTCCTTGTCACAAATCTGGGTTTCCAATTGACGGTCGGGATGACCTTCTTTTTGTTAGTCACGAGACAAATCTGGACAGGACTAATCGAGTTGTCAGTTTTCGCACAGCTGTTTGGGCTGATTGTACTATGGCAAGTACAACCGGTTCTATCCGTCGCGGCACCGATATGGAATCTCGTGATGGCCATCTGTATCTCGTGGATCATCATGCCACTCGCATTTGTCACATGGATGATTCCTTCAATTGCCCCGTTGTTCATGGTTGTCTTGGACGCGATTCATGGAATGTTCACTCTCCATGATGATTTACGACCTTGGCTTCCGTTGCACGATCTGGCGTTGCCGTCGCAAATCGCATTGTGTCTAGGGTTATGGGGAAGCTTGACGCTGATAAATCGGAATCGATGGATTGGATGGGGGGCGGCCATCATGACATGTGGGTTGATTGCGGGATGGTCAGAATGGTCGGAATCCTCACGGGTGACCTTTTTGGATGTCGGGCAAGGTGATGCAATCGTCGTAGAATCGGGAAGAACGATTGGTGTCATTGATGTAGGAGGCGTATTTCAAGATCCAAACGAGCAAAAGCGAAGCACATTTGACCCGGGGGAAGATGTATTGGCCCCTTATTTATGGAAACGTGGGGAGCGTTCGCTTGATTTTGTCCTGTTGACCCATGCGGATCATGACCACATCGGGGGATTAGAGGGATTATTGAAGGTAGTGACGGTGGAAGAGCTTTGGATATCAAAAGAAGTGGCGAATGCTGAAAAACGAGAAGAACTGCTACACTTAGCAGCGGCCTATGATGTATCGGTCCATTATCTCGAGGCAGACGATCGGCCGACGCCATGGATGTGGATTGTGGCACCGAATCGCCCACACGAAGATGAAAATGGTCATTCGATCAGCCTGTACATGAACGTAGGTGGCATGCGGTATCTATTGACAGGAGATTTGCCGATAGAAGGAGAAGCCGAGTTACCGACGCTTGACGTCGACGTATTTAAACTAGGACATCACGGATCCAATACGTCGTCGGGGGAAGAACTGCTTGAGCGAATCGATCCAGAATGGGTCATTGCGAGTGTCGGTTCGAACAATCGGTATGGACATCCGCACGAGGAGACGTTACGACGGGTTGTGGGGAAACGTCTATTACGCACCGATTTGAACGGGATGATTGTCTGTGAAGAGAACATGTGTCGGGGGATCATCGAGTAGCACGGCATAAAATGTGATACACTAAAAAACGATTGCTCCCCCGGGGCAATCGTTTGAACACTTATAGACTTAAGAACTTGATGATGACACCGATGAAGAAAATCGTGAAGAAAAAGCCAAATGGGACGATGAAGCCGATCGCAGAGTCGATGGCGTCATTACGTTTGCATTGAACGTCATTTTCAAACGGGTTTTCACTCGGTGGGCGTACTGAGTTGATTTGCATATTAGGTCCCTCCTTATCATACTTCCTTTATAAGTATAGCGAATCATGGGAAGATAATCTATGTTTAGATGAGAATAAATTGTGAAAGTGGTGTGTGTTTTGAATGAACCGTGGTTACATAATGGAAAACTGGCGAGCGTCTATGTTCTCCATGGCACCGAAAAATATTTGTTAGAGACGTGGGAACGTGAAATCGTGAAAGCGGCCAATCCATCCGGTGATCAATTTGATGTCATGCAATTAGATCTTCAAGAGACGTCACTCGATACGGCGCTTGATGAAGCAGAGACGGTCCCTTTCTTTAGTGAATATCGCACGGTTATCGTGAAAAATGCCCAGTTCTTAACGGGTGCGAAAGAGAAGCAAAAGCACAATGTTGACCGTCTGGCGGAATATGTCGTGCAACCGGCGACCTACTCGGTTCTTGTCTTGATTGTCGAGTCAGAAAAACTCGATGAGCGGAAGAAAATCGTGAAGCGTCTGAAAGAGCGTGCCATCGTCCTCGAAGCGAAAAAGCCGAGCCAAAACGAACTGATGCGATACGTGAACGATGCATTGAGTCGTGAACAACAAAAGATGGAGCGCTCTACGATGGAGCGTCTTTTATTCCTATGTCAGGATGATTGGGGAAAGTTGGTTCGCGAACTAGAGAAGCTACAGTTGTACGCGGGAACGGGTGCGACGATTCCGATTGAGATTGTGAATGATTTAGTTCCACGTACATTAGAAGATAACGTCTTTCAGCTCTCGGAGCTTCTCGTCAAGCGACAAGCTGATGCAGCGCTTCGATTGGTTCGGGATTTAGAAAAACAAGGGCAAGAACTGATTGGGCTACTCGGGTTGCTTGCTCGGCAATATCGGAACATGTACCTGTCGAAACAGTTGACAGAGGCAGGCTATGGAGAGAAGCAAATCGCATCGAAAATCGGGGCCCACCCGTATACAATCAAATTGGCGACACAAGCGAGTCGCGGCTTTTCAGAGGCTCAGCTCGCACGTGCGTTGACATTGATTGCAGACGCGGACGAGGCCATGAAAACAGGACGAGGTGACAAACAGATCGTTTTCGATACGCTCGTTTGTCAACTGGCCTTATTGTGAGGTGAGGGAATGGGATTCAAACAAGTGACGCTTCAAGACGTGATCCCACTCCGTCATGTTGTGCTCAGACCAGGAAAAGACGTTGAGACATGCTATTTTGAAGGGGATGAGGTGCCGACGACGCGACACTTCGCTTGGGTTGAAGGCGATCGAGTGCTATCGGTCGCTACAGTCATGCTGTCCCCGAAACAAATCGAGGGTGTGAAGATTCCGCTCCAACTCCGTGGCATGGCGACGGATCCTCATGTTTCGGGACAAGGAATCGGCTCTCGATTTTTACAGGCACTCCATGATGAACTGAGGAGTTCATGGTGGTGTAATGCGAGAGAAGTGGCTGTCCGTTTCTATGAACGAAATGGACTTACACGAATCGGGGAGCCGTTCGACATCCCTGGGATTGGCCCACACTACGTCATGGTATACAAAAAAACAGCCGGCTCCGAATAGGAGGCGGCTGTTTCGTGTGATCTCTAATTAGAGAGCAGCGATACGAGCTGCGAGGCGTGATTTATCACGACCTGCTTTGTTTTTGTGGATAAGACCTTTTGATGCAGCCTTGTCGAGCTTCTTCGTAGCGAGAACGAAAGCTTCTTGAGCAGCTTCTTTGTTTCCTTCGAGTACGAGAGCATCAACACGTTTTACTGCTGTACGCATTGCCGCTTTCTCTTGTGAGTTCGCAACACGACGTTTTTCAGAAGTTTTTGCACGTTTGATTGCTGATTTGATGTTTGCCATTGTTTGTCACCTCCTGAAACAAGAAAGTGTATGTTCTTATTACTTCAAGTAATCATTCAACAGAACAAGCACAATTGTAGCAAACGGTTATATGAAAAGCAACCACTTGATGATTATTCTGAAAACTATCTGTGGTATTGTTGTAGTAGGTCGTACACATTACTTTAGGATTTTGATATAATGACACGGTATGCATGAGAAGGATAGGTGAACCCATATATGAACAAACAAGAATTAGAGAATCGTCAGAAGAAGATTCGTAACTTTTCCATCATCGCGCACATCGATCATGGAAAGTCGACGCTCGCTGACCGGATTCTTGAGAAGACTGGTGCACTCACGGCTCGTGAGATGAAAGAGCAGACGCTTGACGCGATGGACTTGGAGCGTGAGCGTGGAATTACAATCAAATTGAACGCCGTCAAATTGAACTATACGGCGAAAGACGGAGAAGAGTATATTCTTCACTTGATCGACACGCCAGGACACGTCGACTTCACATATGAAGTGTCACGTTCGCTTGCGGCATGTGAAGGTGCGATTCTCGTCGTCGACGCAGCGCAAGGAATTGAAGCTCAAACCCTTGCGAACGTTTATTTAGCACTCGATAACGATCTTGAAATCATCCCGGTTATCAATAAAATCGACTTGCCGTCAGCGGATGTCGAGCGGGTCCGTCAAGAGATTGAAGACGTCATCGGACTCGATGCGAGTGACGCGGTCCCGACTTCTGCAAAAGCGGGAATCGGGATTGAAGAGATTCTCGAACAAATCGTGGAACTTGTCCCTCCGCCGACAGGGGACCCGTCTGAACCATTGCAAGCACTGATTTTTGACTCATACTATGACGCTTACCGCGGTGTCGTCGCATCGATTCGTATCGTGAACGGTTCAGTCAAAGTAGGAGACAAGGTTCAAATGATGGCGACCGGCAAGACGTTCGAAGTGACGGACCTCGGTGTCTCGACGCCAAAACCGATCTCTGTTAAAGAATTGAACGTCGGAGACGTTGGTACGCTTTCTGCATCCATTAAAACAGTCGGAGATGTTCGCGTCGGGGATACGATCACACTTGCTAAAAACCCGGCAACGAGTCAGCTACCTGGTTATCGCAAGATGAACCCGATGGTGTACTGTGGTTTGTATCCGATTGATGCGGCTAAGTACAATGATCTTCGTGAGGCACTTGAAAAGCTCCAGCTCTCGGATGCCGCGCTCGAGTTTGAACCAGAGACATCGCAAGCGCTCGGTTTTGGTTTCCGTTGTGGATTCCTCGGCATGCTTCATATGGAAATCATTCAAGAGCGGATTGAACGTGAGTTTAACATCGACTTGATTACGACTGCACCATCGGTAATTTATCACGTGACGACGACTTCAGGCGAAGTGATTCACGTCGATAACCCATCGAAGATGCCAGAGCAACAAAAGGTCGATTCGATTGAAGAGCCATACGTCAAGGCGGCTGTCATGACACCAAACGACTACGTGGGTGCCATCATGGAACTTTGCCAGAAGAAACGCGGAACGTTCATCGATATGCAATACATCGATACGACTCGCGTCAAAATCACGTATGAGATTCCGCTCAGTGAAATCGTCTATGATTTCTTCGATCAGTTGAAATCGAGCACGAAAGGCTATGCGTCTCTCGATTATGAGTTGATCGGCTACCGTCAATCGCGCCTCGTGAAGATGGATATCTTGCTCAATAACGAAGTCGTCGATGCCCTCAGCTTCATCGTTCACCGTGACTTCGCGTACGAGCGTGGGAAGGTCATTGTTGAGAAGCTTAAGGCACTCATTCCACGGATGCAGTTCGAAGTTCCAGTCCAAGCGGCTGTCGGAACCAAAATCGTCGCACGTTCTACGATTAAAGCACTTCGTAAAAACGTTTTGGCTAAATGTTACGGAGGAGATATCTCACGTAAACGGAAACTCCTCGAGAAACAAAAAGAAGGTAAGAAGCGCATGAAGATGGTCGGGTCCGTCGAAGTCCCGCAAGAAGCGTTTATGTCTGTCCTCTCCATGGACGAAGAATAATGAGATTAAATCGCCCTGATTTTCGAATCAGGGCGATTTTGTATTTTAGGCAGGAAATGCCACTTCCTATAAGGAAGAGTACACCCTTAGACAGACTATAGAGGAGGAAACACCGTGTCGACGTATACATACTCTGCGGGTCCCGGCATGCTACCGACGGAAGTGATGCAAGAGATTCAACAACATCTTCTGACGTTTGAATATGAAGGCGTTTCGATTATCGAAACGAGTCATCGCTCCGCGTCTTTCCAACGTGTGGTCGACTCTCTTGAATGGAGACTGAGAAGACTCATGCATATCCCTGAGAATTATGCCGTACTTTGGCTACAGGGCGGGGCGACGTTACAATTTTCCATGATTCCGATGAATTTACGGAAACAGAATCGATTCGTTTATGTGGATACAGGCATCTGGTCTAAAAAAGCGATGGAAGATGCGAAACACTTTGGAGAGGTCGATGTCATTCATCCGTTGGTAGATGCGACGGGAGGGATGTCTTTTGAATCGAGCCTTGTCCAAGAGGTGGACTATCTCCATGTGACACTGAACAACACGATTGAAGGGACTCGATTTACACATATCCCTGAAGTCGATATTCCGTTGATTGCAGATGCTTCTTCGAATATTCTAGCCGAGCAGATCGATGTGGAGCGCTTCGGGGTGATTTATGCCGGAGCCCAGAAGAATATCGGACCTGCAGGACTGACGGTCGTCATCATCCGTCGAGATTTGATTCAGTCGCTTCAGTTGCCGAGTTATCTTCAATATGCATCACATGTCGATACGTTATTCAATACACCGTCGACGTTTAGTATGTATGTAGCCGAGCGTGTATTGAAGTGGGTAGAAGACTGCGGAGGCGTCGAAGCGATGGAACGATTGAATCGTCAAAAAAGTGACAGGATCTATTCCTATCTTGAAGAGTCGACCTGTTTTTCTCCAATTGTAACGGGGGAACGTCGTTCATTGACGAACATCCCATTTACAACGGGAAATCAAGAGCTGGATCTGCGCTTTGAGCGATACGCGTTAGAACGTGGCTTGCTCGAACTCGGTGGCCATCGTTCGGTAGGGGGCTTACGTGCAAGTCTATATAATGCGATGCCGCTAGAAGGGGCAGAACGCCTCGTCGACGTCATGAGAGCATTCGAGGAGGAGACCCATGTATCACATCAAAACATTTAATCAAATCGCTGCCGCTGGTCTGAAACGATTCGAGCCAAGCGAGTACGTCATCAATGCATCGGATCAAGCCGATGCTTGGGTACTGAGAAGTCATCAAGTCCATGAAGAGGACATCCCTCCCTATCTTCTCGCCATCGCTAGAGCTGGGGCCGGTGTCAACAACCTTCCGCTCGATCAACTTGCGAAACGAGGAATCGTCGCGTTTCATACACCTGGCGCGAATGCGAATGCGGTGAAAGAGCTCGTCCTTGCAAGCATGATCCTCTCAGTACGACCTATTGTGAAAGGTTTCAATTGGGTGAATGAACAGACTACCGCATCGCAATCTCAATTAGAAGAAGCGATGGAATTGCAAAAACGACAATTCCTCGGAGCGGAGTTGCGAGGTAAAAAAGTGGGGATTATCGGTCTGGGAGCCATCGGTGCGTCGCTAGCCAACAATCTTCTCCAACTCGGGGTCGATGTCATCGGATACGACCCTCATCTCTCGGTTGATGCCGCTTGGAATATTTCGAAACATGTCACGCGTGCTAAACACTTAAGTGAAGTACTGGGCAACGTTGATTTACTGTCGATCCATATGCCTTTGACTGAGGAGACTCGATTCAGCATCGACCGGAGTTGGTTTGAGCGAATGAAACCGGGGATGACTGTTTTGAACTTTGCGCGAGGAGAACTCGTGAAAGATGATGACTTACTGAAGGCATTCCATCATCATGTGGGACTGTATGTGACCGACTTCCCCCGTCACACGCTGATCGGTCATCCGCAAGTCATGGCATTGCCTCACCTCGGTGCATCGACTAAAGAGTCGGAAGTCAACTGTGCCATTCAAGCCGTGGAGACGCTGAAATTGTATCTCGAGACAGGGAATATTCGTTCGTCCGCTAATTTTCCGAACGTCGAGCTTCCATACACGGGTAAACGCCGTCTTGGGATTTTGCATCGAAACGTCCCGAACATGGTCGGTCAAATCACGGGAGAACTTGCCTCACATGGATTGAATATCGATAACATGGTCAATCGTAGCCGCGGGGAGATGGCGTATACGTTGATTGATTTAGACAACAGCGAGCATGAACCTTTATCGATTCATGCGCTGTATGAAATACAGGGCGTCATTCGCGTCCGGGAATTTTAAGGAGGATCCTTATGGTAGTATTTAAACCGTTCAGCCCTTATATGCCAACGCATCCGGAACGTGTCGCCGCTGACCCGTATGATGTCGTATCGATTGAAGAAGCGCAAGCCGTCATTTCAGAAAATCCCGATTCCTTTTTAGCAGTAGATAAGCCAGAAGCGCTTCAATCTGACCTTTCCCTTGAGAAGTGGGGGGAGCTGGCGCGTCATGAGCTAGAACGTCTCTATGAAAAGGAATTGACGGAACGTCCGAACGGATTTTACGTCTATCGATTGACATCGGGACAACGTCAGCAAACGGGTCTAGTCGCCACCTTTTCAGTCGCGGATTATGAAGCTGGTCGCATCAAGATTCACGAACATACACGGGAAACGAAGGAGCGGGAACGTGTCGAGCATGTCCGGGCGACGCGAGCGCACACCGGTCCGATTCTACTCAGTCATCCTCCACATGCAAACTTGAAACAAATCTTACATAAAGCGACTGACGGAGACCCGTTATTCTCGTTCACGGATGAACGAGGCGTCATGCATGAAGGATTCATGATTCCAAACCGTGAACTCGCTCGTGTCATGATGATTGGCGCGACCATCCCGTCGATCTACATTGCAGATGGACATCATCGTGCGAAAGCGGCAGCGGTCGTTTCCGGGATGAGTGGGGATCGTTCTCAAAAGAATGGACGTTCACACTTCTTAGGTGTCCTCTTCCCGAGTGACGAGTTGACAATCTTGCCGTATCATCGCGTGCTGACAGCGATAAGTCCTGAAGAGGTAGAGAATATGTTAGACGGACTCTCGTTTTCATACATAATCAAGGAGGAGGATCGTCTTGTCCTGCCGAATGAACATGGCGTCTTCGGAGTCGCCTATCGAGGGAAGTATTATAAGTTGACGAAACGGCAAGAAGACCCGGCGCTCGACGTTGCCATCTTACAGCGAGATATTCTGACGCCATACTTCAACGTTGAAGATATCCGTACGGATGCGAGAGTCGATTTTGTCGGAGGAAACAAGACGGTCGTTGAATTAGAGAAGCTGACTCAGGTGCCGGACCGATTGCTTTTCACGTGCCATGAGACAATGATGTCACAACTGATGCGCGTGGCGGATGATGGTGGCCAGATGCCTCCAAAATCAACCTGGTTCGAGCCGAAATTGAAGAGTGGTTTATTCATTCATCGATTCGATTGATGGCGCAGGCTGGAAAGAACAGACGAAAAGCGTTATAAATGGAATGAGAAGAAAGGGGTGGCCGAAATTGGCTAAAGCCGTATATCTTCACATTCCATTTTGTGAACATATTTGTTATTACTGTGATTTCAACAAGGTGTTTTTAAAAAATCAGCCTGTTGATGATTATTTAGATGCATTAGAACGAGAGATGGTATTGACGCTCGAGGCGTTTCCGACAGAGCGGATTGATACCATCTTTATCGGAGGCGGGACACCGACCGCGCTCAATGAGGAGCAGATGGCGCGCCTGATGGACATGGTCCGCCAACACATTCTGCCACTCGCGTCAGACGACTTAGAGTATTCTGTCGAAGCGAACCCGAACTTTGTGAGTGCGGAAAAACTCGACACGATGAAAGCAGGTGGCGTCAACCGACTCAGTTTCGGTGTCCAGACGTTTGATGATGGTGGACTCGAGCGCATCGGGCGGACACATCGGGCGGATGATGTGTTCGAGACGGTAAGCGAAGCGGCAAAGCGCTTTGACAATATCTCGATTGACCTGATGTTCGGTCTTCCGGAACAAACCGTTGAACAAATTGACCGTGATTTAGCGCTAGCGCTCCAATTACCGATTCAACATGTATCCTCTTATTCGTTGATCCTCGAGCCGCATACCGTCTTTGCGATTCAAGATCGAAAAGGGAAGCTCCGTTTACCGGGGGAAGATGTCGAAGTCGAAATGTACTTGAAAGTGATGGAGACGCTTGAACGCCATGGTCTCAAACAATATGAAATCTCCAACTATGGCTTGCCTGGTCGAGAGAGTCGTCACAATCAAGTGTACTGGCGCAATGAAGAGTATTATGGATTCGGAGCCGGAGCGCATAGTTATTTGAATGGGACACGTCGCGCCAATATCGCTCCAATTCCTCACTATATTAAAGCAGAAGGCATCCCTGTGAAACGGGTGACCGAACTAGAAGAAGTGGAAAAGATGGAAGAAGAGTTATTCCTCGGCCTGCGTATGCGTTCCGGGGTCTCGCTTCAGACGTTTGAACAAAAGTACGGAGTGTCGCTCGATGATGTGTTCGGTCACGTCATCGAAGAGTTGGTGAAGAAGTCACTGATTGAACGGACGGACACACATATCCGTCTAACGGCATCCGGTTTGCCACTCGCCAATGAAGCCTTTGCAGCCTTTATTGGAGAAGCAAAACTTGAACATGCTGATTCATAAAAAAATGGACAAGTCCCTCGTGAGGATTTGTCCATTTTCTTATATTACAAGACGAGATCACGATAGAGCGGTGTAAGCCGACCGAACGTGTCTTCGACCAACGCGAGAAATGCGTTTTCATTTTGAAGAATCGACGCATCGGCAGGAAGTTGACGGCCGATCAAGAAATCAGCCTTTTTCACAGTGCCGAATCGCTCAAGTAGCGATTGAATGTCTTCAGTTGACGTATCTTCAACAAGTAACGCTTCTTTTTTCATATGGTCGCCCGCGATATGGAAATCAGGGAATGTTGATTTCAAATCGATTTGTTGCAGGTGTTTCGCGATGGCGTCCTTGTTCGGCATCTCATAGATGAACGCTAGCCAGATGAAGACACGATCGTCGAAAAGCCCAACTTGTAAGTGCGGATGTTTTTTGTACCCACGTTTGTCGTGACAAATCGCCATCCACGTATCTTTCGGTGGGTTCACCGTCCGACGAGCGTGCTTCGCCACATGCAAATAAAGAGGAATACCGACATCAGCTTCAAGCTCTGGCCCGACCTCGTCATAAATCCGATGGAAGAGCGGTTGAATATCCGAACGGATGCCAGACATTCGTTCGTCGAGTCCATCCTGTTTAAATACATTAAATTGTTTTGTTGTAAACATTTAATCACCTCATCATCTATTCTACCGAAATGGGCTTTTATTTTCATTTCGTAGGTTTGCTATCGTGAAAAAAGGTGAAAAAATCCGAGTGTATGAATTGACAAATAGTGAGAACATGATAATATTTGAAGTGTGATTAGCACTCGTTAAATATGAGTGCTAATAAAGCGGGGTAACCTTTTCAGAGAGGAGTGATGTTGTGCTGACAGATCGACAATTGCTCATTCTTCGAGCCATCATTGATGATTACATTCAGACGGCTCAGCCGGTCGGTTCTCGGACATTGTCGAAACGAGACGATTTGACGTTTAGTTCAGCAACGATTCGGAATGATATGGCCGATTTGGAAGACATGGGGCTGATTGAAAAACCACATACTTCTGCAGGTCGCATCCCGTCAGAGGTCGGCTATCGATATTACGTGGACCACCTCGTCGAGAAGCAGATCATCGACGAACGGGAGACAGGTCGACTAGAAGAACGTTTGAAACAATCTTCAAAAGAGTCTGAGATCCTGATTCGACAAGCTGCAGATCTCCTTTCTGATTTGACCAATTATACGACGGTCGCCCTCGGTCCAAACAGCCAAATGGAAACGTTGGCCCGTGTGGACTTTATGCCATTAGACGAGCGGCGTGGTGTCGTTCTCATCGTCACGGATCAAGGTCACGTCGAGCATCGTACCGTCATGTTTGAATCGCGTGTCGCTCCTGACGTCATCGAGGAAACGATTCGACTGTTGAACGACCGCCTTGTCGGAACGCCAATCGGACAATTGAAAATCCGGATTGGGGAGGAAGTTGCCAAATTGCAACTCGCTCAGCGACAGCAGTACGAGAACATGATGCAACTGATTCAATCGACGCTCGGAATCCAAACGCCGTCTTCGCTTTATCTCGGGGGCAAGAAGAAGATCTTCAATCAACCCGAGTTTCAGACGCTCGACACGTTACGCCCATTCCTAGAATGGATTGATGAGCAAGAACGATTGACGCACTGGCTCGAATCGTTGCCAAATCGTGAAATTTATGTGAGCATTGGGAGCGAGAACGGAATTGTCGCCCTTCAAAATTGTAGTGTCATCACCTCGGATTATACACTAGACGGAAAAACATTCGGTACAATCGCTATGATTGGTCCAACGCGTATGAATTACCGTCATGGTGTCCAAATGATGGGACAAATTATCGAAGCGTTGCGACGAACGAAACTAGATGAGTGACGGAAAGGAGTTTTATTATGACAGCAGATCACCAAAACGGGCACGAGCAAGATGACGTGCTTGAAGAAAAATCTGTAGACTCGGCACAAACAGAAGAGAATGAGTCAACTGAATCAAATGAAGATGAGGTTTTAAATGCTGAGATTGTGGAAGAAAGTTCTGAGGGGACGGACTTACAAAAAGAAATCGAAGCGTTGAAAGCGAGCGAGCTCCGCATTCGTGCCGACTTTGACAACTTCCGTCGTCGGACGAACGAAGAGAATGCCAAACGCGTCAAGTTTGCTTCACAGTCTGTCATTGAAAAATTGATTCCGCTCATTGACAACTTTGAGCGTGCACTTCAAGTAAACGCAACTTCAGAAGATGCGAAGCAGATTCAATCGGGAGTAGACATGATTCATCGTCAACTACTTGACGTATTAAATGCTGAGCAAGTCGAAGTGATTGAAGCAGTCGGACAGCCGTTCGACCCGAATTTCCATCAAGCAGTCATGCAAGAACCGAGCGATGAGTTCGAGTCAGGTATCGTGACGATGGAGCTTCAAAAAGGATATACGATGCATGGTCGAGTCATTCGCCCGAGCATGGTAAAAGTCGCAGAATAACACTACTTAACGAGACGGAGGAATAAACGATGGGTAAAATTATCGGTATTGACTTAGGGACTACAAACTCATGTGTGGCAGTAATGGAAGGTGGCGAAGCCGTCGTCATCTCAAACGCAGAAGGTAACCGTACGACTCCTTCGGTTGTCGCATTCAAAGGAGAAGAGCGTCAAGTCGGTGAGGTCGCAAAACGTCAGGCTATCACGAACCCGAATACGATCCAATCAATCAAACGTCACATGGGAACATCACATACAGTTGACGTAGACGGTAAGAAATTCACACCACAAGAAATCTCGGCAATCATTTTGCAGAAGTTGAAGAAAGATGCTGAAGACTACCTCGGTGAATCAGTCACGGAAGCCGTCATCACAGTTCCTGCATACTTCAACGACGCGGAGCGTCAAGCGACAAAAGATGCTGGTAAGATTGCTGGTCTTGATGTCAAACGGATCATCAACGAGCCAACAGCTGCGGCACTCGCTTACGGTTTAGATAAAGGTGAAGACCACACGATTTTGATCTATGACCTCGGTGGCGGTACGTTCGACGTTTCGATTCTTGAACTTGGTGACGGTGTATTCGAAGTTGTCGCTACAGCTGGTGACAACCGTCTCGGTGGAGATGACTTCGACCAAAAAGTCATCGACTACCTCGTTGCAGAATTCAAAAAAGAGAACGGCATCGACCTCGGCAAAGACAAGATGGCACTTCAACGTTTGAAAGATGCTGCCGAAAAAGCGAAGAAAGACCTTTCAGGTGTCACAAGCGCACATATCAGCCTTCCGTTCATCACAGCAGGTGAAGCAGGTCCGCTCCACTTGGAGATGACACTCACACGTGCGAAATTTGAAGAATTGACGGCTGACCTTGTCGAACGCACAATGGAACCGACGCGCCGTGCCTTGAAAGACGCAGGACTCACACCATCTGACCTCGACAAGATCATTCTCGTCGGTGGTTCGACACGTATCCCTGCTGTTCAAAAAGCAATCCACGACTTCACGAAGAAAGAGCCATTCAAAGGGGTTAACCCGGATGAAGTTGTTGCACTTGGTGCAGCAATTCAAGGTGGAGTTCTTGCCGGAGACGTGAAAGACGTCGTTCTTCTCGACGTGACTCCACTCTCACTCGGTATCGAGACAATGGGTGGCGTGATGACGAAACTCATCGATCGCAACACGACAATCCCAACATCGAAATCACAAGTGTTCTCGACTGCAGCCGATAACCAGCCTGCTGTTGACATCCACGTTCTTCAAGGGGAACGTCCGATGGCACCAGACAACAAGACACTTGGTCGCTTCCAATTGACGGACATTCCACCAGCGCCACGTGGTGTACCACAAATCGAAGTTAAATTCGATATCGATGCAAACGGAATCGTTCACGTATCGGCAAAAGATCTCGGTACGAACAAAGAACAATCGATCACAATCCAATCTTCTTCAGGTATCGATGAGGCGGAAATCGAGCGCATGGTGAAAGAAGCCGAAGCGAACGCAGAAGCAGATAACAAACGTAAAGAAGAAGCAGAACTTCGCAACGAAACAGACCAACTCGTCTTCGCGACAGACAAGGCGATCAAAGACCTTGGTGAGCAAGTAGAAGAGGCGGACAAAGAAAAAGCAGAAGCTGCGAAAGAAAAAGCGAAAACTGCTCTCGAAGGTTCAGACCTTGAGGCGATCCGTACAGCCAAAGACGAATTGTCAGCTGTCGTTCAAGAGTTGACGCAAAAAGTATATGCTAAAATGGCTGAACAGCAAGGTGCTGAAGGCGCAGAACCACAAGCGGAAGCGAAACAAGACGATAATGTCGTGGACGCAGAGTTTGAGGATCTCGACGACCGTAAATAAACAGCCGTTGTAAAGGAGAGCGCCAAAGCAGGTTTCTGCTTTGGCTCTTTCCATGTTAAGGTAGAATCGGTAAAATCGATACGTAGTTAGTGAGGATAGGAGCGAGAATAGTGGCGAAACGAGATTATTATGAAGTGCTCGGGCTCGACAAGTCGGCCTCGGCACAAGACATCAAGCGGGCATACCGAAAGTTAGCCCGTCAATATCACCCGGACATCAACCAAGAAGCAGATGCTGCTGACAAGTTCAAAGAGATTGGTGAAGCGTATGAAGTACTCTCAGACGAACAGAAACGGGCCCAGTATGACCGATTCGGTTTCGAAGGGGCCAATCAGTTTGGAGGAGGCGGTGACTTCCAAGGCGGCTTCGGAGATATCTTCGACATGTTCTTCGGAGGCGGTGGACGCCGTCAAGATCCGAACGCACCACGTCGCGGTGAAGATTACCAGTACGTCGTCGATCTTGACTTCATGGAAAGTGTCACAGGTAAAACGGAGACGATTGAACTCGAAATCGAAGTGGAATGTGACACGTGTATGGGAAGTGGCGCAAAACCGGGCACGAAACCGGAAACGTGTAATCGATGTGGCGGTAGCGGCGTCGAGACGGTCGAACAGAACACGATTCTCGGTCGTATGGTCAACCAACGTCCATGTAGCCAGTGTCACGGAAGTGGTAAGACGATTAAAGAAAAATGTCCGACGTGCCATGGCTCAGGTCATGTGAAGAA
This sequence comes from Exiguobacterium sp. s140, assembly GCF_018617035.1. Taxonomy (GTDB): domain Bacteria; phylum Bacillota; class Bacilli; order Exiguobacteriales; family Exiguobacteriaceae; genus Exiguobacterium; species Exiguobacterium profundum. The sequence goes on from NZ_JACSJK010000001.1 coordinate 352,290, forward strand.
GAAACAAACCGTCGAGGTCAAAATCCCAGCCGGTATCGATAACGGTCAACAGATCCGTCTCTCAGGTAAAGGTGGTCCAGGCGTGAACGGTGGACCAGCAGGGGACTTGTACGTCGTCGTTCGTATCCGAGCACATGAGATCTTTGAACGTGTCGACCAACACATCGCAATGGATATGCCGATCACATTCGCTCAGGCTGCTCTCGGTGCGGAAATCGAAGTACCGACAGTTCACGGGAATGTGAGCTTGAAAGTGCCTGCAGGGACACAAACCGGTTCAAAATTCCGTTTACGCGGTAAAGGAATGCCGAGCGTTCGTGGTGGCGCAAATGGTGACCAGTATGTCAGTGTCATCGTGATGACGCCGAAGAACATGACAGACCGTCAAAAAGAGTTGCTTCGTGAATTTGAAGAAATTAGCGGAGAGTCCGGTGTCGAAGAGGAACATGGAATGTTCCAAAAAATGAAAAAGTTCTTTAGTCACTAAAAGGAGTGTGTACGAACGATGAAATGGTCTGAAATTTGTGTCCACACGACACAACTTGCGGTAGAAGCGGTATCCAATTTACTACACGAAGTAGGGGCACAAGGTGTCGTCATCGAGGACGTGGAAGATTTCGACAGAATGATGGCGGAGGACCATTTCGGGGAGATTTGGGACGTTTCGGATCGTGAGACGTATCCAACTTCTGGCGTACACGTCAAAGCGTATGTCCCGGCCTCGGGAGATTTTCAAGATTTACTTTCAAATCTGAAAAAAGAAATCGAACGACTACGCACGATGCTCGATATCGGGTCAGGAGACGTCACGGTCGCTGAAATCGATGAAGAGGACTGGGCACACTCTTGGAAGCAGTATTATAAGCCGGTGAAAATTTCGCAACAGCTTACCATTGTTCCTTTATGGGAAGAGTACACACCGCAGCCGGAAGAGAATGTGATTTTGCTTGACCCGGGTATGGCGTTCGGCACAGGAACGCATCCGACGACAATGCTATGCATTCAAGCGATTGAGAACTACATTCGGGAAGGTGACCGTGTCATTGATGTCGGTACAGGATCGGGTGTATTGTCGATTGCAGCAGCAAAACTTGGTGCAACGAAGGTAAAGGCATTAGACTTAGACTCGGTCGCAGTCGAAGCTGCTCGTCAAAACGTTGAGACGAACGGAGTGGGCGAACGCGTTCAAGTGGACACAGGTGATCTTCTGAAAGGTGTGGAAGGTGAGTACGATTTAGTCGTAGCGAACATTCTTGCTGACGTCATTCTCCTGTTCATCGAAGACGCCTATGCACGCACGAAGTCAGGTGGACGCTTCATCACCTCTGGAATTATCGGAGAGAAGCGGGCTGAAGTGACGAATGCTTTGGTCGCTGCTGGATTTGAGATTGAAGAGACGCGCGTGATGGAAGATTGGGTCGCGATTATCGCCAAGAAGGGGTAAGTTATGCAACGTTATTTTTTGACAAAAGAAGCCTTTAAAAGCGAAACGGTGACCCTTCCTTCAGACGTGGTCCACCACATCGGTACAGTCTTACGACAAGGTCCTGGATATGAGATGATCCTGTTGGATGGTACAGGTGTTGAGTATGCCTGCGTCGTGACATCGCTTGAGAAGAAGAGCGGGGAAGCGAAAGTCATGTCATCGCGACAGGCGACGACGGAGTTGCCAATCGAGGTAACTTTGGCGTATGCACTCCCGAAAGGGGACAAAGTCGAGCTCGTCGCCCAAAAAGCGACGGAGCTTGGCGTCCACCATCTGTTGCTGTTCGAATCGACGCGCTCTGTTGCCAAATGGGATGGAAAAAAAGCTCCGAAAAAAGTGGAGCGGATTCAAAAGATTATGCAAGAAGCGGCTGAACAATCCTATCGTGCCGTGGTACCGACTTGCTCATATATTTCTCCGAGAGAGCTCCAACAGAAAATAGATGGCTATGATGCCATCGTCATCGCATATGAAGAGTCGGCAAAAGAAGGGGAGCAGTCTGCTTTCGCGCAACTGTTGACTCAACTGAAACCGCAACAACGCGTTCTCGTCATCACAGGACCTGAAGGTGGATTCGATGTGAACGAAATCAATCAATGGATTCAGGCAGGAGCGACTGCATGTGCATTTGGACCACGCATTCTTCGGTCTGAGACAGCGCCGCTTTATGCATTATCTGCAATCTCTTTCGCGCTTGAACTGAACAGATAATATGAAAACGGATGACCCGAACGAGGTCATCCGTTTTCATTTTTATTTTTTGTTGATTGTAATCACTTTCTTCGTGACGTTTCCGCCAAGGTCGGTCACTTCGAATGTGAAGGTATTCTTCCCTTTCGCTGTCACTGGAAGTGTGATCGTCCCCGTGCGTGAGAAGGCACGCATCGCGTATGGTTCTTTCAACGTATTGCTCCATTTCAAGTCCCCGTTGACACGAAGCTTGATCTCATCAAAGTTATCCGTTACTTGAACTTTCACTTTTACAGACTTCTGTTTAGCTGATACGTTCTTCGGAACATTTGTCACCGACAATTTAGCTTTCGTCGAGTCGACAAAGATTGGGCGGACGAAGTTCGTCACGTTTCCGGCTGTGTCTTCTGCGACAAAGCGGACTTTGTGGAAACCATCCTTATATGTGCGTGTCGTATTGAACGTATATTGTTTCGCTGACGCGTCATATTTGAGTGGTACGTCGACCCCGTCTACCGTGAACGATGCGATTTCAGAGGCATCCTTGATTTGACCGATCAATGGAACGATGGATGTACCGTAAGGAGACAAGGCGAGTGGTGCATCGACAAAGATACCAGGTTTGGCCACATCATTTTCTGTTGAAACATTTCGAGTGATCACGTTCCCGGCATTGTCTGACACACGAACTGAAAGCTGATCTGTAGTCTCGAGCGGCTGTTCAAGTGTGAAGTTCGCTGAAGCTTTCGCTTCTTTTGCCACGACTTTCCCGTTGATGAGGAATTCGATACCGTTGATTCCAGCAAAGTCATCCGACGCTTTGACGCTTGCTACGTTGTCGTCCCAACGAAGCGTGAAGCGTGGGTCTGTGTAATCTACTTTGACAGGGATGCGCATCGTTTGAGCTTGTTTCTTCATGTAATCGATGCTTGCTTCGATTTCATAGTAATATGTGCCTTTTGGCGCCATCTTCCCATTCAATTTTCCGTCCCAAGCGTTATCCGCTGCGTAATAGTAATAATCACCACTTCCACCATCGAAGTAGTTCTTTCTCAATTCGTCTTCCATCTTGAGGGTGCGAAGGACGTTCCCTTTCTCATCTACGACGCGATATTTGATGTCTTTCGCATTGCGTAATAGCGAGAAGACTGGAGTAGCCGTATCTTTCGACCCGTCTCCGTCCGGTGAAATGGCAACCGCTTCGCTAGCCACAGATTCATCTAGTTTTTCACCTAAGTACTTTCCTTCTGCATCGACCAATCCAGAGACGCCATAGAATGCGCCTTCTCCATAGATCGTCTCGTCAAAGATCGGCGCTTTGCCCCAATCCCCTTCAAATCCGACGATTGGAACAACGAGAGATGGATGACCGTCTGTACCGCGCGGATCAGTCAAACGAAGGAACCCGTCGACGAAATAGCCGTTCTCAAAGACAGATTTAGCGGATACAGTGCCTTCCAATGTTTCAGGATTCAACACTTTTGCTTTCGAGACATCGATTGAAACGTTAATTTCCTTCTTCTGTTTTGCTTTCAACGTGACTTTACTTGTGTTTGATCCGTTAATTTTAATGATCGCTTGTTGAAGTGCTTGCGCTTCCATCGCATTTTGAACGATTCCGTCTTTGTTTTTGACAGCGAGGTCTGTTTGTAACGATGCGGCCACATCATAAGTCAACGCTTCGTTCGAAATGTTCTCGACGACGACCGTGAAGGATGCTTTGCTCTTCGACAACTCTTTCAAAGCGACTTTCGCCTCTTTTGTCGACTTTTCATAGGCGACAGCCGGCGAAGTGACGGCTGCATGCAATTGCATGAGACCGGCTCCGGCCCGACGTGGTGAGTATGGGAGTGATTGTTTCAATTCTTGGTTATACGGTCCGATATCCGTGACAGGCTTCGACGTGTTGAGTAACAAGTTTTTCGCCATCGTGACGCGTGCTTTCCCACTCAACTTGAAGTCGCGGTCTACACGTTCGAGAACGAGTGCCGCTCCTCCGGCAACGTGTGGTGCTGCCATTGACGTTCCGCTCATCAATCCATATTGGTTATCGTTAAACGTAGAGAAAATTTGTCCGCCTGGAGCAGAAAGTTCCGGCTTGAAGTCAAGGTTCGGTGTAACTCCCCACGATGTGAAATCAGACATCGCACCGGCTGAACGGTTGTTGACACTGATTCGGTCACCGGCAAACGTCACTTGAAGCGGACCTTCTGCTAACTTGTCTTTCAGTTCATTCCCATCCTGGATGCTAAGTGAAGCCATTGGGAGTTGAGGTTGATCGAGAGCCATCGAGACATAATCGCCATGCCCGACCGCACCACGTACGATGACACCTGCTGCGCCTTGTACTTCAGCTGTTTTTTGAATCTTCGAGTAGAAGTAACCGCCGTCGCGAACAGCAAGGACGAGTTTTCCTTTTACGTCTTTCCCTACATAATTCTCCGGTTGTCCGTCTCCGACATATACGATGTCGTATGTTCCTTCTTTGAAGGCAGGACCGTCTTGTTTTTTCCATCCGATTTTTTCATCTCCGACACGGAATGCGTCCAATTGAATTTGATCGTTTTCAAGAGAGGCGACCGATGTCGATGCTTGACTGACACTCGGTGCCCCAACGACACCCGTATCTGGGTTTGAAGCAGTCGGTAAGTCGAATCCGTGACCAAAGTATGCAGAGTTCCCTGCAGAAATCGACATGAAGATACCGTTATCGACGGCACGTTGAACGGCTTGTTGTTCTGGCGAATCGGCATCGACGAACCCGGCTGTCGAACCGAGACTCATGTTGATGACGTCGGCGCCGAGTTTGATGGCATCATCAATCGCTTTGATATAGATGTCTCCATATGTAGATGCATAGTTCGGATCGTTACTGAATACTTTTAAACCTAAAATTTGTGCTTCCGGTGCGACCCCTTTGATTCCACCGTTTTCTAAATCACCGTTAGCGGCAACCGTTCCAGAAACGTGTTGTCCATGCATGGAAGCACCAGGTGAATCGTCTTTGATGTCATCGTTCTCATCGTAGTAGTTATATGCGTATGGAACTTTCTCGTTCACGTATTCGCCTGGAAGACCGAACGATGTGATGGCTTGATTGACTTCAGATTGAGTCAACTCTGCCGTTTTGGCGTCTGTGATCTTATAATCCCGGTGCTCAGGGTCGATTCCAGAATCGATGACGGCGACGACAGTACCTTCTCCGGCAAACCCGTAATCTCCCCACGTTTGTTCGGCTTGAACCATGCCATTACTCGTGATCATATCCGGTTTGACTTCTGGGCGCTCATACTCGTTGACAATGTGAACGGTCGCCACTTCAGGTAATGCTTCGACTTTGGCGATTTCACTTGTAGACAAGAATGTAGAGAAACCATTGAAGACGGTCGTAAATTCTTCAATCGGTGTAGCCGTTACGCCTTGTTTCTTCAAGGCGGACTTGGCACGTTTTTGTTCTGATTGAACAGATTGTTGTGCCTTATTTTGCTCTGATTTCGACAATTCATTAAATTTCTTTCCTTTTTGAGCGGCTTCGGCAATGGCAGGATCCCCGACGAGCTCAACGACGACCCGAACTTTTTTCTGTTTCTTCTCTAAAACCAGTTTCGGTTTAACGGAAGCTTCAGCTGAAACAGAGGTTGTTCCAGCTTGAATCAGTGCAGGTGACAAGGCGATACATGTGGCGAGTGAAGCGTTTAAATAGATTTTTTTTCGTGACAACGTATAGACCCCCTAAAATTTGTTAGTACCTGTAAAATTTAAAGCATAAACTCACATTGAGAACTATCATATCGTTAATCAGATGAAAAAGAGTGGGTTTATTTGTAAAACAGGTAAGTGATTTTGCACAAATTTTAATGTTCTGACAATTACTAAAGACCTAACACATAAGACCTATATCCAACTGGATGTGATGCGAGAATCTAGCGAATGACTTGAAATGAATAAAAAAACCTGTTAATGTAACGTTAAAGTTAAATACCAATAAAACATATCAAATTAGTAAGAATTAAGATTGGGGTAGCGATATGAACTTACCATTCATGGACATCTTTAAGGATTGGGCAAAAGATTATGATACGACGGTCGAGGGGCATGATGAGCAATATCACGAAGTGTTCATCGGATATGAGCAAATGCTCGATGAGGTTGCCCTACACGTCGAAGGGACGGTGCTTGAGTTTGGTGTCGGAACAGGGAACTTGAGTAACCGGATCTTGAAAGGGCATCCGTTGATTGCGATTGAACCGTCGCCGGAAATGCGAAAAATTGCTGTTGAAAAGTTGGGGATTGATGTGCTCGAAGGCGATTTCCTCCGTTATCCGGATTTATCAAACGTAGCTACGGTCGTATCGTCGTATGCTTTTCATCACTTGACAGATTCTGAAAAGGCCACGGCCATCGGTCAGTATGTTGAAGGCTGGGAACATCCAAAGTTCGTGTTGCTTGATACGATGTTTGAGTCACCAGCAGCTCGTCAGGACATCATCGATTGGGCGACTTCGAAAGGGTACTCAGACCTCGTCGAAGACTTAAACCGTGAATATTATCCATATACGTCAACGATTCGTTCCATGTTAGAAGCGAACGGGTACAACGTGACGATGACGCAGAAAAACAAGTTTGTCTGGCTCGTAATAGCCACTAAATAACGAGGAGGAATTACTCATGAAAACATATAATGTTGAAAGTTTTAACTTGGATCATACGAAAGTACAGGCGCCTTTTGTCCGTTTAGCTGGTGTGAAAGAGGGAACAGCTGACACGATTTATAAATACGATATTCGTTTCATTCAACCGAACGAAGGACTCATGCCGATGCGCGCGGTTCATTCACTTGAGCATTTGATTGCCGAGAACAGTCGCAATCATTCTGAAGACATCGTCGATATCTCGCCGATGGGTTGCCAGACAGGCTTCTATTGGACGATGCTCAATGATGGGAACTACGAACGAATGCTTGACCTCGTGGAAGCGACGCTGCGTGATGCGATGAACGCTGAGGAACTACCGGCGCAAAACCCTGTTCAATGTGGGAATGCGAATCATCATGATTTCGAAGGTGCCAAAAAATTAGCGGCAGACATGCTCGCAAAACGCGATGAATGGCATATCGTCTTTAAGGACGAGGCATAAGATGATTGTCCGTGACGTCTATGAACTCATCGGAGACACACCGCTTATTGAACTTCGAACGCTTCCTGTACCAGCGAATGTCAAAGTGTACGGGAAGCTCGAGATGATGAATCCAGGTGGGAGTGTCAAAGACCGACTCGGGATGAATTTGATTGAACGGGCGATTGAGCGTGGCGATGTGGCACCTGGTGGAACGGTGATCGAACCGACAGCAGGCAATACGGGAATCGGGCTTGCGCTCGCTTGTCAGCGATTCGGAATTCGACTCATGACGGTCACTCCTGAAAAATTCAGTCAAGAGAAGCAGGCATTGATGCGACTGCTCGGGGCCACCGTCGTCAACACGCCGACGGAACTCGGCATGAAAGGCGCGATCGCACATGCTATTGAGTTGGCCAAAGAACATGACGCCTATGTCCCAGAACAGTTCTCGAACCCAGATAACCCGGATGCTTACGTCGACATCCTTTCCCATGAGTTGTTGAAAGATGTGCCACAAATTGATGTATTTGTAGCGGGAGCGGGGTCAGGTGGCACATTCACCGGTGTCGCCAAATCATTAAAGCCACTTGGGACGAAAACTGTCGTCGTGGAGCCGGTCGGTTCCATTATGAACGGCGGTGAACCAGGACCACATAAAACAGAAGGAATTGGCGTCGAAAAATGGCCACCCTTTTTGAAGAGGGCTTACGTCGATGCGATTCATACCATCACAGATGAGGAAGCCTTCTATTACGTGGCACATCTAGCGAAACAGGAAGGCTTGCTCATCGGTAGTTCTTCAGGCGCTGCCATTGCAGCATGTGTAAAAGAAGCGAATCAATTGACGGAAGGCACGATTGTCACCATCTTGCCTGATAGTGCAGAACGATATTTAAGTCAAGGAATTGTCAAGGAGGCAGAACATGCGTACAAAGACAGCACTCATTCACGGCGGTAAAACGACGGACCCGTTGACAGGGGCCGTCACGCCACCGATTTATCAAGCGAGCACGTATAAGCAAGACGGGATTGGCAACTTGCGAGAAGGGTACGAGTACTCACGATCAGCAAACCCGACTCGGACGGCATTAGAGACATTGATTGCCGACATCGAAGGCGGCGTGCAAGGATTTGCATTCGGATCTGGGATGGCAGCCATCTCGACGGTGCTTATGTTATTGAAATCTGGAGACCACGTCATCGTCGGGTCTGATGTATATGGAGGAACGTACCGTGTATTCAATCGAGTATTTCAGTCACGAGGCTTGGAAGCAACTTTTGTCGATACATCCGATGAAACAGCGGTTCGGGATGCGCTTCAAGCGAACACGAAAATGATTTATGTCGAGACGCCGACAAATCCGCTCTTAAACGTGACGGACATTCGAGCGATGCGTAAGATTGCCGATGAAGCAGACGTGTTGCTCGTCGTGGACAATACGTTTATGACCCCTTACTTCCAAAATCCAATCGAACTTGGAGCAGACTACGTCCTTCACAGTGCCACAAAGTACTTAGGCGGACATAGTGACGTCGTAGCGGGACTTGTTGTCGCGCGAACGGAAGAGCAGGGCGAAGCTTTGGCATTTCTTCAAAACTCAGTTGGCGCAGTTCTTGGACCACAAGATAGCTTCCTTGTTGTTCGGGGAATTAAGACGCTAGCTGTTCGAATGGAGGAGATTGAATCGAATGCACGTGCATTGGTTGAATTCCTTCAATCGAACGAGTCTGTATCACGCGTGCTCCACCCAAGTGTATCCAGTGAGGAAGCGAAGCGGATTCATTTATCACAGGCACGTGGATTCGGTGGGATGATCGCATTTGATGTCGGTTCAGCGGAAGCGGCAGAAATGATGGTCGCGAAGACGAAATACTTCACGCTCGCAGAAAGTTTAGGAGCGGTTGAGAGTTTGATCAGTGTCCCGGCACGCATGACACATGCGTCGATTCCAGCCGAACGTCGAGCGGAACTTGGCATCACCGATGGGCTCGTTCGTATTTCGGTCGGACTTGAAGACATTGATGACTTGATTGAAGACTTGGCACAAGCATTAACGGCAATTGAACAAGTGAGACAATAAACGGTCAGGGCGCGATTTCGCGTCCTTTTTTCATGAAACAAAAGTCTTGTATCGGGAGTCTTTCATCGACTAAACTGTTTTTAACTTGTAAGAGAGCGGGTGAACGTGTGAATAAGGGAGTATGGACGACAGTCGGAGCCTACGTCATGTGGGGCGTCCTTCCGATTTATTGGAAATTTTTGCAAGAAGTACCGAGCGGTCAAATTTTAGCACATCGAATCGTTTGGTCATTTTTATTTATTCTGCTCGTTCTAAGATGGACAAATCAGTGGAAAGAGTTCGGTTACGCACTTCGACATCCGGCTACACGAAACGCATTCATGTTGAACGGATTCATCGTCAGTGCCAACTGGTTTGTATACATATGGGCTGTCAATCACGGATATATCATTGAAGCTTCTCTCGGGTACTACATCAATCCTCTCGTCAGTATGGTGTTAGGGGTGCTTGTCTTTCGGGAATTATTAAATCGAGTCCAATGGATGGCCGTTGGGATCGCGTCAATCGGCGTCCTCGTCTTGACGTTAGGGTATGGTACGTTCCCCTGGATTTCATTCGTCTTGGCGAGTACCTTTGGATTTTATGGGATGGTGAAGAAGCGCCGTCCTCTTGCTTCAACGGTCAGCCTAGGAATCGAAACGCTAGCAGTGGTCCCGGTGGCATTGCTCTTCCTCGGAAATCAAGTTGTCACCGACAATATTGCGTATAACATGTCGCCTGTCATTTGGATCGCCCTTCTTGGAACGGGTGTGGTCACGGCGTTACCTCTTCTCCTATTCGGATACGGGGCACAACATATCCCGTTCACGCTTGTCGGGTTTCTTCAATTCATCGCACCGACACTTAGCTTGATCATCGGGGTCGTCATGTACCATGAACCGTTCACGGCATATCATGTCTTTGCCTTCACCTGCATTTGGCTCGCTATTTTCTTCTTTAGTTGGAACAGTTGGGTCGTCGCTCGTAAACGTCGTCAGTTGATTTAGGTTTGAAAGCTGTTACATCTCGAAAAAACATGGTAATATGTTAGATGTCAGACTTATTTGTCAGAGGAGGAAATGAATCATGGAATTAGCCCGTTATATCGACCACACAGCTTTAAAGGCTGAAACAACAAAAGATCAAATTACAACACTTTGTGCAGAAGCGCTCGAATACAAATTCGCAAGCGTTTGTGTCAACCCGACATGGGTCAAATATGCAGCAGAACAACTCAAGTCAGATGATGATGTCAAAGTATGTACAGTCATCGGTTTCCCACTTGGTGCAAACACGCCTGAGGTAAAAGCATTTGAAACAAAAGATGCGATTGCCAATGGCGCAGATGAAGTAGACATGGTCATCAACATCGCAGCACTCAAAGATGCTGACTACGATCTCGTAGAACGTGACATCCGTGCGGTTGTCGAAGCGGCAAACGGTACACTCGTCAAAGTCATCTTCGAAACATGCATGCTTACAAAAGAAGAAATCAAAAAAGCTGCCGAACTTTCAGTGAAAGCTGGAGCAGACTTCGTCAAAACATCGACTGGTTTCTCGACTGGTGGCGCGACAGTTGAAGACATTCGCCTCATGCGTGAGACGGTCGGACCTGACATCGGCGTAAAAGCTTCAGGTGGCGTCCGTGACTTCGAAGGTGCGAAAGCGATGATCGATGCTGGTGCGACACGTATCGGTGCTTCAGCAGGTATCGCGATTGTCACTGGTGGACGTTCAGACAGCGACTATTAATAAGTGGTTGACCACACGACTTAATTTCACTATAATATGATATGACGTGTGAAACACGTTTCCTTAGTCGTGTAATTCGGAGGGAGGGAAAACTAGTGGAAACTCGTGTCCGTAAAAACGAATCGCTTGAAGACGCTCTTCGTCGTTTCAAACGCGGTGTTTCGAAAGATGGCACACTTGCCGAAGTTCGTAAACGTCGTCACTACGAAAAGCCAAGCGTAAAACGTAAATTGAAATCAGAAGCTGCGCGTAAGCGTAAGAAATTCTGATTCCAGTTTCATTTGTAGAGAGGGTGTTGGCTCATGAGTCTTCAAGAACGCTTGACGGACGACATGAAGCAAGCCATGCGCGCGAAACAAAAGGATCGTCTTACGACAATCCGGATGGCCAAAGCGTCGCTCCAAAATGAGGCTATCAAACTAGGTCGTCAAGATCTTACCGAGGAAGAGGAACTCACGGTGCTCAACCGAGAGATGAAACAGCGCAGAGACTCCCTCCGAGAATTCGAAAGCGCTGGTCGTGAAGACCTTGCTTCCAAAGTAGCAGAAGAGATTGTCGTCCTAGAAGCCTATATGCCTGAACAACTTTCAGAAGATGAAGTGACCGCCATCGTCCAAGCAGCAATTGCTCAAACGAATGCAGCCGCTCCATCAGATATGGGTAAGGTGATGGGCGTCGTCATGCCGCAAGTCAAAGGCAAGGCAGACGGTGGTCTTGTGAACCGAATCGTCAAACAACAATTGACGAATTGATGAAAAAGCAGAAACTTTCCGGGAAACCGAAAGTTTCTGCTTTTTTTTGCGTATTCTGAAACCACATTCAATCTTGTTTCGTATACACTAGAGATAGGAGATAGCTTTGAATTTGGAAGGGGGTAGCAAGACGATGACATTTGGTCTCGGAGTGATTCTGACAGTCTTTTTCGTCGGAGTCGTCCTTCTTGGAATTGAAGTGTTCGTAGCAGGGTTTGGATTGTTCGGTTTGCTTGGGATCGGAGCCGTCGTTGCGAGTTTGATTATGGCTGGTGCGACAATCGGTCAACTGTGGCTATCGATTGGTCTCGCGGCAGCGGTGCTAACAGGTCTCGGCTTTTGGGCATACCGTCGCTTGAGTACGAATCGTCCGCTCATTTATAAAGGGTTGATTTTGACGGATTCGACATCGACTGAAAAAGGCTACTTGTCCCACGCCGATCGAAAACAGCTTCTCGGCAAAGTGGGAGTCACCTTGACACCACTTCGCCCAGCCGGTACTGCCGAAATCGACGGAGAACGACTTGATGTCGTGACGGAAGGTGGCTATCTCGATCAGCAGACAAAAATTCAGGTTTATAAAGTGGATTCTGGACGGATTGTCGTTCGAAGCTTTGTAGAACCGAAGGAGGATGTAACAGAATGACACCAGAATTACTGACAACGTTACTCATTACAGGTGGAGGATTGATTGCACTTGCCGTATTCTTCACGTTCGTACCAGTCGGACTATGGATCAGTTCGTTTGCAGCGGGCGTTCACGTCTCAATCTTCACGTTGATTGGGATGCGCCTTCGTCGCGTTATTCCTTCGAAAATCGTGAACCCGTTGATTAAAGCGGTTAAAGCAGGAATTGAATTAAACACGAACCAGCTTGAGAGTCACTTCTTGGCTGGTGGTAACGTAGACCGCGTTGTGAACGCATTGATTGCGGCGCACCGTGCGAACATTGAATTGTCGTTCGAACGTGCTGCTGCCATCGATTTGGCAGGACGAAACGTGCTCGAGGCTGTACAGATGTCCGTTAACCCGAAAGTCATTGAGACGCCGTTTATTGCGGGTGTCGCGATGGACGGGATTGAAGTGAAGGCAAAAGCACGCATTACCGTACGTGCGAATATCGATCGTCTCGTCGGTGGTGCGGGAGAAGAGACGATTATCGCCCGTGTCGGTGAAGGGGTCGTGTCGACAATCGGTTCACAAAACAACCACAAGCACGTACTAGAGAATCCGGATATGATTTCACGGACTGTCCTCACAAAAGGGTTAGATTCAGGAACAGCGTTTGAGATTCTTTCGATCGATATTGCCGACATCGATATCGGTAAGAACATCGGCGCGGTCTTGCAGACGGACCAAGCAGAAGCAGATAAGAAAATCGCTCAAGCGAAGGCGGAAGAACGTCGCGCGATGGCGATTGCGCGCGAACAAGAAATGAAATCTTCAGTAGAAGAAATGCGTGCGAAAGTTGTCGGTGCCGAAGCGGAAGTCCCACTCGCGATGGCAGAAGCGTTACGAAACGGAAAGCTTGGTGTCATGGATTACGTGAACTACTTGAACGTTCAAGCGGATACAGAAATGCGAAAAGCGATTGGGGCACCTGTCGATTCTGAATCAGATAATGAGTGATTGATATGGATGGACTATGGGTACTCTTGTTAGCCGCCTTCGGAATTGCCTCGGCAGTGATGAAACGGCTCGAAAAATCATCGTCCTCTGGAGACCGTCCTCAAAGCAGTGAACTGAAACGCTATTTGGATTCGGTAGGGGACGTCATGAAAGAGATTGAAACGGCATTCGATGACTCGGACGAAAAACCAGCACCACAAAAGGTGAGGCGTCGAGTCGCTCGAACGGTAGAAGAACGACCGACTCCACGTGAACGTCAAGTCGAGATGCCGAAAGTGAGCGCGCAATTCGAACAAGCGGTTAAAATTCCACCGATTCAAAAGGAAAAGAAACCGAGACAACTGAACGTTTCACAAAAGCGAATGCGGGAAGCTGTCATTTGGAGTGAGGTATTACAACCTCCTATCTCGAAACGGAAGAAGTGAACGGAAGGCAGTGACGTCATGTTACTGCCTTTTGCGCGTGGAAATTACGCGGTCTTTCTTTCACGATAGGCGTGATAGTGCTAAAGTAAAAGAGGAATAACCGATTTTAATGAGGGGGCAATGCATCCATTGATTATGACTGATAAAATACCATTCGTCATGGAACATGCGAACGAAGCACAAGCTTTACTCGGACCGAAAGATGAAGTATTCCAGGCGATTGAAACAGAATTGAAAGTGGCACTCATCCCAAGGGGTGAGGAGTTGATTATTCAAGCCGATACACTTGAGGCTCTTGAATTAACGAAACAAGTGATCATCACCTTGCAGACGTTAGTGAAAAAAGGTGCACGTCTAAATGAAAGTGATGCCATTAGCGTCATCCAGCACATTCAAGTCGGAAAGGGAGATGAACTGCTCGAACATTATGAACGAGTTGTTTTTACGACGAATAAGGGGAAACCGATTCGTGCCAAGACAGTAGGTCAAAGCCGGTATGTTCGTGCGATTGAACGACGTGATCTCGTCTTTGGTATCGGACCAGCCGGAACAGGAAAGACGTACCTAGCTGTCGTACTTGCGGCGCGTGCCTTAAAAGAAGGGCAAGTCAAACGGATCATCTTGACGCGTCCTGCCGTTGAAGCGGGAGAGAACCTTGGATTTTTACCGGGAGATTTAAAAGAGAAAGTGGACCCGTATCTCCGCCCATTATACGACGCCCTATTTGATGTGTATGGCGTGGAACAGACGAACCGTTTGTTAGAACGGGGCACGATTGAAGTGGCTCCGCTCGCTTATATGCGTGGACGCACGTTAGAAGATGCGTTCGTCATCTTGGATGAGGCCCAGAATACAACAAAAGAACAGATGAAGATGTTTTTGACGCGACTCGGTTTTGGATCGAAAATGGTGGTCACAGGGGATTTGACCCAAGTCGATTTACCGAAAGGCAAGGCATCGGGGTTACAGGAAGCGTTACGCCTGTTAGAAGGTGTGGATGGTATTCATTTTGAACACTTCAGTGCGTCTGACGTCGTCCGTCATCCGCTCGTTAAGAAAATCATCAACGCCTATAGTACGGACCTCACTTAAATGTACGGGTGAGGTCACCAGATCGTGAAAGGGGGGGCACGAATGCAGCAAGCTAAAAACTGGACAGTCGCGACCATCTCGTTGATTTTCTTTCTCTTATTAGGCGCCATTCTATACTTTACCGTGCGCCCATCCATCATCAGTGTGGAACCGCTTGGGATTGCCGAACAGGATATTCGGTCTCCGATCACGGTTGAGGACCGTGTTGCGACCGAACGATTGAAACAAGAAGTGACAAATGGTGTCGGCAGTCAATTCTCCTTGAGAAAAGAATTTGCAGACCAACAAATCGCTAAAGTCGAGCAGTTGTTCGCAGCATTCGATCAGACGGATGAGGAGACTGAACTGGCGGACATTAAAAACCGTCTAAATTCTACAGAGGCGAACGGGGTATTAGCTGATGAAGAGTTGAATTCGCTTCTTGAAGCGAGTGAGGACACTCGACAAACGGTAGAAGATGTCACAGTCACTGCGTTACAACAAGTGATGGACGACCGGATTGAGACGAGTAATGAAGCGGTCGCTGCGGCTCGAGACCGAGCAGCAGCGATTATCGATCAATCGCCGCTCTCGTTTGAGTTCCGCGCCATTTCGAAAACGTTAAGCGATGAACTCATCGTACCGAACTATGTATTTGACTCTGAGGCGACCCGTCAAAAAGAACAAGAGGCCGTCGATGCTGTCGATCCTGTCATCATTCAAGAAGGACAGTTACTCGTCAGTCAAGGTGAGGTGGTGACTCGAGAGATATATCGGAAATTAGAGCTATCTGGAGCCATCGATCCGAATCGTTCCCTTGCACCATTATTCGGGTCATTCTTGCTCAGCGCATTGTTGACCGGTGGGTTTCTATTCATGCTCATCCGCTCGAAAATCAAAGACCTGTTACTGAGTCCGAAAATCTTAGTGACGGTCTATGGCTTGCTACTTTTACAACTCGGCGTCTTTTTTGGTGTCGGATATATCGGTGTCGATTTTACGACATATGCCTATATTTTAGCGCCGACAGCGTTCGTCGTATTGCTTCTACGCATCTTGATCGATGAACGAGTTGCGCTCGCCTCGGCCTTCATTACGATGATTGCCGGGAGTGTCGTTGTCACGTTCGGACAGAGCACGAATTTCATGACGCTCGTGTATGTGGCGACGGGTAGTTTTCTAGCTGTCTTTTTAGTTGAACCGAAAATTCAGCGGAAGCGACTATTCTTATCAGGGGTGTTGCTCGGTTTCGTCAACATCATCATGGTCATCGCGTTACTCTTACTTCGGAACGTGCAAGTTTCCTGGGAAATGGCGATGTATCTTTCTGGATTTGCCGTCATTAGCGCCTTGCTCTCCATTGTCTTGACGTTTGGCTTCCTGCCATTTTTGGAACCGTGGTTTGGCGTCTTGTCTTCTGGTCGACTTGTGGAATTGATGAGTCCGACGCATCCGCTGCTGCGGAAACTTTTAATGGAGGCACCTGGTACGTATCATCATAGTATGATGGTGGCGAACTTGGCAGAGTCCGCATGTGAGGCGATTGGCGCAGATGGTCTTCTCGCACGTGTCGCAAGCTATTATCACGATCTTGGGAAGACGGAGCGTCCCCTTCATTTCATTGAAAATCAACAAGGTGGAGGGAATCCTCATGATCGCTTGACGCCTGAAGAATCGGCAGACATTATTATGGCTCATCCTTATGACGGAGCGGATCTGTTGCGACGTTATAAGTTACCGAAAGAAATCATCGATATAGCAGAGCAGCATCACGGAACGTCTTTATTGAAATATTTCTACGTTAAAGCGAAGGAAGATCCTGATAAAGAGGTGTTAGAGTCTCGTTTCCGCTACCCAGGTCCAAAGCCACAATCGCGCGAGGCTGCCGTTGTCATGATCGTCGATTCAATCGAAGCGGCTGTCCGTTCGCAGAAACAACCGACGCCAGAAAAAATCCGAATGCTCGTTCGAACCATTATTCGTGACAAGTTGGCGGATGGGCAGTTCGAAGAATGTGAATTGACGACGAAAGAAATTTGGCGCGTCGGAGAGAGCGCGTGTGAGACGCTGACCGGCTTGTTCCACGAACGAATCGAATACCCAGAATTAAAGAAAGAGGGAGAATTACATGCAAATCATCTCGAACGATGAACATGAATTGTTAACTACATCTCAAATCGAGCTCGTCGAGTCGATTTTACAACATGCCGCCCAACTAGAAGAGGTGGAAGAGCCGAGCGAATTGTCGGTCACGTATTTAACAAATGCGGAAATCCATGAAGTGAACCGAGAATGGCGAGGCAAAGATGCCCCGACCGATGTCATCAGTTTCGCATTTGATGAGATGGGGGATGACGAGATGGATTTCATGCTCGATGAAGATGAGCCACATCTTCTCGGTGACCTCGTCATCTCGGTAGAACGTTGCCGAGAACAGGCAGCTGACTATGGTCATTCGTTTGAGCGGGAGCTCGGCTTTTTAGCAATTCATGGGTTTCTCCATCTGCTTGGGTATGATCATATGACATCTGAGGAAGAAGCGGAGATGACGGCAAGGCAAGAAGAAGTGCTCACTCATTTTGAGTTGAAGCGAGGCAACGTGTGAGACCGTTCCGTGTGGCATGTGAGGGAATCCTCCATGCCGTTCGTTCGGAACGGAACATGCGACTCCATCTCCTGTCGGCTTTTCTCGTATTCGTCTTTTCCATCTGGTTACAGCCGACAAGGCTCGAGATCGTCATCTTGTTCGGTTGGGTGATTGCCGTTATTAGCATGGAAATGATGAATACGGCAATCGAACGAACGGTTAATCTCGTGACAGAAGACGTCCATCCGCTCGCGAAGCAAGCAAAAGATGTTGCCGCAGGAGCCGTTTTAGTCGCTTCATTTGGTGCTGCCGTAACGGCGCTCATAATATTCGGTCCACGGCTATGGAACATGCTATACTAATAGTTCTGAAATTGAGAAAGCAGGTGCAATATGTATCAAGAAGATTTTAAATCCGGATTCGTCTCCATTATCGGGCGACCGAACGTTGGAAAATCGACATTCTTAAACCGTGTGATCGGACAAAAGATTGCCATCATGTCGGATAAACCACAAACGACACGAAATAAGGTGCAAGGTGTGTACACAACCGATGATTCCCAAATCATCTTCATCGATACACCAGGGATTCATAAACCGAAACACCGTCTTGGCGACTTCATGATGAAAGTGGCGACGAACGCATTACGCGAAGTTGATGCGATTCTCTTCATGGTGAACGTGACGGAACCGCGTGGAGCTGGCGACGACTTTATTATTGAGAAACTCAAAGGGCTCGACACACCGATTATTCTCGTCATGAACAAAATCGATTTAATCCATCCGGATGAACTTCCGAAAGTGATTGAACAATATACGAACGAATTGGATTTCGCGGCGTACGTCCCGATTTCGGCGCTACAAGGCAACAACGTCGAACCGCTCTTAGGTGAGATCAAGAAATTGTTACCGGAAGGACCGATGTATTATCCGGCCGATCAAGTGACGGACCACCCGGAGCGATTCATCATTTCGGAGATGATTCGTGAAAAAGTGTTGCATAAGACACGCGATGAAGTCCCTCACTCGATTGCTGTAGCCATTGAATCGATCAAGAAACGTGAGAACTCTGGGATGATTGATGTCGAAGCCGTGATCATGGTGGAGCGTGATTCGCAAAAAGGAATCATCATCGGAAAAAAAGGGGCTATGCTTCGTGAAATTGGAACAGACGCGCGCCATGATATCGAAGCGCTTCTCGGGACTAAAGTTTATTTGAACCTATGGGTAAAAGTGCAGAAAGACTGGCGTAACAAGATGGGTCAGCTTCGTGACCTCGGTTTCCGCGACGACGAGTATTGAGCCATGTTACAAAAAGTCACGGGAATCGTCGTTCGTACCGTTAATTATGGGGAATCGAATAAAGTCGTGACATTGTTTACAGAGGAACTTGGCAAAGTCGCGATCATGGCACGGGGCGCAAAGAAACCGGGTAGCCGGTTTCACGCATCGAGTCAGCCGTTTGTGGAAGGTGTCTATATCTTTCCGTCTAGCCGAGGACTCGCTCAGTTAAAATCATCTGACGTCATGACGTCTTATCCTGAAATCCGAAAAGATGTCGAACGGATGGCATATGCGATGTATTGGTTAGAACTTGTTGATCGATCTGTCGAGGATCGTGTCCAAAATCGTCCATTGTTTCGAATATTACGGGATGCCTTGCAGGCACTGAATGCGGGCATGGACGCAGATGTCATCACGCACTATGTTGAATTACGTATTTTGCATCTATTAGGCGTCGCCCCAGTCTTGACGGGATGTGTGCGCTGTGGAGATGTGACGGATCCCATGTACTTCTCTGTCGCGTCCGGTGGCTTTTTATGTGCGCGACATCCAGAAGAAGGTGTGATCCGGCTGTCCGAACGATTGGCGAAACTACTTTATTTGATGAGTAAGCACGAATTGTCAGAGTTTCGGAACGTTCCGCTATCGGATGAGTCCAGAGTCCTTTTGCGTCAGCTTTTTGATGCGTATATGGAATCGTATAGTGGACTACGATTGAAGACGAAGCGGGTGCTCGATCAAATGATTCGACTTCATCTGAATGAGGATTGACTTTTCATAGTGAATTCGATACGATGATGTACGATTAGACAAATGAAATAGCGTGCGCGACGAAGGAAAAAAGTAACTCTTCCTGTCATGAATGAAGCGAGTCCGGGGTGGTGTGAGCCGGGTGTCATGAGAAGAGCGAATGGCGATTCCAGAGCGCCCACATCTTTTAAGAGTGGTCCCATGATTGGGGCAAGTAGGGTGGAACCGCGGGAATCAATCCCGTCCCTATGTGCTAGGCACATAGGGGCGTTTTTTGTCGTTTCAATACTATTGGAGGTGTCATTAATGAAGCACATGACAGTGCAAGAAATCATTCTCACGCTACAAAACTTTTGGGCGTCAAAAGGTTGTTTGACGATGCAGGCGTACGATGTGGAAAAAGGGGCCGGGACGATGAACCCGATGACATTCCTCAGAAGCCTTGGGCCAGAACCGTGGAACGTCTGTTATACCGAACCGTCACGCCGTCCAGCTGACGGTCGTTACGGAGAAAACCCGAACCGTCTTTACCAGCACCATCAGTTTCAGGTGATCATGAAGCCGTCACCAAACAACATTCAAGAGTTGTACTTGGAGAGTCTTGAACTGATTGGCATCAATCCGCTTGAGCATGACATCCGTTTCGTCGAAGATAACTGGGAAAACCCGACATTCGGAGCAGCAGGTCTCGGTTGGGAAGTTTGGTTGAACGGAATGGAAATCACGCAGTTCACGTACTTCCAACAAGTCGGTGGAATCGAGTGTGACCCGATTGCCGTGGAAATCACATACGGACTTGAACGTCTCGCTTCATACATTCAAGAAGTAGAAAGTGTATTCGACCTTGTTTGGACGGACGGATTCAAATATGGTGACATCTTCTATCAACCAGAATTTGAACATTCGAAATATACGTTCGAACTGTCTGACGTCGACATGTTGTTCACGTTATTTGATACGTATGAGAAAGAAGCGAAGCGTGCGCTTGAAGAAAACCTTGTCTTCCCTGCATACGATTACATTCTAAAATGTTCGCATACGTTCAACTTGTTGGACGCGAAAGGCGCCATTTCTGTGACGGAACGTACCGGCTTCATCCAGCGTGTCCGGAACATGTCGCGTGCGTGTGCCGCTAAATTTATTGAAGAACGGGAACGCCTTGGATTCCCACTTTTGAAACAAGAGAAAGCAGGTGACTTGAATGCGTGACCTTCTGTTAGAGATTGGATTAGAGGAACTGCCAGCTCAATATGTCTTGCGTTCAGAGAAACAGTTGGCGGAACGTGTTGATGCGTTCTTAAAAGAGGCGCGTGTTGATTTTGGCTCAATCGAAGTGTACTCGACACCACGTCGTTTGGCTGTCATCGTTCGGGATGTGGCTGAAACGCAACAAGATTTGACAGAAACCCTTCGTGGACCTGCCAAAAAGATTGCACAAAATGCGGAAGGTAACTGGTCGAAAGCGGCACAAGGTTTTGCGCGTGGCCGCGGATTGACAGTAGAAGATCTCTATTTCGCAGAAGAAAAAGGAGTCGAGTACGTCTTCGCGGAACGCCATGAAAAGGGACAAGAGACGCTCTCGCTATTGAACGGTCTTGAAGATGTAGTCCGTAGCTTGACGTTCCCGAAAAACATGAAATGGGGAACGAGCAGCCTACGGTATATGCGCCCGATTCGTTGGTTGATCGCCCTCTTTGGTCAAGACATCATCGACTTCACAATCGAAGGTGTGAACACGAATAACGTAACGCGTGGGCATCGTTTCCTCAGTAAAGGGGACGTGGTCATCTCATCACCTGCCGAATATGTCCAGACATTAGAGTCTGCTTTTGTCATGGCGAACTACGAGATGCGTAAAGCTGAAATCGAACGTCAAATTCAAGAGCTTGCCACGAAACAAGGATGGACGATCCCACTTGATGCCGACTTGCTTGAGGAAGTGACAAACTTAGTCGAATGGCCGACCGCTCTCTTCGGGGAATTTGATGAAGCGTACCTCGACTTGCCTGAAGAAGTATTGATCACAACGATGAAAGAGCATCAACGTTATTTCCCGGTCTATCTCGACGGAACGTTGAAAAACTATTTTGTGACGGTACGAAACGGGAATGCCGAGCACCTTGAAAATGTAGCGCGCGGTAACGAGAAAGTCATTCGGGCCCGTCTTGCGGATGCCGTGTTCTTCTATGAAGAAGACAAAAAGACGAAAATCGATGATCAGCTCGGACGTCTCGATCGCATCGTCTTCCATGAAAAATTGGGAACGACTGGTGCGAAAGCGCGTCGTGTGACGAAAATCGCTCAGGAACTTGCACCGTTGTTCGAGGCAGACCTTGAAAAAGTAAGCCGTGCTGGTGCCATTCATAAATTTGATCTCGTGAGCCAGATGGTATACGAGTTCACAGAACTTCAAGGAATCATGGGTGAGAAATATGCACTCCAACAAGGTGAAGACAAGGAAGTGGCAGCGGCAATCCGTGAGCATTACATGCCACGCTTTGCTGGGGACGCTTCTCCAGAGACGGCAACGGGTGCCGTTCTTGCCCTTGCCGACAAATTAGACTCGATTGCAGCATTCTTTGGCATCGGGATGATTCCGAGCGGTTCACAAGACCCGTTCGCGCTTCGTCGCCAGGCCCAAGGTGTCGTTCAGATTCTTGGAGATTGGAAGATTGATCTCTCAATCGACACGTTGCTTTCAAAAGTTGTCGAATTACAACTGGAAGCAGGACTCTATGAAGCCGATAAAGAACAAGTTAAGGCACAACTAGATGAGTTCTTCAAATTGCGCTTGAAATATCGCCTGCAAGAACAGCAGGTTCGTTATGATGTGATTGACGCCGTATTGACGACCTCATTGACGGTTGTGCGACTCGATGCTCGCGCAGACGCGATTCAAGAATTTGTATCGACGGATGCGAAGGCGTTGATTGAGCAATTGTCGCGCGTCGTGAACATTTCGAAAAAAGGTGAAGCGGGAGATGTCGATCCTTCCTTGTTTGAGAACGATCATGAGATTGCATTGCATGATGCGATTGAACAGACCGCTCCTGCAACAGCCGAAGCTGTCGAGATGGGAGATTACAAGAAAGCGCTCGACCTTCTACAACAACTCGAATCACCGATTATGATGTACTTCGAACATACAATGGTTATGAGTGATGATGAGGCGGTCCGCAAAAACCGTCTCCATGAAATGAACCGACTTGCAACGACGATTAAGCGTGTCGCAGATTTCAACGCGCTCGTACTCTAAACAAACTAGAGGGGGTTGGCTATGCAACTGAATGAACGCCAACAAAAAATCGCCGAGATCGTGAAGGAGAACGGGCCGATCACAGGGGAACAAATCGCACAAGAGCTCTCATTGACACGTGCGACCCTGCGGCCTGACCTCGCTATTTTGACGATGACAGGCATACTTGAAGCTAGACCTCGTGTCGGCTACACGTTCGTTGGCAAACGGAATTCGTCGATGCTACGAGAAAAGTTAGATTCGCTGACCGTAGGCGACTTCATGTCTTCTGCGAAAGTCGTACGGGATGAGATGACGGTATATGATGCGATTGTCACGTTGTTCTTAGAAGATGTCGGCTCATTGTTCGTTGTCGGACGTGACCGGGAGTTAGTCGGAGTTTTATCTCGTAAAGACCTCCTTCGTGCGGCCATCGGAAATCAAGACTTAGACCAGTTACCCGTCAACGTCATCATGACCCGCATGCCGAACATTACAGTATGTGAGAAAACAGAAACGTTGATTCGAGCTGGGATGAAATTGATTGAGAAACAAATCGATGCCATGCCCGTCGTAGAAGAAAAAGATGGGAAATTGATTGTACTGGGCCGTATGACGAAGACCAATATGACGAAGGTGCTCATTGCGTTAGCGAACGATGAGTCGATCTGAGGAGGAAATCGAATTGACTACGAAACAACTCGTGTTCGTTGTAAGTGACTCGGTCGGAGAGACGTGTGAACTCGTCGTCCGCGCAGCGAGTATCCAATTCCACGAGAATGCGATCGAAACCCTTCGCATTCCGTTCGTCGAAGATGAGCAGACGATTATCGATGTCGTCACGCAAGCAAAAGCACAACAGGCCATCATTGCGTTCACGCTCGTTAATGAGGAACATCGCGCCCTTCTCATGCGACTTGGTAAAGCGCATCAAGTGAAAACGGTTGATTTGCTCGGAGATTTGCTCGATGTATTATCTAGCCAATTGAAAGAAGCGCCACGTGAAAAGCCGGGGCTCATCTATCGATTGGATGATGATTACTTCCGAAAAATCGAGGCGATGGAGTTTGCCGTCAAGTATGACGATGGTCGGGACCCACGTGGCCTGAAAAAAGCTGATATCGTGTTGGTCGGTGTTTCTCGAACGTCAAAGACGCCGCTATCTCAATATCTGGCACTGAAACGATATAAAGTCGCGAACGTGCCACTCGTTCCAGAATCGAGACCGCCTGAGGAATTGTTTGATTTGCCTGCTGAACGATGTGTCGGGTTGATCATCTCCCCGGAAAAGCTGATTTCAATCCGAATGGAACGTCTCAAATCGCTAGGTTTGAAGCCGGAAGCAGATTATGCGCAGCTAGAGCGAATCAATCGTGAACTCGAGTATGCGCGTGGTATTTATGAACGAATCGGTTGCGATGTCATCGATGTGACGAACAAAGCAGTTGAAGAAACGGCAGGGATCATCTTGCGTCATCTTGAACAGTCTAAAGATGATTGAATGAGTAAGTGTTTCAATTAGTAATCATTGCTTCAAGAGGGTATAATAGAGTATTGACAGTACAGTGAAACGGAACGTGATGAGCGTTCCGTTTCGTTGCGAGATTGGAAACAGGGAGTGGTCAACATGCCACGAATACCAGATGAAGTCATCGCAGAAGTGAAACAAGCGACCGATATCGTAGAATTGATTGGCGAACGTGTCGAATTAAAGAAACAAGGACACCGCCTTGTCGGATTATGTCCGTTTCATTCCGAAAACTCACCTTCTTTCTCCGTTTCACCTGAAAAAGGGATGTATCACTGTTTCGGTTGTGGCGCCGGCGGAAACGTATTTACGTTCGTGATGGAAACCGAGGGATTGTCGTTTCCTGAGACGGTCGAACGCTTGGCAACACGGGCGAATATTTCGGTAGACGGGATCCGAGGGGACGAGGAACTGACGCGAGAACAGGTATGGCGCAAACAGATGCGTGATGCGCATCGCCTTGTCGCTGACTTGTATCATGAAGTGTTGATGAAAACAGAAGCTGGAGAAGTGGGCTTAACGTATTTACGGGATCGTGATCTGGCTGAAGAGACGATTGCGCAATACAAGATCGGTTTTGCCCCAGACCAACGACGCTTTACTGTCGAGCTGTTGGAGCGGCGCGGGTTTGATTTAGAAGTAATGGTTGAGGCAGGTTTGATTTCAAAGTCGAAGTCCGGTGAATATTTTGACCGATTTGAAGGACGGGTCGTCTTTCCGATTGCGGATCGAGACGGCACCATCGTTGGCTTCAGTGGACGAGCGATTGATGATCGACAACCAAAATATGTGAATACGGCTGAGACGCCACTCTTCAATAAGAGCGAGTTATTGTTCGGCTTCTCTCAAGCCCGGGCGACGATGCGTAAGAAAAAGCGTGTCTTCCTCGTTGAAGGGAACGTTGACGTTTTACAAGTCGCGCAAGCGGGCACACAAGAAGTTGTGGCATCGCTCGGAACCGCGTTCTCTCCTCAACATGCGAGGGCGCTATCTCGAATCGTGGATGAAGTCATTATCTGTTATGACGGAGACCACGCGGGACAAGAAGCGACACAAAAAGTCATTCGCCTCTTAGAAGCGTCTCCACTCGATGTACAAGTTTTGCCACTACCGGAAAAGACGGACCCAGATGACTATATCCGTCAGCATGGGGCAACTCACTGGCAGCAGTTTATTGAAACTGAGCAGTTGAGTGTTCTCGATTTTATGAATCGCATGTACCGGCGAGGAAAAAACTTGAACCGAGAAGGAGAACGGATTCGCTTTATTGAATCTATGCTTGAAGAGATCGGGAAGACAAATGATTCGATTCGAAGAGATTTATATGTGAAGAAACTGTCGGATGAGTTTGAGATTCCGCTAGAGACGCTCCGTTCGAGAATTCCTCGTCCGACGTCAAGTGAATCAACTCCCAACCGTGCGATGGAACCTGTAGAGCCGGTACGGAAGCGTTCGAGTAAAACAGGTGAGCCTCGTTGGATGAAAGCCGAGAAGTACTTGTTGCGTGCGATGTTGACGGGACCGGAGCAGGTCCGTTTCGTACGCGACCGTTTAGGGCTTCGTTATCAAGATGAAACCCATCGTATGTTAGGGTCAGCATTGTATGAAATCGTATCCGATACGATGACACAGGATGAGTTTGATCAAATCACGCTTTCGTTCATGGAGCGTTATTGCGATCAACGCCCTGATTATGCGATGCGTTTTGCAGAGATCCGTCTGATGGCTGGACCGGATGAACTGTCTGAAGAGGTTTTAGACGAATACATTCGGGTGATAAACAGTTATGAGGAGCAACGTCAAATCGAGCGTGCAAAAAGGGAAATCGCTCAAGACGCCGAAAGTATTGTAGACCAGGCGTCCAAGCTACAAGAATTGATTGCCCGTAGTCGTCGTCTTCGAGAGCGATGATCGTGGATGAAGTTTGGAAGGAGTTGAACTGCTAGATGGCAGAGAAGAAGAAAGAGGATTTATTTAACGCCATAGAGGAACTTGAGAAGTTAGGTAAGAAAAAAGGCGTCGTCTCAATGCAAGCAATCCAAGATCGCCTTAGTCACTTCGAGGTGGATTCGGATTTCATCGATAACTTCATCGAAGATTTAGAGGCTAAAGATATCCGTGTCACAGAAGATGCTGCGGACGCAGAAGAAACACCTGCGAAAAAAGAGGATGAAGAAGTCGATTTGAACGACTTATCAGTACCTCCTGGAATCAAAATCAACGACCCGGTTCGGATGTATTTAAAAGAAATCGGACGTGTCGACCTTCTCAGTGCGAAAGATGAGACGGAGCTCGCTAAACGAATCGAGCAAGGGGACGAAGAAGCGAAAAAACGTCTCGCAGAAGCGAACCTACGTCTCGTCGTGTCGATTGCGAAGCGTTATGTCGGTCGTGGGATGCTCTTCCTTGATTTGATTCAAGAAGGGAACATGGGACTCATTAAAGCGGTCGAAAAATTCGACTACATGAAAGGGTTCAAATTCTCGACGTATGCGACGTGGTGGATTCGCCAAGCCATCACACGTGCGATTGCTGACCAAGCCCGTACGATTCGTATTCCTGTACACATGGTGGAAACAATCAACAAATTGATTCGTGTCCAACGTCAATTGCTTCAAGACCTCGGTCGCGAACCTTCTCCGGAAGAGATTGCCAAAGAGATGGAACTCACACCTGAGAAAGTCCGTGAAATTCTAAAGATTGCCCAAGAACCTGTTTCTTTAGAGACACCGATTGGGGAAGAAGACGATTCACATCTCGGTGACTTCATCGAAGACCAAGATGCGATGGCTCCTCAAGATGCGGCAGCCTATGAATTGTTGAAAGAGCAATTAGAAGACGTGTTGGATACGTTGACAGACCGTGAAGAGAACGTCCTTCGCCTGCGTTTCGGACTAGACGATGGCCGCACACGCACACTCGAAGAAGTTGGTAAAGTATTCGGTGTCACACGTGAGCGGATTCGTCAAATCGAGGCGAAAGCCCTTCGTAAATTGCGTCACCCGAGCCGTTCCAAACGCTTGAAAGACTTCCTCGATTAATTTCATATTTGAATAAAGTGTGAAGTTTTAGAAGAAAGGAAGGAAAATGAGTGATTTTCCTTCCTTCTTTATTATTTTTTGAGTAAAATAGTGTTGGATAGAAATTTGGAATGAACATGAGGGGGAACTACAATGCGTAATCCATTGTTACCGTTTGCGGCAATCGCAATCGTCGCAATTATTGCCATGGTATCATTATCGTATTTTGGGGTGAATCAGGCGCAACAAGCGGCTGAAGGTCCAGCAGTCACTGAAATGAACCCAGAAGAGTTGTATGCTGCGAAGGGTTGCACAGGTTGCCACGGCGGAAACCTTGAAGGTGGCGTCGGTCCAGCACTTACAGGTGTCGGCGATCGTCTTTCACCAGAAGAAATCGCAAACATCATCGTCAACGGTCAAGGTGCGATGCCAGCAGGTCTTGCATCCGCTGAAGAAGCTGAAGTGCTTGCGAACTGGTTGATTGAACAATAAGAGGTGACGCACTCCATGATGGGGTGCGTTTTTTGTTGTCGAACTGTAGAGAATTCGATACGCTAGGGAAGAAGTAGAACAAAGGAGTTGTCTGTATGCAAGAACGTGTCATGTTAGACCGACGATTGAAGCAGGTTGTCGATTATATCCCAAAAGGAAGTGTGCTCGCCGATATTGGTTCGGATCATGCGTATGTCCCATGCTATGCCTTTCAGCAAGGAATCATTTCAAAAGGAATCGCGGGTGAAGTGAACGTTGGGCCGATGGAAGCTGCGAGAGCACAAGTCGATTTGATTGGGGCAGGTGATACCATTGATGTACGCCTTGGCGATGGTCTTGCTGTCTTACAGCCCAATGAAGCGACGTGTATCTCGATTTGCGGGATGGGCGGCAGTTTGATTCGCTCCATTCTCGAAGCGGGTCAAGATAAGCTCGGTGCGGTCGAACGGCTCGTCCTTCAACCGAACGTTGATGGGCAACACGTACGAAGCTGGCTGCTTGAACATGGATATGTCCTTGTCGAAGAGGCAATTGTGGAAGAAAATGATAAGGTTTACGAAATCCTTGTCGGAGAAAAAGGAACTGAGTCCATTTATAGTGACGAGTCGGACGAGCGCATGTGGCAGTTGTTATTCGGTCCATATCTCGTTCAAGAGCGACCAGAAGCATTTAAACTCAAGTGGAGTCGTGAAGCTGATAAGCTCGATTATGTGCTTGGACAGATGGCAGCTGGCATTCAATCGGAAGCCTTGATTCAAAAACAAGTGGAGTTCAAACGGATGCGTGACAAGATGAGAGAGGTGAGTCAGTAATGGCGAACGGCAATCAAGTGATTCAATTGTTTGAGGAATTTGCACCGAAAAATTTGGCGGTCGAAGGGGATAAAATCGGCTTGCAGATTGGCTCGCTCAACAAAGAAGTCAAACGGGTCATGGTCACGCTTGATGTACTTGAATCGGTTGTGGATGAAGCGATTGAGAAACAGATCGATTTGATTATCGCGCATCATCCACCCATCTTTAGTCCGTTAGCTCAAGTCAATGACCGTTCCACGGCTGGGAAGATTACGATGAAATGTATTCAGCACGATATCGCGGTCTATGTCGCTCATACGAATTTAGACGTATGCAGCGGTGGTGTGAACGATTGGATGAGTGAGGCGATCGGTCTCCGCGATACGAAAGTACTCGTCCCGACCTATGAGGAGCCGGTCTATAAACTAAGTGTATTCGTTCCATCCACGCATGCGCATGACGTATCCCTGGCTCTAGGAAAAGCGGGTGCTGGACATATTGGTGACTATGCGGACTGTCAGTTCCGTGTTTCCGGAACGGGGCAATTCACTCCGCTCGAGGGGACAGATCCCTTCATCGGTCGCCCGCATGAAACGGAACAAGTGGACGAGGTGAAAATCGAAACGGTCGTTCGGGAGAGTCAGAAGAAGCGTGTACTAAAAGCAATGAAAGACGCCCATCCATATGAGGAAGTGGCGTATGACCTCATGCGCGATGAAATCGAGGGTCATGTATTTGGGCTAGGGCGAATCGGTCGACTTGAACAGGCCATGACACTTGAACAGTTTGCCGAACACGTGAAAACAAGCTTTGGGGTTGAGGGCGTGCGAGTTGTCGGAGACCCGGGGCGTTCGATTGAAAAAGTTGCCGTATTAGGTGGAGACGGGAATAAGTATGTGTCTACTGCGCATTTCAAAGGTGCAGATGCATATGTGACGGGTGATTTATATTTCCATGTGGCTCATGATGCGATGGCGCTTGGACTCGCAGTCGTAGACCCGGGACATCATGTCGAGAGTATCATGAAACAAGGTGTGATCGACGTGCTCAGCAAAAAGTTTGAAAAAGCGAAAATCAATGTCGACTTGATTCAATCTGTTGCCAACACGAATCCGTTTCAATTCAAGTAAAGCCTAAAAATCCCCCATCCTCTGAGAGAATGGGGGATTCCTTCACTTACGCAATGCTTTCACTTTCGGTAAGATACTCCGAAGTTCAAGAAATGGCGTTTTATCATGCGTGCTTAAATCGTCTGGGTCATATTGCGATAAAAAGTCGATGACTTTTTTCGTGATCGGTGTCGGGGTAGAGGCGCCCGACGTCACAGCGACGGTCTCCACGCCTTCGAGCCAATTCAAGTCAAGTTCACTCAAGTCACCGATCCGATAGGCATTTGTTCCGGCAATCTCTTTTGAAACTTGTGCTAAGCGATTGGAGTTATTTGATTTGGGATCTCCGACGACAATCAATAATTCGCAGTCTCCCGCTTGTTCAGCGACGGCTTCTTGACGAACTTGCGTCGCGTTACAGATTTCATTATGCACTTCCACGTGAGGATAACGGGCTTGAATCGTTTCAATTAATGCGGAAACGTCCCATTGACTCATCGTCGTCTGGTTCGTCACCAAAATTTTTCGTTCGAACAAGCGACTCGGCAACTGATCGATTTCATGTTCATATTGAATCAAATGAACATGGTCTGGTGCAACACCAATTGCACCCTCCGGTTCCGGATGCCCATGTTTTCCGATATAGATGACATCATATCCTTCTGCCGTTTTCTCACGAATCAAATCGTGTGTGACTAAGACGTCAGGACAAGAGGCGTCTACAATCGTCAATCCTTTCTCGATGGCACGTTTCCGGACGAGTGGTGAAATGCCGTGCGCCGTGAAGACGACCGTTCCTCGATCGATGGTTTCGAGCGCTTGCATGCGGTCTTCTCCATCAACGGTTTTGACACCGAGATCCTCAAACGCCTGCGTGACGTGACGGTTATGGACAATCATTCCAAGTATATGAATCGGGCGTGGCAAATCTGGATTTGCGACGGCCTCATTTGCGAGCTTCATGGCATCGACGACACCATAACAATATCCGCGTGGGCTAATTTTTTTAACTTTCATATGAAGACGAAGGCTCCTTTCGAAGTGCTTTCATACGTATTAGTCTAACATTGTTTCGAAAATACGAAAAGATTTGCGTGTATTCATGCTATAATTTTTAGGTTAGAGAGGAGGGACGCCGTGAATCGCATGAAACCATTGCGTGAACTAAGAAAATCGTACTTTTTCCAAATTACGTTCATCATCATCATTATTTTAGCACTTGTCATTTCATCACTTGCCTTCTCTGCTGACCGCGTCACGGTGTCTCGAGCAGAAGAATTGGCGAAAGAGCAATTTGATTACGCCATCGATGACAGTATTGAGAATGTGGAGTCCCAACTTGGGAAATTGTATGAGGATTTAGTTTACTTAGGCGCTTACGTTGGAAATGAGCCATGGATTGAAGAACGGATCCGAACAGGATATTTGAATCAACGCACGAGTTTTACGTCCATCTTTTATTATGATGTCAATCAAGACTCATTTAAATGGTACTCGGAGCGACAAGTCGCCTCTTCTGTATTGAAACGCGATCCGAAGTTTACGGAAGTATTGACTGCAAGTGGAAAAGAACTATATATGAGTGACCCTGTGATGATCAGTGGGGATATGGGAACTTTCCTATACGTTCCGGTCATCGAAGAGAACCGACCAATCGGTATTTTTGGGGGGAGCATTAGTGTCTTGAACTCTGACTTGTATCGTCGTTCGTTGGAATCTGCGAATGATGACATGATTCTATACTTGTTAGATGAGCAAGGCGAAGTGTTGACGACTTCGTTCAACTTGGTCACAGATGCAGAGCGTCGGATATCGCGTGAAGTCATCGACGAAGCATTAAATCGAAGCGAACGGACAATCTTGAGTACGGATGAAGATACGGTAATGTTTGAACCGGATGCAAGAGTCAGTGGATGGAGCATGCTCGCAAAACATCAAAATGACTCCGTCTATGAAACGGTCTACGACACGCGTTGGCAGTATTTGATGATTGCGCTCGTTACATTCTTCCTGAGCATTCTCGTTGGATTGTTGCTTTCCCGGACGTTAACGAATCCGCTTGTCGAGCTGGTCAATCAAATTAAACAACAACAATCGCTCGGAACGATCTCGTTGGAAAGAACCGGTTCGAAAGAAGTGGAGACGCTACTCGACACGTATAACGATTATGCACAACGGATGGAAACGTCACGACGTGAACAGTTGAGTCAGCAACAGTTGATTTTGCATCAAGAAAAATTAGCCTCACTCGGTCAATTGGCCGCGGGAATTGCCCATGAAATTCGAAATCCTCTAACTCCCGTCCACATCACGTTACAAATGGTGCGCGAGGGTCAAGGTAGCTCAGATATGGTGGATGTCGCCATCAAAGAACTGGAGCGGGCGAATGATTTGATTTCAACGATGTTGACGCTCGCCAAACCAGATCAGGCTGGTAAAAACGAAGATTGGATCAACATGTTAGACTTTGCGAAACGACTTGAATTTTTAATGGATGCCGAATGTTACAAACGACCGACAAAATGGGAATTACTTGTACCGAACGACATGCCTCCATTTTATGCATCCTTTGATATGCTCGTTCAAATCATCTACAACCTCTTCAAAAATGCGGTCGATGCCGTCGAATCAAAAGGGGCTGAAGGTAGTGTCGTCGTGACGGTCCTCTTTACGGAGCAGGAATATCGCTTCTTGATTGAAGATAACGGGATTGGCATGAGTGAGGAACAACTCAAGACAGTTGGTTCCGCCTTCAATACGACGAAGGAAAGTGGGAATGGTCTAGGGATCTATATGATTCAAGAGTACTTGAAGAGCGTTAACGGTGCGATGGAGATTGATAGTGTGATGAACAAGGGGACCGCGATTTTAATCAAAATCCCAAGGAGACAACCGTCATGAAAGGACTAAAACATTATTGGCTTTGGTTACCGGTCGTGTGGGCCATGACGATTCTCCTCATTACCTCGATTCAACTCCCAGAGCAAAAAACGAATGAAAAAGAAGTCGGATTTGTGTTTGTCAGTGATAAACATGAGCATGCGAATAAACTACTGGACTCGTTCGTGCATACAGCAAACCAAAAAGGGTTCATCCCGATTCCGACCACGAGTGAAGACTCGCGTGTCCTTGAAAAAGAAAAACTAGATTCATTGATTGACCGGGGTGTCGAGGCCATCTTTTTGACGACTCTCGATGACACGTTCATTCAACCCTCATTAGAACGCGCAAAACGAAAAAACATTCCGATTATTGCGATTGACCGTATGATTGATCATCCGAGTGTGCTCACATCCGTCGTTTCCGACAATGTCGATATCGGTCGGATGGCGGCCGAACAAATTGCTGCCAAGTATAGTGAGCTCGAACGTCCGATTCGCGTGGTCGAAGTGAGGGGGACGCCGAAAGTTCGCTCCACGATGGACCGAAGTCTTGGTATCCGAGAGTACGAAAAGCAACATGGCGACGATTTTCAGATCATTGCATCCATCACCGGGAACTATGACACATTCCAAGCTGAAATCGAGATGTCACGTTGGTTAGAAGAAAAGATTCCGTTTGATGCAATCTTTTCACACAATGACGATAATACGTTTGGTGTCGTCCGGGCTTTAGAAAGTCATGGTTTGACGGACAAGACGATCGTTTCGGTCGACGGGATTTCAGATATCTATCCGCTCATTCAAAATGGGAAGGTCAATGCCACTGTCGTGCAGTCACCGAACGAGATGATGGAAGTCGGCTTCAAAGCACTCGAACAACATTTAAATGGAAAGAAAATTGCCAAACACTATTATTCATCGAGTTATTTATATGAAGGTGTGGCAAAAGATTGATTGACAAATCATTTGATTCCGCTATGCTAGGAAAAGTGGAAAGAAACAGGAGGTGTATCGATTGAACAGCTTCCAACAGTTCAAATTGCTACCGTTTATGGTTGATGCGTTAACCGAAAAGCGCATTACGAAACCGACCGATATACAAGCCCGAATTATTCCGGCTGCCTTGAATGGTCGAGATATTATTGGAAAATCACAGACAGGAACGGGTAAAACACTTGCGTTCTTGTTACCGATCGTTGAAGCGATCAACCCAGAAGATGCTTCAGTTCAAGCAATCGTCGTCGCACCGACACGCGAACTCGCTTGGCAGATTCATGAAGAATTGAAATCGATTCTTATTAAAAACCCAGATTACATCAAATCGAGTTTGATTGTCGGAGGGACAGACCGCGAACGTCAGATCGATAAGATGAAAAATCCACCACAGTTGATCATCGGGACACCGGGACGAATCCTTGATCTCATGAAAGCACAGGCGTTATTCCCGCACAAAGTGACACACTTTGTCGTCGATGAAGCCGATCAAATGCTCGATATGGGATTCTTGCCCGAGGTCGACCGCATCGCACAGGCGCTTCCTGAAAAACTACAAACGATGGTCTTCTCAGCGACGATTCCTGAGAACCTTGAACCGTTCTTGAAGAAGTACCTTCATGACCCACGCTTTGCAGAGGCGAGCCCAGAACATCGCGTCGCACCAAAAATCAAGCACCACGTGATTCCAGTACGTCACCGTGACCGTAAAGAATTGACTGTCGAAATTGCGAAAGCAATCAATCCATTCGTTTGTCTCGTGTTCACCAATACGAAACAAGAGGCAGATGAGTTGGAGACGTCGTTCCGCGAAGCAGGTCTAAACGTCGGTACGTTGCATGGTGACATGCAGGCACGTCGCCGCAAACAAGCCATCAAGGACATCAATGATGCGAAATATCAGTATGTGATTGCTACGGATTTAGCGGCTCGCGGTATCGATATTTCAGGAGTCTCTCACGTCATCAACCACGGGATTCCGAAAGACCTTGATTTCTATACGCACCGTGTCGGTCGTACGGGACGTGCGGGCGCATCAGGTGAGGCGTACACACTATATGAGGACCATGAGAATGGACCAATCAACAGACTTGAAGAACGTGGGTTCGAATTCACTCATGTGGACTTGCGCAACGGTTCGATTCAACCGATCAAGACACGTCGTCGTCGCCAAACAGATCGGAAGATGAAGGTCTCACACACGGCTCATAGTCGGATGGCCGGTGAAATCAAGAAGGCGAAGAAGAAAGTGAAGCCTGGCTATAAGAAGAAATTCAAGTATAAGTTGAAAGAGACGGCATCACGTGAGCATATGCAACAGCAACGCTCGGATCGCCGTGCAGCACGTAAGAAAAATAAACGATAATGTTTGGGAGAATCGACTTCTTGGAGTCGGTTCTTCTTTTTGTGTACACTAGAGATAGAAGATGATGAAGGGAAGATGAGGATGTTAAAAATAGGTTCACACGTTTCGGTATCAGGTAAAAAGATGTTGTTAGCAGGGAGTGAAGAGGCTGTCTCTTACGGGGCGAATACGATGATGGTGTATACAGGTGCGCCCCAAAACACACGCCGTAAACCCATTGAAGATTTAAATATTGAGGCAGCACTCAAACATATGGCCGCACATGACATCGAAGAGATTGTTGTTCACGCTCCATATATCATCAATCTCGGGAATACGACGAAACCTGAGACGTTTGAATTGGCCGTCTCTTTCTTAACTCAGGAATTAAAGCGGGCAGAAGCACTCCAAGTGGCTCGCCACGTCGTTCTTCACCCGGGCGCTCATGTCGGAGCGGGAGAAGAAATCGGTCTCGCTCGAATCATCGAAGGATTGAATGAAGTGTTGACTGGCGACGAACAAGTAAAGATTGCGCTTGAGACGATGGCAGGGAAAGGAAGCGAACTTGGTAAGACGTTTGAAGAGCTTGCGACCATCATTGATGGCGTGACGCACAATGATCGACTCTCAGTTTGCTTTGATACGTGTCACGTCCATGATGCAGGATATGACTTAGTCGGTGACTTAGACGGCGTCATTGAACAATTCGATCGCATCGTCGGACTCGACCGTCTCGGAGTGATTCATGTAAATGATTCGAAGAATGTGCGCGGTGCAAAAAAAGACCGTCATGAAAACATTGGCTACGGAGAGATTGGATTTGATACGCTAAATCGTATTATTCATCACGAGGCATTTGCGCATCTACCGAAAATTCTAGAAACGCCATATATCCCGATTAGCGAAAAAACAAAAGTCGCTCCATATAAACAAGAGATTGAAATGTTCCGTGCCAATCAATTTGATGCCGAGTGGCGTGAACGATTCACGCTCGCTCATCAATAAGCGATGAACGTCCTACAAGTCGATCCAAAGCGATATGATGTCTGGAACGCATTCCCGACTTATTTTCTTGAACAGAGTCCGGTTTATGTAAAGGGGTCCGTGACGACACCGACAGCATTTATCGAAGTGATGGGGCATGGCATCGTGGCGGAAGCAGAGGTGTTACTTGAAGAGACGATTGAGCGACCAGACGATCCGTATTGGCTCGGAGAGAGACAGGGAGGGGTGGCGCTGTATTCCTTAGTCGACCTGTTACAACTTCATTTTCATCATCCGCTCTTGCAAGTGGGAATGTATGAGGGGGATGAACCGTACGAGTCGATTCGAACAAAATGGAATGACGGCTATCATGTACCATCGTCTCAATGGACGAAAGCGTCATATGAGGCGCACTTGTTTCGAGAAAAACTTCTAGCACCGAAGTCGAACGTGACGACTTGTGCGAACTGTCATGAAGACCTAGCTGAACGCTTTGGTCAAGAGGCGTATCACTTGATTGAGTATCACTTGACAGAAGAACGTGGCATCTGGGTTTGTCCGACCTGTCATAAAGCCATTCATACATTAGACTAAATAATAAAAGATGCCCTCAAAAAGGGGCATCTTTTATTAGAATGGCCAGTTCGCTACAGCAAATTGATAAACCTTCATTCCGAGGAATACCCCGAAAATCCCAACAACTCCTGGCAATACCGGTGGGGCAGGCAGTGGCAGTTTGAGTGCGGTGAAGATGGCACCACAAATCAAGCCGGCGAGTAATGATAATAAAATCTCCTGCATAAATAATTCCTCCGTCTCTAAATGAAAGCGCTTCATAATAACTGAATCGAATTTATTATACAACGAGTTTTCTTATTTGAGAAGTCTAACATCAGTCATCTGTCATTTTCTCGTTCTCGGCCCGAAGGCGGAGCACTTCGCGTTCCGCCCAATTTGACGGTTCTCGTTCGAATACGCTAGGTATGTTGTTCCATCGACCACCCGTATATTGATGGATGATAATTTGAGATTGAATCTCTTCCTCATTGGTCTCACGTTTCACGTATACATAGCGGCCGTCAGAACGTTGTCTTCTTGCTTTCACATTATCGACGAGTTGAAGGGCCATCATATCTTTGATGTATGTTTTATGTGATGCGTTCAAGATAGGGAAGAGTATCTCGATCCGTTTTTTCATATTTCGTGTCATCCAGTCCGCAGAGGAACAGTACAAGTCTTCTTTTCCATTTTGGTAAAAATAAAAGATTCGGGAATGTTCGAGATATCGGTCGATGATCGAGATGACTTTGATGTTTTCAGAGACCCCTTTAATTCCCGGTCGTAAGCAACAAATGCCTCGGACAATCAAATCGATTTTCACTCCCGCGGACGAAGCATCATACAATTTTGTGATGATGGCCCGGTCCGTGATCGAGTTCATCTTAGCGACGATGCGACCGTTGCCGTACTTTTCATGCAGTTTGATCTCATCATCGATTTTATTCAAGAAGAAGTCTTTCATGTCGTCAGGCGACGTCTCGAACTGATGCCAAGATGGTCGTTCCCCATAACCGGATAACCAGTTGAAAAAGTTCGTTGCATCTTCAGCGAGTTCTTCATTTGTGGTGAGGAGCCCAATGTCTGTGTACAGCTTGGCGGTTGAATCGTTATAGTTACCGGTTCCGAGATGAATGAACCGTTGCAACACACCACCTTCTAGAATGCGAACGACGAGGGTGATTTTTGAGTGTGTCTTCAGTTCTTTATAGCCGTAGATGACGTGAGCCCCGGCTTTCTCAAGTTGCTTCGCCCATTGAATGTTTTTTTCTTCATCAAAACGTGCTTTTAGTTCGACGAGGACAGTGACTTGTTTTCCGCTCTCGGCTGCATCAGTCAAGGCTTTGATGATGGGAGAGTCCCCTGAGACGCGATAGAGTGTCTGCTTGATTGCCAAGACATTCGGGTCTTTGGCGGCTTGAACGATAAAACGGACGATTGGATCGAATGAATGATACGGGTGATGGAGCAGATAATCCTGTTTAGCGATACTTTGGAATAAATCTTTGCCCGATTCAAGACCTTCTGGGATAAATGGGATCAACGTTTCATTGATCATGTCATCATATTCCATCCCGATCTGATTGTAGATCCCAAACAGGAAGGTCAAGTCGATCGGACCGTCGACAATAAAGATATCCCGGTCATGTAAGTCAAGGACGTCTTGTAGCATGAACAACAGTTCTTTTCGTAACGATCGTTGCTGTACCTCGAGTCGGATGGCAACCCCATATCTTCTCTTCTTCAACTCTTTTTCGATTTGTTTCAAGACGTCACGACTGCCCTCTTCGTGAAACGGCATGTCCGCGTTCCGCGTAATTCGGAATGGCATCGTGGACTCGACGACAAATCCTTTGAAGAGTGAGTCGATGTATTGAATGATCAAATCCTCAAGTAAAATCAAATCGGTATGTTCTTCATCATCGGTAGGTAGTTCCAGATACCGCGGAAGAACGGATGGCACTTGAACGAGGGCGAGTCGTTTTTTTCGTTCGCCATTCGAGGCAATCTCGACAGCAATATTCAGTGACTTAGATAAGAGCATTGGGAACGGACGATAGGCGTCGACTGCAATCGGTGTCAGGACAGGGAATACGTGCGTTCGAAAGTACTCTTTCACGAAATCTTGTTGGGTCTTGTTCAAATGTTTCGTCCGTAAGAAGCGGACGTGCTGATTCGATAACTGTTTTGTGATTTTTTTATATGTCGCATATTGCGTCTCGACGAGTTCTTGCGCTCGCACCGAAATGGATTTGATCTGCTGTTTTGGAGTGAGGCCCGTCTTGTCTTCCGGACGGTTGAACCCGGCGAGGACCTCATCTTTCAATCCACCGACTCGTACCATATAAAATTCATCAAGGTTAGAACTAAAAATCGCCAAAAATTTCAATCGTTCCATCAATGGATTTCGTTCATCCATCGCCTCCTCGAGGACACGCTCGTTAAAGTCGAGCCAGCTGAGTTCACGGTTGTTAAAATGTTCATTCGTATATTCGGGCATGGTTACTCCTCCTCGCTCAAGACAATCTCAATCGATTGAGCAATTGCGCGTTCTAAATGCTTTTTATGGCGAGTGCTTCGCTGCAACTCAAAACGTGCGGAACCATTCGTATCTAGCGTAAGTGTGAGACCGTCCTTTGTACTAGCAACATGGATGTCCGTCACGATCTGACGCTCCGTCAAGTCGAGGGCATCGACGAGTTTTACGATCGAGCCTAGTAGTTCTAAACTCTTCAATAACTTTTGATCAAACCATTTCGGGAAAGCCTCGATATGTTGTTCCAATACTCGTTTTGATTTGAAGGATGTGACGAGGGCAAGAGCGAGTCGATCCTCGTTGTTTAGTCCTTTGAAATCGTTTGTGGTGATCAGATGGAACGTGTGGTCACTCTTATTGTTGTGATCGATATATTCACCGACATAGGCAAGGCGGCAGGCACCTTCAAGAAGACCAGGCTCAAATGGTTTCGGTTTAATCGCTTTCACTTCAATTAATCCGGTATACAACTGTCGGGCCAATCGGATGAGATGTTGATGACGAGTCGGGTTCACGTCGTATTGTTTTTCAAAATGACGAAAACTTTCTTCTTTCACATCGGCAAAACGAACTTTATCATGCTCATGTAAATAGTTTTCATAGAAGAGACCTTCACGGAGTCCATTGTTACTCATCGTGAACTCAGGTACTTTCAAATATTTAGCGAGCTCGCCGATTGCTGTCACGGCAGGCGCGATGATGTCGACCCGGTCTTTTGACAGCCCATCCAAACGTCCGAGTTGTTTGCTCGACATTCCGACGAGTTCATCTATGACGTCCTCCAACTGTTCAGCAGAAATCGTATACTGATGGATTCCTTCAAGCGGGAAGTTCGATATGGTCTGTTCGACCCGGACTAAGTTACGAGCCGTCCCACCGACACCGACAAGTGGGACACCATGTGGTTCGAGCCATTCAATTTCTTTGAATGCCTTCTTTAAGTATGCGGTCAACGCTTTCCGCTCGTCTTTCGTCATCGTCTCATCTTTCATGAATTCTTTCGTTAACGTCACGGCACCGAAAGGGAAACTATGATAGAAGACGAGTTCGCGATTCTGAAAATATGTGACTTCCATTGATCCCCCACCAATATCGACAGAATATCCATCTTCCACATAGGTAGAGTTGACGATGGCCGAATATCCGTAAAATGCTTCTTCGTAATCGCTCAACAGGCGGATGGTCATCCCAGTAGATTGTTTGACATTCTGCAAAATCTCATCTGAGTTATTTGCGTTTCGAATGGCTGCTGTCGCTACTGGGAGCACATCGGTAACGTGATGATGGTCGTTCAACTCTTTAAAGTGACGTAACGTATCGATGAGTGAAGCGATTCCTTCTTCAGTCATTTCATTCGCATCACTAATATGGCTGGACAATCGCGCGACTTCTTTCACATTTAACCGTTCGAAGTATTGTCCTTCCTCGTTCACTTCGAAGATGACGTTTCGAATCGAGTTGGATCCGATATCAATAACTGCCAGTTTCTTTTCCATAAAACCATTCCCTTCATAATACTAGTGTAATCGACAAGGTTTTGAACGAACATACGATTTACGTGAATTTTACCATTTGACTAAGTGAAACCGGTCTTGCTTGAAGGTATGCGTGATATTCTGTATAATACAAACGCCTAGAAAGTAGAAATGATTACGATTTAACATATGAGAGAAGGGATTAGATGACTACATCTGTCGTCAAATTAAACGAGGTGTCTTACTTCTATGATGGGACACCAGCCTTACAAAACGTATCGATTGATATTCGACAAGGGGACTTTGTCGCAATCGTTGGAGAAAACGGTTCTGGGAAGTCGACTTTGATTCGAACCATTCTTGGATTACTGAACCCACAGCAAGGGTCGGTCGAATTGTTCGGCAAGCCCATTTCGCAGTTTAAAGACAAGTCTCGTATCAGTTACGTTTCCCAAAAAGCGGCTTCCTTTAACTCGGGATTCCCGGTTACCGTCGAAGAAGTTGTTGCGATGGGCAGATATGGACGTCTCGGTTTATTCAAACGTTTGAAGATGGAAGACCAGGCAGCGATTCAAAATGCGTTACAAACGGTCAACATGTGGCAGTTTCGTCATCGGAAAATTGGAGATCTATCCGGAGGACAACAACAGCGCGTCTTTATCGCTCGGGCGATGGTCAACCAGCCTGATCTATTGATTCTCGATGAGCCGACCGTCGGTGTGGACCAAAAACACTTACAAGATTTTTATGAAGTCTTGCATATGCTTCGTGAACATACGACTTGTACGTTCGTCCTCGTCACCCACGATTTAAACGTGGTGACCGACCTCGTCACGAAAGTCGTCCACCTCGACCGCGGACGATTGGCATGTAATTGTGGACTGAGAGAATACAGCGAGCTCGGAGAACTCGCATCATCCATCAAACCTTATCCTGTTAAAGTACTTGTTCACGAGGGAACGACATGATCACAG
Source organism: Exiguobacterium sp. s140 (assembly GCF_018617035.1). Taxonomy (GTDB): domain Bacteria; phylum Bacillota; class Bacilli; order Exiguobacteriales; family Exiguobacteriaceae; genus Exiguobacterium; species Exiguobacterium profundum. The sequence goes on from NZ_JACSJK010000001.1 coordinate 393,818, forward strand.
ATCTTTGGACATATAGTTTTTTACGTTATGCGTTCATTGCAGCACTTGTGATCGGGTTTACCGCACCGCTCATCGGTTCATTTATCGTGGTGAGACGGATGAGCTTGATTGCCGATGCATTGTCACACATGACGCTTGCCGGAATTTCATTCAGTTTATTTCTCGGACAATATATCGCTCTATTCGCTGATCTCAATCCCCTTTATATGGGAACGCTCATCTCTGTATTGGCGGCGTTAGGGCTCAACTGGCTTCGAGGGAAATATGTGCACTTCCAGGAACTATCCATTCCGATCATGATGTCCGCAGGAATGGGACTCAGTGCCATCTTTATCTCGCTATCGCGAGGATTCTCGGTCGACTTGTCCACACTCTTGTTCGGGTCGATCTCTGCCGTGAGTCAGTCGGACATCACATTGATTGTCAGTGTGGCCGTCTTGACGTTTCTTGTAATCTTTATCTTCTATAAGCAGTTGTTGTTCTTATCGTTTGATGAAGAGCAGGCAAAAGTGTCGGGATTACCGAGTACGATGCTTCATATGTTATTCATGTTCATCGTAGCGCTTGTGATTGCCGTTAGCATGCGAATTGTCGGAACGCTTCTCGTATCAAGCTTGATTACGTTACCCGTCGCAGCGGCGCTACGCTTTACATCGAGCTTCAAACAGACCATTCTCTGGTCCATCATCTTCGGAGAGGTCGCGACAATTGGTGGGCTCGTCCTTGCGTATGATCTCGATGTCGCTCCAGGCGGTGTCATCGTATTGATTGCGGTCGGTATTTTAGCAGCCGTCATGGCACTTGAGAAAGTCATGAGTTTCAAGAAAAAGGAGGTACAACATGAATGAGACTGAACAATTGAATCGTCTGCGTGCATCTTCTTTAAAAGTGACGCCGAAACGTCTTGAAATGTATGCTTATCTCTCTGAAGAAGATCGATATATCAGTGCGAAGGAAGTACTCGAGTACATGCGAGACAAACATCCGACGATGAGTTTTGACACGGTATATCGCAACTTGAAGTCGTTCGCGGAAGAAGGATTACTTGAAGCGACGGAACTCGATGGTGAGAAATCCTTTCGAGTCACCTGCAGTGCGGCACATCACCATCATCATTTGATCTGTCGGAGCTGCGGGAAGACGAAACTGCTCGATTTATGTCCGATGCGCTTCGTAGAGGCGCTCGACCCTGAATTTGAAGTGGTCGATCATAAATTTGAGATATATGGGTATTGTAAAGAATGTAAGCAAAAGGGATTGATTTGATTCAATCCCTTTTTTGTATCGAAGGGGGAAGTCAGATGATCTATACAGCTGCTGAAATCAAGCAGATTGATCGCACAGCGATTCAAAATGGGATGCCCGAAGAGGTGTTGATGGAGCGAGCGGCCTCGGCGATTGTGCCTCACATTCGAATTGAATCGCAGGCTACCATTTTGGTGATTTGTGGGACGGGCAACAACGGTGGGGACGGTTGGGTCGTCGCTCGAGAACTTGCTATGAGAGGGCATGAGGTCAGCGTATGGTCACCGTTAGGGAAAAGTAAGTCTGAGGCGGCTGCAATACACGCTTCCTACGCCTCCGCATTTGTTCACCTTGTGGAGCGGCCGATTGAAACAGATGTCATCATTGATGCCCTGTTCGGTGTCGGATTGTCCGGTCCCGTGACTGGTCACGCGCGGGAAGTGATTGAATGGGTGAATCATCAATCGACGCCGGTCATCTCGATTGACGTACCGTCAGGCATACCGAGTGATCACACTCGTGACTTTGATGACATGGCGATTCGGGCGACATATACGTATTCGTTACACGGTTTCAAGCGTTCGACATTCTTAAATCGGACGGCTCCGTTCTATGGCAAAGTGGAACGGGTTGATATCGGACTCCCGCATACATCCGATTGGAAGGTGTTGACCGAAACTGATTTCGATCGATCTCTTTTGGGGCGTGATCAATTCAGCCATAAGACGACATATGGACATGGGATGCTCATCGGAGGGAGTCGTCATTTTCTCGGTGCACCATTCTTGGGTGGTCGTGCTGCAACTCGTTCTGGCATTGGCTTATTGCGTCTATCCATTCCACGCGAAGCGAGCCCGCTCATCTCAACATTACCTGAAGCGATGTATCAGCAACACACCGATGTGGTGGAACAATCGTACGATGCACTGGCCATCGGTCCCGGAATGGTCGAAGGGGAGGCCTTGAATCTCATCTGGCAATACGCGAAACAGCAGCCCTGTCCAGTCATTTTGGATGCTGGGGCATTGTCGACGAAACGACTGGAAACTCGGGGGCCGCTCACGCTTACACCGCATCCAGGTGAATTTTCAAGATTGACCGGTAAATCGGTCGAAGAGATTGAGGCAGACCGCTTCTCCATCGCTTGTGAGTTCGCGAAACGACACCGGGTCCATTTGATTTTGAAAGGCACGTATACGCTCATCGTCACACCTGACGGAACAGGTGCCGTCAATACTGTTGAAGCGTCGGCGTTAGCGAAAGGTGGAAGTGGGGACGTGTTGACTGGCATCCTTCTGGCGCTATGGGCTAGAAAAGAAAAACCTTCGTCACCGAACGAGCAAGCGGTGCTATGGCATGCGCTCGCTGCCAAGTCGATTAGCCAGACGATACACCCCGCAAGTGTACTCGCAAGCGATTTAATCGAAGAGCTCGGACGAATGTAAAAGGCAAGCCCGATTGCGTCGGGCTTGCCTTTTAACGTTGCTGTAGAACGATTTGTTTCTCCAATTGCGCGACATGGTAATGCGCCTCACGCCATGTCGAAATGCGAGTTACGCCCTCTGGTAACGTCTTACGATTATAGGGTGCGTCGAATAGGAGTACGGGAATTGACGTTTCTTCATGAATCGAGATGGCATTCTCATACCGGTCTTCCATAAACAGTTCGAGTGACAAGTCTTTGACGACATTGATTTTATCGTGAGAACCGGTCATGACCAACGAATCGAGTGGCAAGCGATGCTGTTTGATCCATTCTTCCGTAACCGGTCGAACCGCCTCACTTCGGGCCGTGACGTAGTGCAGGTGATGCTGCTGCTTTAATTCCCATAACACATCCAACACATCAGAGTGCGGAAGAGAACGACGGTAAATCGCTTCTTCATGCCCCTCTTCAATCATAAACTTCCAAAATTCATGTTGTTCCATCGTCGTATACGTGTGTAACTCGTACTCGGTCGCACGATGATAGTCAATTGAATAGCCTAGTGATTCATTCATATATAGAAAACAACTTTTAGGATCTGTAACGGTTCCATCCAAATCAATGCCGATTCGCATCTCATCACTCCTCCTCACATGCCCTCTATTCTATCAAAAACCCGTACGGTTGCAACCGTACGGGCATGAGATTCATTAATTTGATTGGTTTGCGAGCTCTTGTTCTTCGCGCTCACGTTCCGCCATTTTTTCAGCGGCGATCGCATCGATTTCTTTTTTCAATTCTTCGACCATCGTCGCCTCAGGCACTTTGCGGATAATCTTTCCGTGACGGAAGAGAAGTCCTTCGTTACGTGCGCCTGCGATTCCGATGTCTGCTTCACGAGCCTCACCTGGTCCGTTTACCGCACATCCGAGAACAGCGACTTTAATGTTGACGTTGATGTTTTGAATGTATTCTTCTACCTCTTTTGCAATCGAAATCAAATCAATTTCAATTCGTCCACATGTCGGACAAGAGATCAAAGTCGCGGCATTTGCCGCAAGTCCGAATGACTTGAGCACTTCTTTCGCAACTTTTACTTCTTCCACCGGGTCATCTGAAAGTGAAACTCGAACCGTTGAACCGATTCCAAGAGACAGAATCGCACCGAGTCCAGCAGCCGATTTGAGTGAACCGGAGAAGAGTGGACCTGACTCTGTGATTCCGACGTGAAGTGGGTAATCGAACGTCTTCGCAGCGAGTGTGTATGCTTCAAGAGCAAGGTTTACGTCTGAAGCTTTGAGCGAGATGATCGTGTTGTAGAAGCCGAGGTCCTCGAGAATCTTCACGTGGTGCATCGCGCTCTCGACCATACCTTGCGCGGTCGGATATCCATACTTTTCAAGGAATTGTTTTTCTAATGAACCGGCATTGACCCCGATTCGAATTGGAATCCCTTTTGCTTTCGCCGCGTTGACGACGGCCTCTACTTTCTCACGGCGGCCGATGTTACCCGGGTTGATCCGGATTTTATCGACGCCACTTTCGATGGCTTTTAAAGCAAGCTTGTAGTCGAAATGAATGTCGACGACGAGCGGGATGTTGATGCGGCTCTTAATTTCTGCAAGTGCGTCAGCTGCACGTTCGTCTGGACAAGCCACGCGAACGACTTGGCAACCAGCTTCCTCAAGACGTTTGATCTCGGCGACTGTCGCCTCGACGTCATGCGTTTTCGTAGTGGTCATAGATTGAATAATGACTTCGTTCGATCCTCCGATAATCAAGTTACCGACGCGGACCGGACGTGTTAATGAACGATGCAAAATTTCTGACATATACGTAATCTCCTTCTTTTGGAAAGAATCCAATCGATTTAAGATGATAGGGTTTCTTCATTATCATAACGAAAAGAATGTGAAAAAGCATCTGGGATGCGTGACGGATGTGTGCTCTTTACAAACTCTAACGCTATCTTAACATCTACTTCATAATTTTCCACCGTCTCAAGACCGATATATAGGCGAGATTAGAAAAAGAGGTGGCATCTGTGAAGTGGAACTTTAAACAAAATCCAGTCAAGTGGAAGAGACCGTTGCACGAGGCACGTCAGTATCCTAAATTGGCCAACCGACTCCAGTGGACGCTCATGCCAATTGTCTTACTCGTCTTCGCGCTCACATTCGGGTGGTTCGCAATCAAATCTGAGCAACTCTTGGCATCAGAAATCGAGCAACGGCTCATGCGAGAAGTCACTGTCATGCGAGAATCGATTAAAACGTCATATAGTGCCTACGTTGCGAATGAGAAACAGTTGGCACGCTCGCTGAAGTCAGCCTATATGCAACAGGCTTCAATCTTATCGGGGGATGAGTTTGATGCGGCACAATTTTTAGTGCGTGATCAAGCAATTGAACAGCTGACTGGGAAGGAAAGCATAGCGACAGAGAAATTGATCGGCAAGTTGTCGAACAGTTCTGAAGCGGAAGTGAAAGAAACTGAAACGTTATTAGTGGCTTCTGTCCCGATACCTGAACTAAAAGCGGATTACGTCCTTGTCGTTACGAAAGAATCAGTTTTGGGTCCGATGAGTTCGCTACGCCAACATATCGCCTTCATCGTATTGATTGCGATGGTTGGCGTGATGGTCCTCTTCACACGGTTGATTCACCGTGAAGTGAAATCACTCAGTGTGTTGGCTGATTCGTTACGAAGTGCCGTGGCATCACGCCGATTCGATGATGTCACACTTGGATCGAAGTCAAAAGAGATTCATATGTTAGAAACAGAGTTCAACGCGTTCATCACGCTTTGGAATCAATCGATGTCCATGATGGGAAAAACGGCAACGGCGTTCAATCAAAGCTTACCTGTCTTTAAACAAGAATTACGTAACAGTCACGAACAGGTGGAGCAGTTTCGGGAAGTGGCGGCTACGGTTGAATCGACGAGCTATTCATATCAATCGGTGACAAACGGCTCTACATCTAAAATGAAAGATGTGACGCGACAAATCGAAGCGCTTGAACAGCAAATCACGAGTGTGGACGAGCGAGGGAATCAATTGAAATCTATTTTACATGAAGAACTTGAGACGTTCTCTTCTGTAAGAGACGTGAGTGATTACGTCGAGAAACAAGTGGAGTCGATTCAAAGACGACTTCTTGAGAGTGAGACGAATTCTTCGAAGGCAGATGTTGCGCTGAAAAGTATCTTATCCGTATCGGCGGCAACAAAGATGTTATCGTTAAACGCATCGATTGAAGCGGCACGAGCAGGAGAGCACGGCAAAGGATTTGCTGTCGTTGCCAGTGAAGTTGGGAATTTGGCGAAGATGACAAACGAATCGACGCTTTTAGCGGTCAGTGCCATCGAAGCATTAAACACAGAACGAACGGACCTGCTATCTGAAGTTAATGACTTCATTAAAGAAGTTCACCATTTAAAAGATGCCGTTAGTCGTGTCGAGTCAGGAATTGAAACCATCGATCGTGAGATAAAAGTACAGCTTGACGAATTTCAAGCGATTACGGTCCATACATCGAGTACGGGCCAGCAGCTGGTTCATTTAATGGAATCGAATGAACAATTGCGCGAAATCAGTTCATTGCTTGAACGAAAATTGATTGAATTGAATACAGGTGTCGATCGCTGGTCAGATGTTCAGCTTGCCCTTCAAGACGCGGGAACGAATCTTGGAGACCAAAGTGAAGCATTGAATCAGACGCTAAAGGAACTGTCACCAACATAAAACAACGTCGGGCTCAAGAGGCCCGACGTTGTTTTGGTTGTGGTACTTTTGTTAGCGGAAAACTGATATAGCCGAGACCGATTATAAAGCCGAGGGTCAGGAAATCGGGATTCAAATGATAGAAGATGACCAATAACAAGGTTGGGATGAGTGTCATCGCCACAGCATATGGCCAGGCTTGACGATAAGCCCATTTGTTCTTTGAATAGATTTTCGTAAACAGTTGGACATACAATGCCATGAGTGCAACCCAAATCAAATAGAAGAAGAAGATGGCGAAGCCGTGCAAGAATAGCCACATCGGGATGAAAAAGTCAGGACGAATCACGAAAAAGTCTAGTATGGTAATGACGAGAGTTAAGATGAATGTGGCGCCCATGTAGGCATGGAGCGGAGCTAGACGAAGTCGAAGTGCGCGTTTCGATGGGACTAGGCTCGTTTGAAGAAACGTCAAAATGGTAGAGAGCATACTAAAAACTCCAATCTGTTATATTACAGTAAGCCGATAATCTAAAATAATGGTACAGTGTTTTAATAAAACTTTTACATTAAACGTGTTTACATGATACTGCCGATGAAGGCATAATGAGTAGGGCATTAAAAACCAAGCAAATCCAACCAATTCTTAATTAAAAGGAGTACAAAAATCGTGGAATACAATTTGCAAGAAATGTTATTCATGTTTTTTGGAGGTCTAGGGATCTTCCTCTTCGGGATCAAATCGATGGGAGACGGACTCCAAAAGTCTGCAGGGAATCGCCTGCGCGACATCCTTGATAAGTATACAACGAATCCATTCCTCGGTGTACTCGCCGGGATTATTGTGACAGTATTGATTCAATCATCTTCAGGTACAACCGTCATTACGGTCGGACTTGTTAGCGCCGGGTTCATGACACTCCGTCAAGCAATCGGGGTCATCATGGGGGCGAACATCGGTACGACGGTGACGGCGTTCATCATCGGATTCGATGTTGGTGCATATGCGCTTCCAATCATTGCAATCGGTGCAGTATTGTTGTTCTTCTTTAAAAAAGAAAAATTACAACACCTCGGTCAAATCTTCTTTGGCTTCGGGATGTTGTTCTATGGACTTGAATTGATGGGAAGTGGGATGAAACCACTTCGTTCAAGCGAATATTTCATCGACTTGACGCAATCAATGAGTGACAATCCGTTCCTCGGTGTCATCGTTGGTACAGTATTTACCGTGATTGTTCAATCATCGTCTGCGACGATCGGAATCTTGCAAGAACTATATGCTGGTGGTTCCATCGATTTAGGTGCTGCTTTACCGGTATTGTTCGGTGATAACATCGGAACAACGATCACGGCGATTTTGGCATCGATTGGTGCATCAGTTGCCGCACGTCGTGCAGCAGCGGCACACGTCATCTTTAACTTGATTGGTACGACAATCTTTATGATCTTGTTAGTTCCGTTCACAAACTATATCTATTGGATCACAGATCTCTTAGCAATCGAAGATAAGATGCAAATTGCATTCGCACACGGTACGTTTAACGTCGTCAACACATTGATCCAGTTCTGGTTCATCGGAACGATTGCTTGGATTGTGACGAAATTGGTCCCAGGTGAAGACTCAATCGTTGATACGAAAGCACAACATTTAGATCCGATCTTCATTCAACAGTCGCCTTCGATTGCAGTCGAGCAAGCGAAATATGAAGTCATCCGTATGGGAGATTTCGCAAAACTTGGTCTTGATGAAGCACGCAACTATTTGACGACTGGCGACAAGAAGCACGCTGAAAAGTCGGCACATATCGAAGAAGCATTGAACTCGTTGAATGCGAAGATTACAGATTACCTCGTGAAGTTGGCTGCCGTTGATTTGACGGAACAAGAGTCACAGGAGCACAAAACGCTCATGCATGCCATCAACGATATCGAGCGAATCGGTGATCACGTTGAGAACATCATTGAGTTGATTGATTATAAGACAGCTACGAAAGTGACACTTTCGGCAGATGCACAAAAAGAATTGACTGAAATGTACGACCTCACACGTGCGACGTTAGAGAAATCTCTTCAGACGTTGGCGAGCGGCGACATGGTTGAAGCACGTAAAGTCATTGAAATGGAAGCGAAACTCGACATGCTCGAGCGTCAATTCCGTAAGAACCACGTCGTTCGTTTGAACACAGGTGCTTGTGATGGGCAAGCAGGTATGTTCTTTGTTGATATGCTCTCGAACTTGGAGCGAATCGGTGACCATGCCATGAACATCACGGAAATCACACTCGAAGATGCAAACGAAGTAACCGTATAAATCAGGAGCACTCCAAATGAAATTTGGGGTGCTTTTCTTATTTGGCAAGGAATACTCCTTGACACTCTAGGACATATTCAGTATATTATTACTGTATAACAACATGGCGGTGTAGCTCAGCTGGCTAGAGCGTACGGTTCATACCCGTGAGGTCGTGGGTTCGACTCCCTCCGCCGCTATTTATAAGGACCCTTAGCTCAGCTGGTTAGAGCAGACGGCTCATAACCGTCCGGTCGTAGGTTCAAGTCCTACAGGGTCCATTCGTAAGCGACGTCACATTGTGAACGTCGCTTTTTGTTTTCAATTTAAAATTGCTGGGTAAATACTCGTTAGCATTTTGTTTTTTGAAAAATATGAAATGAGGCGGACAAAATGGAACGAAACCACACCATGATGCAATTTTTTGAATGGCATGTCGAGGCAGATCAAAAGCATTGGAAGCGACTAAAAGAGAGAGCAGCCGACTTAAATAAAGCAGGAATCACTGCGCTATGGCTACCACCTGTCACAAAAGGGCAAAGTGATCAAGATACCGGTTATGGAATCTATGACTTATATGATTTGGGCGAGTTCGATCAAAAAGGGTCCATTGCCACAAAATATGGAACGAAAAAAGAACTACTTGAAGCAACGACCTATTGTCAACAAGAACTTGGGATGCAGATTTATATGGATGTCGTCATGAATCATAAAGCCGGGGCGGATGCGACCGAGAAGTTTGAAGTGTTAGAAGTCGATCCCGACGACCGTACGAAAGTCCTCTCGGATGAAGCGTTTGAAATCGAAGGGTGGACAAAATTTGATTATGAAGCTCGTGATGGGAAATATTCTTCATTTAAATGGGACTTCACACATTTTAACGGAACGGATTATGATGCGGCGACTGATCGTTCCGGTATTTTCTTTATCGTTGGAGAAAACAAAAGATGGAACGATAACGTCGACGATGAATTCGGTGTCTATGACTATTTAATGTTTGCGAACATCGACTACCACCATCCCGATGTGCGCGAAGAAGTGTTGAATTGGGGGAAATGGTTCATCGAAGAGACGAAATGTGATGGATTCCGTCTTGACGCCATTAAACACATCAACTATGACTTTGTAAAAGAGTTCAGTCAGACGATGCGGGAAGAGAAAGGTGACCAATTCTATTTTGTCGGCGAGTTTTGGAAATCTGACCTTGATGCCTGTCGTGAATTTCTCGATAACATCGATTACCATGTCGATTTATTCGATGTCCCACTCCATTACAAATTACATCAAGCCTCAGAGGAAGGGGCCGCGTTTGACATGCGAACCATTTTTGATGATACGCTCGTTCAGTCACACCCGCTTCATTCCGTGACGTTCGTAGATAATCACGATTCACAACCCGAGGAGGCGCTTGAGTCATGGGTGAAAGATTGGTTCAAGCAAATCGCCTATGGTCTTGTCTTACTTCGTAAAGATGGTTATCCATGTGTCTTCTATGGCGATTACTACGGTATAGACGGTCCTCACCCGACTGATGGGATGAAGCTCGCCATTGATACGCTTCTGTATGCACGCCGAGAGAAAGCGTACGGGGAGCAGGATGATTACTTTGATGATGCAAACGTCATCGGGTGGGTACGAAAAGGTGTGGAGGAAATCGAACGTTCCGGATGTGCCGTCCTCATTTCAACTTCTGATGAATCTCAAAAGAGAATGTTTGTCGGGGAAGAACGTGCCGGTGAAACATGGGTCGATTTAACGAATACATTGAATGATCGAATTGAGATTGATGAAGAAGGATTTGGGGTATTTAAAGTGTCGGAGGGGTCGATTTCAGTTTGGGCATTGCCAGAAGAAGATGTTGAATAAAGCATTACAATTGAGTCGACCGTCACATATCTGTTACATTTAAGACGAACGTTGTTCAAAACACTTTTAAGGGGGATTTTAGTAATGGCTAAATTTGAATTACCACAACTTGATTACGCATATGATGCACTCGAACCACACATTGATGCACGCACGATGGAAATCCACCACACGAAACACCACAACACTTACGTCACGAACGTAAACAATGCACTCGAAGGAAAAGATGTGGAGTACTCTTCACTCGAAGACTTGCTTCAAAAAATCGATTCGCTTCCTGCTGACATTCAAACAGCTGTCCGCAACAACGGTGGCGGTCATTGGAACCACTCGTTCTTCTGGAAGCTCTTGAAGAAAAATGAGAACGGTACTCCGTCTGGCGACCTCGCTGCTGCAATCGATGAGTCGTTCGGTAGCTTCGATGGGTTTAAAGACGAATTCACGAAAGCTGCAACAACTCGCTTCGGTTCAGGCTGGGCTTGGCTCGTTGTGAAAAATGGTAAACTCGAAGTCACGTCTACTCCAAACCAAGACTCACCAATCATGGAAGGTGTTACACCGATCCTCGGTCTTGATGTGTGGGAGCATGCTTACTACTTGAACTACCAAAACCGTCGTCCTGACTATATCAACGCATTCTTCCATGTCATCGATTGGGATTATGTGGCGACATTGTACGCTGACGCAAAATAAGTTTGTCTTACCCGAGGTTCTGATATGAATCTCGGGTTTTTTTATGGTTTTCATTAATTTGTAAACAAATTATGATATAGTGAAAATCGGACAAAACGACAGGGATTCCTGTCCTCTATAATATAGAAGGAAATGAACGTGGAGGGAGTTAACGGATTTGGCTAAAAATCGGGTAAAAGTGCCGAAAAAACGGCGAAACCACTTACCGTTACGCTTGAATTTACTATTTTTCATCGTCTTCATTTTATTTGCGACCCTCATTTTTAGGTTAGGTGTCGTCCAAATCGTGAATGGTGAATTGATTGCTCGGGAAGTACAGAAAACGGAGTCGAGTAAAATTAAATATGAAGTGCCGCGAGGGAAAATTTACGACCGGAACGGTCAAGTACTGGCGGATACGATTTCAAACTACTCAGTCATGTATCGTCGCTCTCAAGTGACAAAGACGGATGAACGGTTGGACGTTGCGAAAAAGTTGGCGGAAATCGTCGACATTCCGAAAGAAGACCGCAAAATGACGGAGCGAGACCGGAAGGATTACTGGATTGCAACGAATCCGGAATTGGCGCAAGAACGGACTCAAGCGCTATTGGAAGAATTATCGGAAGAGGAGCGGGCCGCATTGTCTAACCAAGACGTGGACCGACTCTTGCTTGACTCGATCACAGAAGAAGAGATCACGTTTGATGACGCGACAGAAGAAATCATCGCCATTAAACACAACATGGAGAGCGGCTATGCACTCGACCCACAGGTCATCAAAATCGGTGCGAGCCCGAAAGAGATGGCGGTCATCGAAGAAAACTTAGAGCAGTTGCCTGGGGTGAGTGTCGAACCGTACTATCAACGCGACTATCCGTATGATGAGACGTTCAAAAGTTTCCTAGGAAGTTATCGTCAAATTCCGGCGGAACAACGTGCGTCTTATCAAGCGAAAGGTTACGGGTTGAACGACCGGGTCGGTACCTCATACTTGGAACAACAGTATGAAGATGTCCTTCGTGGAACGCCGGCCTATGATGTGTTCACCACGTACAAAGGGGAACCGGTAGGTGAACCGACACGAGTGAGTGGGAATCCAGGGAAAGATATCGTCTTATCGACCGACATCGAGTTCCAAAAAGAAGTCGATGAGATCTTGAAAAAGGCGATTCGCGCAGGACGCTCTGGAAGTCCTCATTTCGACCGAGCGTTTGCGGTCGTCATGAATCCGCAAACGGGTGAATTGCTCGCTCTGTCTGGACAAGAACTCGATTTGGAAACGAACGAATTCAAGGATGTGTCGACCGGTACGGTGCTTCGTGCCAGCCAAATCGGATCAACCATCAAAGGGGCGACGGTCGCCTATGGATTTGAAGAAGGCGTCGTCAAACCGGGAGAATATATTTATGATGCACCGATTCGAATCGGTTCGTCAGTGAAAGCTTCCTACCGAAATATGGGGAACATCAACGACTTAGATGCACTTGCGATGTCATCGAACATCTATATGTTCCAAATTGCGTTGCGTCTGGCTGATTATTACTCGACAGGTCAAATTGTCGGAGAAAATGTCACGCAGGCGTTTGAAACGATGGAACACTACTATAAACAATTCGGTCTCGGAATCGAGACAGGGATTGACTTACCGTTCGAGTCGACCGGATTCCGGAGTATCCCGGACCGTGTCACACTTCTGATGGATATGTCGATTGGACAGTATATTTCTTATACTCCGATTCAATTGGCGCAATATACGTCAGCATTGGCGAACGGTGGCTATCGTGTCCAACCACACTTGCTAAAAGAAATCATTGAGCCAGGTTCGCTTGATGAGAACAACAAGCAAGTCGTGAGCACGTTCCAACCGAATGCGTTGAATAAAGTCGATATCCAGGATGAATATATCGACCGGGTCCGTGAAGGGTATCGTCAAGGGGTTGAATCTTCTTCCGGTTCGTCTCGCATTTTACAGGAGACCGGTATGACGGCTGCAGGTAAAACCGGAACTGCCCAAGCGATTGCGGAGGGCGCAGACGGTCAGGCGAAACGAAATGCGAACGGAGAACCGATCAAGACATTGAACTCAAACCATGTCGGTTGGGCACCGTTCGATGACCCGGAAATCGCCTGGGCAATTATCATGCCTGGACTTGAGGCGGAAGGAATCAACACGCGGGTCGCACACGACATCATGAAAGCTTACTTTAATTTAGAAGATGTCAATGCAATGCTTCAGTAAAAGAAGTCACTTCGGTGACTTCTTTTTTTGTCTTTACAATTCTTTTACGTTCCGTTTATTTCTCGTTAATAGAAGTTCATTAGGATATTAATTGTAGGACAGAACAACAAATCCACAACAAAAATCAAAGCAAACTCAAGGAGGACGTCACAAATGTCTTGGATGAAAAAATCAGCTTTACTCGCTTCAATCACTTCAGTCGCACTCGTAGGTGCTGCTTGTGGGAACAATGAAGAAGGTGGCGCTGCTGAAGGCGGCGATGCGCTCTCAGGAAAAGTCGTCATGGACGGATCATCAACTGTATTCCCAATCATGGAAGCAGTCGCAGAAGAATATTCAGCTGAACAACCAGAAGTTGAAGTGACAGTCGGTGTCTCTGGTACGGGTGGTGGCTTCAAACGTTTCGTGACGGGAGAGACAGACTTCTCAAACGCATCACGTGAAATCAAAGAAGAAGAAGCAGCCGAAGCTGAGAAAAACGGTGTGGAATTCACGCAACTCTCAGTTGCACTTGATGGACTTTCGCTCGTTGTAAACCCAGCGAACGATTGGGCACAAGATATCACGATTGAAGAATTGAATAAGATGTGGACGGACACGAACATCAAGACGTGGAAAGACGTTCGCTCAGACTGGCCAGATGAGGAGATCTCATTCTTCGCACCAGGTAAAGACTCCGGAACTTACGATTTCTTCGACGAAAAAGTATTGAATGAAACAGATATTCGTCAAGATGCGCAATTGTCTGAGGATGACAACGTCCTCGTCACAGGTGTAGCCGGAACAGAGGGAGCAATCGGATTCTTTGGATTCGCGTATTACCTTGAGAACAAAGACACACTTCGTGCATTAAATGTTGAGGGCGTTGAGCCGACACATGACACAATTAACGATTTATCTTACCCGCTCTCACGTGAAATCTACACGTACGTCAACAACGCTTCGTTGAAAGACAAAGAGCAAGTTGCGGACTTCGCACGCTTCATGAACGAAAATGCAGCCGATCTTTCTGAAGAAGTCGGTTACGTGAAAATGGAACAAGGCCGTTACGACGAAAACATGAAGATGATCGACGAAATCGCTGGAGAATAAGATGATAGGTGGCAGAAGGTGAGACACGGTCTCGCCTTCTCGCCATGCTTTCTAGTATGAAGAGGTAGGGAGCGATACACGAGATGAATGAACCGAACAACAAGCTTTCGATTCGAGAGATGATTCAACAAAATAAACAAAAGAAATATAGTACGACAAACGTGTTTGATAAAATCATGCCGTTCTTATTATTCTTGAGCGCATTCGTATCGGTCGTCACGACCATTGGTATTGCGTTCACACTAGGCTTTGAGCTATTCAAGTTCTTTGAACGAGTCCCTGTCGCAGAATTTTTAGGATCGACAGAATGGTACCCGCTTAGTGCAGATCAGCGCTTCGGGGTATGGGCCCTTGTGATGGGAACACTCCAAATTACTGTGATTGCGATGATTGTAGCCGTCCCACTCGGTTTGGCGTCTGCGATTTACTTAAGTGAATACGCCTCTGAACGGGCACGACGTGTGTTGAAACCAATTCTAGAAGTGTTGGCCGGTGTGCCGACGATTGTATTCGGTTTCTTCGCCTTGTCATTCATTACACCGATTTTGCAAGCACTCATCCCAGGACTTCAAATTTACAATGCACTCAGCCCAGGGATTGTCGTCGGGATTATGATTATTCCGATGATTGCCTCGATTTCTGAGGATGCAATGAGTGCTGTTCCGAAGAAAATTCGGGACGGTGCGCTCGGTTTAGGTGCGACACGTCTTGAAGTGGCGACGAAAGTTGTCATGCCTGCAGCGACGTCTGGGATTATTGCCTCTATCGTTCTCGGTATGAGCCGTGCGATTGGTGAGAC
Source organism: Exiguobacterium sp. s140 (assembly GCF_018617035.1). Classification (GTDB taxonomy): domain Bacteria; phylum Bacillota; class Bacilli; order Exiguobacteriales; family Exiguobacteriaceae; genus Exiguobacterium; species Exiguobacterium profundum. Next base: position 409,177 of record NZ_JACSJK010000001.1, read on the forward strand.
GATGATTGTAACGATCGCTGGTGGTTCACAGCCAAACTTCGAGTTCAATCCGCTCAATGCGATTCAGACGATGACAGCATATATCGTTCAAATCGCAAAAGGTGATGCAGGTTACGGCACAATCGAATATTACAGTATCTATGCGGTCGGTGCGTTGTTGTTCGTCTTTACCTTATTGATGAACTTATTCGCAAACTGGGTGACGCGCCGCTTCAGAGAGGAGTACTAATATGGCTTTACCGAACAGTGAGTTCAAGAATACGAAGAACTTGATGAATCGTGAGACCGTGTCTCAACGAATTAAACGACGTTTACAATTGAATGAAATATTTAAGTACATCTTTTTGGCGGGACTCGTCTTTGCACTCGTTGTCTTATCGACATTGATTTATGACATCGTGTCCAAAGGGGCAGGGTGGGTCAATCTCGATTTCTTACGCAACTTCCCGTCGCGCCGTCCTGAACAGGCTGGATTATATCCTGCGTTGATTGGGTCGTTATGGCTCATGCTATTGATCGTACCGATGGTGTTTGTCATCGGTGTTGGAGCGGCAATTTACTTGGAAGAATACGCTCCGAAAAATCGCATGACTTCGTTTATTGAAGTCAACATTTCGAACTTGGCAGGCGTTCCGTCAATCGTATTCGGGTTGCTTGGATTGACGATTTTCGTTCGAGTCATGGAATTAGGGAACTCGATTCTGGCCGGTGCCTTGACGCTCGGTCTCATGAGTTTGCCGATTGTCATCGTGGCCTCACAGGAAGCGCTACGAGCAGTCAAAATGGAATTACGACACGCTTCGCTAGCGCTCGGGGCATCGAAGTGGCAGACGACATTTAACGTCGTGTTACCTTCGGCGTTGCCAGGGATCATTACGGGAATTATCCTAGCGGTTTCTCGTGCGATTGGTGAAACGGCTCCACTCATCATGGTCGGAGCGGCAACATTCATTTCAACGACACCGAGTAATATTTTCTCTGACTTCACGGCCCTCCCGATCCAGATTTACAACTGGACGAGCCGACCACAACCAGAGTTCCAAAACTTAGCAGCAGCAGGGATCATCGTACTCATGACGATGCTCATCGCGATGAACTCGGTTGCAATCTATATTCGAAACAAATATACAAATCGACACTAAGTCTTTTTTGCAGATGAATGAGGAGGAAGCTCGAGATGATGAAACAACAAGAGCTCAACAAAGGAGATCAAAACGTGAATACAACTACGACAGAACCGACAACGACTGAGATGAAAAAAGATAGCGCCTATGTCGTCAACAATTTGAACTTGTGGTATGGAGAAGACCAGGCTTTGATTGACGTCAACCTCGATATTAAAAAGAATGAAGTCACGGCAATCATTGGACCATCTGGGTGCGGTAAATCGACGTTCATTAAGACTCTAAACCGTATGGTCGAACTCGTTCCATCGGTTCGGACGAACGGTGAAATCTTGTATCATGGTCGTAACATCTTCGACCGTGGATATAAAGTAGAAGACTTGCGTACATCGGTCGGGATGGTATTCCAACAACCGAACCCGTTCCCAAAATCGGTCTATGACAACGTGGCATACGGACCGCGGACGCACGGAATCAAAAATAAGAAAGTACTCGATGAAATTGTCGAGCGTTCATTACGTGGTGCGGCAATCTGGGATGAAGTAAAAGATCGATTGAATGAGAATGCGTACGGACTTTCAGGTGGACAACAACAACGTCTCTGTATCGCGCGTACGTTAGCGATTGAACCGGATGTCATCTTAATGGACGAGCCGACGTCTGCCCTTGATCCGATTTCTACATTGAAAGTGGAAGAATTGGTACAAGAGTTGAAAGAACAATATTCAATCATCATCGTGACACATAACATGCAACAAGCTGCCCGTGTTTCGGATAAAACGGCATTCTTCTTAAATGGAGAAGTTGTCGAGTTCGATGTAACAGATAAGATTTTCTCGAATCCATCTGACAAACGGACGGAAGACTATATTTCTGGCCGTTTCGGTTAAGGAGGAGACTGGATTGATGGCACAAAACCGCACATTTTTTGATACGAAATTGACTGAATTAGAAGATAAAGTTGTACGATTGGCAAACTTGACGATGCGCCAAACGGCGACGGCAATCGAAGTGTTGGAAAAACATGATCTCGAATTGGCTAAAACCGTGATTGATAACGATAACGAGTTAGACGAGTTGGAGTTGACAATCAATGACGAAGCGATCCTATTGATTGCAAAACAGCAACCAGTCGCGACTGACTTACGACGTCTGATTGTGACGATGAAATCAGCGACAGATCTTGAACGCATTGCGGACTATGCGACAAACATCGCAAAAGCAGTGACACGAATCGAGCACGTTCCTTATGTGCTTGACATCCAACCGCTCAAGAAGATGGCCGAGCAGTTGATTGACATGCTTGAACTGGCGACACGTGCCTATCGTAAAGGTGAAGTGAGCCGTGTTCGTGAACTCAATGAGATGGACCGCGTGATTGATGACATCAATCTAACGGTGATTAAACAATATATCGGTTCTCTTCCGGCCATGACGGTTGGGACGAACGATGTATACGAATTCTCGAACATTGCTCGATACCTCGAACGGATGGGCGATCATGTGACGAACTTCGGAGAACATTTAATTTTCCTCGAAAAAGGGAAACATTATGATTTGAATCAATAAGATTAGTGGTAAAGAACAACAGTGCTGTTGTTCTTTATTTTTTTGGGCAGGAATACAAACTCAAGGAGCGAATAATAGTCTACATGGATTTTACATGAAGGGAGCCATATAGAGATGGAAGAGAAAATCGTATCCTTGAAACAACAAGGTCTTACGTTAAAACAGATTGCGGCAGAATTAGACGTCCCGATTGGCAAAGTCCAATACGCATGGCGTAAATGGAGAAATCAGCAACAGGAAGTGGAGGCGGTTGCCCCTGTGAAAAAAAAGCGTGAAACGAAGAAAGCAAAGACGTCGGTGACGCCCTCACGCAAACAAGTGGCATCAGCGAAAGAGACGGCCAACGTGTCGACTTCTCCACTTCTTGAAAAGGGTCCGGAAGGATACTGGAAGCTACCCGATCGGTACAACGTGGACTTTATGCATGCGGTCGTACAGTCTCCAAACGCAGTGTATGTATGCTGGGAAGTATCTGATCTCGTGAAAGAAACGTTAGTGCTTCAATTTATGCGACGCTGGGAAGAATTGCCGAAGGCGTTTCGCATCCTTGATGTTACGTTACTTGATTACAATAGCGGTCACGCAAACCGCTCCTATACATTCGATCTTCCTGAAATGACGAACAGCTGGTTCGTTCGCCCTCTCGACCCGAATACGACATATGTGTTTGAATTTGGGATTCGGACGATGGAAGGGGAGTTTCTCCCAATCGTCGCATCAAATCCGCTTGATACGCCGCGGGCAGAACCAGTTGGAGTCGGACGATTCGCAGAACCGGTCCGACGTTGGCAATACGGGGAAGTTGATTCTCCAGAACTACTTGATACGTTACCAAAATATGCAGCATACCGACTCGTGCGTTAAGGAGGACTTTTTATTATGAAACCTGGGTACTTTTCACTCGTCCTTCATGCTCATTTACCGTACGTTAGGCATGAAGAGAAACACCGTTTAGAAGAAAGATGGGTTTACGAGGCCATCTCTGAGACATATCTTCCGATTCTATGGCAAGTCGATCGCTTGAAGCGTCCCTTGCATTGGACGGTTAGTATTTCCCCACCTGTCGTTGAAATGCTTGCCGATCCTCTCATTCAGGATCGCTATGTGGAGCACTTAGACGATATGCTCGAATTGATTGCCCTCGAATTGTCTGAGGACCGAACAGACGAAGAAACAGCGACGTTACATTTTTATCGTCAACGATACCACGATTTAAAAAATACGTTCCTCCATTGGAATAAAAATTTGAATGAGGCGTTCCGTACATATCGTGAGGCAGGTTATATTGACATGGTGACATGTACGGCAACCCATGGCTTTAATCCACATCTCTTCACGGAACAGGCGGCGCGTGCTGAGATTCGCACAGGTTTGAACTGTTTCGAACGTCATTATGGGTTCCGTCCAACAGGCATCTGGTTACCAGAGTGTGCTTATACACCAGGAGTTGATCGGATTCTTTATGAAGAAGGAATTCGCTACACATTTGTCGATGAACATGCTCTTCTCGACGCAGATCCGACGCCAGAGAAAGGAATTGGAGCCCCTGTTTATTCACCACATGGCGTCGCGTTGTTCCCGCGGGATCAAATCATCTCAGGTAAAATTTGGAGTTCGATGATCGGATATCCAGGCCATCCGGATTATCGTGAGTTTTACCGCGATTTGGCATACGATCGGGACTGGGACTATATCCAGTCCTTCATGCATCCGGAAGGAATTCGTTTTGATACGGGTTTAAAAATGCACCGGATTACGGGTGATACGGATCAAAAGGATTTCTACGTGCGCGAATGGGCGGAACATCAAATTGAAAACCATGCGACCGATTTTGCCAAAACGTTAGAATCACATCTTGAAGCGCACGGTGCTCAGACATTCCCACCATTTTTAGTCACGGCTCCGTTCGATGCGGAGTTGTTCGGTCACTGGTGGTTTGAGGGGCCAGAGTTTCTTGGGAAAGTAGCAGAGAGACTTGCTGAATTTGGAATTGAAACCATCACGCCAGCGCTCTTCCTTGAACGTCACTTTAAAGATTTACAGACGGTCCACGTGTCGATGAATACATGGGGACGTAAAGGTTATGGTGAAGTTTGGATTAACGAAAGAAATGAGTGGATGCTTCGTCATTTGCACATGATGGAGATGCAACTCGTAAAAGATGTGGCGGACTATCGTAATCAATCGGAAGCTACGAATCGCGCCTTGAAACAATTAATCCGTCATTACGTATTGGCTGTGTCGAGTGACTGGGCGTTCATCTTGGATGGGCAAACGACGGCACAGTATGCCGCCGAACGGTTCCGTGAACACACACGACTCTTTGCAGAACTGGAAACGGCACTCTATCAGGATGGAGTATCCGAACAGTTGCTACATGATCATTACGCTGCATATCCATTTCTTCAGGATGAAGACATCGATATTGATTCGTTCCTATCTCCTCACGATTACTATGTGACAACCGAGCGGGAAGAAGAAAAACCAGCCATTTTGGTGCTCACGCCTGAATATCACGGTCATATCGTTGGAGGACTCGGAAGACGGGTCGTCGACGAAATCGAGGCGAGAGCGGACGATGGCGAAGTCGTCTATGTATTAACGCCATATCATGACGAGTTGCCTGAGTATGAGCGACAAGGAAACATACATGTGTATCGTGTTCGTCCAACTAGTCCATTTTTAGAGCATGTCATGAACCAGGTGGCAACACAAAATATCGCCTATGTAAAACTGGTTCATGAACTTTCGAAACGTGTTTCCTTCAAAGTGGTTCACCACTTCGATTGGATGACGATTCCTGCTGCAAGAGAACTTGCGCAATCCCTTGCGCTTCCGTTATACTCAACTATGTTGTCCTTTGAAGCGACTCGCAATCCGCATGGTCACGGTGGTTTATTCGATGCAATCCATCGAATCGAAAACAGCGTGTTTCCTGCATCAGAACGCGTATATGTCGGGGAAGAGATCTCGATTCACGACCTAAAACAATGGTATAAGGTGAGCGAGAACGTCAACACATGCCTACCTATAGAGACTTCTCCATATGGACAGGAATCAATGAAAAAGAACGTGAAATAACCTTGCTTTTTCATAAGAAACTTGGTAGGATAATTGAGTATGCTTAGACTGTAAAGCAAAAGCACTTGATACAACATCATTAAGATGGGAGTGAAAGAAATGCGCGTTAAAATTACATTAGCTTGCACAGAAACAGGCGATCGCACGTACATCACGAAGAAAAACAAACGTAACAACCCTGAGCGCCTCGAGTTGCGCAAATACAACCCACGTCTCCGTCGTCACACGCTTTACCGCGAAGTGAAGTAATGAGGGACCGGCCGTCACATATGTGGCGGCTTTTTTTGTAAGGAGGAATACGTTGTGGAAGAAAAAGCAGCGCTCCGGCGCACGATTCATCAATACATCAAACAAATGGCGGATCGACATCATGCGGACGAAGTCATTCACCAATCATTGTTTGCCTCGGACTTATGGATTGAAAGTCAAACGATCGCGCTAACGTTGTCACTACCGCTAGAAATTGATACGTCCCCGATTATTCATATGGCCTTTAAAGAAGGAAAAACGGTCTGCGTCCCGAAAGTAACGGAGCAGGGACTTACGTTTCACATCATTCATTCATTTGAAGATTTGGAAGAGGGCGTCATGAATATTTTAGAGCCGACCACTCCAGCGACGACGCAAGTGATTGACCTTTGTCTTGTCCCGGGGCGTGTTTTCGATCGAACCGGTTATCGCATCGGTTGGGGTGGGGGCTATTATGATCGCTTTTTAAAAACCTATAACGGTACAACACTTGCTTTGGCATATACCGTTCAGCTTGTCGATCATGTACCAACTGAACCGCACGACCTACCTGTTCAATGGATCGTAACAGAAAAGGAGATGATTCAGTGTTCGCCATATTCGCTGTAACATGTTTCGTCGCCTATCTCGGTTATCGGTTACGGTCGTTGACTCTCTCTGGGGCGCTGTTGACAGTCGTGACCGGTACGGTGATCGGATTCTCGTTCGGGTGGTTCGGTCTATACTTGCTTGGCGTGTTTTTTTCGACTTCTTCTCTCGCTTCGAAATATCGCTCTCACGATAAAAAAGGGGTCGATGAGATCGTCGAGAAGACGGGGGCTCGCGATGCCATGCAAGTGTTAGCTAACGGTGGGGTAGGGATTTTATGTGCACTCGGTTATCAATTGACGAATGACCCGGTCTACCTCTATATGTATGTCGTTTCCATCGCGGCGGCGACGAGCGATACGTGGGGATCTGAATTCGGTGTCCTATCGAAACTGAAACCTCGGTTCATGTTTACCTTTAAGCGAGTCGAACCGGGAACGAGTGGCGCCGTCTCGACGTTCGGTACCGTCATGTCGATGTTCGGTGCACTGTTGATTGTCGTATCCTCTCTTGTGTTCATCGACTTAAAGGTCACGCATCTCCTTTTATTATGGGTGATTGGATTAACTGGTAGCATCATTGACACGCTTCTCGGCGCGACATTCCAACGAACGTTTCGTTGTACAGTCTGCGGAAAATTGACGGAGAAAAAAATACATCACGACGTGCCGACGAGTTACGTGTCGGGATGGCGTTTTCTCGGAAATGATGCGGTAAATTTTCTTTCAGTATGTGGAGCGACGTTGATTTGTTTTTTTGTGTTTGGATGAGGGTAGTACAGAAAATGAAGGTGTTCCAAACGAATGTGAATATTGTCACAATATCGCCAAAGTGAAAACGGTTTCCGCTGTAGTTTGAGTTTGTGAATGATGTTACAATCTATTTGTAACAGAGATAACAAAAACATGAAACAGATTGTTTGAAGGGTGGAGAATCATTATGGAAACATTAAATCATGCTAAAGTAACACGAGTCGCACTTGTAGGGGCTGGGGCAGTAGGTGCGAGTTTCGCTTACCAGTTGACGACAGCTAGTCTATGTGAAGAACTTGTCATCATCGATATCAATAAAGCGAAGGCAGAAGGAGAAGCGATGGACTTGAACCATGGGGTTTCATTCGCTTCATCACCGATGCGCGTCTGGGCAGGGGACTATTCGGATTGTGGCGTCGCTGATATCGTGGTCATCACTGCTGGCGCACCACAGCGTCCAGGTGAAACACGTCTTGATCTCGTTGAAAAAAATGCGAAGATTATGAAATCTATGATTTCAGACATCATGGACTCTGGTTTTGACGGAATTATCATTATTGCTTCAAACCCGGTCGACATCATGACACATCTCGCATGGAAATATTCTGGTCTTCCGAAACATCGTGTCTTCGGTTCAGGAACAGTGCTTGATACGTCTCGCTTGCGTTACATGCTCGGAGACTATTTCAACGTCGACCCGCGTAACTGTCACGCCTACATTATGGGTGAGCATGGTGATACGGAGTTTGCTGCCTGGAGCAACGCTCGTATATATGGAAAATCGGTCGAGCAACTACTTGAAGAGCATGATGAGTACAGCTGGGAAGACCTTGAAGACATCTATGTCAACGTTCGTGACGCAGCATATCATATCATTGAACGTAAAGGTGCGACGTACTATGCGATTGGACTCGGTCTCCTTCGGTTGGTCAAGGCTGTCCTTCGTAACGAGAACACGTTGTTGACAGTCGGTGCCCATCTTGATGGTGAGTATGGATTGCACGATATCCATATCGGTGTACCAGCGATTATCAACCGTCAAGGCGTTCGTGAAGTCGTTGAGATTGAGTTGTCACAAGAAGAGCATGAGAAAATGCAACATTCTGCGAACGTACTCATGAAAACGATGGAACCTGTCTTGTAATCTCCATCCTTTGGAAACCCGTAGCCATTTGGTTACGGGTTTTTATACATATAGAACGAATCATCGTTTGGTCGTGGGTCGTGTCGTGATTTACAATAGAATTGAGAGAGAGGAGGGGTTTCGTTGGCGACAACTTGTTTTTGGGAAGATATTTATCGAAAGGTCGAAAACGGTGGGCGAATTGAAGGCATACTCGAACCCTCCCGTGCGGTCATCTTATTCGATACGAAAGCAGGTGATCGGTATGATTTGTTCATTCAGACTGAAAAAGCATGGGCGAATCACGTTGGGATGGATATACACGCGATTTTGAACGCATTTCGCTTATCTCGCATCGGGCGGAAACGATTGACCATTCATGTTTATGGTGAGCGTCTCGTGGATGAAGAGCGTGTAGACTCGTTGACGTTTCAAATCCCTGCGAAAGTGACATTGTCCCGTTCGATTTGCACACCGACTATGGAAGAAGACCGGTTCCGACTGCTAGCGGTCTCCCTCGACCGGAAAAAGAAAGCGGATCTGAAGAAACGATTTTCCTTCGGAAAACCACAAGTGGTGTATGGGCTACTGTTCGTCACCTTTTTAGTCATGTGGTTAGCCGAATCGGTCGGTTCGACGCTTGATCCAAACACGTTGGTCGCATTCGGGGCCAAAGTGAACCCGTTGATTGAACAAGGGGAATGGTGGCGTTTGATTACACCGATGTTCCTGCATATCGGTTGGTTCCACTTTGCGATTAATATGTTTGCACTCTGGTCGCTCGGTCCGCTCGTCGAACGGATGTACGGCTCCATACGATTTTTAATCATCTACCTGCTCAGTGGAATATTAGCGACATCCGCATCGTTTGCATTCAGCGAATCGATATCAGCAGGCGCTTCAGGGGCGCTATTTGGATTGGTCGGTGCGCTCTTGTACTTTGGGTTGCGGGATCGTTCTCTCTTCATGAAGACGCTCGGACCTCCGCTCTTTATTATGTTAGGATTAAACGTAGGACTTGCGTTTGTATTAGGTGCAGGTCTTGACCATTTCGCGCATGCGGGAGGTCTGATTGGTGGTTTTGTCGTCTCGGGGGTCGTCGGGCTACCGGATGAGAAGAACCGTATACAACGAATCTTATTTTCCGTACTCACCATCTCGATGTTTGGACTATTCGTCGGGTACGGATTTTGGTAAGGGGAGAATTCAATGATTGAAACATTAAAAACACTCGTTAACATCCCGAGTCCTTCCGGGATGACGGAAGAGGCCATCCGCTTCGCGGAGCAAGAATTGAATGCACTGGGTGTCAAGACGTCACGTCTACATAAAGGGGCACTGCTGGCCACATTTTCAGGTCGTTCTGGCAAGGCGCGTCTGTTGACGGCACACGTGGACACACTCGGTGCGATGGTCAAAGACATCTTGCCGAGCGGGCGTCTTCGTTTGACTCAAGTGGGAGGATACGCATGGACGGCGATTGAGGGAGAGAACTGCCTCGTCCACCGTGAAGAAGGAGAGGCGATTGAAGGAACGATCTTGATCCATCAGTCAAGTGTTCACGTCTATAAGGACACGAACTCTGCCGAGCGATCTGCATCAAACATCGAAGTCCGATTGGATGAAAAAGTGCATTCTCGTGAAGATGTGACGGCGCTTGGGATTGAGATCGGGGACTTCGTTTCATTCGACCCTCGCTTTCAAGTGACCTCTTCAGGATACGTGAAATCACGCCACTTGGATGATAAGGCATCGGTCGCCATTCTATTGGACCTTGCGAAAGACTTAATCCGTTATGACTTACCGCATACCGTTCACTTCTTGATCTCGAATTATGAAGAGGTCGGATTTGGAGGGAACGCGGGTATTCCGGAAGACGTCGTGGAATACATTGCCGTTGATATGGGTGCGCTCGGGGATGGACAGCATTCCGATGAGTATACAGTCTCGATTTGTGCCAAGGATTCATCTGGACCGTATGATATCGGGTTACGACGGAAGTTCACGGCGTTATGTAAAGCTCATGAGATCGCGTATAAGGTAGATATTTATCCGTACTATGGGTCAGATGCGTCAGCGGCGATTCGAGCAGGGTATGATGTGCGACATGCCTTGATTGGGCCAGGAATCGAATCGAGCCATAGTTATGAGCGAACGCATCTGTCATCACTGGAAGCAACGCGAGAATTGTTAAATCGTTATGTACAATCGACGATGGAGGAAGAAGCATGAAAAACTTTTATGATGTCCAACAGTTTTTAAAATCGTTCGGTACCATTATTTACATCGGAGAACGGGATGCTGAAATCTCACTCATGATGATGGAACTCGACGAATTGTATGAAGGGGGCATCATCGAACAACGTGTGTACGATACGGCCAAAATCATTTTGACCCACGAATTAAAAAATTCAACAGATTGACAGAAATCCCCTTAGTGCAAAGGGTTGCACTAAGGGGATAATAGTGTACACTATTCAATGAAAGCGATTTAGTTGAGATGAGGAGTGAACGGTATGAAATGGTTATTAGGTATCGACATCGGTGGTACGACGGTGAAGATGGCCGTTTTAGACATGAACGGCATCATTTCGGATAAGTGGGAAGTCAAAACGGATATTCGAGAGAATGGTGTACATATTCCAAAAGACATCGCAGCTTCTTTTGAAACATACTTACAAACATCAGGTAAGAAGAAAGAAGATTTTGCGGGTGCAGGAATCGGGGCACCAGGATTCGTCGACTTCTCAGAAGGAGTTGTCGAATATTCTCCGAACATCGGGTGGAAAGATTTTGCACTCGTGAGTGAGTTCGAAAAAGCAGTCGGTCTTCCGGCCGTGCTCGAAAATGATGCGAACGCCGCGGCCCTTGGTGAGATGTGGAAAGGTGCCGGCGAAGGGGCGTCAGAATTATTGGCGATCACGCTCGGTACAGGTGTCGGTGGTGGCGTGATCACGAACGGGAATATCGTTCATGGGACGGCAGGAATGGCCGGAGAAATCGGGCATATTACCGTGGAACGAGACGAAACGAAGGCTGTGAAGTGTGGTTGTGGTCGCCTCGGGTGTATCGAGACGATTGCTTCAGCGACCGGCATCTCGCGTCTGGCGTTACAGAAGCGTAAGAATCAACATACTTCATTAAACGAGTTAAAAGAAGTGACTGCACGTGACGTGTTTGAAGCATATAAGGCTGGTGACTCGATCGCGACAGAAGTCATTGACGAGATGACGGAATACCTCGGCTTGACCATCTCAAACATCGCGAACACGCTCAATCCGAAAATGATTGTCATCGGTGGAGGCGTCTCAAAAGCTGGCGACGCATTATTGGAGCCGCTTGATGCACAGTTCAAACGGTTTGCGCTCGAGCGGGTATACGAGTCGACAACATTCAAAATCGCTGAACTCGAAAACGATGCCGGTGTGATTGGATGTGCTTGGCTGGCACGGAAACACTTCCTTCCGACACGAGTATGAAACGGACGCGTCTGCACATTGCAGGCGTGTTTTTTTGTGGGAAAGGGTATGGGATATTGTAAAATTTGTAACGTCACAGTTGATTTTTTATTAAAAAAGGGGTAAGATTTGGACTTGATACTGGACGTGTACTATTCAATCCGAATTGTACAATGAATGAACAAATATAAATAAAGAATGGCAACTAAAACATGCCGAAAACTGAAAAGAGGAGGAGACCGTCAGATGAATTCATCTCAACGCTTTTCGAAGCTATCGACGAGACTGAACGACACGGTCCGCGCTTCGTTTCAAGAATATCGTCTATTTTGGATTTTTACGTTATTGCTTTGGACGAAGACGTATATCGTCTATCAATTTTTCTTCAACATTCCGATTGAAAACACCGCACAAGCTTTCATCTTACTGATTAGCCCAATCAGTTCGACATTATTCTTGTTTGCCTTCCATTTCTTCTTTAAAGGTAATAAACAAAAATGGGTGCTCTACACGCTCTATGCGATTGCATCGTTTATCTTGTTTGCGGACGCCGTGTATTATCGGGAATTCACGGACTATTTGACAATGCCTGTCATCATGCAACCATCGAACATGGAAACGTTATCGACATCATTCACTTCGCTTCTTGAATGGAAAGATTTAATCATTCTTGGTGACGTGTTTATCCTTCCGTTTATCTTATGGCGAATGAACATGAAAGAGAATGCAGCTTCACATCGACGTGCGCTCGTCACATTCGTCGTAGCGGTCTCTGTCTTCTTGTTCAACCTTTCGCTAGCAGAAACGGAACGACCTGAATTGTTGACTCGTTCATTTGACCGTGAGCTGTTGGTGAAAAACATCGGAACATTTAACTTCCATGTGTATGATGCCATGCTCCAAACGAAAACATCGGCTCAAAAAGCGATGGCGGATGAATCAGAACTCGCAACGATTGAACAATTCACCCGTCAAAACTATGCGGCGCCGAATCCGGATTTATTCGGAAAATATAAAGGGAAAAATGTCATCGTGGTTTCATTCGAATCTGCGCAGAATTTTACTCACAACATGAAGGCGCCGAATGGAGAGTACATCACGCCGAACTTGAACAAACTGATTGAAGAGTCTCACTACTGGCCGAACTACTACCATACAGTCGGTCAAGGGAAGACTTCTGATGCTGAGTTCGCACTCGATAACTCACTATATGGACTCCCGCGTGGTGCTGTATACTTTACGAACGCCGATAACGAATATCAAGCGCTCCCTGAGTTGGTCAAGGACGAAAATTATTACTCAGCCGTGTTCCATGCGAATAACAAATCGTTCTGGAACCGCGATCAAATGTACAAGAACATTGGCGTCGATCAATTCTTTGATGAAAAGAGTTATGACCTCGGGAATCCTGAAGACATGACAGAATGGGGTCTCTTAGACGATAGTTTCTTCGAACAATCTATTCCAATGCTTCAAGAATTGCCTGAACCGTACTACGCGAAGTTCATCACATTGACGAACCACTTCCCGTACACGATGCCAAGTGAAGACTATGAGCTTGTACCAAAATTTGAAACGAGCTCAACTACGTTGAACAACTTCCCGCAAGCACTAGCTTATCAAGATTACGCACTCGGTCTCTTCATCGACCAGTTGAAAGAGAATGGAATGTGGGAAGATACAATCTTTGTCGTCTACGGTGACCATTATGGTATTTCGACGAACCACAACAGTGCGATGGCAGAGCTACTTGGGAAAGATGAGTTGACACCATTCGACGTGGCGAAATTGCAACAAGTTCCGTTTGCCATTCACTTACCTGACCAGAAAGAAGGGGAAGTGCATGAGACGATCGGTAGTCATGTCGACATGAAACCGACCATCTTGCACTTACTTGGAATCGACACGTCAGATACGATTGGATTCGGAAACGACTTATTCTCTGAAAATCGAAACAGCCGCGCGATTTTCCGCGACGGAACGGTCGTGACGGATGAATATGTTTGGACACAGTCGACATGTTATAACGCGACTTCTGGTGAAGTAGTCGAAGATACGTCGTTATGTGGTCCGATGACGGAAGAAGCGGAAAAAATCTTGCAAATGAACGATGATTTGATTTACTCCGACTTACTCCGTTTCAAAGAACAAACTGAAGAATAATGAGTACGGACCAAGTCACATAGTGATTTGGTCCGTTTTATGTAACAGAGGGAATGAACGTAAAAAAAGGCATAAAAAAAGCGACCGAAGTCGCTTGATGATTGCATATGCGAATCATTAACCTGGAATTCCACCGTAGATCAACGTGGCGACACCAAAGAATCCGAATACGAGTACAGTTAAACCTGCAAAAACGAGCGGAAAGAATTGGCGTTTTTGGAATGAACGAAGCATTCCCCAAATAGCCACAATCGCGACGATGACGGAAATCCATCCGAACGGTTCATACAAATGCATGACGAGTTCCCCCTTTAATTATACGTCATGAAATTCATAAAAATTTCACTGAAATATCATTATTATTTTATCCGATTATAGAGTCGCTGTCGAGCAAAGGTTGACATCGAAACAATTTTGCCACAATATTGTTTTGAATAAGAAGGGGATGAATGCTATGCAAATCAAAAAGATTACGTCTGGCTTGGCACAAGAGAACGGCTATGTGATTGAAAAAGGCGGCACTGTCGTCGTCATTGACCCCGGAACGGATGACCCGAGGTTCTTCGATACAATCGAACGTTTCGGTACACTTTCAGCAATCTTGTTGACTCATGCACATTTCGATCATATCGGAGGAATCGATGCGCTCCGTGAACGTTACCAGGTACCAGTCTATGTACACCGCTTAGAAGCGGATTGGCTGACAGATGGAGAAAAGAATGGCGCTTCTGCGTTCAACTTGCCGATACCATCGATGAAACCGGCAGAAAAAACATACGAAGGTGATGTATTAGAAATTGGGAACATCGTATTTCGAATCTATCACACGCCGGGTCATTCCCCAGGGAGTGTCGTATTGTATATGGATGATGAAAGAATCGCCTTTTGTGGTGACTTGATCTTTAAGCAATCCGTCGGACGGACAGACCTGTTCGGTGGAGACCAGTCGACATTAATGGGGTCCATCGATCGGATGAAGCAGCTCCTTTCCGATGAGACGACGTTATACTCGGGGCACGGTCCTATTACGACGCTAGAAGAAGAAAAGCGGACAAATCCGTTCTTCACATAAAAAAAGATTGTCTCCGGCGAGACAATCTTTTTTTACATTTGGAAGTTGCTCCAATACGTAAAGACAACGAAGAAAATTGTCAAATACGCGCCGAAGACATATACATACGTTTTTTCAGTTAGTTTTAAGTAACCAAGAGCGACGAAGAAAATCGTTTGTGCTAAGAAGACAAGTCCCATAACGATAAAGTCGCCAGTATGTTCACTACTACTTTGGTCGCCGCCTAGTGCGCCTACGAAAGCAAGTGCCGCTACTAGTCCAGTCCAAAAGCCTAGGACACGAAACATTCTTGCCATGTTAATCCCCCCATACGTGCATTATTCCATTCTCATTCACTATTTTACCAACACATTCGAAAAAATGCTATGGAAACGTGATAATTGAGCAAAATAATCGTGAAAAATATGTGAAATCATTTCGGTAAATAAAGTTGTACAAAATTTATAAAAAAGTTGCACAAAACATGTACAAACGGGGTATAGAGATGTATAATCAACTTATACAAAATGAGCGAAGTGAAAGTTGAATGAGGGAGGAACATAAAAATGGCATCAGAACTAATGTTTTACACGTATCCAAGCTGTACTTCTTGTCGGAAGACGAAAGCGTTTTTACAAGAACAAGAACTTCAAGTGAGTGAGCGTCACATTTTCAGAGATGCACCAACAGTTGACGAATTGTTGCAGCTCCTTGCAATCAGTGAGGAAGGAGTCGACTCTCTCCTTGCGACACGAAGCCAGGCCTTCAAACAACTTGATGTTGACGTGGAGGATTTGAAATTAAGCGAGCTTCTTAAGCTGATGAGCGAAAACCCAAAACTTTTGAAGCGTCCAATCTTAACTGATGGAAAAGAAGTGATTGTCGGATATGACAAGGTTTCAATCGAAACATATGCACGTCGCCACAACACTGCAGCGGTTCAAGTTTCATAAAACAAGTCCACTTTCAACATAGTGGGCTTTTTTTTATGCTTGTATCGAGGTGAACGAGATGAAGGAACTCATTGAGGATTTAGTAGATGCAGCACGTCAAATCGGTGCGAGTGATCTTCATTTTATACCCGATGCAAACCAAGTAAAGGTTCAAGTCCGTTCTGCTAGTAAGCTTACTGCGCTTCAATCGATGGATGCAGAGCTTTATGATCGCCTTACATATCATATGCGATATTGGTGTTCACTACCTGAATCTAATCAACGCATTCCACAATCCGGGGTCTATGAATTGAATCAAGATGTCATCCGGGTGACCTTTCTCCCGTCGTTCGCCCAGACGTTAATGTCTTGGCGCATTCCGCACGACACGTTTGAACTCCAGCACCTGTTACAATCACACGATGTGGAACGATTTCAGAAAGTCGTGGCATCACATCATGGTCTTTTCTTTATAGGGGGTTCTACCGGAGCAGGCAAGACGACGGTACTGTATGCCCTGTTGAATCAGCTGAAGCATGAGCGGATTGTGACGATTGAAAATCCTCCAGAACAAATGGTCGGTGGTGTCATTCAGCTGGAAGTGAATGCTAAGGCTGGACTCAGCCATCGACACTTGTTGAAAGAGACGCTTCGTGCCGACCCGGATATCATCGTGATTGGCGAGGTGCGGACCGATGAAGAATTGATGGTCGCATACGATGCAGCGCTCAGTGGGCATTTGACGATTACAACCTTTCATACCGCATCGATTCAGGATGGGGAAAAGCGGCTGATGCAACTTCTTGGTAAGGCGACCGTGGAAAGACATTGGTGTGTACTGACTCGAAATCAGGAGGTGACTTGCGAATGGTCGACGTTCCGGTAATCCCATCGATCCGACTGATTCATCGTTTTCTTCGTCTACAATCACGAGGTGTGTCATTGAAAGTGACCATGGAGACGCTTGAACTTCATGAGAAGGGAAAAATGAAAGACTGTATTCGAGAGATGAGGATTCGTCTAGAAGCGGGTGTGAGTTTGTCTGAAGTATTTTCCATCTTGATCACGAATCGGCAGATGCAAGAGATTTTACATACGGCGGACCGCAACGGACGATTTATGGATGGATTGTCGCAAGTGGCGATGGTACTCGAGATGCGACAACGGTTAAAGCAGGAGCTGCGGAGGCTAATTCGCTATCCGTTAATTATCTTCTTCATCCTACTTGCATTAGGAATGATTTATGCCTTATACATTTTCCCGAAATTAATGGGGATGGTAGATGTCTCGTCGCATGGCGGTGTGGGGTCGATTCTATTGTCGAATTGGTTCTTTCCTGTACTGTTTTCTATATTCGTGGCAATCGCGATTCTCATATATGGATTCCATCGTCGAGGAGTAGAGCTCCCTTTTTACGCATGGAGACGTGGGAAAACACTCTATATGACCTATGTGTTTGTAAGTGAGTTGTCCTTGCTCCAACATACTGAAACGAATATCAGGCAGATTATCAGTCGGCTAGCCGAGGAGGAGGGAGAAATGGCAGAAATGGCCAAGCGAATTCATTATCGCATGTCTGAAGGTGAAGGGATTGAAGCGGCGACGAGGTGTGAACCGTTTATCGATCATGAGGTCGTGAGTCTATTAGGTGTGGGATCGATGAGTGGAGAACTTGGCAAATTGATGTCTCTTCATCGCGAGCTTGTATTCGAAGAGATGGAGCAACATAGTCGGGGTTTGATTGAGAAAATTGAACCGTCTTTATACGGCATCCTCAGTGTCATGATCGGTGTTCTTTTTTACACACTCTATTTACCGGTCAAACTCATTATGGCTCAATTGTGAAAGGAGAAAGATGAAATGAAGGAAGAGCGTGGGTTCACATTAGTTGAGATGGCGGCAGTATTACTCATTATATCCGTTCTTCTCTTGTTACTTGTCCCTTCTTTGTCGGACGGGAAATCTCGTGCTGACCAAGTGAGTTGCGAAGGTAGTGTTCGAATCGTTGAATCTGAAATCAATTTGCATTACGCGGAACATAAAGCCTATCCTGAAACGTTAGAAGTGATTAAGCGTGCGTCGGCTGCAGATCCACTCGTTTATAGCTGTCAATCCTCGACCTATACGTATTCACCGACTGATGGCTCCTTAAAAAAACAATGAAAGGCTACACCTTGGTCGAAATGACATGGGTACTTGTCGTATTGTCGTTCTTAGTATTGATGAGTGCACCGATTACGAGACCGTTCGAACGAATGGAGCTCTACAATTTTACGGATTCATTGGTAGCGAATATTCAAGAAGCTGGGCAATTTCCCTATATTTCAGAAGAGGGAGATTGTGTGCCGCGATTGATTTGGATTTCCAAACAACAAACTTATCTGATTGTGTGTGGGAGAGAGATCGTCAGGGAGGTTGATGTTCCTGATGGGGTGGACGTATATCTTCCGACGTACAACACGTTGACCTTTTCACAAGCGACCGCCTCTTATGCGGGACAATGGAAATTCGTCAGTGGAAAGACATCGGTGACGCTCAAATTTCGAATCGGGACGTATGAGCCGGAGGTGATTATTCGTGAAAGTGGATGAATCGGGTTTCTCGTTATGGGAGCTGACTGTCAGTCTTGCGGTCATCATGGGATGGATTTTCATACTGGCATCCTTTGTCGTGCAAGGGAATGAACGAATCCAACGGTTGAGTGACACGCTCTTCATCTATGAACGATTACAAGGAGAGGTTCTGCTTGAAGCCACTGAACCAACAGGGCGTGAGCAAGTGTGTGAGAAAGGATTTTGTTTACCGACATTATGAAAAGGGCTTTACGATGATTGAAATGACGGTCGTTTTGCTGATCCTTCCCATATTTCTTTTCCTTTTGGTTGAATTGCTCACGCTCGGTCAACATCTTTATGAACAGCCTAAATGGAATCATCATACGACGCCTCAACTGATTGTGCGCCGTCTGATGGATAGCGAGAACTGTCGTGTTGACGAAGGGCGGTTACGAGGTGATTTCGTCAAATCGGATGAGGAGCGGTGGTCATGGACAATCAAACAAGTAAATGGCAATTTGGTCATGGTCGGAGATGGAGGAGGAAACTTACTCTTTTTAAGAGGAATCGAGCAGTATCATGTCGAAACGGTCGGAAAGGGTTTTCGAATCGCATGGACCGATTCATCGTTCAGAAGAGAGCGGCACGTCATGTGCATGAAACAGGATTCTTTCTCGTCATCACCTTGACCATCGTTGTTTGGTTACTCGGGGCCGCGTTATTTTGGTATACTGATGTGGAACGAACGACGAGGCGACTGTCAGAGGAAATCTTAGCGATTCGCTTCGAATCGCATCTGTTATTGGCGAAGGAGCGTTGCGGTGATCGACCGTTAACGCTGCATAAACCAACGGGAACTCTGACGTGTCGTCCGATTGCACCGAATCGTACTGAAGTGAATATCGTGCTAACATCTGGTGAACGGCATAAAGAGGTGATTGTTTATGAATGAAAACCCGTTTTATATCGTGGGGTTTATGGGTACAGGTAAATCTACCTTATTCTCGTTTCTGAAAGAATATGGGGAGGTCATCGATCTTGATTTAGTCATTGAGTCCATGACTGGGATGGAGATCGCTACATATTTTGACCGCTATGGTGAGTCTGCGTTTCGTGATGTTGAGTCAAAAGTACTGCAACAAGTCACTGCTGACTATATCCTGACCGGTGGCGGAGTGGTGGAACGCTCTGAAAATATATGTTGGATGCGAGAACGTGGTACGATGATCCATTTAAATCTTCCGTTCGACATGTGTTGGGAACGAATCAAAGATTCTGCGCGGCCACTTGTTAAAAGAGGACGGGAGGATGTTCATGCGTTGTTTCAACGACGTGATCAATTATATCGAAAAGCGAGTGTATCCATCGATGCATCTCAATCGCCTGAAGACATCGCCAAGCAAATCATCCGTATAAAGGGGGAAAAAGAATGATTTGGATTAATTTTGCCATCATCGTATTTTCATTAATCGGACTTGGGATATATGGTTATCTCTTGTTCAAAAACAAAATGAAACCAGAATTTGGTCGTTTGAATCGTCTGACGGAACGTTTTAAAATTCGGGCGGATGTGATTGGTCAACAGGTCAATGAAATCAAAGGGCACGTGGATGCGGTCAATCGATCCGTTACTCAATTAAAAGAGTTTGGGGTCAATGCGAAGAATGAATCGATTGAATTAAAGCAAGCCGCCGTCGAGCTAACTCATGAAATCAAACGGACAGCGGGAATTGAACGTTCTGACGTTTCCACCGAGTCGAAAATATGAAATAATGAGGATGAAAACGTTTTCGTTTTTCATCCTTTTTCTTTTTCGCTTTTTTACCTATGCAGAAGGAATAAAAATTGTTAAAGTGGAATGGAAAACGAAAGATTTCAAAAACAAAAGCATTTTATGTTCGGGATTGGGGGATATTATGGAAAAGGTTACTTTGAAACGTACGCCTTTGTTCGATTTGATTGAACCGAAGGCGAAGATGGTTGATTTTGCGGGATTTGAAATGCCGATTATGTTCTCTTCGATTAAAGAAGAGCATTTGGCTGTACGTCAAAACGTGGGGATGTTTGATGTATCTCACATGGGAGAAATTCGAATCGAAGGGCCGGATGCGCTTGAGCAAGTTCAAAACTTGGTGACGAATGATATCTCGAAGATTAAAGTTGGTCAAGCCCAGTATAACCTTCTCTGTCTTGAAGACGGCGGTGTGGTGGACGATTTGCTTGTCTATCGATTGGATGAGGACGCTTATTGGCTCGTCGTCAATGCTTCAAATATTGAAAAGGACGAAGCCCACATTCGTCGATACGTCAAGGGTGACGTGGTTGTGACAAATGAATCTGATGAATATGGTCAGATTGCGATTCAAGGACCGAATGCACAATCCGTACTTCAAACTATCACAAATGTGGTACTCGACGAAATCGGGTTCTTCAAATTCATGAATGGGGACGTTGCGGGTGTGCCATCGATCATCTCTAGAAGTGGGTATACTGGGGAAGATGGGTTCGAGATTTATGCTCGAGCAGAAGCGATTTCTGCCATTTGGGAAGCGCTTGAAACCGAGGGTGTTACCCCATGTGGGCTGGGCGCACGCGATACATTACGTTTCGAAGCGTGCTTGCCGCTTTACGGTCATGAGTTAGATGAGTCGGTCACGCCATTCGAAGCGAATCTCAATTTTGCCGTCAAGCTAGATACTGACTTTGTTGGTAAGGAAGCACTCGTCACTCAAAAAGAGAATATTCCGAATCGATTGATCGGATTGAAATTGCTCGGTCGTGGGATTGCCCGCCAAGGGGCGCAAGTTGAATTGGATGGGAATGTAATCGGCGTTGTCACGACCGGTACGATGCCTCCGACTGTAAATGAATCAATCGCATGGGCACGAGTCGATGCACGTTACAAAGATGAAGATCGTTTTGTCATCGACATCCGTGGCAAAAAGATTGAAGCCGAACGCGTACCGACACCTTTCTATAAACGAACGAAATGAAACAGGGGGATTCAGAATGAACAGAATGGAATTTCGTTATTTACCGATGACCGAACAAGATGAACGAGACATGTTAGAGACAATCGGCGTCGATTCAATCGAAGCGCTTCTTTCAGATATTCCAGAAACACTTCGCGAACAAGCATCATTGGCGGCGATTGGGGCTCCGCTTCCGGAAGTCGATCTCGTTCGTCATATGACGAAGTTGGCTGATAAAAACAAACATACGAAATCATACCCGAGCTTCCTTGGAGCAGGGATGTACGATCATCTTTCACCAAGTGTGATGAACCATATGCTTTTGCGTTCTGAATTCTATACGGCGTATACGCCATATCAACCTGAGATTTCACAAGGTGAACTTCAGGCGATGTTCGAATTCCAAACAATGATTTGTGAATTGACAGGGATGGACGTCGCGAACTCTTCGATGTACGACGGAATCACGGCTCTCGCTGAGGCGACTTACCTAGCGAGCGCGCAGACGAAGAAAAAACGTGTCGTCGTCTCTGGTGCAGTGCATCCTGAAGCGAAGGACGTAATCCGTACGTATGCTGACGGACCGGGGCTATCCGTTGACTACACAGATGTGGTGAACGGGGTGACGGACGTGTCAGACCTTGATTTGACGGATGCGTCGTGTCTTGTCGTACAATATCCAAACTTCTACGGTCGTATTGAAGACTTAGAAACATTGGCAGAATTGGCTCATGAAGCGGGTGCGCTCTTCGTCGTTTCGAGCAACCCGCTCGCCCTCGGAATTCTTGAGTCACCAGGAGCACTCGGTGCGGACATCACGGTCGGAGATGCACAGCCATTCGGTATTCCGCAAAGTTTTGGTGGACCGTCATGTGGATACTTCGCGGTCAAAAAATCATTGATGCGTAAACTACCGGGACGACTTGTTGGTCAAACGGTCGATGAGGACGGCAAACGCGGATTCGTGTTGACGCTCCAGGCGCGTGAACAGCACATTCGTCGTGATAAAGCGACATCCAATATCTGTTCGAACCAAGCGCTTAACGCATTGGCTGCTTCGATCACGATGTCCGCTTTAGGAAAATACGGAATTCGTGATATGGCCGTTCGGAATATTCAAACTGCTCATTATATGAAAGAAGCGTTAAAAGCTGCAGGATTCAACATCGTGGACGAAGGACCGATGTTCAATGAGTTCGTGGTAGATTTTGGACGTGACGCAGAAGAAGTATCGCGCCATCTGCTCGAGCATGGCATGATTGGTGGTCTACCGCTTGGTACGTATGAAGGGGAGCGTCAGACACAGATGTTGGTTTGCGCGACGGAATTGCGCACGAAAGAAGAGATTGATCAGTTTGTCGAAGTGGTTGGGGGGATGAAATAATGCAACACGAGCAAACGCTAATTTTTGAAGTATCACGTGAAGGACGGACTGGATATAATTTGCCGACACCGACTGTCCCAGAGGTTGACCTTGAGACGTTGTTACCGGCTACGATGATTCGAAAAGAGGCGGCGGAACTTCCGGAAGTATCTGAACTCGATGTGGTTCGCCATTACACGTCTCTATCTACACGAAACCATGGGGTCGATTCAGGCTTCTATCCGCTCGGTTCGTGTACGATGAAATATAATCCGAAAGTGAACGAAGATATGGCTCGTCTTCCTGGCTTTGCACATATTCACCCACTGCAACCAGTTGAGACGATTCAAGGTGCGCTCGAACTCATGGTGGACTTACAGGAGCAACTCGCTGAAATTACAGGAATGGACGAAGTCACACTCCAACCAGCGGCAGGGGCGCATGGGGAATGGACGGGACTCATGTTGATCAAAGCGTTCCATGAACGTAATGGGGATACGGCTCGTATGAAAGTACTCGTTCCAGACTCGGCGCACGGAACAAACCCGGCGTCCGCAGTCGTTGCTGGATTCGAGACGGTAACCGTCAAGTCAGATGAGCGCGGTCTCGTCGATTTGGATGATTTGAAGGCAAAAGTTGGAGCCGATACAGCTGCGCTCATGCTGACAAACCCGAATACGCTTGGACTATTCGAAGCGGATATTCTTGAAATCTCAAAAGTCGTTCATGAAGCTGGCGGGAAGCTTTATTATGATGGCGCGAACTCAAACGCGATTCTCGGAATCGCACGTCCGGGGGACATGGGCTTTGACGTCGTTCACTTGAACCTGCATAAAACGTTCACCGGTCCTCACGGCGGTGGAGGTCCAGGCTCAGGTCCAGTCGGAGTAAAACGTGACTTAATCCCATTCCTACCGACTCCAATCGTGACGAAAACAGATGATGGATATGGTCTCGATTACGACCGACCACATTCAATCGGGCGAATCAAACCATTCTATGGAAACTTCGGGATCAACGTCCGAGCTTACAGCTATATCAAGACGATGGGCGCAGAAGGATTGACGCGGGTATCACGTGAAGCGGTCCTCAACGCAAACTATATGTTCGCGCGACTAAAAGATGCGTTCGACGTGCCATATGATACGTATTGCAAACATGAGTTTGTCTTGTCAGGCAAACGTCAAAAAGCCCTTGGTGTTCGTACTCTCGACATCGCTAAACGTCTTCTTGACTTCGGTTACCACCCACCGACAATCTATTTCCCGTTAAATGTCGAGGAATGTATCATGGTGGAACCAACAGAGACAGAATCAAAAGAAACACTTGATGCGTTCTGTGATGCGATGCTCCAGATTGCCAAAGAGGCGGAAGAGAATCCGGAGATCGTTCAGACGGCTCCTCATACGACGGTCGTCAAACGGATGGACGAGACACTCGCTGCCCGTAAACCGGTCTTAAAATATGAGCGTCGTGAGGCGTCATCTGTAAAATAAAAAATGGGCGAGTCGATGATTGAATCGACCCGCCCGTTTTTTAAGCTTTTTTAATCTTACCCTTCCAGTTCTTGAAACCGCCTTCGAGCATGTAGATGTTGTTGTATCCGTTCTTCATCAAGAGTTTAGCCGCCTGGTTTGAACGTGAACTACCTTGGCAGTAAATCAAAATCGGCTGATCTTTGCGCAGTTCTTTCATGCGTAGTTTCATTTGGCCGACCGGGATATTCCGAGCACCAACGATATGTCCGCCTTTGTATTCGTTCGGTTCGCGCACGTCAATCAGCTGACCTTTACGGAGTGAGGCGCGGAATTCTTCTTGTTTCATTTTTTTCAACCCGCGAGCTGGCATGAAACGCCATACGATGTAGGCGATCAAGGCAACCCATAGGAGGATGACGAGGATTGTTTCGAGTCCCATAGATGTTCTTCCCTTCTCTTTCAAAGTTACCATATCTCATTATAATGAATTTAAGGTCATGAGACAATGATTGACTCAATCAATCGGGGCTTTCCCTTTCGATTTCATTCTAGTTAGGATAAAATAAAGAATGGAAACCGGAACATAAGGGGAGGTCGTGCCCATGCCGACACCGAGTATGGAAGATTATTTAGAACGTATTTATTTGTTGATGTCAGAGAAAGGCTATGCGCGTGTATCTGACATTGCGGAACATTTAGGGGTCCATCCCTCCTCTGTCACCAAAATGGTTCAAAAGTTGGACCGTGAAGAATATCTGGTGTATGAAAAGTATCGTGGTCTCATGCTTACAAAAAAAGGTCAAAAAGTAGGGAAGCGATTGGTCGAGCGTCATGCGATGCTCGAGTCTTTTTTACGTCTAATCGGAGTGGATGAGGCAGATGTGTACGAGGATGTCGAGGGAATCGAACATCATCTCAGCTCGAACACACTTGACTGTATGACACAGTTCGTGGAATTTTTTGAAGATAAGCCTGAGCTCATGGATCAATTCAGAGAATTTCGGGATCAAGAGCGAGCTTCAGAGGAATAATATGTGAAAAGCGACATTCGAACTCGATTGTCGCTTTTTATTTGGTTTACCACCGCTAAAATACGAACGAATCATTCATATTTATCATAGAATGTATATTTTTTAGTTATTATTATGTTAAGATGAATCGTGGATTGAATAGATAGGGGGTGACGGCGAACATTCGCCGGATAAATGGAGATTCAAATCAAAGGAAAACTGTTTGATGAACAGCAGATTCAAACACGTGTGAAAGAGTTGGCTGAAGAAATTGAGAACGATGCAGAGGGAACACCAATCGTGATCGTCGCCGTGTTAAAGGGTTCGATGGTCTTTGCGGCAGACTTGATGCGATACATGAAAGGCAGCGTTCAGCTCGATACGGTCGCGACGTCTTCTTACGGGAAAAAGACGGTCTCGAGTGGGAGTGTGCAGCTTCGGAAGGACTTGGATTTAGATGTGGAAGGAAAGTATGTCGTCATTATCGAGGACATCATCGACACGGGACAGACGTTGAAATTCTTGTGTAAACATATGGAGCTTCATCAACCGAAACAGTTGAAAATTTGTACGCTTCTCGACAAGCCGATGCGTCGACTCGTTCAATTGGACGCAGACTATGTCGGGTTCGAAATTCCTGATGAGTTTGTCATCGGATATGGAATCGATTATGCGGAGCAATATCGGAATCTTCCATATATCGGATATGTAGAGACGACATAAAAAGGAGCGCCGCGGCGCTCCTTTTACATGTTTGCTTTCTTTTTCTTCTTGCCTTTTTTTCCTTCAATCACTGTTAAGTGTGGAGGATTGCTACGATGTACGGTTGAACGTTTAGATAACTTGGTGACGTTCGAACCAGGTTTCTTCGCTTTCCGGTTTTTAGCGGAAGCGGAAGGTTTGACTTGAGGACCACGACTTCCCTGCATTCGTTTTTTTGAGGCTTGCGCGGTTTTACGATAGCGTGCATCTTCTGCAGACATACGTGGTGCCATGAAGACGCGATAGATCACATAAAAGACTAACCCGAATATCCCGATGAACAACAATTGTCTAAACAGGCGACCCGGATCGGTGGCAAGCATATGCCCGACCCCGATGAAGCCAAGGATAAACACGATTGTTGCAGCGATCGAACCGACTCTTTGTCTGATCATGGTGCTTCCTCCTCTTATCCCTCTCTATGAATGACCGATTCTCCTAACTCTTTTCGTTCCCATGTCTCAAATGCTTCAATCGCGACTTGAATCTGCTCATCATTCGGCTCTCGTGTCGTCAATAATTGGAGCGACAGGCCCGGTTTGCCGAGGAATGACAGAAAGCGATGGTCGCGGAAACGATTGGTAAACTGAAGGACTTCAAATGAGATTCCGATGACGACCGGCAATAGCGCGATTCGGCTGACGAGTCGCAACCAGAGCGGGTCGATTGGCACAATCATATAAACGCCAATCCCGACGAAGACGGTGAATAAAATGAAACTCGAGCCACAGCGATAATGCAATCGCGAGCTTTGGCGTACTTGTTCAACCGTGACCGGACGCCCGGACTCATAGCAATTGATGACTTTATGCTCAGCGCCGTGATATTGGAAGACGCGCTTAATGAGTGGCGTCAATGATATCAAGTAGAGGTAGCTGAGTAACAATACTAATTTTATTCCCCCTTCAAGGAGGTTTTGAATCACATGTCCGGAAAATAAAGGCACGTCTTGAAACATAGCCGCGAGCAGTGCAGGCGTCACATTGAAAATCAATTTACCAAACACGTATGAGATGACACCGACGATTGCGATGATGGCAATCATCCATATGCTCTGTTTTTGGTCTTCGCTCGTGTTCGTATCTTCACTCGGGTCGACATCATATCGATCGCTCGCAAAGTTCATATGTGCAGAACCGTTCTTTAACGATTCGTAAAGCGCGACAATCCCTCTCAAGAACGGTACTTTTTTTAACGATTGGACCCAAGGGACAAGAATGCGCGCTTGCTCGAATGTTTCAATCGAGCCATCTTTTCGCCGGATGGCAGATGCGCTTTCAGAGCGGCCTTGAAACATGACGCCTTCCACAAGCGCCTGTCCCCCGACTGGGATGGTTGGTTTAGAATTCATTCACTTTCCTCGATTCTTCAAATGTTGTACTTGAATTATACCGTGATTTGTAAAAAAAACGAAAGGGCAGAAGGCTCGATTCACGTTCTTTCGATAAATTTGTTACAATAGATAAGACTTGACGAACGAGGGGGAAGAAGGTTGCGGATTTTAGTTTTAAATGGACCGAATTTAAATCTACTGGGTCGTCGTGAACCGGATGTATATGGCGATGTGTCGTTGAAAGGATTGGCGGCAGAACTGATGCTGCGCGCTCCAGAAGACGTTGAACTCACCTTTAAACAATCGAATCATGAGGGAGATTTAATTGATGCGCTGCATGACGCTTTTGATTATGAGGGTGTCATTTTGAATGCGGGTGCCTATACGCATACATCGATTGCGATCCGGGATGCCATATCCGCTATCGCTGCCCCGGTCGTTGAAGTACATATCTCGAACGTGCATGCACGCGAGACCTTTCGGCATGAGTCAAAACTTGCTGCCGTCTGTATCGGTGTCATTACCGGTTTTGGACTCACGAGCTATACGTTAGCGATGCATGCACTAATCGAACATTGGAGGAATCGACATGATTGAACGCGTAAACAAACTGCAAGCAAAGTTAGAAAAAAACGAAATTGATGCGTTGCTCGTCACAAAACGTGAGAATATCCGCTACTTATCTGGTTTCACAGGATCGAGCGGTGTCATCGTCATCACGTTGAATTCGGCAAGTTTTATCACGGACTTCCGTTACACGGAACAGGCGAACGATCAAGTGAAAGGGTATGACATCATCGAGCTTGATACGTCACTCATCAAGTCGGTAGCAGATGTCGTGTCACGTGAATCCATCAAGCGCCTTGGCATTGAGCAGGATGCGATGACAGTGGGGCAATATCGTGCTTATGAAAAAGAAGTGGACGCTCAACTTATTGAAACGTCTGGAATCGTAGAAAAACTGCGCTTGATTAAGGATGAATCAGAGATTAAGATTATGAAGGAAGCTGCGGCAATCGCTGATGCGGCGTACGCCCATATCCAGACGTTCATCCGTCCTGGTCGTACCGAAAGAGAAGTCGCGAACGAACTCGAAATGTTCATGCGTTCAAAAGGTGCCGACTCGTCATCGTTCGACATGATTGTCGCCTCGGGTCTCCGTTCGGCGCTACCGCACGGTGTGGCAAGCGATAAAGTCATCGAAACTGGAGAATTGGTTACGCTTGATTTCGGGGCTTACTATAAAGGGTACTGCTCAGATATCACGCGTACGCTTGCAATCGGTCCGATTTCGGATGAGTTGCGTCAAATCTACGATACGGTACTCCGTGCTCAACTTGCTGGCGTAGAAGGCACACGAGCCGGAATCACTGGCATTGAGGCGGATGCGTTGACACGCGATATCATTAAAGAAGCTGGATATGGCGAATACTTCGGCCACTCGACAGGACATGGTCTCGGAATGGAAGTGCATGAGGCCCCAGGATTATCGTTCCGTTCGGACACGGTGCTTGAGCCTGGTATGGTCGTGACGATCGAGCCGGGTATTTACATCAATGGCGTCGGTGGTTGCCGAATTGAAGACGATGTCGTCATCACAGAAGACGGATGCTACCGTCTGACACAGTCGCCAAAAGAGTTAATTACGATCGAGGCATAAGCTTCATCTGAATTTAGGAGGAAATCAACATGGTATCAGTTAACGATTTAAAAACAGGATTGACGGTTAAAACGTCTGACGGTTCGATTTGGCAAGTCATCGAGTTCCAACACGTAAAACCGGGTAAAGGCGCGGCATTCGTTCGTACGAAAATGCGTAACTTGCGTAACGGGGCAATCCAAGAAACGACGTTCCGTGGCGGAGAGAAAATCGAACGCGCACACATCGAGCGTAAACGCATGCAATATCTCTATCCAATGGGCGACACGTATGTCTTCATGGACAATGAATCATACGAGCAACTTGAATTGACAAGCGCTCAAGTCAAATCAGCACTTCCATATTTGCTTGAGAACATGGAAGTCAGCATCGCGGACTACGAAGGGGAGATTCTTGGAATCGAGCTTCCAACGAGCGTTGTCTTGACGATCGTCGAAGCAGACCCGGGCGTAAAAGGTGACACGGCCTCGAACGTGAAGAAAAACGCGACAGTGGAAACAGGACACGTCATTCAAGTGCCACTTTTCATCGAACCAGGTGAAAAAGTGACAGTCGATACACGTACTGGAGAGTTCATGGGTCGTTATAACGGTTAATCCTTACGAGTGCTCATTCGAATGAATGGGTGCTCTTTTTTTCTCGTTGCATTCATTGGTCTGACCAGTTATAGTGAAGGAGAGATTAGTACCAGGTATAAACAGGGGGTAAGAAAGATGCAAATCGATCAAATTAAAGAGCTTATTCAATTATTGGACCAATCATCAGTCCATGAAATGGAGCTTGAAACATCTGATTTCAAACTGTCATTAAAGAAAGAAGCGCAACAAACAGTGAGCGCGCCGATCATGCAGACACAAGCATTCGCACCGCCTGCGCCTGCTCCTCAAGTAAATGAACAAACAGAAGAACCGACGCAAGAAAAGGCGTCTTATCGTACTATCACCTCGCCGATGGTTGGAACGTTCTATTCACGTCCGGCACCGGATAAAGAAGCGTTCGTGAACGTCGGCGATCGTGTCGAGTCAGGACAAATCGTTTGTATTCTAGAGGCGATGAAACTGTTTAACGATGTCGAAGCGGAAATCAGTGGCGAAATCGTAGAGGTGTTAGTCGCCGATGGCGATCTCGTCGAATTCGGTCAACCGCTCTTCAGCGTGAAGTGAGGTCGTTATGAAATTATTAATTGCTAACCGCGGGGAAATCGCGGTTCGAATCATACGTGCAGCAAAAGAATTGAATATTCCGACGGTCGCTGTCTTCTCTGAGGCAGATCGTGAAGCGTTACATGTTCATCTGGCTGACGAGGCTTATTGCATCGGTCCGAATCCATCGAAGGACTCCTATTTAAATATCCCTAATATCTTATCAGTCGCCTGCGCCGTGGATGCGACGATGGTACATCCCGGTTACGGCTTTTTGGCTGAAAATGCCGAGTTCGCCGAGATGTGCGAGGCGTGCGGGATTCAATTTGTCGGCCCGAGCAGCTATGCGATTCGCAAAATGGGAATCAAGGATGAAGCCAAACGAACGATGATCGAGTCAGGTGTTCCTGTCGTTCCGGGTTCAAGTGGGGTCGTCACCGACGAAGAAGCCATGGAACTCGCACGTGAGATGGGTTATCCGGTCATCATCAAGGCGACAGCCGGCGGTGGAGGACGTGGCATTCGCGTCGCTCGAGACGAGCACGAACTCGTTTCAGGATTGGTCGCGACACGTAAAGAAGCGAAGCAGGCGTTTGGGAATGGTGACGTGTATCTTGAGAAGTTCATCGAGTCGTTCCGTCATGTCGAAGTGCAGGTTCTCGCTGATCAATTCGGCAATGTCATTCACTTAGGTGAACGTGATTGTACGATCCAACGTCGCATGCAAAAACTAGTCGAAGAGGCGCCATCACCTGCGATTGATGAAACGACACGTCAATTGATGGGGGATGCGGCCGTCAAAGCGGCAAAAGCCATTCAGTACTCGGGAGCGGGGACCATCGAGTTCATTTACGTTCCAGAATCAAACGAGTTTTATTTCATGGAGATGAATACCCGGATCCAAGTCGAGCATCCCGTCACCGAGATGATCACAGGATTCGATCTCGTTCAAGCGCAGCTTGAAGTGGCGCTCGGACATCCGCTTGCCATCTCACAAGAGGACATTACGTTCTCAGGACATTCCATCGAGTGTCGAATCAACGCGGAAGACCCATTTATGGACTTCCGTCCGATGGCAGGGAAGATTGACCAATATATTGTTCCAGGCGGTATGGGTGTCCGTGTCGATAGTGGACTCTATGCAGGAGCGATGATTCCGCCGTTCTATGACTCGATGGTTGCGAAATTGATTGTCCATGCGCCAACGCGTGATGAGGCCATTCTGAAAATGTTGCGTGCTTTGGATGAGTTTACGGTTTCGGGGATTAAAACGACGATTCCATTCCATCAACAAGTCATGGCACATGAGCAGTTCCGCATCGGGACGTTCGATACGAAATTCGTTGAAAAAGAAATGTCATTGGCAAAATAACATGAACCAGGAAGCCCGAACATTATTTCGGTTTCCTGGTTTTTTGTACTGAATTTATGAGTGCTTTATGCTAAACTATCACAATGAAAGCATGTAAAAGGAGAGTAACTGAATGAAACGTCATGAAGCACGAGAGAAAGCGATTCAAACGCTTTTTCAAATCGAAGTATCTAAATTAGAGGTGGACGAAGCAATCGAGTTCGCATTAGATGGAGAAGAGTCTGATCCGTTTTACGAACAACTCGTCACAGGGACGCTAGAACATATTGAAGATATCGACGCATTACTAGTTGAAAACTTGAAAAACTGGCGCTTGGATCGCCTAGGAAACGTCGAGCGTACGATTCTTCGAATGGCAACGTTCGAATTGTTATACGTCGAGACGATTCCAGAGAACGTCACTATTAACGAGGCGGTCGAACTCGCGAAATCGTTCGCGGACGAAGAAGCCGGCAAACTCGTGAATGGCGTACTCGGAAATATCATTAAAGAAGACTAAAAAATAGAGATAAGACACCAGACCAACTACAGAAAAACCTAAAGACAACGGGGGATGAGAGAGATGGCAGTAGTGATCGACGGGAAACAAGTGGCAGCATCATATCGAGAAACGTTAAAAGAGCGTGTGGCGGAACTTCGCGCACGTGGCATCGTACCGAAATTAAAAGTAGTGTTGATTGGGGATGACCCAGCGAGTCATAGCTATGTACGCGGGAAGGAACGGGCGGCAGAAGAAATCGGAATCGATTCACAAGTCCTCCGTTTTGATGAGACGATTAGCGAGAAGGAATTGCTCGACTTGATTGATTTGATGAATGCGGATGAGGAAGTTCATGGGATTCTCGTGCAACTTCCTTTGCCGAAACACATCGACGAATCACGAGTCATCATGCGTATCTCCCCTGAAAAGGACGTCGATGGCTTTCATCCTGAGAATGTCGGGAAGATGATGCTCGGTCTGGATACGTTACTTCCGTGCACGCCGCACGGTATCTTACATCTCGCAAAAACACAAACCGAGATCGCCGGAAAGCACGTTGTCGTCGTCGGTCGTAGTCAAATCGTCGGTAAACCGGTAGGCATGTTGTTCTTGAATGAATCAGCAACGGTCACGTATTGTCATTCGAAAACAGCTGACCTCGGTGAGATGACGCGACAAGCGGATATTTTGATTGTCGCGGTCGGTCGTGCTGGTTTAGTCACAGCAGACATGGTCAAACCGGGCGCGCTTGTCATCGATGTCGGAGTCAATCGGGTCGAAGGTCGTCTAGTCGGTGACGTGGACTATGAAGCTGTTAAGGAAAAGGCGAGTGCCATCACCCCAGTTCCGGGTGGTGTCGGTCCGATGACCATCACGATGCTCATGCATAATACGGTCGAGGTTGCATCACGTGGCTAATCCACTCCCGGTTTCTGAAGTTGTTCGATATGTGAAGCGACAACTTGATGATGATGTCTTGCTTCGACAAGTCGCGGTCATCGGTGAAATCTCAAATTTCAAACGGTATTCATCCGGTCATTGTTATTTCACGTTGAAAGATGACGCGTCTCGGATGAAAGCCGTCATGTTTTCTCGAGATGCCAAACAACTTCAATTCGAACCGAAAGATGGAATGAAAGTCATCGCCGTATCAAAGGTGACGATGTATGAAGCGACGGGAGATGTACAACTGTACGTCGAATTGATGCGACAAGACGGAATCGGTCTATTGTTTGAGCGATATGAGGCGAGAAAGCGTGAACTAGAGGGGATGGGCTGGTTCGACGAGGAGCGGAAGCACCCGCTCCCGATGTTTCCAGAGCGCGTTGGGATCGTGACGTCTCCAAAAGGAGCGGCGCTACACGATATCGCGACCACACTTCGTCGTCGTGCGCCACATGTGGCGATCACGTTCGCACCTGTAGCTGTACAGGGAGAAATGGCGGCTCCACAAGTCGCGTCGGCCATTCGCTGGATGAACGAACGCACCGATTGTGATGTACTCATCGTCGGTCGCGGTGGCGGTTCCATCGAGGAGCTTTGGGCATTTAATGAAGATGTTGTGGTGGAGGCAATCTATGCGTCCACGATTCCCATCATTTCTGCTGTCGGTCACGAGACAGACTTTACGCTTTCTGATTTCGTCGCCGATGTTCGAGCTGCGACTCCGACAGCGGCGGCTGAACTCGCTACCGCGATGATTGATGCGCAGCGAAAAGATGTAGAACGTTTGGATAACCATCTGCACAAAGCCGTCAGAGAGCAATTGGATGATTCGCGAACCCGTGTGGAACGGATGATCAATAGCTATGGATTAAAATCGCCGAGGTACACGATTTCTCAAAAACGGGAACGATTCGCCCAGTCAGAAATCCGTCTCGAGCAAGGGATGAGGCGACATCTCACCCAAGCCACTCATCAGCTCCGTCAGTTGTCACAGCAGCTAGATGTAAAGCGATTTTCAAAAACGTTGTCCAAGCAAGGGGAAGAAGTCAATCATATGGTCGAGCGACTCCGTCGAACGAGACCATTAGAACAAGCAACGCTACAATTTGCACAACAGGTTGGACGGTTGCATGCAGTCAGTCCGCTCGCCGTCTTGTCACGTGGATATACGTTCATTGAACAAGATGGGGCCTATGTGCAGAACGTGAAACAATTACGTGACGGTGATATCTCGATTCGTTTTCGGGATGGTCATGCGATCGCTGAGGTGAAGGAGAGGATTGTCGGTGACGAAGAAAGAACAGACATTTGAGGCGGCGCTCGAGCGCCTCGAACAGATCGTCGCGCAACTCGAGAGCGGTGATGTCCCGTTAGAGGAAGCGATGACCTTATATGAGGAAGGTGTCCGCTTGTCTGCGTTGTGCCAGACAAAACTCTCTGCCGCCGAGAAAAAAATGGATGAAATTTTAGAACTTGATGGGACGCTTCGTGAAAAAGGAGGATCCGCATGAACCGTACCGATGACTTGAACAAGTGGAAACGGACCGTCGAACTGGCGATGCAGGAACTCATTGAGTCGAGTGAGATGCCGAAACGATTACGAGACGCAATGACGTATTCTTTAGAGGCTGGCGGGAAACGCATTCGTCCTGCTCTCGTCTATGCCGTCCTTGAAACGTATAGCATGTCACTCGAGCGAGGACGTGAGGTGGCGGCGAGTTTAGAGATGGTTCATACATACTCACTCATCCATGATGATTTGCCGGCCATGGATGATGACGATCTTCGTCGTGGACGACCGACCAATCATCGTCAGTTTGATGAAGCGACCGCTATTTTGGCTGGGGACGCCTTATTGACGGACGCATTCCGTATTCTCACACAGATGCCACTCCCTGCGCTAGATGTCGTCGAGATTATTCGTATTTTTGGATTGGCGGCCGGTAGCTCAGGTATGGTCGGTGGGCAGTTGGATGATATGCTGGCTGAAAAGCGGAACGACGTCACACTTGAAGAGCTCCAATCCATTCATGAACGGAAGACAGGTGCGCTACTCGTCTATGCACTTGAAGCCGGTGCGATTTTGGCAGGGGCATCGGTGGAAGATCGGATGCACCTCAAACAGTTCGGACGTCATCTTGGCATCGCTTTTCAGATTCAAGACGATATCCTCGATGTCGTCGGAGATGAACAAGCAATCGGAAAACGCGTCGGCTCAGATGAATTGAATGACAAGACGACTTATCCGAAGCTTCTCGGCTTAGAGGGAGCGAAGCAAGCTCTTGAGCAAGAAGTGGGAGCGGCACACGCTGCAATTGAATCACTTTCAGTTCCAGCGCCGTTACTTCTTGAGATGCTATCATTTGTAGTGAAACGAAATCATTGACCTCGGTGACACGATGAGCACATCGTGTCACCTTTGTTTTGGGGAATGTGTGGCATATGCCGTCACATTCTTGTAAAATGTAAGGTACGAATCAGTAAAATGTGAGGAGAAAGGATGGTCATTATGGACTTGACATCCATTCAAGACCCGTCGTTCCTGAAACGGATGTCTGTATCAGAGCTCGAATCGCTCGGTTCAGACATTAGACGATTCTTGATTGAAAAATTGGCAGTGACGGGAGGGCATTTGGCGCCAAACTTGGGAGTTGTAGAGTTGACGCTTGCCTTGCACCGTGTATTCGACAGTCCGAAAGACCAACTCGTATGGGACGTCGGTCATCAAGCATACGTTCATAAAATTTTGACAGGACGTACGAACCAGTTTGATACTCTCCGACAATACAATGGGTTATGTGGTTTCCCGAAACGTTGTGAGAGCGAGCATGATGTGTGGGAAACAGGGCACAGTTCGACTTCTCTCTCTGCAGCCATGGGGATTGCGATTGCGAATGAATTGAAAGGGCGCGCCAACGATCGTGCCATCGCCATCATCGGGGACGGTGCTTTGACTGGGGGGATGGCACTTGAAGCCCTCAATCACATCGGTGCCGAGAAACAGAACGTGATTGTCATTCTAAATGATAATGAGATGTCGATTGCGCCGAACGTAGGAGCGATGCATAATATGCTTGGTCGTATCCGGGCATCGCGCAAGCTGAAGCATGCTCGAGAAGAAATGGAGTCACTCATCAAACACATCCCGCTCGTCGGGAGTTCACTTGAACGAAGCGGGGAACGGGTGAAGGACCTCTTAAAATCTGCTCTCATTCCGGGAACGTTCTTTGAAGAACTTGGCTTCACTTACTTTGGGCCGACAGATGGGCATGATTTGAAAGACTTGCTCGAAACGCTTGAGTACGCGAAGAAAATCGACGGTCCGGTTCTCGTCCACGTCATTACGAAAAAAGGGAAGGGATATCGTCCGGCTGAATTGGACGGTGTCGGAACATGGCACGGTCTTGGACCTTATAAAATTGAATCTGGTGAAGTCATCAAAGGCAAACCGAAAGGACCAAGCTATTCGAAAGTCGTCGCGGAGACGATCACGAAAGTGGCTGAGTCAGACGAACGGGTGACGTTGATCACACCAGCGATGAGTGTCGGTTCGAAACTCGATTGCTTTACGAAGAAATTCCCGGAGCGTATGTTTGATGTCGGAATTGCCGAGCAACATGCGGTCACCCTCGCTGGGGGACAGGCGACGCAAGGGTTGAAACCGGTCGTCTCGATTTATTCGACCTTCTTCCAACGCGCGTATGATCAACTAGTCCATGACATTTGTCGTCAAAACTTGAACGTCGTGTTCACGATTGACCGATCTGGACTTGTCGGAGCGGATGGAGAGACGCACCAAGGTGTGTTCGATATCGCCTTCATGCGTCACGTGCCAAACATTCGAATCTTGATGGCAAAAGATGAAGAAGAATTACAACAACTCGTTTATTCTGCACTCCGTTACGATGGTGGACCGATTGCGATTCGTTTCCCGCGTGGCGAAGGGATCGGTGTTCCGATGAGTGAGACGCTTCAAGTAATTTCACTCGATGATTGGGAAGTCGAGGCAGAAGGGACAGATGTCGCTATCTTGACGTTCGGTCCTCAAGTGCAAGACGCCCTCGAAGTCCGAGCACTATTAGAAGGTAAGCTCAGTGTGCGCGTCATTAACTGTCGTAGCATCAA
Source organism: Exiguobacterium sp. s140 (assembly GCF_018617035.1). Lineage (GTDB taxonomy): Bacteria > Bacillota > Bacilli > Exiguobacteriales > Exiguobacteriaceae > Exiguobacterium > Exiguobacterium profundum. The sequence continues at coordinate 446,465 of NZ_JACSJK010000001.1, forward strand.
GCCGCTCGATGATGCGATGCTGACTTCACTTTATGCAGAGGGGATTCCGCTCGTGACATTAGAAGAGGCTGCTCTCGCCGGTGGCTTTGGAAGTAGCGTGCTTGAACACGCGAATGAAGCCGGAGCGTTTCCACGGATTCAACGTCTCGGTATTCCGGATCGATATATCGAGCATGGCGGTGTCAACCAGCTCCTAGAAGAGATTGGACTGCGACCTGCCCAAATGGCGGAATCGATTGAACGGTTCGTCATGGAGACAAATCGACAGAATGTGTGAGGGATTATGGAAAAAAGAAAGAAAACTAGATTAGATGTATTGCTCGTCGAACGTGGACTTGCTGAAACACGGGAAAAGGCAAAACGGTCGGTCATGGCCGGTCTTGTCTATAGTGGGACAGAACGTCTAGACAAGGCGGGCGATAAAGTGTTTGATGATATCCCTCTCGAAGTGAAGGGTCAAGTTCTTCCTTATGTTGGACGTGGCGGCTTGAAACTCGAGAAAGCGCTCGACGTCTTCCCGCTCGATGTCTTTGGACGAGTCGGAATCGACATCGGCTCATCGACGGGTGGGTTCACGGACTGTGCGCTTCAAAACGGCGCGACTCAAATGTACGCGGTCGATGTCGGCTATAATCAGCTTGCCTGGAAACTACGGAGCGATGATCGCGTCGTCGTCATGGAGCGGATGAACTTCCGCCACGCGACGGCCGATCAGTTCCCGATTCAACCAGATTTCGCAACGATTGACGTCTCCTTTATCTCGCTTCGTCTGATGGTGCCGCCGCTGAAACAAATCTTGAAGCAAGACGGTGTCGTCATGGCGCTCGTCAAACCTCAATTTGAAGCAGGGAAGGCCGATGTCGGGAAAAAAGGAATTGTTCGGGACCGTAACGTCCATGAACGAGTCGCAAGCGATATGGTCCGATACTTCGCATCGGAAGGCTTCTTTGTCGAAGCGCTGGATTACTCTCCGATCACTGGAGGGGATGGGAACATCGAGTTTCTTCTCTTCGCTCGGTATACGGGAGTAGGTGGCGTCTCGCCATCGCTACAAGTCGAAGAGGTCGTAAATGCGGCCCATGCCAAACTGAAGGGATAAAATGATGCTACAGACCTCGTTGTCTGTAGCTTTTTCCTTTACTCGTCTACTAGATGGGGAATGGTGGAAATCCCACCTGGAATGCTAGACCTTTTTTCGACAATACTTTAGAATGATAATGTGTATGTGAAACGAAAAATGAGGTGTCAGCGCTTATGAACAAAGGACAGCGATTGATTAAAATTCGAGACATCGTGACGAATCGAGAAATCGAGACGCAAGATGAGTTGGTGGATGAGCTACGTCGCTCGGGGTACCCAGTCACACAGGCAACCGTGTCTCGGGATATTAAAGAGTTACATCTGGTCAAAGTCCCATTGAACGATGGACGATATAAGTATAGTCTGCCTGCCGATCAACGCTTTAATCCATACGGGAAAATGAAGCGAATCCTTAGTGACAGCTTCGTCTCGGTCGATTCTGCACAAAATTTGGTCGTCATGAAAGTGCTCCCGGGAAATGCTGATGCAATCGGCGTCTTGATTGATCATCTATCATGGGATGAATTGATTGGGACGGTGTGTGGAGATGATACGATTTTAATGATTGCACGCGACGAAGAGAAGGCGAAGCAAATCATCGATCGACTACTCGGAATGTTATGAGGTGAACGTACGTATGTTAGCAGAACTATCAATCAAACAGTTTGCGATTATTGACGAAATAAACATTCCGTTTAATCGAGGTATGACTGTGCTCACGGGTGAGACAGGTGCCGGTAAATCGATCTTGTTGGATGCGATTGGATTGCTTGTTGGAGGACGTGGCTCAAGTGAGTTCGTGCGATATGGTCAAGATAAAGCTGAAATCGAAGGTCTGTTCATGATTGAACCGGATCACCCGGTCATCGAAGCGGCCGAACAATATGGCATCGATGTTGAAGATGGGACAGTCATCTTACGTCGAGACCTACATAGTAGCGGGAAGAGTGTCTGCCGTGTGAACGGGAAAATGATGCCGCTCTCGACGTTACGGGAGTTCGGACGGCTCCTGGTTGATATTCACGGTCAACATGAACATCAACATTTAATGGATGCGGAATTTCACCTTGGCATATTAGACCATTTCGCCGAAAAAGAAATCAGTCCGTTAGTCGAGGAATATCAAACGGCATTTGCGGCCTGGAAACAAGTCGCCGATGAATTGAAGCGTCTTAGTCAAAGTGAGCAGGAGCTTGCTCAACGAATGGATCTTTTGTCGTTTCAAACGAAAGAAATCGAAGCGGCTGAATTAAAAGTTGGGGAAGAACAGGCGTTGACAGAAGAACGGGATGAATTGGCCAACTTTGAACGCATTCATCAACACATTCGTCTCTCCTATGAGGCGGTTGCCGAGGAGTCAAATGGACTCGATCAAATCGGAGTGGCGATGCGCGAGATGGAAGAGGCGTCACAGCTCTCTTCGTCTTTGACATCTGTATCGGAGACAATCTCTAACGCTTATTATTTGTTGGAGGATGCAAAGTTTCAACTCCGGGACCAGTTAGATTCGCTCGAATTTGACCCGATTCGATTGGATGAGATTGAGTCACGATTGGCTCTTTTCCAGCAATTGAAACGAAAGTATGGGACGACCATCGAAGAAGTCATCACCTACGGCGAACAAGTGTCGGATGAATTGAAGTCGATGACGAACCGTGAAGAGCATTTACAAACGCTCTCAGATGAACTCATTCGATTAGAGCAAATTGCAAGAGAAGCTGGCATGAGACTGTCTTCAGCGCGTAAGATGGCTGCGGAGTCGCTTCAGCATGCGATTCATCGAGAGTTGAAAGAACTATATATGGAAAAAACAGCGTTCGAGGTCCGTTTTAAAACTACATCGCTTAAACAAGATGGTTTAGATGACGTAGAGTTTTACATGATGACGAACGTTGGAGAACCGTTCAAACCGCTCGCAAAAGTCGCTTCAGGAGGAGAACTTTCCCGTGTCATGCTCGCACTCAAATCAATCTTTTCAAGAACGGTTGGAGTGGCCTCCATTATTTTTGACGAGGTCGACACAGGGGTCTCTGGACGTGTCGCGCAGGCGATGGGTGAAAAAATCTTCCGACTTTCTGTCGGCTCTCAAGTCCTCTGTATCACGCACTTGGCACAAGTTGCTGCGATGGCAGACCAACATCTTTACATTACGAAAACCGAAACGAATGAACGGACGAAAACAAATGTGACGTCCCTCGACCGTGAAAGTCGAATCGACGAATTGGGTCGCATGATTGCTGGCGCTCAAATGACAGACTTGACGAAGCAACACGTCGAAGAATTACTTGAGATGTCACAACAAGTAAAACAGAAGTTCATCAAAGGAGTGTCATAAGTGATTACATTATGTATTGCGGACGACAATCGAGAAATCGTCGATTTGTTGAGCCGACAATTAGAATCTGAGCCTGATCTTCGTGTCGTAGGTACGGCACACGATGGAGAAACATGCTTGGATGTCGTCAAGACACACCAACCGGATGTACTCTTACTCGATATTATCATGCCGCATTTGGATGGGATCGGAGTATTGCAACGCCTAAATGAAGAATTAGGTGATGACAAACCGGAAGTGATCATGTTGAGCGCGTTTGGAAAAGATGAAGTGACGAAACAGGCCGTGCAACTCGGGGCCTCTTATTTTCTCGTCAAACCGTTCAATATTCAACAGTTATTAACGAAAATTCGTGAATTGTCAGAAGGAACAAATCGAGAATTCGACGGAATGACGCCAGAAGAAATTGAAATCTCACTCCTGCTTCAGCAACTCGGAATCTCTCCGCGAATCAAAGGGTTCAAGTATATCCGTCAAGCTGTCATTTACGTGCGAGAACGCCAAGATTTGCTCGGTCTCATCACGAAAGAATTATATCCGATGGTCGCAAAAGAGCATGAGACGACATCTTCTCGTGTAGAACGAGCAATGCGTCATGCAATCAAGACGGCATGGGAGAACGGCATGCGCGATCATGAGATGTTCGAAGGGCGACCGGAGCGTGAGCGAAGCCCGAAAAACTCGGAGTTTATCTCGTACTTCGTCACGTATGTATCGTTTAAGAATAATTGAATCATTTCATGAGGACTAAGTCGTGATGGGACTTAGTCTTTTTTAATGAAACAATTACTTTAAGATTTATTTACTTTATGAAAGAAAGCGCTTGCAAAATGGTGGGCCTTTGTTATAATAAAGATGTACCAAGTTACTTGGACAAGCGTCAGATGAACGCTTTTCAAACTTGTTCCGGAGCAACGTTTGAAGAAACCAAATCATCTCGGTTCGCTATCCGATTATAGCTCAGAGGTGGGAACGACACCTCAAGTCGTTAATGTCCCGACGTGAGGTCGCGACAGTCGCTCATTCGCGAGGCGATTCTATCATCAACTCGAAGCTAGGGGTTGATATAGGAAAAACAATCGTTCAGTTAACCAAAAGGAGTGTTGTCAACCGTTGAACAGTTTATGGCAAGCGTTCGACTTCACGATGGATGGTTCGACATGATCCGATAAGTAAATCAGTTAGTAACTCGAATGGTAAGATTCCGTTCACGCAAGACGGCAGTTACTAAAGTTCTTTCATACTTCTTCATTAAGAAGACGTTGGATTTCATGTCAAAGTAAGTAACGTAGTTTGAAAGGAGATCATCCGTAGTGATCACAATTCAATATGAATAAAAGGTTCCGCACTTGAAATGAAGTCAAGTTAGGGAACCTTTTTTTGTGTGCTTATGAGTCGAGGCGTTGTACTTTTCCTGTTTTTTTGTCGCGGTTAAAAATATAGCCGGCTACAAATCCGATCCCGCCCATGGCGAGCAGAAGCCCAAAGGTCCCCTGCAACATGGAGGCGGCAGCGAGTGAATCGAACCATGAAAACGGTGCGCTCGTCTTCAAAAAGAAGCTATCACGTAGCAATTTGATTCCGTAAACACCTAATAACCCAGGGACGATTAAGATTAGAAGCGCGATAAAACGCATGCAATCTCCTCCTTTACCATACATTATTTTAACAGAAATCGATCTGTTCGACACGGTCTATTTTTGGGCACCTTGCGAATCAGGTGCGGATTCAGTAGCATGAAATAGAGAAGAATGATGATGGGGGAATATGTATGAATAAACGATTGATGATTGTGGGGGCAGGAAAAGGGGGGACCGAAGTCCTTCATATGCTGATGGATTCGCCGCTTGCGACGATTGTAGCGGTCGTAGATTCTGATACATCTGCAGAAGGAATAGCCCTTGCTAAAAGTTATGGCATATCTGTGGCGGACGATTGGAAACAGTATGCGGATGCGACACTAGATTTTGTCATCGAAACGACGGGGAAACATCAAACGTTTGAACAATTAAAGGACCATTTCAAAGATGCGGTCGTCTTACCAGGGGAATTTATTCGGATTGTGGTTGAACGATTGAAACAGAATCAACAAATGCTCGAGGCCATCATTGAATGTACGAGTGAGGCCATATCGGTCGCAGATCATCACGGTAACACGATTTTGATCAATCCGTCTTATACACGGTTGACCGGATTCAAAAAAGAAGATGTGGTCGACAAACCAGCGACGGCAGATATCGGAATGCAGGAAAGCGTCCATTTGAAAGTACTATCGACCGGGCAAGGCGTTCGAGACATTCGGATGCAAATTGGGGCGACGAGACGAGATATTCTTGTGAATGCAGAACCGATCATCGTTGAAGGAAAGTTGCGAGGCTCCGTTGGGGTCATCCGTGACGTATCTCAGATTCGTGCCCTACGTGATGAATTGCAGGAGGCAAAAACACGCATCCGGAATCTAGAAGCCAAATATCAGTTTGCCGATATCATTGCGACGAGTGACGCCATGCGATTTGTCATCGAGCAGGCGAAACTTGCCGCTGTGACCCCAGTGACGGTATTGATTCGCGGAGAATCGGGAACAGGAAAAGAACTGTTCGCCCATGCCATTCACGGAGAATCTCCTCGAAAATATAAAAAGTTCATTCGCGTGAACTGTGCGGCGATTTCACCTACCCTTCTTGAAAGTGAGCTATTCGGTTATGAAGATGGAGCCTTCAGTGGAGCTAAACGAGGCGGGAAAACCGGATATTTCGAAGAAGCGGATGGCGGATCACTCTTTCTAGACGAAATCGGAGAGCTCCCTCTTGATGTCCAAGTGAAGCTCTTACGTGTCCTCCAGGAAAATGAAATTGTCCGTGTCGGAGGGACGACGGCAATCCCAATCGATGTCCGAATCATTGCCGCAACGAATGCCGATCTCGAACAAAAAGTAGCAGACGGAACATTCCGGGAAGATTTGTATTACCGAATCAATCGGATGCCGATCCATATCCCACCATTACGTGAGCGATTAAATGAACTCGAGGCACTATGTGAACGGATGATCCGGAAACTGAATCAAGAATACGGTCGTAGTGTACGCGGCGTTGACGAAGATGCCTTAACATTACTGAAGAGCCAGCATTGGAAAGGGAATGTGCGAGAACTGGAGAATGTGATTGGTCGTGCGATGATTTATATGGCAAGCTCCGAGCAGTGGATTGCCCCACATCATTTGCAGTTATCCAATCGTTCCACGAGTCAAAAAGTGGTCGAATCTGGAACGTTTCACGAGGCCGTTGCAAAATATGAACGCGATTTGATTGAACGAGCAATTGAAGAGGCAAGTGGCAACAAATCAGAAGCAGCCCGCCGATTGAAGATTTCGATTCGAACATTATACAACAAGCTCGACACCACGCAATAATTTGCAGGAAAATTTATGCACGGTAAGCATTAATTTGCATGGTCATCCGCATTATAAAGCGCTTACAATTCAGGAAACAAACTTGCTTATGATATAGTGTAGAGAGCAAGGGGGGACAATGATGAATTTTGAACGGATGCTGACGAACGCAAAAGAGTTAGAAGGCTGTACCGTGTCCATTGCGGGGGCAGCGGACGAAGAAGTCATCCGGGCCGTAAAACTCGCTACGGATCATGGACTGTCACGCTTCATTTTGTTCGGTGAAGCTCGAGACATCCGAAATTTATGTGAACAGCATGGAATCGATAAGTCATCCGTCGATATTTTACATGCGAAAGGTGACGTTGAGATTGCGCGACGTGCCGCATTAGCTGTGAAAAATAAAGAGGCGGACGTCCTCATGAAGGGGATGGTGTCGACATCGACATTTATGAAAGCCGTCCTTAATCGTGAAGCTGGACTCCGTACGAAGCGGACGCTCAGCCACATCGCACTATTCCAAATTCCGAATCGTGAAAAGTTGATTGGAGTGACGGATGCGGCGATTCATATCGCACCGACACTCGAAGAGAAGGTCGAAATTATTCACAATGCGGTAGAAGCGATGCATGACATCGGTTACGAATCGCCGAAAGTCGCAGCCATTGGAGCAGTCGAGGTAGTCAATCCACAAATGAATGCGACTCTCGATGCGGCACTACTTAGCCAAATGAATCGACGTGGACAAATCAAGGGCTGTGTCGTAGATGGACCTCTCGCGCTCGACAACGCTGTCGACATGGTCGCAGCAAAGCAAAAAGGAATCAACAGTGAAGTTGCCGGTCAAGCCGATTTATTAGTCGTACCTTACATAGAGGTCGGCAACGTCCTTTATAAATCAATCATGTATTTCGCAGAGGCGAGCGTAGCGGCGATTGTCGTCGGCGCATCTGCCCCTGTTGTATTGACAAGTCGTGCCGATACTGCCGAAGCGAAGCTATATTCGCTCGCGTTCGCTTTGTTACATGCTAAACATTAATCGTACTTAACAGGAGGAATTAATCATGATGGAAACAAACACTGAGCCACGCTTCCGTATTTTTGATGTCTTACAATCTGAGGACTATGAGCAAATCGTATTTTGCCAAGACCAAGCGTCTGGACTAAAGGCGATCATCGCCATCCATGACACGACGCTCGGGCCAGCTCTCGGTGGACTACGTATGTGGAACTATGAATCAGAACAAGAGGCACTCACGGATGTGTTGCGTCTCGCAAAAGGAATGACATATAAAAATGCTGCAGCGGGTCTCAACCTTGGGGGCGGGAAGGCCGTCATCATCGGAAATGCGAAGACAGATAAATCAGAGGCGCTCTTCCGTGCATTCGGACGATATGTTCAATCTCTTAGTGGTCGTTACATCACGGCTGAAGATGTAAATACAACAGTTGCCGACATGGACTTCATTCACATGGAAACGGATTACGTCACGGGCGTCAGTCCTGCATTCGGTTCAAGTGGTAACCCTTCACCGGTCACGGCATATGGTGTGTATCGTGGAATGAAGGCTGCTGCGAAATGGAAATTTGGGACAGATTCGCTCGCAGGGAAGACCGTTGCTGTACAAGGTGTTGGTAACGTGGCCTACAACTTATGTCGCCACCTCCACGAAGAGGGTGCTCATTTGATTGTGACTGACATTAACGAGGAAGCACTCAAACGTGCCGAAGCAGACTTTGGTGCGACGGTCGTCAAACCGGATGAGATTTACGCGGTCGAATGTGACATTTTCGCTCCATGTGCCCTCGGTGCCGTCATCAACGACAAAACAATTCCACAATTGAAAGCACAAATCGTCGCAGGTGCTGCCAACAACCAATTGGCAGAAGATCGTCACGGAGACGTGCTCGACGAAAACGGAATTCTATACGCACCAGACTTCGTCATTAATGCAGGTGGGGTCATCAACGTCGCAGACGAACTTGAAGGCTACAACCGTGAACGGGCAATGAAGAAAGTCGAACTCATCTATGACAACATGATGCGCGTCTTTGAAATCGCAGAACGTGATGGCGTACCAACGCACGTTGCGGCCGATAAGATGGCGGAAGAGCGGATTCACATGATGTCGCGTTCACGCAGTCAGTTCCTTAAAGTTGAAAAAAGCATCCTAGGGAGACGCTAAGATGACAAAACGGCTAATTCTTGCAATCAACCCAGGGTCGACCTCGACGAAAATTGGATTGTTTGATGGGAAGGAGGAAGTGATGACACGCACGGTCCGACATGCGATCGATGTGACGGGTCTCACACTTCCAGAGCAGTTGCCTCATCGTGAGCAAGAAGTACGTGCCTTATTAGAAGAGACGGGCATCGCGGTCAATGATTTGACCGCGATCGTCGGTCGTGGTGGCTTGCTTGCACCAATGACGTCAGGAACGTATACAGTCAACGATCTCATGCGTGAAGATTTGACGAGCGGACGTTTCGGGATGCATGCATCGAATCTCGGTGGTCTGATCGCTTCGAAAATCGGTGGGGCTGAAGGGATTCCTAGTTTCATAGTGGATCCGGTCGTCGTCGATGAGATGGACGAGTTGGCCCGTAAGACCGGCATGCCAGAAATCAATCGTCGTAGCATTTTCCATGCCCTCAATCAAAAGGCTGTCGCGAAACGATTCGCGGCCGAAAATGGAAGCGATTACAATGAGCTGAATCTTATCGTTGCGCATCTTGGTGGGGGAATCACAGTCGGTGCCCATGCGGCAGGTCGAGTCATCGACGTGAATAATGGTCTTGACGGAGATGGACCGCTCGCGCCGGAGCGGGCAGGCTCGATTCCTGTTGGACAGGTAGTAGAACTATGTTATAGTACCAGGTATAAAGAATCGGAAATGAAAAAGAAAATTGTCGGTCAGGGCGGCCTGTTTGCTCATCTCGGTACATTCGATGCCATTGAGATTGAGCAGCGGGTCGAATCAGGAGATGATGAGGCGAGGCTGTTGTATGAGACGATGGCTTATCGTGTCGCTCAAGAGATTTCAAAACACGGCGCGACATTATGCGGTCGTGTGGATGCCATCTTACTGACGGGCGGGATTGCATATTCCGAGTGGCTGACTGAAAAAATCAAGGAGCGTGTCACTTATCTCGCGCCGGTACACGTATATCCGGGTGAAGATGAGCTTAAAGCGTTGGCTGAAGGTGCACTTCGCGTCATCGAGAAGGAAGAGACCGCACGAGTTTATGAGGGGGATGCACATGGCACGAGAATTTGATGTTGTCGTCATCGGTGGAGGACCAGGAGGATATGTGGCTGCAATCAAGGCGGCCCAGGCAGGAAAATCTGTCGCAATCGTCGAGGCGAGAAAGTTAGGTGGCACCTGCTTACATAGAGGATGCATCCCGACGAAGGCGCTTTTAAAAGCTGCACATGTCTATCAAACGGCGAAGCAAAGTGCGACGTATGGCGTGGAGACGGGAGATGTGACGTTCAATATGGAACGCGCTCAAACGTATAAGCGTGATCTTGTGGCTGGACTAGAAAAGGGAATCGAACATTTGATGAAACAAGGGAAAATCGAAGTGTTCCGCGGAAAGGCCTCTATTCTTGGACCAAGCATCTTCTCACCACAACCAGGGACTGTATCCGTTGAGGATGAAAGCGGTGAATCAGAACTGATCTTGCCGAATCAATTGATTATCGCAACAGGGTCGATTCCTCGTGAACTTCCTGGATTGCCGTTCGATCACAAACGGATTTTGAATTCGGACGACCTCCTCAATTTTGAAACGCTACCTGAATCGATTGCGATTGTCGGTGGCGGGGTCATTGGAGTCGAATGGGCGTCCATGCTCGTCGACCTTGATGTGAACGTGACATTGATCGAAGTAGGCGATCGATTACTCCCACTCGAGGACAAAGCAGTATCGCGTGAAGTGGAGCGTCTTTTGAAGAAGCGCGGGGTCCGCGTGAAGAAGAGCGTGACGGTCGACGCTGAACGAACATTGATTCACGAAAATGCAGTGGAGATTGCTGTCGGGGAAGAGATGTTACAAGTAGACTGTGTCCTCGTCTCGGTTGGCCGAGTTGCCAACACGGAAGACTTAGGACTTCAAAACACTTCTATCGTCGTAGAGAACGGCATCATTCAAGTCGATAGTCAGTATCGGACGAAAGAACGTCATATCTTCGCAATCGGGGACTGTATCGGGAAGTTACAACTCGCCCATGTCGCGTCGGCAGAAGGTGTGAAAGCGGTCGAGACGATTCTTGGTCTTGAGCCGACACCGCTCGATTACGCGCTCATCCCACGCTGTGTATACAGTGTCCCTGAAGTCGCTTCGGTCGGTTTGACAGAAGAAGCGGCAAAAGAGGCCGGACATGATGTGAAGACGGGGACGTATCGATTCAACGGACTCGGGAAAGCGCGGATTGAAGGACAAGCCGACGGATTCGTCAAACTCGTTTCGGACAAAGAAACAGATGACCTTCTTGGTGTTCATATCGTCGGACCGAAAGCGACCGAACTCATCACAGAAGGTGGACTCGCGCTCGTCTTGAACGCGACGGCTTGGGAGATGGGACAACTTGTGCACCCGCATCCTGCACTGAGCGAAGCCTTCCAAGAAGCGGCTCTTGCCGTCGATGGATTACCGATTCACGCCTAAGGAGGAACAAGGATGGAACAGATGACTGTAAACTCATATGAAGAGCTTGGTTTAACGAAGCAAGATTTATTGGCGATGTACGAAACGATGGTACGTGCCCGCAAAATCGATGAACGGATGTGGAAGTTGAACCGCGCCGGGAAAATCCCATTCGTCGTCTCATGTCAAGGACAAGAAGCGGCGCAGGTCGGTGCGGCGTTCGCACTCGAGAAAGGAATCGACTACGTCTTGCCTTACTATCGTGATGTGGCGGTCGTCCTTCACTTCGGTCAAACGTCAAGAGACTTGATGCTATCGGCATTCGCGAAAGCGGAAGATCCGAACTCAGGTGGTCGTCAGATGCCTGGTCACTTCGGATCGAAAGAACATCGCATCGTGACGGGTTCGTCTCCGGTCACGACACAAGTCCCTCATGCAGTCGGGATCGCACTTGCGGCGAAGATGAAAAAAGAAGAACTCGTCACGTTCGTTTCGTTCGGAGAAGGGTCTTCGAACCAAGGAGACTTCCATGAAGGCGCAAACTTTGCAGGTGTCCATAAGTTGCCGGTCATCTTGTTCTGTGAGAACAACAAGTATGCAATCTCGGTTCCACTTACAAAACAGTTGGCATGCGAGCGCGTGTCAGATCGAGCGAAAGGATATGGCATGCCAGGTGTGACAGTCGACGGGACAGACCCGATCGCTGTCTATGCGGTCGTGAAGGAAGCGCGTGAACGTGCACTTCGCGGAGAAGGACCGACGCTAATCGAAGCAGAAGTTGAACGTCTCGTGCCACACTCATCAGATGATGATGACAAAGCATACCGTTCAGCAGAAGAATTGGCAGGGTTAAAAGAGCGGGACGGCATTCAATTGTTCCGTCAACGACTTGTGAACGACGGAATCGCAACGGCGGATACACTTACTGAAATCGATGCACAAATCGATGCTGAAGTGAATGAAGCGACGACATATGCGGACAAAGCACCGTATGCATCGCCTGAATCTGCACTGGATTACGTCTATGAGGAGGAAAAATGATGAAAACGTTTATCGAAGCGATCAATGAAGCGATTCATGAGGAAATGGAGCGCGACGAAAACGTCTTCGTCGTCGGGGAAGACGTCGGCGTTCGTGGTGGTGTATTCCGTGCCACACAAGGGTTGATTGAAAAATATGGAGAGGATCGTGTCATCGACGCACCGCTCGCTGAGAGTGCGATTGCCGGAGTCGGGGTCGGAGCTGCCATGTACGGCATGCGACCGATCGCAGAAATGCAATTCGCAGACTTTATCATGCCAGCAGTGAACCAAATCGTTTCAGAAGCGGCAAAAATTCGGTACCGTTCAAACAACGATTGGACGTGTCCGATGGTCATCCGTGCTCCTTTCGGTGGGGGTATTCACGGGGCTCTCTATCACTCGCAATCAGTCGAGGCGATGTTCAGTTCGACGCCAGGTCTTAAAGTCGTCATTCCATCTGACCCTGTCGATGCGAAGGGATTGTTGAAAGCAGCAATCCGTTCGAACGACCCTGTTCTTTTCTTTGAACATAAGCGCGCCTATCGTCTTTTGAAGGCGGAATTGCCGAGGGACGAATACACGGTTGAAATTGGTAAGGCCGCTGTCAAACGGGAAGGTGAAGATATCACGATCATCACGTACGGTCTTTGCGTGCATATGGCACAAGAGGCTGCGAAAACGCTCGAAGAAGAAGGAATCAGCACGCACATCCTTGATCTTCGTACCGTCTACCCGCTCGACCAAGAAGCGATCATCGAATCGGTCAAGAAGACTGGTAAAGTGCTACTCGTAACGGAGGACAACAAAGAAGGAAGCATCATCGGAGAAGTGGCGGCGATTATCGCGGAGAAGGCGCTTTTCGAACTCGATGCGCCGATTGAGCGTTTGGCTGGCCCCGATGTGCCGGCAATGCCGTATGCACCACCTATGGAAAAATTCTTTATCGTATCCCCAGAAAAAATTGCCGAGCGGGCGCGTCAGCTCGCGGCGTTTTAAGGAGGCATCTCCATGGAACAAACGATTACCATGCCCCAACTTGGGGAAAGTGTGACAGAAGGCACGATCACGACCTATCTCGTCAAACCGGGTGACCGTGTGGAAGAATATGAACCACTCGCGGAAGTCATGACGGACAAAGTGACGGCAGAGATTCCGGCGACTAGCGCAGGAGTCGTCAAAGAGTTTCTCATTCCAGAAGGGGAGACCGTCAGCGTCGGGACACCGGTATTGACGATGGAAGTCGAGAGCGCGGAGGAAGCGGCAGTTGAGACGAAGACCGAACCGATTGCAGAAACGGCACCTGCAGAATCCGTCTCTAAGCAAGCTGTCGCCACTGCACCGAAAAAACAAAGTGGAAACGGTCGATACTCTCCTGCTGTCATCCGACTCGCCAACGAGAATGATATCGATTTGAATGAACTGAGCGGAAGCGGTCTAGGCGGTCGGATCACGCGGAAAGATATTCTTCGTTACTTATCAGAAGGACGTCCGGCATCGACTTCTGAGCAAGCGACACAAGCGCCTGTCCAAGAGACGATGGTACAGACGAAGTTGGACGTTCCGACTGAGGCACCACGTCCTGTCGTTGAACCGTCACAACCGGTCGCATCATCATCGACTTCATCTGGCCGTTATGAATCGATTCCGACAGCCGGAGTACGTCAAGCGATTGCGAACAATATGGTCCGCTCGAAACACGAGGCTCCACACGCATGGCTCATGATTGAAGTAGATGTGACGAACCTCGTCGAAGCCCGTGCAAAGTTAAAAGATGAGTTCATGAAACGGGAAGGCGTCAAATTGACGTTCATGCCATTCTTCATGAAGGCAGCCATCGAAGCATTGAAGAAGTATCCGATGATGAATTCGGAGTGGGCAGGAGATCACATCAAAGTTCACCAAGACATCCATCTCTCGGTAGCCGTCGCGGCAAACGACGCCCTTTACGTACCGGTCATTCGCCAAGCGGATGAGAAGAATATTAAAGGACTAGCCGTTTCCCTTCAAGACGTGGCAACGCGAGCGCGTGAGAACCGCTTGAAGGCTGAAGAGATGCGTGGTGGGACATTCACCATTAACAACACAGGTGCGTTTGGTTCGATTCAATCGGCACCAATCTTGAATTACCCACAAGCGGCAATCCTATCGGTCGAGTCGATTGTGAAGCGTCCGGTCTGGATGAATGGAATGTTTGCGGCACGCGATATGGTCAACCTTTGTATGTCTGTCGACCATCGTGTCCTTGACGGTCTCGTCGCAGGTCAGTTCTTACAAGCGATCAAACAATCGCTCGAGTCGATTGACCCAAACACATATACCGTATATTGATTAAAAAATGGAGGCGCTCCCAGTGGGGTGCCTCCATTTCTTATGAGTTATAGCCAAGGAATACCGTGAAGACGAAGCTTGCGGCTGAGATCAGTAAGAGAAGAAACGACAAGGACATGCCTATTGTGACGAGTCCTTTGGAGAGTCGTGGTTTGGATTTATATAGTGCGAACGCAAACATAAGACTGAATAGGCCGAGTGTCGTGAATAGTGTGAGTGGAATTGCTCGGTCGTAAAAAAATTGAAGTAGATCCAATGTAGAATCATCCTTTCTAATCATGCACCTTCGAATCGTCGTTGATGGACACGGTACGTCAATCTGCTGACTACGACGAACACGAGAAGGAACATTCAGTATATAAAAATATAGTTTAATGAAAATGCAGAAACCCCATCATGTCTGACCGAAGAAATCCAAAGCAAAAGGAGTGAGGTAGGGAAATGAATCAATAGTACAAGATAGGGCATGAACTTCATGAATGATAAGGCGTTTGTCGACGGATTTCGCATGAGATACATGGCAATCAAACCAATCAGCACTTCGAGTCCACCAAGCGTGAAATAGGCGAGTGACTCAGAAAGACTGGTCTCTAGAATCGGTAAGGCAAGCGTTGCAAGACCAAGACTCCCAATCATTATTAAAGCAAACAAGATGTAGTCACCTCCAGAAAAGGGTTTATTCCATATGATCATTGTAAAAAAATGGATGCTTAAATTCAATACCTCAGAAAAACACGCCATTCATAGAAATGGCGTGTCAGTGATTTCCTTAAATCGATTGTTCAATCATCGATTCGATGTCGCGACGAACTTCAGCTACTGATAAACGTGCAGCGTCATAGCGTACACGATGAGTCGACTCGTCCGTTCCCGTCAAGTCAGCAAAGAGACTTCCGAGGTCGTGGACACTGCGGTCGACTTGAATGAGCAATTCGATGGCATCCTCGCCTTGTAGAATCACAACTTCTACCTCGTCTAACTGGCGACCGAATCGCGAACCGTTCGCTGAATACTCGAGTTCTTGGGCAATCGGAAGACGTCCCGAACGATGACGTGCCGGGAGCATCTCCGTGTCGGCTTTCTTCAAACGGAATCCGAGCTCGTCCATCGCATCTAATATGACTTGTTGAGCCGCATTCGGTTGTACGGTGATCGCATCTTCATCTTTTGGATCGACGGCTTGGGCGATATCAAGGCCCGTTTCAATCCATGATTTTGATTGGCTCACAGAGAGTGGCGTATTGAACGGGACGTTGACTGTGAACGGAATTTCTTTCACTTCTCCAGGACCAATCATAAACGGTGCTTCATTCAATAAGATTTTTTCAATCGTGAACGTCGAGTATGTCGACTTATCGTTCACCTCATGTTTATACAACGTATTGAAGAAGAGATAGATACTGTCGACGGATTGTTCGACCGAACCGCCTTCGATATGGACGACTCCAGTGAGTTCTCCACCGGGTGAACAGTGGCTTTCATTCAAACGTGTGTCGACTTTTGCGGCACCGATTCCGATTGATGATAAAATCTTTTTAAACATATGTGTATCCTCCTTTGACGTAACGTCGTCTTCGTGTAATAGTATGTACGGACAGGTGAAACGATATGTTTCAAAATTTCTAAAAAAGGATTGAATCCATTGGAATATAAAGCGTTACAAGAGCGTCTCGCAGACGTCTTACAATCAAATCATCTCGTGTCGGCGACCATCAGTCAACCCCGTCAAAAATCTAGCGATCTCAGACGGGTCAAATTGAAACCGGTTATGCTACGAAATGCGTATCATATCCAGTTCGAGTATCAGTATGAGCGGGTGATGAACCATAAAAACTTGACACCAGATGAGGCTGTCACGGAAGTGAATGAGCTTCTCGAAACGTTCCGACAAGGACAGTTTCAGTTAAAAGATTCCGACATCCAGTTCCAATTATCTAAAAAGTTCAAAGTGACATTGAAAGAAAAGCAGACGGCTCAAAAAGAAGTTCAACTGAGCCACAATAGGGAAAAACAGTACGTGCTTCCACTCGACGAGCCAGTTCCGTTTCTCATTCGACTCGGCATTCAGTCAACGGACGGAAAAGTGAAGCGTCAAAAGTATGACAAGTTCAAACAGATCAATCGTTTCCTCGAGTTCATTGAGGATTCACTGAAATACTTGCCGGCAGACCGTACCGTTCGAATCTTGGATTTCGGATCAGGGAAGTCGTATTTGACGTTCGCGCTCTATCATTTCCTTCATGAGATGAAAGGATATGACGTCCATATCACAGGGCTCGATTTGAAGAAAGAGGTCATTGAAGAGTGTGCATCGATTGCGAAAGATCTTGGATATGAACGGCTCGAATTTTTAGTCGGAGACATTAATGAATATGAAGGGGAAACAGCTGTTGATATGGTCGTGACCCTTCATGCATGTGATGTGGCGACAGACATGGCGTTGGCACGTGCCGTCCGCTGGGGCGCGAAAGTCATCTTGAGCGTTCCGTGTTGTCAAAAGGAATTGAATCGTCAAATTCAAGCGTCGAATTTAGCCGTGATGCTCCAACATGGCTTGATCAAAGAACGGTTCGCCTCACTCGCGACCGATTCCATTCGGGCTGAACTGCTTGGACTTGTCGGGTATGATGCCCAGCTGCTCGAATTCATCGACCTCGAGCATACGCCGAAAAATATCATGATTCGTGCCTACTTGACGAACCGTCAGGCGAGCGCAGAGACGAAGGCACGTTACCTTGCTTTCAAACAGATGTTAGGGGCAGACCCGTTCTTAGAACGGGAATTGAGCGATAGACTTGTCCTCGAGGTGGAACAAGACGTAAAATAAGGGAGTACAGACGAAATGTCGAAAGGGGAAACAACATGGATTTTCAATTATATTTTCAAGATGTAGTCGAACAAGCGCGTAACGAAGTACGTGCTGCAGGATACACAGAGCTCACGACACCGGAAGAAGTAGACGGAGCGCTTAAAAAAGAAGGGAAGACACTCGTCCTCGTCAACTCGGTTTGTGGGTGTGCAGGCGGGATTGCTCGTCCAGCTGCGGCATACGTCAACAAGATGGAAGGTGTGAAGCCTGACCATTTCGTGACCGTGTTTGCTGGTCAAGACCGTGAAGCGACAGATCGTGCACGTGAGTATTTTGAAGGATATGCACCGTCTTCACCGTCAATCGCACTTCTTGAGGATGGCAACATCGTGACGATGGTAGAGCGTAGTGAAATCGAGTCATCGACTGCTGAAGAGCTCGTCGACCAATTGCAAACATTGTTCGACATCTACTTCGCATAATCAAGCATCGGCGCAAAGGCACTGCCTTTGCGCTTTTGTGAAAAGGGGCAGGGTATATGGAACCAGTCATCAAAATCATGACGGAGGCAGAATATATGATTGCCCTGTCACGCGGTGAAATCAATGAACCGTCACTTCAATCTGAAGGGACGATTAAATGTTGTACGCCGCAACAGATTGGAAAGGTCGTCAAAAAGTCGTATTCGGGTGAAGCGGTCGTTCTCGTATCGTTACACGTCAACCGACTTGGTCAGTTGCTACATTATGAATTGGATGAGGATGGAGAACGTTATCCACATGTGTATAGTGCCATCCCGATGACTTCGGTCAAACAGGTGCAACCGTATGGGTCACGCGACAATGGAACGGTCACATATTTCGCTTTCGAGCGAATGTGACCTTCTTTTTTATATAATTTGCATGAATATACTTTACAAGTAATAATTATGTGTATATAGTGGTTGAAGACACAAGTCGGACAACTGATGTGTCATAGAACAGTTGAGCTACGTTCACACATATGTCATAATTTTGTTAATGTTCTGATAATTATTATTCAACTATGAAAGGGAGATGAAGATGAAAAAAGGTTTTCTAGCATTATGTTTAGCAGGACTGGCCGCGTTCTCAGTCGCGTGTGGGGCAGACGTGAACGAAGGAGGATCGACATCGACCGATGGTGAGGATGACAAAGTCATCGTCATGGGTACAAGTGCCGATTACTTCCCATATGAGTTCGTCGATACAGCGAATGGCGACGAGATTGTCGGATTTGATATCGATATCGCCAAAAAAGTGGCAGAGAACATGGGATATGAATTGAAAATTGAAGATATGGATTTCGGAAGCTTACTTGGAGCCCTCAATGCAGGTCGAGTCGACTTCGTAATGGCGGGGATGACTCCGACAGAAGAGCGTAAAGAAAATGCCGATTTCTCAGATATTTATTTCACAGCGGTGAACTTGATCTTGTCAAAAGATGATTCGCTTCAATCACTTGAAGACTTGAAGGGGAAAAAGATCGGAGTCCAGCTCGGTTCGATTCAAGAAGGGATTGCACAAGATCAAATCACAGATGCTGAGATCGTCTCGTTGAACAAGATTCCTGAGATCATTCAAGAAATCAAGACAGGACGTATTGACGCGATGGTCATCGAAGATACGGTCGCGAAAAAATACCTCGAGCAAGATAGTGAATTGACGACATTTGAAATTGTGGACGAAGAAGAAGCAGGTTCTGCTGCTGCCTTCCGTAAAGATGATGAACTCCGCGATCAATTCAACGAAGAGTTGAAGAAGATGATCGACAGTGGAGAAATCGAAGAGTTAGCACAGAAATGGTTTGAAGAAGAGGCTGCGCCAGCCGAATAATGAATCGTACGAGGCTGACTGAAGATGAATCGGTCAGCCCTTTTTTAGGAGGAACTCACTATGGATTTTAGCCGGATTTATGATTCGATCCCTTATATACTTGAGGGGATTCCAGTCATGTTCCAAGTGGTGATCGTCTCGGCATTGATTGGGATCTCACTTGGGATTGTTGTCGCTACATTAAAAATTGTCCCGAATCGTCTGATTAACTTTATCGGACATGCTTATACGGCGGTGTTCCGTGGGACACCACTCATTTTGCAACTCGCCATCATCCACTTCGGATTGCCGCAACTGACGGGATATATCACGACACCGTACCAGTCAGCGGTCATCGCATTCTCGCTCAACTCGGGGGCGTATATTTCAGAGATTATTCGAGCGGGTATCCAAGCAGTAGATAAAGGACAGTGGGAGGCTTCGGATGCTCTTGGTGTCCCATATGTCAAACAGTTACGTTCCATCATCTTGCCACAGGCGTTCAAGAACATCTTGCCTGCTCTTGTGAACGAGATGATCACATTAACGAAAGAGTCTGCACTCGTCTCGACGGTTGGGGTGCTCGATATCATGCGTCGTGCGCAAATCGTCGGTGGGCAGAAGGCAATCTACTTCGAACCGCTTCTATTCGCCGGTGTGATATACTTTACGATAGTGATGATCTTGACGTATCTTGGACAACGTCTAGAAAAACGGTTAAGAAAGAGTGATGGAAGATGATCGAAGTAAAAGACCTACACAAACAATTTGGTGACTTAGAAGTTTTAAAAGGAATCACGACGACGATCGAACGTGGTGAAGTGGTTGCTGTCATCGGACCGTCCGGGTCTGGTAAATCGACTTTTCTACGCTGCTTGAACATGCTTGAGATTCCAACGAGCGGGACGGTCAGTGTCGACGGATTCGAGCTCACGAAAAAAGGGGCGAACGTCGCGAAGGCGCGTCAAAACATTGGGATGGTATTCCAACAGTTCAACTTGTTCCCTCATATGAGCGTATTGGACAATTTGACGTATGCACCAATCAACGTCTTAAAAGTCAGCAAGGCGGAAGCGCTGGAACGTGCGAAGAAATTACTCGAACGTGTCGGCCTTTCTGAAAAAATCGATGCCTATCCGAGCCAACTCTCGGGTGGACAAAAACAGCGTGTCGCCATCGCGCGTGCCTTGGCGATGGAACCGAACGTCATGTTGTTCGATGAACCGACATCGGCACTTGACCCTGAGATGGTCAATGAAGTACTCGACGTTATGAAAGGGTTGGCTGAGACTGGGATGACGATGGTCGTCGTCACACACGAAAT
Organism: Exiguobacterium sp. s140; assembly: GCF_018617035.1. Lineage (GTDB taxonomy): Bacteria > Bacillota > Bacilli > Exiguobacteriales > Exiguobacteriaceae > Exiguobacterium > Exiguobacterium profundum. The sequence goes on from NZ_JACSJK010000001.1 coordinate 467,234, forward strand.
GGGCTTCGCCCGTGAAGTGGCAGACCGCGTCCTCTTCCTGGATGAAGGGATTCTCATGGAAGAAGGAAAACCGGCTGACCTGTTGTTGAATCCGCAAACCGACCGGGCGAAACGTTTCTTGGAGAAAGTGTTGTAATCTGAACTTACGAAGGAAGGATGAATACACGTGAAAATCACCTATTATGGACATGCGACTGTAGGATTTGAGATTGATGGCGTAAACGTGTTGATCGATCCATTTTTGACGAGTAACCCTCATACGGAAATAGACCCTTCTACACTACGTCCGGACTATTTGTTGCTCACACATGCTCATTTCGATCATATCGAGGATGTCGAATTGATTGCGAAATCGTCGGGTGCGACGATTGTGGCGACACATGAACTCGCATCGTATTACGAGAAAAAAGGCTTCTCTGTTCACGGGATGAACATCGGGGGAGGTCATGCCTTTCCGTTCGGGCGTGTCACGATGACCCAAGCGTTCCACAGTTCGAGCTTTGACATGGGGGATACACCGGTCTATATGGGGATGCCTGCCGGATTCATCATCGAGACGAACGAACTGACGCTCTACCACGCTGGAGACACGAGTCTCTTCTCCGATATGAAGATGTACGGTGAACGGTTTGAAATCGATGTCGCGTTCCTTCCAATCGGAGACAACTTCACGATGGGGCCAACAGACGCATTAGATGCGGCGCAGTGGCTTCAAGCGAAACGTGTCGTTCCGATCCACTTTGATACGTTCCCGCCGATTAAACAAGATGCTCAGGCGTTTTGTGACCAATTGCACCGTCGAGGTCTCTTGATTGAACCGAATACGACGATCGAGATTTAAGCATGGACGTGATTCAAGCGACGCGAGAGTTCATCGGAACGATTCATGCAAATGACGCGTCGGGTCATGACGTCGCCCACATTACGCGTGTCGTCCGACTAGTGGAACGTTTAATGGAGGATGAACCGGTCAATCGGACGGTTCTCCTCCTCTCGGCATATTTACACGACGTGGAAGATCATAAGCTCGGTCGTCCGAACGGTCTCGTCAAACAGCATCTGTCCTCAATTGACATCACTGAAGAGCAAGTGGAATTGGTGATGGCGGTGATTGATGAGGTCTCCTTCTCAAAAGACAAGACCCCGACGACCCGGGAAAGCGAAATCTTGCAAGACGCCGACCGTCTTGATGCGATGGGGGCCATCGGGATTGCGCGAACGTTCCAGTTCGCGGGTTCTCGCAAAACTCCGCTCGATTTGTCGGAAGAGAGTGCCATTCAACATTTTCATGACAAGCTGTTGAAGCTGGCGTCGATGATGCATACCTCAAAAGCAAAACAACTAGCGATGTCACGTCATGCTTTCATGCAGCAGTTTCTAGAACAGTTTCATGAAGAATGGGATGGGGTGGACATATAAAAGGACGACCGAGTATATTCGGTCGTCCTTTTGATTAGAATGGATGCTTGTTCAACCAATGACCACCGTCAAGAGAGATGCAATCCCCGTTTAAATAGCGCATCTCGTCTGATGCCATCCAGTAAGCGAGGTCCGCAATCTCTTCCGGTGTCCCAAAACGTCCAAGTGGGACATTACGGCGAATACGCTCCACTTCTTTTACGTGGGAGACGAGCTTTTCAGCGCCGCCTGTCCGTTCAATCGGTCCAGGACTGATGGCATTGACCCGCGCGCCGAATTGATAGCCCCATTCAACCGCGAGTGTTCGCGTCAAGTTCAAGACCCCTGCTTTCGCTGCCGCACTCGGTGCGACACCAGGACCTGCCTGCCACGCATAGGAAGCGACCATGTTGATGATGGAGCCGCCACGGATTTCATCTGCTTCCCAATGTTTCCCGAGAACATGGGTGCAGTTGAATGTCCCGTTCAAGACGATGTCGATGACACTTGCCCAACCATTAGGAGATAAATCAAGAGTCGGACACACAAAATTTCCAGCAGCATTGTTGACGAGTGCGTGTACTGGTCCATAAGCGGATACGATGTCAGCCAGTGCTTTCGCGCATCCTTCATAGTCACGAACGTCATGTTGCACACTCATCGCCTGACCTGCATCGATTGAATTCAAATCGTTCATCGCTTCTACTAGTCGTTCCTCGTTTCGACCGCTGATAGCGACGTTCCATCCTTCCTGTTTAAATTTTAATGCCATCGCTTTCCCCATGCCGGACGATCCCCCGGTAATCCAAATCGTTTTCATCTTAATTCCCCCTCAAAAATGAATGGTCGTTCATTTTACGTATTCGTCTTATGATGTAAAACTCCTTCAACAAAATGTCATTCGATGTTGAATCATTCTTTTCACTTGAGAAGTATATACATGATGTAACGATTGATACTCAAAACCATGACGTGAATTTAAAATAGGAGATGATGGAACATGAAGCGCGTTACAGGGCTGACCATATTCGTACTTATCATTGTCGGAATGTTTGTGCTCATCGATCAATCTGATTCAAAGAGAATGTCTGAACAGGTCGAAAATAAGATGTTCACCCAAACTGAGACAAAGGTTTATTCTGAGTCGACGGTCGAAGAACTGAAGAAAATCCTTGAGACGTTTCAAAACGATTTGGCTCCGCAAATCAATAACGATTTCGAACGAAAGTTGGCAGAACGAATGTACGTGGAGATGAAGAAGAGTGGTGAAACCATCGATGTGAAGGAACTTATAATCCGTGCAAAAGACCAAGCTGATTTTGAACGTGCATGGTTGGAGCATGCGAAAAGCGAATATGGAATCGTAGTAACGGGTGACGAAGTCGATGAACGGATTGAAAAAGGACCGGATGCGACGGTGGTCGAGTCTCAAAGACGATATGCAGAGGCAAAAGAGATGAGCGTGTATGAGCTCAATCATGATTATTATCGCGATCAATACGTGAAATGGGTCGTGTGGGAAGATTTGATTCCGCTCGTCACAGACCGCTACGAACAGTCAAGTGAGCATGTGCTCGACAACAATCGACTCATCGAATTGTATGAGCAAGAGATGGAAGTTATAATCGAATGAAGCGTCAAGCAGCCCGACTCGTATGAGCCGGGCTACTTTTCATTGAATTTTTTTCAAGTACTTCAAACCGAGTTCACGGTCGATCGTGTACATCGTACCGGCAACTTTCTCACCCCAGTATGGATCGGAGGCATAGAAGATATTGATGCCTTCCTGCTTGTTCCCAGGATAATCGCCACGAGCATATGGCCCAGTGACATATTTAGTCGCAAACAATTCAGCAGCAGCTTGTACGCTGGCGTCAATTGTTTTAAAGGATGTCGCATTCCCGCTCGGGTCGTCATCTGTCGCGCGGAACCCAAATAGGTTCCGCTTGTCCCGAGCGATATCGGACGTTCCAAATCGGGACTCATGCCCGGCAACCGCCAGCAGGAATAAGGCATTAATGTTATACGTATCTTCTGCCCGTTTAAAAGACTTGCCTTCCCCAGCGAGTGGTGAATCGATGGATTTTAAATATTGATCAAACTCGTCAGCCGAATATGGGGACGACTTGCGAATCGATGCAAATTGATAAGGAGAATCGAAGACGTCTTGGACACGTTCTGTGTAAAAACGGTCATCCGAGTTTTTTTCTGTTGGACCTACAAGGAACGTACCGGCGAGATTGGCGTTCGCTTCCACCGTATGGTAGACGTCACCTTCTCGAATCTCGTAAAATCCACGTCTCTTCACAACTGCTTCAGGAAATAACGCCATTTGATCCGGTTTGACATACACATCCGCCCCGGAGATACGTACTTTAAGATGATCGTCTCCGCGCTCAATTAGTTGAAGTCTCGTGCCACCAGCGACATAGGATTGTCGTGTTTTAAATGATGCATCTTTATATAAGTTTGTGATAGCACCACTCGGAGTGACGACGACTCCGGTACCTGTAAAATCGAGTACTTCTCCAGAGGGCGAGAACAATGTCCGGTTCTTACCGGCCGTCATGTATCGTTTTGCTTCTGCGAGAGATTCGAACGACCTCGTGACACGGTCGCCATTCGTCACCGTTTCGACGGTATAGGTGTCTTCACGGGAAGATTGAATCCATAAAAAGGCTGCGATGGCGAGACTAAGTGTCGCAATCATCGGCCAAACCTTAAGTCTTTTCTTTCGTTTCAATCAAATCACTTCCAAACTTTTGAATTGCCAAACGAGTTGATTTAGTCAACAATTTGATGGAGAAGGGGGAAATTAGTATGAAAATTGGAACGCGGACGTTAAAGACCGCGGTCGCAGCAGGTATCGCGATGCTCATTTCCGAAACAATTCATCTCGATTATTTTGTATTTGCAGCCATTATCGCCATTTTAAGTATTCAAGAGACGCGTAAAAAATCGATTCGCGCCTCCTATGAACGAGTCATGGCAAGTCTTCTCGCCATCGGAATGGGTGCGGCGATGTTCACGCTACTCGGCTATTCACCGGTGACGCTCACACTTTATTTTGTCATTTTCATTCCACTCGTACAACAATTGAAACTGCAAGACGGGCTCATTACGAGTGTCGTCATTTTGACCCACCTCTACACCGAGGCACAGTTTACACTGGAGTTATTTATCAATGAGCTATTGCTCATTGCGATCGGTGTCGGTGTCGGGCTTGTCGTCAACATGTACATGCCGACGCTTGACCGTGAGATTGTACGGATTAAAGAGAATATCGACCGCTCGCTCGCAGTACTGTTTTATGACGTGGCGGCATGTGTCGAGACGGGCGTCTATAACAACCACTCGATGATGCTCATCAAGACACGGGACTATCTGAAAGAGGGGAAAGATTTAGCCCTTCGCCGTATGGGAAACTCAATCGGAAAGCGGAATGAAGACATGGACTATCTATACTTCCGGATGCGTGAACGGCAGTATGATATTCTCAAACGAGTCGCGGATAACGCCAGAGAAATCACGATGGTCGTCAATGAAGCGAAACCGGTCGCGACGTTCTTACGTCGAGTCGGGGACCATGTGAACGAGCAGGCCGATGCATCCGTCTTTCTACAGGAGCTTGAAGAGATGATTGAGCATTATCGAAAAAACGTACCTCTCCCCACGACGCGTGAGGAATTCGAGGTACGCTCATCCTTATTAAATATTTTATCTGATGTAAAAAGTTACTTGATCTTGAAAGAGCGATACATCTTGCTCTTAAAAGAACATGGTCATGCTCGAGAGAAACGTGCTGATTAAAAAGATTGAGACGATGACGACGACGCCGATTTGAATGATGCGTTGTCGTCTTTTCTGTTTTTTCTTCATGGTCTGCCTCCATATACGTGTTTGCCATCATTGTACAGAATGGAAAAGATTCGTGCAATCCAGGGGAGTTTGATATAATGGTCAAGAAATGTTTGGATGGAGGGATGTTGTTTATGGTAAACGAGACACGCGTGCTCGACACATTTTTAGGATTGGTCGGCATCGATTCAGAAACGAAGGAAGAAGCGATCATCTGTGAACATTTGAAAGGTGTATTCACAGAGCTTGGCTGCGACGTCTACGAGGACGACGCATCAACGAAGACGGCACACTCTGGTAACAACTTGATCATCACGTTGCCTGCAACGAAAGACAATGTTGATCCGATTTACTTTACGGCTCACATGGATACGGTCACTCCAGGTAAAGGAATCAAGACGAGCATCAAAGACGGATATGTCGTCACGGATGGTACGACGATTCTCGGAGCAGACGACAAGACCGGCCTCACTGCGATGATCGAACTCGTGCGTGTATTGAAAGAAAAACAAATTCCACATGGTCAAATCCAGTTCGTGATCACTGTCGGGGAAGAATCAGGTCTCGTCGGTGCGAAAGTATTGGATTTATCGAAAATCGATGCGAAGTTCGGTTTTGCCCTTGATTCGGATGGACCAGTTGGAGACATCATTGTCGCCGCTCCGACTCAAGCAAAAGTGAACGCGAAGATTTACGGGAAGACGGCTCATGCTGGTGTCGCACCTGAAAAAGGAATCTCGGCGATTCAAATCGCAGCGAAAGCCATCGCGAAGATGCCGCTCGGTCGTATCGATGAAGAGACGACAGCCAACATCGGACGTTTCGAAGGGGGTCGCGCGACAAACATCGTGTGTGACTATGTCGAAGTTCTTGCTGAGGCCCGTTCCCTCATCCATGAGAAGATGGAGAAACAGGCGGAAACGATGAAACAAGCGTACATCGAGGTCGCTGAGTCGTTCGGTGGTCGTGCCGAAGTGGACATCGACATCATGTATCCTGGATTCAAGTTTGAGGAAGGGGACGAAGTCGTTGAGGTGGCGAAACGTGCGGCTCAGACAATCGGACGTCCGACTCGAATCTTACACTCAGGGGGCGGTTCGGATGCGAACGTCATCGCCGGTGGGGGAATCCCGACAGTCAACTTGGCGGTCGGCTATGAAGAGATTCATACGACGAACGAACGGATGCCACTTGAAGAGTTGTATAAACTCGTCGAATATGTCGTGACAATCGTTGAAGAAGTCGCATCACCTAAGCAATAAAAAAGAGCCGACCATTCGTCGGCTCTTCGTATGTGTTCGTACTCGTTATGCTGCGAACTCCAGTGATTCTAAAATCAACTCGTCTGTGCAATGAAGTTCGATCGCTATGTCGTGAATACGGATAGAGGTGCCTTGTTCCTGTTGGTGCAAGCGATTCATCAAAGCTGCGCGTTCTCGAATCGTCTCATAAATCGATTCGGGTTGTTCTGCCTTGGTCATCACAAATCACATCCTTTTCAGCGATTACGTCAAGTATAGCATGGAACGGCTTGAAGAAAGGAATTAAATATTTATGAAGTTACAGTTTTTAGGAACTGGGTCGGGGATGCCTTCGAAACAGCGCAACGTATCGGGGCTAGCTCTCGATTTATCGAACGTGACCTGGCTGATTGATTGTGGCGAGGGCACGCAACACCAAATGCTCTATACGAAAATCAAACCGAGAAAAGTGACAGCGGTATGGGTGACGCATCTTCATGGTGACCATGTATTCGGATTGCCTGGATTCTTATCGACTCGTTCGGCACTCGATGGAACCACCCCCTTGACCGTCTATGGACCAATAGGATTGAAAAAATGGCTTGAAGCTACTTTGCGTGTCACAGGCTCACATCTAGGATACGAGCTGACCGTGATCGAGTACTCGGACGGGGACACATTCATACAAGACGACCATCTCGTCACTGTGCGAAAATTAGAGCATCGGTTCCCTTCATTCGGTTTCCGAATCGATGGTCCAGAAAAACCGGGCATGCTACGCGTCGATCTTGTAAGAGAACTCGGTATTCCAAGTGGACCGATTTATCGAACCATCAAAGAATCAGACCGATTTGAATTTGAAGGAAAATGGTATGACTCTAAAGAATACGTCACTGAACCGATTCCGGGAAAAATCGTAGCGATTTTAGGAGATACAATCCCGTGTGAGAACGCGCAGAAGTTGGCGGATGGAGCAGACCTCCTCGTTCACGAGGCGACGTTTATGGAGGCGGAACAAGCGCTCGCTCGGAAGTATGGTCACTCGACGACACGTGAAGCGACCGCGCTAGCGAATGCGTGCGCCGTCGGCAAGCTGATTGTGACACACATCTCAGCACGCTATGTCGGACGAGAGGAAGAATTTGTTCAAGAAGTTGTGTCGGATTTTCCATCGAGTCTCGTTGCGACGGACTTTTTAGAATATACAGTGGGGGAGTGATGTGACCATTCAACTCTATGTATGGGCAGCCTTTTTAGTAATCAGCGTTCTATTAGGGATTCGATTGAATCAATTAAAAGAGCCGGAAGCGAACTTTTTTCCAAAGTTCTTATTTTATTCACTGCTTGGAATCGTGTCTTTCCCCATCGGCGGTTTTCACATTCCGATTGGCTTTCTATTGTCTTTTTTGTTCTTTCCGAAACAGAACAGCCGGTATAAATGGTATGGGGCACTGTTAGGGTTCTTCTTTTTTCTTGTCTTGCTTTTTGTCCCGTTATTCGATCAATCCGGGTTTCGTTCCGAATCGCAACAAATCGGCGCCGTTTCGGTCACGGATGAATCGTTTGATGACATGACTGAAAAATTGTTACAACGAATCAATAGTGAATCGATTAAATTAGATCGTGGGAAACTACAGATCGACCGAGAAGGGAACGTTCAATCCATTGAGTACTTACTCATGGTGGAACGAGCCGAATCGTTCCAACAGATCCGTGTAACATACGGCTCAGGACAACTTTCGTATGAACAAGTCGATGAACTGCGTAAAGAATCTGGACAGGCCTTTTTTGAAAAGCTTGTCGAATTCGACCACATGCTGTCGACGTTACGAGGTCCTTCATGGGATGAGTATACTGACGTCGTTTCTGCCCCAGTGTTACAACTTTCCTATGATGGGCTGTATGACATGTACACGTTCGAAAACGAATCGATGCTCATGATCAATCGGGACAATGAACTGGTCAAGTTCTGGCTCCAGCGCGAACCAGTCCTCGCAAACAGCATCCAACTCGTCGGACTGACACAGGAAGGACGAAGTTCAGGCGAACGTTTTGCGATACTATATAATTATTCGATACATCAACGAGAGGATTTGACAGAATGATCAAACGGTATTTGAGTTTTTCCCTATTAGCGACCGCACTTCTTGTCGGATGTGGCGGAGAAGAAGCCCAACAAGAGGCGTGCGATGTAAGTCCGACCATTTCCGTATACAATGCGGCGACGGAAGAGACGCTCTATCAAGAGAAGAGCGTCTGTTTGGAAGATGATGCGACCGTGCTCGACGCATTGAAAGCGACAGGGCTTGACCTCGAAGTGACAGGAAGCGGAGACATGTCGTACGTGACGGCAATCGAAGGCGTCGAAGAAAAATCAGAAGGACAATCGTCAGGCTGGGTATTTGCTTTTAATGGTGCGCCCGGAGATGAAGGGGCCGGTGCTAAAGAAGTAGAATCGACGGACGTCATTCAGTGGCGGTTTGAAGAAGATGCGATTGCTTTCTTCGAATGAGGCAGATTGGGAGCGGCGACATCCTGTCACGCTCCTTTTCTTTCTATTCAGCCATCTATTCATCCTGACGTATATCCAAGATGTCACGGTATTGGTCGTCGGTCTTGTCCTGTTGCTCATGCTTGAACGTCGGTTTCCGTGGACGATGCTCATCGTATTGATTGCGTTTGCTGTCGTTTCGGTCTTCCCTGCATTGTTCGGGTGGGAGTTATCGCTCTCTTACATATGGCGTCAGCTGTTGAGGTTGGCTACTTTTTTACTTGGCATGCTGTGGATTTCTCGTATTGTTCGATTGGAACGATTGCTGCCACTCCTCTCCAAATGGCCCCGTTCAACTTCCCTCTTGTACGGGGCGTGGGCACTTATTCCTTCGATGGAACGGGCGGTACGTCAGTCGCTCAGAAGTCACCCGAAAGGAGCCTGGCAAGAAGCGATCGAGAATGGCATTAAGAGCCAAAGGCATGAGCCAAAATTTGCAGTCGAGCCGATGCGTCGCTTCCGGGCCGAGGATGTTCTGCAACTCCTTGCGATTGGCTTGATTGGTTATGTATCAATCGAATGGACCATCATTCCATGGCTCATCTATCCATACATCACAAAAGGAGGTGTTCGTGATGCAATGGCTTTCTACCGTTGACGGTTCGTTCGAGGCATATATCGAACGGTATCGTCCTCAAGTCATCAGAATGAATCAACCATTCTCAGGAAAAGTTGGTCATTTATTATCCGGTGTTGACCCGCTTCGGGGAGCGGAACTTGCCTCACTCTTACAAATCGATGCACTATATCCAAAAGCGTTTGACGCCTGTTCAAGCGGAGAACAACAGATTGTACAAGTCGCTTATGCTCTATCAAATCAGCCCGAAGCAATTGTACTTATCGAACCGTTCCGCCACCTCGATCAATTCCGTCGAGAACATCTAGAGATGCTACTTCGTCGTACTTCCGGTCTCGGTGTTCGGATTGGTTATACGGAACGGGCGCAAGAATCGTCTGAAGACATGAAAATCACTTTCCGACAATCGGAGACGATACCGAGGATTGAAGCGACCGATGTATCCTATCGTCATCCGCTTCAGGCGACTTATGCCATTGAAGAAGTGACGGTCCAAATAAATGAACCGGGCCTCACCGTCTGTATTGGTACGAACGGAAGTGGAAAATCGACGTTGCTCGAACTTTTAGCAAGGAGCAGACGCCCTCTTCGTGGACGGGTGAAGCGGGGGGAGCGAGCTGCCTATCTTCCTGCCGAAACGGAATACGGTCCGTTTCCGAAAGAATCGAATCGGAGGATCGCTCAACTACAAGCCGTCCTGAACGACCCGGCAAGCGTCCTTTTGCTCGATGAACCGACGGTGGATTTAACGAATGGGGAGCGAACGGCGTTCCTTGAAGCGCTCTTGAAAAAGACAGAATCAGCACGCGTGCTTTGTGCGACCCATGATTTGGCGTTAGTCGACCAAGCGACGGACGTGATTTACCTTGCAAGTGGTCGCGTGGTCTTTCAAGGTGAGCGCTCAATCTTTCAAGAACGGAGTACGCTATGGTCACATACGTCCTCGCCATTCTGATTGCCATCCTGGTGCTGTATCGATTTGAGAAATCTGACCTCCCGATTCAACCGCTCGTGCAGCTCTTGGCACTCGCAGTCATCGGGCGTTGGCTCTTTATGACGATTCCGAACGTACAGCCGACGACAGCTATTTTGATGCTGACCGCATTATGTATTGGGTTGAATGCTGCAGCGATCTTGGCACTCTTCGTACCCATCTTGTCGGGTCTGTTGCTCGGGATCGGACCGTTCGTCTTCTATCAATTTTTGGGGTGGCTTCTTGTCGTGACGCTCGTAAGCAGTTTTCGAACGATATGGATGAAGTCAGGTATCCTTTTCCTTACGCTCGGTTTTTTCTCTGGATTTTTATATGGATGGACGACAAATCTGGCGTTCATAGAAGTGATTGGAGCGGACTTTTGGAAGCTACTTTTACTCAGCGTCCCGTTTGACTTGGCACATGGGCTATCGAACGTTGTCTTCCTCATTTTAATCCGTCCCTTGTTTGAGCGCATATTCCTTCGTCAATTCGGGTAAATATACAATAGTCAAATCATTTTGAGTGAGGTGAACGACGGATGGGTGCATATATCAATCTCACTGAAGTCGGCATGTTTTTACTCGTAGGATTATTGTTTATCTTGTTAAATCTGATTCTATTGGCAAAACGTTACACGAGAGCCCGTTTTGCCATGATCAGCATCCTTGCGGCGAGCGTGTGGCCAGCACTCATGATTGTGCTTTCCGTGGAACAACTGAGCATCATGGACCAGCTCACATCGGGAGACCTGACGCTCGATGCCATCATGGCGTGGGGAGTCGTCATCGCCACAGCGCTGATGACCATGATTCCGGCAGGTGTGTTTCTATATCGGCTTGTAAACGTCTCTCGCTTACACTCTGAACCATAAAAGGAGCGACCCGATGCGGTCGCTCCTTTTCATGTGGTCGATTCAGCAGGTGTTCCATCAGCCGGTTTCTGGACGCGGCGTAGTACTTCTAAACTGAGAGCTCTCGGCATCAATTTGGCGACCCCGACCAACAGCTGATTCGAGAGTCCAGGGATGATCACACGCTTGTTATTCAACACCCCTTTGTATCCGAAGAAGGCGACGAGATGAGATGGCATTTTCGAGAATGATAATTCACTCCCGGCACGATTAAAGAAATTTGTATCCGTCGGGCCAGGGCATAATACACTCACATGCACACCGCTACCTTTCACTTCGGCATGAATCGCTTCAGTGAATGAAAGGACATAGGCTTTCGTCGCATAATAGACGGCCATATAGGGACCAGGTTGGAAGGCAGCGACGGATGCGACGTTCAACACATATCCGTGGTCACGTTCGAGCATGCCAGGCAAATAGGCTTTCGTCAGTTCGGTCAACGTATTGACATTCAATCGGACCTCGTCGGCCTCCGTCTCGGCATCGAGGTCGGCGAATGCGCCGGACGTGCCGAACCCGGCATTGTTGATTAAAAAGTCGACAGTGAGGCCAGCTTCGGCGATCATCGTCGTCAATCGGACTGCTGCGTCATGTTTTGCTAAATCTAGTGCAAAGACATGTACGTTGATGCGATAACGTGTCTCAAGTACTTTTTTTAGTTCATGCAATCGTGGTTCGTTCCGAGATACTAAAATACAGTCGTAGCCGTCGCGAGCGGCGAGTACGGCCAAGTCTAGACCGATGCCCATCGAGGCGCCGGTGATTAAAGCTGTCTTTGACAACATGATCCACTCCTTTGATGAAAAGTCATACATTGTTACTGAATTCTTCACGAGTTGTTAAAATCCTGCTCCGTTCGCACATTGAAACATATGCTAAAGTATAGCAAGAAAATGTGATTAGACTCACAAAGTAGGGAGTAGAATAAATATGATGATTCAGCTCGTCACTACGGCGCAGTGCGTCGATCAGGCAGAAGCGTTAATCAAAGCCGGTGCGGACCGACTGTATATCGGAAATTCGAGGTTTGGGTTGAGACAAAAAGGTGACTGGACAATTGACGCTGTGAGGGAAGTCACACAACTTGCCCATCGGTACGGGAAAGAAGTGACAGTAGCCGTCAACAACCTGATGCACAATGACCACATTGAAGAATTGACGGATTATTTGCAAACGCTGAAAACGATTGGAGTCGATGATGTCACCGCTGGAGACCCTGGTGCCATTCGCTTGATCCGACAGGCAAAGATTCCGTATTGGTATGATGCTCAAACGCTCGTCACGTCCGCCAAACAGATTCAATTTTGGGGGAAACGCGAAGCGATTGGAGCGGTCGTCGCGCGTGAAGTGACCATCGATGAACTCGTTTTGATCCAACAACAAATCGGACTTCCTGTTGAGGTACAAGTATATGGTCCGACGTGCATCCATCATTCCAAACGACCACTCGTGACGAATTACTTTAACGAACTCGGGAGACCGATTGAAGAAGCAAAACAACGCGAATTTTATATGAGCGAACCGGCAGATACGACGAGTCGTTATCCCATCTACGAGGACGAGAACGGTACCCATATATTCTCTGAGGATTTGACGCTCATGGGACAACTTCCGACGTTAGTCAAAAATGGACTTCACACGTGGAAGCTAGATGGATGGCACGCCGGGGCCCAGTTTGTTGAAATCGTTCAGTTGTTTACTTATGCCCGGACGAATTTGTTGAACGGTCGATTTGATCGCATGGAGATGGAACAACGTCTTCATGAGCTACAACCGGAAGCGTTCCGTCTCGGTACGGGATTATGGTTACGCAAGCCAGAAGAGATTAAGTGAGGGATCAAGATGAAACGACGTCCAGAATTATTAGCGCCAGCAGGAAACTTAGAGAAATTAAAGATGGCCATCCATTATGGTGCCGATGCGGTCTATATCGGCGGACAGCAATTCGGGTTACGTTCACGTGCCGGTAATTTCAGTTATGACGAGATGCGTGAAGGGGTAGCCTTCGCACATGCGAACGGTGCGAAAGTATACGTCGCTGCGAACATGGTGACGCATGAAGGCGATATCGAGGGGGCAGGTGACTTCTTCCGAACACTTCGAGATATCGGGATCGACGCGGTCATCGTCTCGGATCCAGCGATGATTGAGATGTGTCTCACGGAAGCAGAAGGGTTGCCCGTCCATTTGTCGACCCAAGCTTCGGCGACAAACTATGAGACGCTTCGTTTCTGGAAGGAAGAAGGGCTCGAACGAATCGTCTTGGCACGTGAGGTATCGATGGATGAAATCGTCAAAATGAAACAGGAAGTCGATGTCGAAATTGAGACGTTCGTCCATGGGGCGATGTGTATCTCCTATTCCGGTCGATGCACGTTATCGAATCACATGACATTACGGGATGCCAACCGTGGGGGATGTGCCCAATCATGCCGCTGGAAATATGGTTTCTTTGAAGAGGGAGATCTTCTGACAGAAGAGATGGAAGCGCGTGACGAAGAGCCGTTCTCGATGAGTTCAGTTGATTTATCGATGGTCCGCCACATACCTGACTTGGTGGAGGCGGGAGTGGATAGTTTGAAGATTGAGGGACGAATGAAATCGATTCATTACGTCGCGACGGTGTGTAACGTCTATCGTCAAGTGATTGATGCGTACTGTGAAGATCCAGAGCATTTCGTCTTCGACCCGGCATGGGAAGAAGAAATTTGGAAAGCGGCCCAACGTGAGCTCGCGACGGGGTTCTATTACGGGATCCCGACTGAAAAAGAGCAATTGTTCGGGAAACCTCGTTCGATTCCGCAATTTGCGTTTGCCGCTCGTGTCATCTCATACGACCCTGTGACGGGTATGGCAACGCTTGAGCAGCGGAATCACTTTTCAATCGGTGAAGAGGTTGAATTTTTCGGACCCGGATTTGTTCGTTTTTCACAAGTCATTGATACGATGGAGGATGTGGACGGTCACCTCCTCGAGTCTGCTAACCAAGCGATGATGACGATTCGTGTAAAAGTGGATCGGCCAGTCGCGACCGATTACATTATGCGTAAGCGAAAAGGTGTGCGTGCTCGTTCGCTCGTTTGACACATCCACCGAGCCAACATAGTCGCCCGTTCCGTTCAATCCTGCTACCCTAAGAAGTAGAGACGGAGGGATGGAAGAATGAACCAAAATACGGAGCAATTACGGACTGAGCCCATCGGCAGACTCCTCTTCAAGTTATCGCTTCCGGCGATGATTGGGATGCTCGTGACGGCGCTCTACAATATCATTGATACGATTTTTGTCGCCCGAGGGATCGGTGCATCGGCAGTCGCTGCCATCGGGATTGCGTTCCCGATTCAGATGATTTTAATGGCCGTGTCGAGTGCCGTTGGTCTAGGTGGGGCGTCTATCAGTTCGAGGAAGCTTGGACGCGGTGACGATGCCGGTGCAGCCGTTACATTCTTGAACGTACTTGTCCTCGTCGGTCTGTTTGCGGCACTTGCGGTCAGTTCTGCTTTCTTTATGTTAGATGACATTTTAAAAGTGTTCGGTGCGACGACCGAAATCATGGATCTCAGCCGACAGTACTTATCAGTTGTATTAATCAGTTCACCATTCTTCATGTTCACACTCGCTTCGAGTGCGATGGTTCGTGCTGAAGGACAGGCACCTTATCAAATGAAGGTCATGCTGACGACCGTTCTCGTCAACCTCGTGACGACCCCGCTCTTCATTTTCACGTTCGACTGGGGCATGTACGGGGCAGCGACTTCGACGGCACTCGCCCAAGTCATCGGTTCCGTATTGATGCTGCGCTTCTTCTTCGCCCGAAAACCAAAAACGGAGCTGCGCTTCAAGTGGCGTCAGTTCCGGATTCGATTCGATGAGATAAAAGAAATCATGGCAATCGGTTCGTCTTCGTTCATCATGATGGTGTCCCAATCCATTTTATTCGTTGGTGTCAACGTGATGCTCGGTACGTACGGCGGGACCGAAGAATTGGCCATATTCGCCATTATCAACAAGTTCATGGCGCTCGTCGGTATGCCAATCATGGGAATCGTCCAAGGGATGCAACCAATCGTTGGATATAACTACGGTGCAGAGCGATTCGACCGAATGCGTGAAACCATTTGGACGGCGATGCGGACCGGGATTGCGATTGCTGTCATCATTTGGTTGATTCTGCAGCTATTCCCGCAAACACTCATGGGCTGGTTCTCGACGGATGAGGCGCTCATTGCTGGCGGTGTGACGGCGATTCACATTTTGTTCGCCGTTTCCTTCCTTCCGAGTGTTCAGATGCTCGTCAATGGAATCTATCAGTCCCTCGGGAAAGCACGCGTCGCTATGTTCTTGTCCCTTTCACGTCAGACGCTCTACACGATTCCGCTCGTCTTTATTCTCCCGTCGTTCCTCGGAGTGTTCGGCGTATGGTTGGCATTCCCAATCGCTGATGCGATGACATTTTTGACGGCTGTTGCTTTGGCATTCTGGGACCGTAAATTATTATTCCGTTCTTCAGAAGAAGATAAAGAAGCACATGATGTAAATCCAAAAGCGACAAACTTATAATCAAACGTCCGCTCGTGTCGAGCGGGCGTCTTCTTTTAGGAACAAGTATATCCCACCGAGGAGGACGACGGCTCCGATCCATTGGAACGGTCCAAGTCGCTCTCCGAAGAAGGCGTATCCAAACAGCATTCCCCACAACGCCTCTCCAAGAATCGTGATACTGACGACGGTCGCACTGACACGGGCAAGCGCATAGTTGAACAGATTGTGCCCGAGGATTGTCGGGAAGAAAGCGAGCGCGAGGAAGTACCACCAGTTGATGGATTCAAAGGCAGTGAATGTCGTGCCGCGAACGAGCAACATGAAGCAAAGCACGACCGTCGCAACGAGATATACGCTAAAAGAATATGTATTCGTGTTCATCGAAGCTCGTACATGCTGTCCAACGAGCCAATACCCTGCAATCAATAGGGCGGCAATCAAGGCGAGTAGGTCTCCGAAGAGGGCTTCACGGCCGAGTTGAACGTCCCCCGCAGCGACGAGCATGCCCCCGAGGACAGCAACGAGCGCGAAGGCCAGTCCCTTTCGAGTCGGATTCTTTTTAAAGATGAGTGCATTCCCGATCAACACAAAAATTGGACTCGATGTGACAAACAGTGTGGAGCTGGCGACCGTCGTGTAATCGAGTGACAAGAACCAAAGCCAAAAGTGAAAGGCCAGTAACGTTCCGCTAAGGAGTAGAGCATAACGTGTCATAAGGCGCGTGGTGATCAGTGATTTGAAATCGACAAACGGTAGCAACATGAGACACGTGAAAAGCATTCGGTAAAATGCGGCAGTCTCGGCAGGTGCCGACGTCCATTTGACGAAGAGGACGCTCGTCGATAAGAAAAAGACAGCGGCGAATAAGATAAGATAAGACATGGCGACACTCCTTCACAGTTGTACTTCTCTGTTAATGATATCGCAAAACAGCCACGAGGCAAGACATGATTCAAAAAGAGCAAACAAATGCTCCCCTCTCGATGTGTCCATCCTCGACTTGATATAGTAAAATACATAGTAGAAGCTAGCCAATCATGTACGTCTTGCCATTATGTAGAAGGCGAAGTAAGGAGTTCTTATGAGACTAATCATTGCGGAAAAGCCATCACAAGCTCAAAAGTTGGCTGCTCCCTATCCATCTAAAAAGCGAAAAGACGAGATTGAAATCTCACCTTGTCCCCGTTTCCCTGAGGGGGCGATTGTCGTATGGGCCGTCGGTCACCTTTGTGAACTTCAAGAACCGTCGCACTATCGTCCGGAATGGAAGTCATGGAAGTACGAGGCGCTTCCAATCGTCCCAGAACGATTTGATTATCGTATTTCAAAAGGGAAGTCGAAACCGTTCTATGCCATCAAAAAATGGCTCCATGACCGCTCGATTACCGATGTCATCATCGCATCAGATGCCGAACGGGAAGGAGAAGCGATCGTTCGTCTGATCCTCCGACTCGCAGGTAACAAAAAACCACTTGCTCGACTATGGATTTCGAGTCTGACGGAGCAAGCAGTCGATCGAGGATTCTCGCAACTGTTGCCAGGTGAACAGACGATTCCATACTACCATGAGGCGATGAGTCGCGCCTGTGCGGACTGGCTCGTTGGGATGAACGCCTCACGTGCCTATACGACATTGTTGAAGACGATTGGGATTGAAGACGTCTTCTCGCTCGGTCGTGTACAAACCCCGACGCTTGCCTTAATCGTCAATCGCGAACGAGAAATTAAACAATTCGTACCAGAACCATACTTTGAGGTCGAGGCGACACTTGCAAAAGGTCGAGGCACGTTCAAAGCGAAGTATACGTTTGGAAAGACAACGAAGCTCAAAACGCGTGAGGAAGCCGATGCGGTCGTCAAACGGGCATCTGGAACTGCGATTGTGAAGACAATCGACAAAGAAGAAAAAATCGAGCAACCGCCATTTTGGTTCAGTTTATCTGGATTACAAGCGGAGGCAGGGAAACGCTTCGGATTCGGAGCGAAAAAGACACTTGATATCGCTCAAAAGTTATATACGAAAGGGTGGATTAGTTACCCGCGGACCGATTCGGGATTTGTCACACCCGATGAGGCGACGTTATTTCCACAGACAAAGGCAAGACTGCTAAAGTCTGAAGCCTATGCCGGACTTCGTGACCTATTGACTGAGGACCCGTCGAAAAATCGACGCTATGTCAATGCCAAGAAAGTCAGTGACCACTACGCAATCATCCCGACGGAGGCATGTGGTGACGTCACTCGACTCGGTGGGGATGAGGCGAAACTGTATGATTTGATCAATCGACGCTTCCTTGCGGCCTTTGCTCCCGCAGCGATGCTCGAGAAGACAACGGTTGATTTGATTGATGGAAGCGACTTGTATCGAGCAAAAGGAACCGTCGTTGTGAGTCCTGGCTATCGACAAGTCGTTGAGATGAAATCAAAAGATGTCGAGCTTCCGGCGATGATGGTCGGTGAAGAATTAAAAGAGAAGAAAGTTGAAGTGTTGTCGAAACAGACAGAGCCACCGAAGCGATATACGGAGGGCGCGCTCATTATGGCGATGAAAGTCGCCGGGAAACAACTCGATGACGAAGAGCTGATTCATATCATGAAAGAAGTAGAGGGTCTTGGGACTGAGGCGACACGTGCCAACATCATCGATGGATTGAAAAAGCGAGGCTATGTCCAACTTCAGAAAAAAGAGCTCGTTCCTACAGATAAAGGGCGCCTGTTGATCGATGTCCTCGGAGACAGTATTTTGGCCTCGCCCGTCATGACAGCGAAATGGGAGAAACGTCTCCATGAAATCGGTCAAGCATCGGCCTCCGCTGCTGAATTTATTGAACAAGCGAAGAAGATGTCCGTTCATTTGGTCGAAGAAGCGAAATCGCGAGTAGAAGCGGCTAATCCTGAGGGCTATACGATTGAAGCGAAGCGTTATGGAAAGAAAGGAACGACTCGACCGAAGGCATCATTTGGTATCTGTCCGAATTGTGGAAAAGGGCTCGTCGAACATCCGAAGTTCATCGGCTGTAGTGGATATCGTGAAGGATGTCGCTTCACCGTATCCAAACAGGTGCTCGGCGTCGGACTCGTCAAAGATGAGTTGAAGCAAATGATCAATGGAGGGCAATCGAACGTCCATACGTTCAAAAAAGGAGACAAGACGTTCAATGCCTCATTGTATTTAGAGAAGGGTACACTCCGATTTGAATTCAAATAAAAAAGGGTCGCGCATTAGAGCGGCCCTTCTTTCTTGTCAGTCTTGTCTCTTTTCTTGTCGTCTTCAATGCGACGATTGATTTCGTCATAGTCGAGGACGATGTCATCTTTATTGTCTTTATAGGCGTATCCTTTTTGGATGACGACGATGGATGCGATGAGGACGAGTAAGATGATTAAACCGCTGACGGCAAATATCCAGGCCATATGAACCCCTCACTTTCTTTCTTCAGTATGCCAAACAATGGACAGGTTCTTCAACTAGAATGAACAGACGGTTATGTCGTGTGTGAATGAAAAGATATGGTACAATACGATATAGATTAATACGTAAAGAAGGAAGGGATAGTCATGGCGATTTTGATTGTGGACGATGAACCGGTCAATACGCTCGTACTCGAGCAACTGCTTCACCAGCACGACTATGAGACGGTATCGGTCTCGAGCGGGGAAGAAGCGCTCGACTTACTGATGGCCCCACAAGCTGCATCGCTGTATGATCTCGTCCTGTTGGATGTCGAAATGCCTGGAATTTCAGGAATCGAGACGTGCAAGCGGATTCGGCAGATGGCTGACTTTGAAGAGTTGCCGGTCATCATGGTATCCGGACGAACGGAAGAGAAGCAGATTGCCGAGGGGCTCGACGCGGAGGCGTCAGATTACACGACCAAACCGATCAAAATAACAGAATTACTTGCAAGAATCCGTTCTGCTCTCCGTTATAAGGCGGCTGTTGATGAACGGAAAATTTATGAGGCCCGTCTTCAGTATGATTTGGACCTCGCCCAGAAGATTCAACAAAGCGCGCTTACGCCACCAATCAGTAATGAAGAGATTGATGTTCGGGCGCTCTATCTGCCTTCTAAAAAATTGGCTGGGGACATGTACGCATGGTTTCAGGTCGCTCCGGACCGATACGGGGTCATCATCTTTGATGTCATGGGACACGGGGTCTCATCGGCGCTCATCACGATGGGGATCCGTTCCATCCTACCGGGGCTTGTCGGGAACGTGCAGTACCCGGTAGACGTCATGACGGAGTTGAACCGTCAGATGACGTTCCTCTTCTCTGGTGACGATATGCACAGCTACTTCACGGCGGTCTATTGTTACATCGACACGACAAAGCGTCGAATCGAATATGTGAATGCAGGCCATCCCCCTGTGATCGTGACGTCAGAAGAAGGAAACTGTCGTCTTGAGACGACAGGGGTACCAGTCGGTATGTTCGAGGAACCGAATTATGAGTCGAAAGAGATTGACATCACACCGAATATGACGCTTCACATGTATACGGATGGACTCATGGAGTGTTACAGCAAAGATATCGATGATGGGATTCGCTGGCTAGAGAAGGACGTTTCCACATACGGTTTGGACTATAGTCGTCACGTCGCTGAACAGCTTGTGCCAAAGATTGAGATTGAAGACGACCTGTGTCTCGTCACGGTCAAAATCACATGAAGAGAGCCTGACGCAACGTGCGTCAGGCTCTTTTTTGCTAGAAATATCGCTTTCGCCAAAGGATATAGAAGGCGAGACCGGAAAATCCAATCATCATCGTGATGGCCATGATGAATCCGAACGGTTGTCCTTCCCATGGAACTTGAACGTTCATCCCGAAAATTCCAGATATCATTGTCGGGATACTGAGGACAATCGTGATGGATGCCAAGAATTTCATGACGAAGTTGACGTTGTTCGAAATGATGGATCCGAATGCTTCCATCTTGATGCTGATGATGTCGTTATAAATCGATGCCATTTCCATCGCTTGACGGTGTTCGACAAAAACGTCTTCGAGTAGTTCTTCGTCCTCTTCATGCTTCTCCAAACTCGGTGTCTTGACGATGCGGTCTAAGACGCTATCGTTCGCTTTTAAAGAGGTCATGAAGTAGACGAGAGATTTTTGAAGGTTCATCAACTGGAAAATCTCTTGGTTTCGCATCGAACGCTGCAACTCTTGCTCGAGTTCGTCCATTCTTCGGTCGATTTGGCGCAAGAAACGCAAATACGTCATACTCACCCGATGTAAAATCTGAAAGACGAAGCGACTTCGGTAGTTCGTTCGGAACAGTCTTGCCTTTCCGTTAGCGAACAAATTCAACACGTCGAGATCTCGCGAGCAGACGGTGATGAAATGTCGTCCGGTCACGATGATACCGAGCGGGATGGTATTATACGTGCGACCTGTATCATCTTCCTCCACATACGGAACGTCGATGATCATGAGAAGTCCTTCATCATCTTTTTCAAAACGTGGTTTCTCTTCAATATCAAGTGGGTCATATACAAAGTCTTCTGGAATGCCGGACGCCTCGATGACTTGATCGGCCTCATCTTTTGTCGGATTCACGAGTTGAATCCAGCTTCCTTTATCAAAGTCTTCGATTTCACCCACATGGCCTGATGCGTCAGTACGGTAAATCGTCAGCATGCATCTTCCTCCTACCTTAACTCAATCTTATTATAGGTAGCCAAAATGAAGAGTGCAATCCAAAGCAGGAGATTTTTTGTTTTCTCCCGAAAACGTGTTACAGTGAGTATGAACGATTGGAATATCGTTTATTGAGGAGGGGTTACATTGACTAGAATGCCCGAAGACGCTCTGTTCAATGAAGAAAAACTAGCAGAGCTCCACCAAATCGCAAACGGAAACATGGATTTTTTAAATAAAATTGCAACCACATATATCCAGCAGTTGGAGGCGAAGTATCCTGAACTGCAATCGGCAGTCGAGGCGAAAGACTATTCTCGTGTCGAGCAACTCGCCCATTTATTAAAAGGGGCCTCCTATTCAGTTGGTCTAGAACAGACGGCCCTTCTTTTCCACGACCTCGAAGTGGCTGGAGAAAACGCACATCTAGACGGAGCGAACGAAACGTTGGCAACCATCGAATCGCATAGTAAGCGATTTTTAAGCGAGTGGAATACGCATTTCAAACAATTCACATAAAAAAGTTTGCGACCGAGATGTCGCAAACTTTTTTATTATCCTACAAATTCATCAAGCGTCGCAATCAACATTCCGATTTCCGGTTTCGTGATTTGAGCGTTCGCACCGACGGCTTCCCCTTTATGTTTCAAGTCATCCGAGATGAGTGACGAGAAGATGATGATTGGAAGCGTTGCATAGCGGTCCATCTCACGGAGGCGCTTCGTCAAATGAAGTCCATCCATCTGTGGCATCTCAATGTCGGTGATGAGGAGGTCGCATTCGACGTCTTCTTGTTCAAACGCATCGAGTGCCTCTTTCCCGTTATTGAAGACTGTTGTATTGAAGTATCCCGCGTCATCCAACGTGTCAAGAATCAGTGTGCGGAGCATCTCTGAATCTTCAGCAATCCAAATATTCTTGTTCGAGCGCTCACGAGCACCGAGTCGCTTCACAGATTCGCGAGCCATGATGTCTTTACGTGACAATTCGAGCGCGATTCGCTCGTAGTCGAGCAAGATGATCATCTGGTCACCTGTTTTGACAACACCGTTCGTGATGCCTTGAACGCCACGTGCGAGATCGGACGGCGTGTCAATCTGCTCCCAAGAGATGCGTTTAATCTCGGTTACCTGGTCGACCCGAAGAACCGACTTCTCACCGTTGAACTCGCAGACAATCAAACGATCATCACTTCCGACTTCACGTGGATGGCTGATGACCATCGGAAGATCGATCACGGTCATGACCTCACCGCGCAACTCGATTAACCCCATGATGGCTTCCGGTGTACCTGGGAGTGGCGTCAATGGAAGCATCGTGATAATTTCACGTACTTTCATGACATTGATGCCGAACAAGAACGGTCCAGCTTGGAAAATCACGATTTCAAGTTCGTTCGTTCCTGCTTCAAGTAAAATATTATGATCAGTGCTCAATGGTAGTCCCTCCTATTTCACGTACTCTCATCTTTACTATCGGTATCCGATCGATGAATCTACAGTAAAAATAGTGTCAACTCTCATCAGAATTCACAAAAAGTTTCATAGTAACCGTTTACATCTCATAAACTGAATCGTTATAGTTGTCCAATGGAAAAAAATCTGCATACAATGGGGTTGGCAACGAGATATTACAGCTTACTCAGGAGGCAGATAGAGATGTTGAGTATGAACACATATCCATATTTATTGAATGGTCAATGGCAGGAATCTTCAAGCAACGAAACGATTGAACTCGTTTCACCATATAAAGACGAAGTCGTAGGTCGCGTTCAAGCGATGTCACGCGATGAAGTCGATGAAGCCATCCATGGCGCAAAACGTGCACAACAAGAATGGGCGGCGCTTCCGGTCAACAAGCGCGCTGAATTGTTGTACGCATGGGCAGAAAAACTCGAAGAACGCGTGGATGAGATTGGTCAAATCATCATGCAAGAAGTCGGGAAAAACTTGAACGACGCGAAGAAGGAAGTCGTGCGGACGGCGGAAATCATTCGTTATACGGCAGAAGAAGGAATTCGCTTCAATGGCGGCTTCATGCAAGGCGATTCATTCCCAGGTGGCTCGAAAAACAAGATGGCCATCATCAAGAAAGAAGCGCTCGGTGTCGTCCTCGCGATTTCACCGTTCAACTACCCGGTAAACTTGGCAGCTGCTAAGATTGCGCCGGCGCTCGTCACAGGAAATGCGGTAGTCTTCAAACCAGCAACGCAAGGTGCAATCAGTGGGATCAAGATGGTCGAGGCTCTTCACGATGCCGGTCTTCCAAAAGGTCTGTTGAACCTCGTGACAGGTCGCGGTTCGGTCATCGGTGACTACTTGACATCACATCCAGGGATCGACATGATCACGTTCACAGGTGGAACGGGTACGGGTCAACATTTGTCACAACAAGCGTCGATGGTACCGGTCGTACTCGAACTCGGCGGGAAAGACCCAGCCCTCGTTTTAGAGGATGCAGACTTGACGTTAGCAGCTGACCAAATTGTCAGCGGAGCGTTCTCATATTCAGGTCAACGTTGTACAGCAATCAAGCGCGTCTTCGTCCTTGAAAATCAAGCGGATGAGCTCGTCGATATGTTGAGAGAACGTGTCGCAAAACTTTCAGTCGGTTCACCGGAAGAGAACAGCTTCATCGTTCCTTTAGTTGATGCGAAGACGACGGATTATGTACAGGGTTTGATTGACGACGCCGTCAATAAAAAGGCAACGGTCGTTTACGGTAATAAGCGTGAAGGAAACTTGCTTCACCCGACATTGCTTGATCATGTGACGACAGATATGCGTGTCGCATGGGAAGAACCGTTCGGACCGGTCCTCCCGGTCATCCGTGTGAAATCACTCGACGAGATGATCACACTCACGAATGAATCGGAGTTTGGTCTTCAGGCGAGCGTCTTCACACAAAACGTCAATAGCGCCTTCACGGTCGCTGATAAGTTAGAAGTCGGTACGGTCCAAGTGAACGGACGGACAGAACGCGGTCCAGACCACTTCCCATTCATCGGTGTCAAGCAATCGGGACTCGGCGTTCAAGGAATCGGACGTAGCCTTGAGACGATGACACGTGATAAAGTGACGGTCATCAACCTATAATATGGATCATTCATGAGGGAGAGACATCTCCCTCTTTTTTGTTTGATTGAAAACGCATCTTTCAGACGGGTATAATGGAGAAAGACAGGAAGAAGGGGTGGTGATGACGTGGCGGACTGGATTTCTAGCCAACTGGCAAGACTCGATATCCCGACACCGTTCGAAGTCGGGAACGTGAACGTATATATCGTTGAACATATGAACCGCTTCTTCATGGTCGATTGTGGACCAGACACAGAAGAGGCGTGGACCTCGTTGAACCGTCAACTTGAAGAGCTTGAACTCTCGTTGGCGGATATCGACTTTTTATTTTTGACACATCATCATGCTGATCATGCCGGACAAGCATGGCGTCTTCGCGACGCATCCATCCCCGTGTACGGGCATGAAAAGCTCGTTCGATACTTAGAGCAAACCCCAAACTTTTTGAAGCGTGGTAATCACTTTTTACATGAATTGGCCGTCTCGTTCGGGGCACCGGCTCCACTTGTGGAAAAATTACCAGACTATCGCGAAGCGCTTCGCTGGATTGGACCGACGACTGTCACGATGACGTTCGGGGACGGGCAAGCGTTAACGTCGGATGGGGCGTGGCAGACAATCCATTTACCTGGACACGCCAGTGACCAGCTCGGGTTGATTGGTCCCGGAGGAGTCTTGATTGCCGGAGATCACCTCATCGATAAGGTCGAACCAAATCCGCTCATCGAACAGCCGTATGATGACGAAGGATTTGCATCACCCGTCATTCTCTATATCGATTCGCTTAAAAAATTACGTGGGATTGATTTAAAGCTCGTCGTCAGTGGACACGGTGAACCGATTCACCATCCGAATGATTTAATCGAGAGTCGAATTCGCCAACGGTATGAGCGCAGTGAACAATTGCTTGCCGAATGGGAAGATGGACTTAGCGTTTTTGATTGGTCAATGAAGTTATATGGACGAAAGATGCGACGTGGGATGCCGCTCGTCTTCAGTGAAGTGTTTGCACGACTCAGTTTACTCGAGGAACGTGGCGACATCGAGAGACGTCGAGATGATCAAAAATGGATTTATACGAAGAAAGAAGTGATGTCGTGAAAAGAGTAGTCATTACTGGTGCGTCAAGCGGGCTCGGTGCCGCATTGGCGCATTCTTTTTATGAATATGGATACAACGTATTGTTGATTGGAAGAAATGAAGAACGGTTAAAAAAGATTGCCGCAACATGTGAAGGGGATTGGATGTGCGCGGATGTCGCAAAGTCAACCGCTCTCGTTCATGATGTGAGCGAACGGTTCGGGAAATTTGACGTATGGGTCAACAATGCAGGCATGGCCGAATTTGATTTTGTGACCAATCAGTCGACGGATGTGATAGAAGAAACGATGCGTGTGAACGCTCTCGCACCGATGCTGTTATCGCGAGATGTCGCCCGAGTGATGGAGCGAGAGGGTATCATCGTCAACATCTGTTCACAGGCTGCGAAAGTACCGACACCTAAGTCAGCCGTCTACGCAGGGTCAAAGGCGGCACTTTTACAGTTTTCGAACGCGCTCAGGCTAGAGTTGAAGCCCCGTGGCATTCACGTCATGACGGTCAATCCAGGACCGATTGCAACGCCGTTCTTTAATCGAGCTGATAAAAGTGGTACATATGCTGAAAGTGTTCAAAGGATCATGCTTGACCCGAAACGATTGGCTGATGCGATTGTCAGAGGAAGTCGTAAGCGAAAACGCGAAATCAATGCGCCATGGTGGATGAACGTAGGGGCGAATGTGTATGCAATCTGTCCAACCATGTTCGAAATGCTCGCAAAAAGGGGATTTGAGAAAAAGTAAAAAGGGGGATTAAGATGAGGAAATGGAGAGTACTGCTCGCAACTGTCATGCTCACATTCGTGGCAGCGTGTGGGAGTGAACAGGCAGTTGAGTTTTCGGACTCGTTTGAAAAAGCAGCAACAACGGCAGAAGGGTCGACCGTCAACCTATATATGTGGGGTGGGGACGAGGGCATCAACAGCTACATCGATGACTACGTGGCACCTCGTCTCGAGGAATCTTACAATGTCGAATTGAACCGTGTCGCAATGGATACGGCAGAATTCATCCGACAATTATCACTCGATAAGAAAGCGGACAGACAAGTCGGGACGATTGATGCCGTCTGGATCAATGGCGACAATTTCCGAAATGCGAAAGAGGCAGGTCTTCTTCGAGACGGATTGATGGAGCGTGTCCCGAACGCCGATTTATTAAACGAAACGGCCCAACAATCAGATGCCGGCACCCCGACAGAGGACTTGGAGCTCGCATGGGGGAATGTACAATTCATCTTGCATTACGATGCAGCGAAAGTGGACAATCCTCCTCAATCGTTTGAGGAACTACGTCGCTGGACTGAAGACAATCCAGGTCGTTTCACGTATCCTGAAGTCACAGATTTCACGGGGAATGCCTTCGTCCGCCATCTATTATATGCACGATATGGTGACGAGTTGGACCAAAAAGCGACCATTGAGGATTCGTTCTGGGACGACTTGAAAGCGTGGTCTCCGAATTTGTGGAAAGACGGACAAACGTATCCAAAGACGCTCGAACAACTCGATCAGCTCTATGCATCAGGAGAAGTTTGGATGACGATGGGATTTAACGAACGCCGAGCCGAGGCGGAAGTGACGGAAGGAATCTTCCCGAAAGAGACACGCGCGCTCGTCCTCGATCACTCCATTGCCTCGACACACTTCTTAGCAGTCCCGTTCAATGCCCCGAATCCAGATGGGGCGCTCGTTCTTCTCCAAGAACTGTTGTCTCCTGAAGCACAGCTCGTCAAACAAGGACCAGACTATTGGGGAGATGGAACATCACTCGACTTAACGAAGCTTGACGTGAATGACCAACGCGCGTTTGAAGAACTAGGGGAGGGTGTCACGTACCCGGACTCGGAGCAATTGCTCGAACGTTCGATTCCGGATTATGGACCGAATGTGATTGACATCGTCCGTGAGGAGTGGCCGCGTGTTGCGAAGTAGTGTTGCGGTGACGATCATGGTATCCCTTCTCACGCTCGCTGCCCTCGTCTTTCTCGGCATAGAGGCAACGGGAACGGATTGGGGCTCGCTTTTGACAGATGAGACGTGGCGCGATAGTTTCGTCACGACGCTTTATGTCGTTAGCGTGTCGACCATGTTATCGCTTGTAATCGGGACATGGCTTGCAAGAACGGTCGTCCGAAAAAATTGGCGTTTCCTATCATCTGTACTCCGACTTCCGATGTTTGTTCCTCACATCGCTGCTGCATATCTGTTTTGGCTATTGTTCAGTGGGACGAACGGCATCGGATGGATTGAGGCGAACGAACGAGACTATGTCACGGTCATCCTGACCTACATATGGAAGGAGACGCCGTTCGTCTTTTTAATGATGCTCGGGACATATGAGCAATTGAATCGGGGTTACGTCGAGATGGCGAAGACGCTCCAACTCTCTCCGTTTGACCAGTTCAAACATGGGGAGTTGCCGTTTTTGATTAAACCATTGCTCGACTCGACCTGGATTTTAATTGCTTTCATCTCATTTGCGTATGAGGTTCCGGCACTGCTCGGTGTGACATACCCGAAACTAATCGGTGTCCTCGCATACGAACGACTGTCGACGGGACTCTATTTGGAGGCGACAGAGCCTTATGCGGTCGCCCTCATGTGGACCTGTCTTGTCGGATTCGGTGTATTCCTATCTTACGTATTGACCGCATCCATACGAAGACGAATTGAACGTGGGGTGAGACGATGATTCGGCAAGGGCTTCTCATCTGTTTGACGTTCATCCCGTTTATCAGCCTCTTTTTCGTAGTCCCGACAATCGAAATCGAGAACAGCATGGCAATCGTTCATACGATCGGATTAATCGTGATTTTATCTGGAATCAACGTGTGGCTCGCGATGATGTGTGCGTGGTGGCTACTGTGGACAGATTCCAAATGGAAACATGTCATCGAATGGCTCGTCTTTTTACCATTGTTCATTCCGATGCTGGCCACATTGTTTGGCCTCTATCTGATCTTGGCGGAAGCTGGTCTGATTGGGACGTATGTCGGCGTCACCCTTGCCCTGCTAGTCGTGACGATTCCCTACTCAATCCGCCTCGCCTACAACGGAATGGCGGTCATCGGCCGACCACTTTTGGAACAAGCTCGGATTCTGCCATCGAGACGGCGAGTCATCTACGTGTTGTATCCGCTCTTTTCTAGATTGATGCGGACCATCGCGTTGTTCACGACCGTCATTTTGCTCAGTCAATTCGCGCTGATTCAGTTGATTGGTGCAGGATTGATTCCGACCGTGACGACAGAACTGTATCAATCTTATGCGGGAAACAATCGTGGTCTCGCTCTCTCGAACACATGGATGCTCATCCTATTCCCCGTTCTCCTCTATTTCCTGCTCTCAGGATGGGATCGGTATATGGTGCGTATGCTGAAAGGACGTCTTCAATGAGTTTGAATGTACAAAATCTATGGAAACAATTTGGAACGAAACAAATACTAAATGGGGTCGACTTCGAGGTTAAACCTCACGACATCCACGCAATCGTCGGTGTGAGTGGTTCAGGGAAATCGACGATTCTACGAATCATCGCAGGTCTTGAGTCGGCTGACAGCGGCGACGTGAAATGGAATCACCGTTCTTTAATCCATATCCCTGCGCATAAACGGCGCGTGACGATGCTATCGCAAACGGCATTATTGTTCCCACATTTGACAGTCGGAGAGAATGTCACGCTCGTGACCCGAGAACGTTCTCGTAAGCAGGCGGAACATTGGTTACGAGTCGTTCAACTCGGTGATCGATATGATGCCGAAATACACGAACTGTCTGGTGGCGAACAGCAACGGGTCAGTCTTGCCCGAGCTTTAGCGGCTGAACCAGAACTACTGTTGTTAGATGAACCCTTTACAAACCTTGATCCGAAACTCAAGCTCGACTTGCAACGTTTTATCCGGGATTTAGTGAAAGAACTCAACCTGACGGCGGTATTGGTCACTCATGATCGGGAAGAAGCGATGCTCATGGCAGACCAGGTGACGCTAATTGATGAAGGCAAGGTGACACGTACGGGGACGGTTGCGGAGTTATACGATACCGCCCCTGGATTCGGTGACTTTGTCATGCTCGATGGCAAACTTCGACCATTGTCCGAGGTGGAAATATCCGAAACGATTGGTGAACCGGTGCAATTGATGAAGAAAATTTATCGGTTCGGTCAGTGCTTTGGAGAATATCATTTCCAAGATGGAAAGTCGGTCATGTTACCGACGCATGAATGGTTCGTTATCGGAATGACATATCGAATCAAACGAAAGGAGGAATACCATGCTTGATACGTACGGGAGTCGTTACGTCCAACCTGTCATTGAACGGGGGGCGAATCGACTGATCAAATGGAACTTTACACCGAATGAAGTAACCATTTTAGGCGGAATCATAGGGGTTTCGACAGGAATCTTTATTTATAATGACATGCACTGGACGGCCGTAATCTTATTGTGGCTATCTGGTTTGTTTGATGTCTTGGATGGAACGATGGCACGAAAATCCAAAACGACTGGTTTTGGAACGGTGCTCGACCTCGTCTTAGACCGGTTCGTCGAATTATCGGTCGTGATTGCCCTCGCACTTCGCTATCCAGAATACATGCCAATCTTTCTCATATTGATTGGATCATTTGTCATTGCGATGACGCTATTTTTGGCTGTTGGTGCAAGTAGTTCAAGGCGATCAGAGAAGACATTTTATTATCAGCCTGGAATCATTGAACGAACGGAATGCTTCATCTTGTTCACATTGATGATTCTCTTCCCGAACTGGGTCGGCGGGATTGCACTCATCTTTTTAGTACTTGAAGTGATGACAATCACGCAACGATTCATCGAGGCGCGGAGAATTTTGCGATGAAACCAGTATTGATGTTGGCAGGACTCGGTCACGGACAGATTGAAATTTTGGACCGTCTTGATGAGATTCGAGGGTATTACGAAGTTCAATTCATCGGAGAACGTCAGACGGTGTATACAGGTGCCTTCCCACAAGTGATTGCCGGGCTCATGAACTCCGCGACAGTCCAATTGCCACGACTTGAACCGGTCGCAGAACGGGTTATCTCAATTGACCCTCATCAGCAAACCGTTCAAACGGAACAGGGCTTGTTTCACTACGATCAACTTGTGCTGGCGACTGGTGCAAAGAGTAGAGGCATTGGGACACCGCTTAAACCGATGTCACAAGCTTTACTTGACCGTATCGATTCGAGTTCGGTAGTGACGATTGTCGGTGGGGGCAAGGCCGGTGTAGAATTGGCGTTTACGTGCGCAATGACGAAAGACGTGACGCTGTATGCAAAAAGGATTTTGCCAGACGTGCCGCTCCATAGACAGAAACAAATTGAACGTCTTCTAGTGAAATCAGGCATTATGGTCGTTAAACAACGGCTTCAAGATGACGCATCGGAGGGGCTCCTGCTAGATGCGACTGGTGTTGTTCCTGTAGAATGGTGGGCTGAATCCGAGCTTGCAAAACCTGACAATTTTATAGCGACGGATGAATATTTACGTCATCATCAGTTTTCGAATATTTATGTAACAGGAGATATGGCATCCTGCTTAAATGGAGGTGTCGATGCTGTCAGGTCGGGGCGCTTTGTCGCCAAGCGCTTACTCAGTGAGACGAGTCAACCATTTCGAAGACGTCAATCGATGAATATACTATTGACGACACCAGGTCGTGCCTTGCTGACATTTGGACAGTTCACGTGGCATGGACGTCTTCCATATTATGTGAAGCGTTTCATTGACTCGCGATATGTTCGGCACTACAAGTAGTCGGAGGCCTAAAGCGTCATTCGCTTGGCAAATAGCCGATCACTTCGTTCGATTCCGATTCAACGAGCACTTGTGGAATCTCGACCGTGCGCTGTGAATCAGAAGGAAACGTGACTATCCAGGCCTGTGTTCCTTCAAAACGTGAATCAACTAATTCAAAACGATCGTCGACTGTGATGGATTGAATCGTGGCCTGTTTCCCGTCTTCATCGATCGGTAGCCAATCCATATTGTTTAGATATTCAATTGCACTATTTATGATGGCTTTCTCATCATCCGGTGGCATGGATGATAAGGAGGATGTTTGTGTGCAGCCGACTAACATGAAGATGGCGAAACAGAGTGCGGTAAAAAGGCTGGTTCGAATCATGATTATTCTCCTTTCTCGTTTGGTTATTTCTTACAGTATAGTTGTAGATGAGACAGGCATGTACAAAAAAATCCTGCAGCCGATAGGTCTGCAGGAATCAGGTCATGCTTGAATCGTATCGAGGAATGAACGAATTTGCATCTCCGTCTTGGCGTTTGCCGAGTGGAGGTGTTCTTGTTTTACCCCGTCTTTATAGTATAGAAGTGAAGGGATGCCGCGAACTTCTTGCGCATCAGATAGCTCTGGGAGTTCGTCGCGGTCGACGATGTGCCAGTTAAATTGTGGATAGTCCTTGACGAGCTCATCGACATACATGTCTAGACGTTTACAGTCCGGGCACCATGATGTAGTGAAGACCACCATTCCGTGATCTTTTGTGGCTTCGTCAAATTGTTGTGATGAATGAATCGGTTGCATAGACAACTCTCCTTTCTTCTATCTATTTTGTCGGGTTTTTAACGGGTCGTCAACAGATTGGCATTCTCGAAACCGTTTGAGAATGTGATACACTAATAAAAATAGCATGAGAAGGAAAAGGTGATGGATATGGCGTTACGTCACGCATTGCTCGGGTTATTGACCCATCAGCCTGCGACCGGGTATGCCTTGAACGCGACGTTCAAGGCACAGATGATTCATTTTTGGAACGCCCACCATACACAGATTTATCGGGAACTGTTAAAGATGGAAGAAGAAGCACTCGTTTCGGCGGAACATGTCTCACAACAGGAGTTGCCAGACAAAAAAATCTACTCCATCACGGATCAAGGACGTGAGGAGTTAATCAATTGGTTACGTCAACCAACGTCGTTCCAACCGAAAATGAAGGATGAAAACCTCTTACGGGTCAGTTTGCTTCAATTGTTGCCGGTTGAAGAAGCGGTCCGGTACATCGAAGAGACAAAGGCGCACCATGAGCAGGTCGCACAACAGATTCGACTATTTCAAGAAGAACATCAATCGGACGAGGATACACTTGGCTATTTGCTGACGAGCGAGTATGCGATCCGAATGATGGAGAACTATGCCGGATGGGCGGATTGGGCGATTGAACAGATTCAAGCACGCAACGAAAAACACGTGACCTGAGCGGATCAGGTCACGTGTTTTGTGTATGGGTGAACCGGTAAACGAGCGAGTAAGCGATCAAGCACTTCATCATCGGTTTTGGTCTCAAATGAACGAATCGTTTCGTTCAATTGCTTGACTGAAGAGGCGCCTGGTAAGACGACGTCACAGAACCGTTTTGCAGCTTCGAGTGCATAGGCTTGAATCGGTGTCGGCATCATCGCCAATTCACTTGCGAGGTCCTCTTTTCGCCACGTCTCAAATCCCTTATCTCCGAGACGCGTCTCCCATTCATCCGTTAATAGGCCTTTGGCAAGAACCCCTCGACCGACGATGGGGATTGAAATGTTGAGCGTCTCTGCCCGGCGGTCGAGTAGGGAATACGGTGTCATGAGAACATCGAGGGTACCGGATTTGACCCAATGGTTGATGACGTTCGGACGAATCGACGAGAGTCCGATTTGTCGGATTAGACCATCTCGTTTTTGTTTTTGTGCCCATTCAATCGTTGCGTCGAGGTCATCCTCGAGCGTGCCGCCATGTATATAATATAAATCTAGATAATCGGTTCGCAATCGCTCGAGCGATCCGTGCAATGCTTCCTCTAAATAGGACGGATCAGGATTCCAACGCATGCCCTCCTCAGTCAATTCGTTGCCACCTTTACTCGCCAAAAATAAGTGTTGTCGCTCTTGACCCAACGTTTCCCCAATTACACGCTCGACAGCTTGTCGTTCATAGACGTCTGCCGTATCGATATGGCGAATCCCCGATTGAATGGCCGTTTCCAGGATATTCTTTGCCTCTTTCTCCCCATGTTTCAAAATCGTCATCGTTCCGAGTCCGAGTTCACTCATTTGGATTCCTCCTTGTTCGAAATGTAGGTTTGACTCATAATCAGAGTATATCGAAAAGTGAGGAGTAATCATATGGAAGAAAAAACGATTGAGCGGGAAGTCATTTATCAAGGCAAAATCTTCGATGTGGAAAAGCATGTCGTTTCCCTTCCGAACGGAAACACGTCTGTACGTGAACTCGTCTATCACAATGGAGCCGTCGCTGTACTCGTCATTGATGAATCGGACAACATCGTCATGGTGGAGCAGTACCGAAAAGCGTTTGAATCGATGTCGCTTGAGATTCCAGCCGGTAAGTTGGAAAAAGGCGAAGAGCCGATGGCGAGTGCCGAGCGCGAGCTAGAAGAGGAGACGGGCTACACGGCGGAATCGCTTGAAAAGATTTTTTCTTTCTACGGGGCACCCGGGTTCTGCAGTGAGCGGGTCGATGTATATGTCGCAAAAGGGTTATCTGCCGGTGAGATGAATTTAGACGAAGATGAATTTTTAAATGTGAAACGATACTCATTTGATGAAGCCGTCGATTTACTGGACCGAGGCATCATTACCGACGCCAAGACAATTATGGCAATCCAATGGTGGCAATTGTCTAGATTGAAATAATTCTAATCTAAGTACTTAAATGATAAACTTACATAGTAATGATTTTAAATTGAAAATTGAGTAAAACTTCGGTATGCTTTGTGTAGTGAACTATGTAAAGAGGGGGCGCCTTATGGAAACGCGAATTGAACGAATTAAACAGCAATTGAGCGCCAAAGGATATAAATTAACACCACAACGTGAATCGACGGTACGTATCTTACTTGAGAATGAGAGTGACCATTTAAGTGCGGAGAACGTCTTCATGCTCGTGAAAAGCATCGCACCAGAAATTGGACTCGCAACAGTTTATCGCACATTAGAATTATTGACAGAGCTCGGCGTGGTCGATAAAGTCAACTTCGGTGACGGAGTTGCACGCTTTGACTTACGTCCAGAAGGGGCGAACCATTCGCACCACCATCTCGTCTGTGTCGAATGCGGCTCGGTCGAGGAAATCATGGAAGACTTGCTCGTCGATGTTGAGAAAAAAGTCGAGAGTAAATACGAATTTTTGATTAAAGACCATCGCTTGACGTTTCACGGTATCTGTAAAGTATGCCAAGCAAAAGGCGTCACACTCGAAGGTCATAAAGCAGTCATCAACGGTTAATGCAGAAAGGACAGACGACCCCCGACAGGTCATCTGTCCTTTTTCAATGTGTGATATATCGCTCATATATTTAAGTTGTTTGTAGTATATCGGTTCTCATTCGAACATGCCAGAAAAATAAGAAATCTGAGATGTATTTTTGTCACGTAAACGTTCACAAAAAAGTGAATAAAAAATGAGGTCAGACATCTTCACAACAGTTTACATAAGTGATATGCTGTAAGCGTATTCAGGTGAAACGAGGAAGGAGGAGGGTATGATGCGTTCGCATATCGAGTCATTTCTTCAATATATGACAGTTGAAAAGCGGATGTCCGCCAACACGAGACAGGCGTATGCGAGCGATTTGACGCAGTACGCATCGACCTTGACCCAACTGGGGGTAGAAGAGTGGAATGACGTGACACGTTCTCATATCGTAAAGCATATCGAAGAACTGTCACAGGCGGGACGTGCTTCGTCCTCTTTGAGACGAGCTGTCAGTTCAATCCGGATGTTCCATCATCATCTAAAAATGACGGGGGTCACGACAACCGATCCATCTCTGTATCTAGAGACACCGAAAGCAGAAAAGCAACTTCCGGATACTTGGTCGCAACAGGAAGTCGAGCGTCTCTTAGATAGCGTCCCGACATCCGACCCGCTCTCACTACGGGACCGTGCGATGCTCGAGTTGCTATACGGGACCGGAATGCGGGTCAGTGAACTTTTAGGTCTTGATTTGGATGATTTGCAGTTCGAATTGGGGTATCTACAATGTGAAGGGAAAGGCGAGCGCGCACGAATCATTCCGGTTTCGTCGGTCGCGCAAGGGTTTGTTGAGCGATATATTCAACAAGCTCGAAACGGGCTCGGCGGCAGAGAGACCGAAGCGCTCTTTTTAAACGGCCGAGGAGGACGGCTCAGTCGTCAAGGATTTTGGAAGATGATCAAACGACGTGCCAAGCTTGCCGGAATTGATAAGGAGATCACACCTCACGTTCTCCGTCATTCCTTTGCGACACACCTTCTCGAGAACGGCGCAGACTTACGTGCCATTCAACAAATGCTCGGTCATGCGGATTTAGCGACGACGCAAGTGTATACACACGTCAACAAATCGCGTCTACATGATGTGTATCGTAAGCATCACCCTCGTGCCTAGACACCGAAAAGGAGGAATTTTTTGTGAAGAAGTTTAAACGTATTTTCTTAGTCGTCATGGACTCGGTCGGGATCGGTGAAGCACCAGATGCCGAACAGTTCGGTGACAAAGGGGCCGACACGCTCGGGCATATTGCGCGTGAACATAACGGATTGCACATGCCGAACATGGGTAAACTCGGACTTTCGAACATCAAGCCGATTCAAGGCATCGATGCATCGGACGCACCGAGTGCGTATGGTCGCATGGAAGAAATCTCAGCTGGCAAGGATACGATGACGGGCCATTGGGAAATCATGGGGCTCCATATCGATACACCATTCCGCGTGTTTGAGGAGTTTCCAGACGATTTGATTCACCGTCTTGAAGAGTTCAGCGGACGTAAAATCATCGGAAACAAACCGGCGTCCGGAACAGAAATCTTGGACGAACTCGGTGAAGAGCATGTCAAGACGGGCGCCCTCATCGTTTATACATCTGCCGACTCGGTTCTTCAAATCGCAGCACACGAAGAGATTGTGCCGATTGATGAATTGTATCGCATCTGCGAATACGCACGTGAAATCACACGTGAAGACCCGTACATGCTCGGACGAATCATTGCGCGCCCGTTCCTTGGGACACCAGGAGCATGGGTACGTACGGCGAACCGTCACGACTACGCACTGAAACCATTCGGCAAGACCGTCATGAACACGCTCGAGGAAGCTGGGAAAGAAGTCATCGCATTAGGGAAGATCAGCGACATATACGATGGTGAAGGCGTGACAAAAGCGGTCCGCACGAAATCGAACATGGACGGCATGGACAAATTGGTCGAGTCGCTCGAGGAAGACTTCGAAGGACTCTGCTTCTTAAATTTAGTTGACTTCGACGCATTATTCGGTCATCGTCGTGACCCGGAAGGCTATGCGGTCGCGCTTGAAGAGTACGACGCTCGCCTACCGGAAGTGATGGAGCGTCTTCGTGAAGATGACCTACTCATCATCACGGCTGACCACGGAAATGATCCTGTTCATGCTGGGACAGACCACACGCGTGAATACGTTCCGCTCATCGTTCATCACAACGGAGCGAAGGCAGTCGATTTGGGTATTCGCGGAACATTCGCGGACATCGGGGCGACCGTCGCTGACAACTTTGACGTCGCGGCACCATCACACGGAAAGAGTTTCTTAAACGAAATTTGAGGAGGCAATATTCATGGTAAATTGGAACGAAACAAAAGCGTTTTTGCAGGAGCGTATGGGCGGTACACCAGAAATCGGACTCATTCTAGGGTCGGGACTTGGAGTCCTCGCGGACGAGATTGAGAACCCGGTAGCGATTCCTTATGAGGAGATTCCACACTTCCCGGTATCGACTGTCGAAGGACATGCGGGTCAACTCGTGTTCGGTGAGCTCGAAGGGAAACGAGTCGTCGCCATGCAAGGACGGTTCCACTTCTATGAAGGATACTCGATGGAACAAGTGACGTTCCCTGTACGTGTCCTTAAATTGATCGGTGTCGAGACTCTCATCGTCACAAACGCGGCAGGAGCGTGTAACGAGTCATTCAACCCAGGCGACTTGATGATCATCACAGATCATATCAACTTCTTCGGTACGAGCCCGCTCATCGGTAAGAACGCGAGTGAATTCGGAACACGTTTCCCTGACATGTCAGAAGCGTACGATAAAGAGCTCGTGAAATTGACAGAACGCGTCGCGTCAGACCTTGGACTTTCTGTACAGAAAGGGGTTTACTTCGGAAACACAGGTCCTACCTACGAAACACCGGCTGAAGTCAAAATGGCCCGTCTTCTTGGGGGAGACGTCGTCGGGATGTCGACCGTTCCAGAAGTCATCGTCGCGCGTCATTCGGATATGCGTGTCCTCGGGATTTCGTGTGTCTCGAACATGGCAGCAGGCATCTTAGAACAACCACTCAACCATGAAGAAGTCATCGAAACGACAGAGCGCGTTCGTCAAGACTTCCTCTCTCTCGTACGTGGCACGATTAAAAGCATGTAAGTAACTTAATTTTAGGAGGACGACAGTTATGCGTATGGTCGATTTGATTTTAAAGAAACGTAACGGTGGAGAATTGAACGAAGAGGAGATTCGCTTCGTTGTCGAAGGTTTCACGAACGAATCAATTCCTGACTATCAAATGTCAGCCTTATCGATGGCCATCTATTTTAACGGGATGACTGAAAACGAGACGGCTGCTTTGACGATGGAAATGGTGAAGTCGGGAGATACGATCGATCTTTCAAATATCGAAGGGAAAAAAGTCGACAAGCACTCAACGGGCGGCGTCGGTGACAAGATCAGCTTGATCGTGGCACCACTCGTTGCTTCAATCGGCATCCCTGTCGCGAAGATGAGTGGTCGCGGTCTCGGTCACACAGGTGGTACGATCGATAAGCTCGAATCATTCCCAGGGTTCAATGTAGAATTGACGGAAGAGCAGTTCACGAAACAAGTAAACGATATCAAGATGTCGATCATCGGTCAGACAGGGAACTTGACGCCTGCGGATAAGCGCTTGTACGCGCTTCGCGACGTTACGGCTACGGTTGAGTCGATTCCGCTCATCGCAAGTTCAATCATGTCGAAGAAGATTGCAGCTGGAGCGGACAGTATCGTTCTTGACGTCAAGACAGGTTCTGGTGCGTTCATGAAATCGTTTGATGATGCGAAAGCCCTCGCCGAAGAAATGGTCGCAATTGGGAAAAATGTCGGCCGTAAGACGGTCGCGGTCATCACGGATATGGACCAACCACTCGGTTTTGAAATTGGGAACGCGAACGAAGTGAAAGAAGCGATTGAAGTCCTCTCAGGTAAAGAAGTCGAAGATTTGAAAACAATCGCGCTCACGATCGCTGGACATATGGCTGTCCTCGGTGAGTTTTATCCGACGTTTGAAGAGGCGTATGCCGACCTTGAGAAGCGCATTGCCGATGGACACGCCCTCGAGGTGTTCCGCAAGTTCGTCGAAGCACAAGGTGGCGACGCATCACTCGTCGATGATGTGACGAAATTACCACAAGCTTCATATGAGACGACATTCGTCGCAAAAGAAGCAGGTTATGTCGAGTCGATCATCGCAGACGAAGTGGGTGTTGCGGCGATGCTTCTCGGTGCAGGACGCGCGACAAAAGAAGACAAAATCGATTTCGCGGCAGGCATCACGCTTGAGAAGAAAGTCGGCGACCGTGTCGAGGCAGGCGATGTGATCGCGGTACTCCGTTCGAACATCGAAGACATGTCTTCAGCCATCGAGCGTTTAGACCATGCGTATACGATCGGTGCAACGAAACCAGAGGCACGTCCACTCGTTCACGCAGTGATTCAATAAGGCAGAACGTCTGTTTCCACAAAAAAGTGGAGACAGACGTGTTTTTTTGATAAGATGGGTAATGTGAGTGTCAAACAGCAGGATACATATTATGAAAAAGGGGTTGCTTGAAACATGAAAAAAGGTTCTATGAAACTTGAAAATGGCGAAATGATTGAATTTGATTTATTCCACGGTGAAGCACCGATCACAGTCGAAAACTTCGAAAAACTTGCGAACAGTGGGTTTTACAACGGATTGACGTTCCACCGTGTCATCCCTGGTTTCGTCAGCCAAGGTGGTTGCCCACAAGGAACTGGAATGGGCGGTGCTGGCTATACGATTCCTTGTGAGACATCGACATCGTTCCCGCACAAACATGAAGCGGGTTCACTTTCAATGGCCCACGCAGGTCGTAACACAGGGTCTTCACAGTTCTTCATCGTCCATGAGCCACAACCGCATTTGGATGGTGTCCATACGGTATTCGGTAAAGTGACATCTGGTCTTGAGCATGCCGTCAAACTTCGTCAAGGTACGAAGATGGCAGAAGTGAAGGTTTGGGACGAGAATTGATTTTTGCCTGAAGGGTATGGCACAATGAACCATGTCTCTCACGTGTTCACGTCGTGAAACTTGAATGACAAAAGGTGGTGAACCCAGCGATGCTGGTCAAATATAAACGTTCTTATGAAAAGACGGCGATGGGTCTACTCGCATTCTCATGCAGTGACAAATCTCCGCTAAGCTTGCTTGAACTCGTCCGATCGTATGACGAGGAGGAGTCGAAGTTCCTCTATTTGTGGAAAGTCGGTGAAGACTTCGTTGGTATCATTGGTATGGAGCAACAAGGGACGACAATGGTCATCGACCATATCGCCTTGTCGCCATCATTCCGTGGCGAGAAACGTTCTTACGAGCTTCTAGACGAGGTGAGAAACGTCCTTCCACTTGATTTGACGCTAACCGGTACAGGCAAGACGGGCGATTTATTGGATAAATGGAATCAATTAGTCGTCTGATGACAAAAACCCCCGTAATCACGATTGTGACTGCGGGGGTTTTGCATGTACTTCAAGAAGGGCTAGCGGAATTCCTCGTTCGTTGACGATCTAAAAGTGCCAGCTCCCGTTCCGTGATGACCTCACTTCGATCACGGTGCAGATGCTTGTGGACCAATTGCTCGAACGACAGGTCCGTCGATGGGAACGTCGGTTTTAGTGATTCGACCGTGTCACGAACATCCTGTTGTAATGGGAGCTTCGTGTGTAACGGCCATTCATCAAGTTGTGCGACGAAGGAGTCGACGTCAAGACCGAGCTCATGTAAATAGGGGGAAGCGATGTCGATCTTTCGGCGTAAGAGTCGCAAGCTCTTTTTCGCGCCGATGAGATTGTCTCGTCGTAAATGATAGTGGATGACGGCGTATTGGATGAGTGCCGCATAGCCGTGATGACGACGTCCGTCTGCCTGCCACGCCTCTTCTAATACCTCATGACATTCGAAATAATCGGCATGACATTCAAAAAGCAACGTATAATGAATAAAAGGGGTCATGAATCAATTTTCTCCTTTCGTGTCCACGGTGTTATAAAACATGTTATACTAAAGCGCAAAAATGTAAAATGGCAGGTGTCTCTATGGAAGCCTATAACGTTAAAATTGATACGTTCGAAGGTCCACTCGACCTGTTGCTCCATTTGATTGGAAAAATGGAGATTGATATCGTCGACATTTCCGTGGCAGAAGTCACTGACCAGTATGTCGGCTATATTCGCACGATGCAAAAATTTGAACTCGATGTGGCCAGTGAATACTTGGTCATGGCGGCGACGTTGCTCCAATTGAAGAGCAAACAATTGTTACCGCCAGTTTCGGTCGAGGATGAAGAGGTTCCAGACTTCAGTGAGGAACCGACGCGTGAAGGTCTCATTCGTCAATTGATTGAATACAAAGCATATAAAGAAGCGGTCGTCTTCATGCGTGAACAAGAAGAACACCGGCTTGAATTGTATACGCGACCGGGTGAAGATTTGACGACTTATATGTCTGAAGAGGTGTCTAGGTATGACGGACCACTTAACTTCTCGGATCTTCTCCACGCCTATTCGAAGATGATTGAACGGAAACGTTGGAAAGAACGACGCAAAAAAACGATCAAGCGGGAAGAGCGTACGCTTGAAGAGCAGATGACGCGTCTTCATGAACACGTATCGTCGACGAGACAAACGTCGTTTTTCGCCTTTTTTGTTGAGCAACCGAACGTCTCGGATCTCGTCGTGACGTTTATGGCGCTTCTTGAGCTGATCAAGCTACGGGTCGTCGTAACAAAACAACTCGACCAAGATATTCAAATCTCATTCATTGAAGCATCAAAGAAAGGGGATGAAGCGGTTGCTGTCTTATGAGACGATTATTGAAGGATTGCTGTTCGTCGTCGGTGATGAAGGGATGGAAGTACGAGCGCTTGCCGAGACGCTCGATATCTCAGAAGCTGCGGCACGAGAACAGCTCAGTAAGCTAGAGACATCGTTCAAGTCATCGAATCGACCGTTTCAGCTCATGGAATCGGCAGGTGTCTACAAGCTCGTGACCGTTCCGGACGTCTCTCCGTACATTCAAAAATATGTCGGGACGATGGCTGAGCAGGCGCTCTCACGTGCAGCGATGGAGACGCTAGTTATCATCGCCTACAAACAGCCGGTCACACGAGCGGATATCGAAGAGATTCGCGGAGTCAAAGTCGAACGGGTCATCCATACGTTGTTATCGAAAGGATTGATCGAATCGGCTGGTCGTGCGAAGACGATTGGTCGTGCCAAGCTGTATCGTACGACAGAGCACTTCCTCGACCATTTCGGGTTCAACTCGCTCGAAGAATTGCCACCATTAACATTTGAGGATGAACTGACAGACGAAGGCGATTTGTTCTTCGGTCAGGAATCACCGAAGCAAGAAGAGAGATTGGAGAAGGATTAATCATATGGAACGTTTGCAAAAAGTAATCGCACAAGCGGGGGTCGCCTCGCGTCGGAAAGCGGAAGAAATGATTTTGGATGGTCGCGTCCGCGTGAACGGAAAAGTCGTCCGTGAACTCGGGACGAAAGTTGGACCGAAGTCAGAGATTGAAGTCGATGGCGTCAAAATCGAACAAGAAGAGCATGTCTACTATTTGCTTTATAAACCGAGTGGCTACGTATCGACGGTCGATGACGACAAAGGACGCAAAGTCATCACAGACCTCGTCCCACCAGGAGCACGGGTATTCCCGGTCGGTCGTCTTGACTACAACACGACGGGTCTCATCATCTTGACGAACGATGGTGAGTTCTCGAACATGATGACACACCCGAAATATAAAATTCAAAAGCGCTATGTGGCAAAAGTGAAGAACATCCCATCTTACTTGGCCATCAAACAGCTTGAGTCTGGTGTCGAACTCGATGACGGATTCAAAACGGGAAGCGCTAAAGTGAAGATGAAGTCTGTAGACCAGAAGAAGAACACAGCCATCCTCGAAATCGTCATCACGGAAGGCCACAATCGTCAAATCCGTCGGATGGTGGAAGCCATTGGTTCAGAGGTCATCAAACTGAAGCGTGAACAGTTCGGTTTCTTGACGCTCGACGGTCTCAATACCGGCGACTGGCGTGAACTTTCACACAAAGAAATCAGTAAGCTTCGGGAACTTGCGAACCCTACCGTTCCACCGAAACCACGAGGCAAAAAGAAGAAAAAATAACAACAAAAAAATCGTCCTGAGATAGGATGATTTTTTTGATTGTGTAAATTGTGTGACAAAAAAATGAAAAAAGTCTGTTAATGTGCGTTTTTAATGTTTTTTCAGTACAATAGCAATTGAAGGATGGTGTGAAAACGATGACAAAAGATCAACAAAAAAACGACCGGATGGAACAAGCGGTCGCAAAAAAGAAAAAGAGGTCATTTTGGCGGATGATGATCATGACGGTCGTTCTCTTCGCGGGAGCGGTTACGATCATGCAAACATTCGACCAAGCGGGTAACGATGGACGCATCGAGGCGGGCGACGAGGCACCGAACTTCAAGCTCGTCACACTCGACGGTTCGACCTTGTATGAGCGAGACAACTATGAAGGGAAAGGGATGCTCTTGAACTTCTGGGGTACGTTCTGTGAACCGTGTAAGAAAGAGATGCCGGTCGTACAAGAAAACTATGCGACACTTCAAGACATGGGTGTCGATTTTTGGGCCGTGAACGTCGGAGAGACACCGCTTCGTGTCGATAATTTCATCAACGACCTTGGTGTCGGGCTCGACTATCCGATTTTGATGGATACCCAGAGCGAAGTCGAAGGAGCGTATGGCATTTATAACCTACCCGTCACATTCGTCATCGATGGTGAAGGGAACGTAATTGAAAAGTATGAAGGTGAACTCACGAAAGAGAAATTGATGGAGCTAGCCGAGAAGTCATTGTAAGCGAACGGGGGACGCACAGATGCTAGATATGAAATACGAAGGCGCTGATTTACGGTCGAAGCGTCGTCCGAAATCGATCATTGACCGTGTGTGGAACTTCTTTGCATCGGTCAAAGTGGGGTTGTGGTTAATTGCATTGATTATTGTCGGTTCGGCAATCGGAACAATCTTTCCTCAAGAGATGTACATCCCACAACAATTACCGCCTGAGCAATATTATATGGAGGAGTATGGAACACCGGGTTCTATTTATTACGCCCTCGGATTCCATAACCTATACACATCGTGGTGGTACATCGGTCTAATTGTCATGTTGACGCTCTCACTCGTCGTCGTGTCGATTGACCGTGGGGTTCCGCTCTATAAGGCGCTTAAAAAACAACCGGTCAGACGGACAGAACGTTTTATGAAGGGGCAACGTCTCTTCGGACAAGGTGATGGGACGGAGGCTCAAATTGACGAGATCGCAGTCGCACTTAAAAAGAAACGATATACCGTCAAACGGGACGGCGATGCTCTGTTAGCAGAGAAACACCGGTTTGGTCGTTGGGGTCCGTACGTCAACCACCTCGGACTTGTCATCTTCTTCCTAGGGGCGATGCTGCGAGTGTTCCCTGCATTCCATACGGATACGCTCGAATGGGTGCGTGAAGGCGAAACGGTGTCGCTAGAGGCGACTGACGGCGAGTACTACTTACGGAACGACCAGTTCATTCTTGAATTGTACGACCCTGAGAACAATGAAGAGGACGCGAAGTTTGCGGCCGCCATTGAAAAAGCAGGAGCCGTTCCGAAAAATTATGAGACAGAGT
Organism: Exiguobacterium sp. s140; assembly: GCF_018617035.1. Lineage (GTDB taxonomy): Bacteria > Bacillota > Bacilli > Exiguobacteriales > Exiguobacteriaceae > Exiguobacterium > Exiguobacterium profundum. The sequence goes on from NZ_JACSJK010000001.1 coordinate 512,113, forward strand.
TGACGTTATTCAAAAAGACGGGAACGAACGAGGACGGATCGCCGCAACTCGAACAAGTCGATGTCGGTTCGACGAAAGTCAACCACCCGTTTAAGTTCGATAAATTTGAAGTGTATCAGGAACAATATTCAAGTCGTCCAGAGTTCTTATCGATGTCGTTCATGTTGGCAGATAAAGAAACCGGCGACGAATATGGTCCGTTCAAAGTCGATTTGGAGAACCCAGAGAAGTCTTATGAACTTGATGGGGTCACCGTCACGTTGAAAGATTTGTATCCAGACTTCGAAGTAAAAGATGGGCAACCGAATACGAAATCACCACGTGCATTGAATCCTGCCTTCTTCTTCAACGTCGAATCACCTGAAGGCGAAACGGAGTCGAATTTGATCGGCATTCGTTTGAATGTCGCTGATGAAGAGAACCGCTACGAAGTGCAATTTGCGGGAACAGAGATGGCGAGCACGAGTGGTTTACGTGTGAAGAGTGACTCCACCTATCCGATTTTGATCGTCGGTGCTACGATCTTTATGATTGGTATTGCGATGGGCATGTACTGGCCACACCGTCGCGTTTGGATCCGTCGCCATGAAGAGGGCGTGCTTGTCGCCGGTTTTACGAATAAAAACCCGTCCTCGCTCCGTCGTGAAGTGTCGCCGCTATTAGAACAAAGTGGCTTACCGATGTGGGAAGACCAGGCGAGATTCACAGAGAAGTCGGAGAATGAGTCAACAGATGAAAGAGGGGAATCTTGATGGAATGGATTGAATGGAGCAGCCGAATGCTGTTTATCGCGTTCTTCCTTTACGCAATCTCGACGGTTCTCTTTACGATTGCCGTTAGCGGTATGCGTAAAGATCGAAACGTCAACCGTGTTGCCTATGGGAAATACGCTTTTATCTTGGCAATCATCGGCTTTGTCACTCAAATGACATATTTCTTTATGCGCTGGGCAGCTGTCGGCTATGCGCCGGTGTCAAACTTGTACGAATATACGACGTTCTTCGGTATGATGATGGTACTTGGGTTCCTCGTCGTATATGGAATTTATAAAAATGATGTACTCGGCTTGTTCGCAATGCCGGTGGCGTTACTCGTCATCGCCTTCGCCTCAATGTTCTCAAGTGAGGTCGCACCGCTCATCCCGGCACTCAACAGTGTATGGTTGAAAATTCACGTTACGACGGCTGCGCTCGGACAAGGGATTTTGGCCATTAGTTTTGCATCGGGCCTCATTTTCTTATTGAACGAAACATCGATGAAAGAACAGTCTAAGTCACGGACGTGGCTCGAAGTGACGATGTTTGTCCTCATGTGCACGCTCGGCTTCATCATCGTCTCGATGTTATTCAAGGGGATTGGTGCCGGAGGTGTCGTCGAGTTCACGAACGATCGCGGTCAAGCGGAGACGTATGAATATTTCATGCCGATCTTGTTCGTCCCAGAAGGGGCACAACTCTTATCTGGCGCGAGTGGCTTGTCACTCGAACTCCCGAACTGGATCAATACACTCAAGTTAAACACGCTCATCTGGTCGTTCATCGGCGGAATTGTAATCTATGTGTTGCTCCGCTTTGTCATCTTGCGCAAACGCGTTGCTGAAGCACTCCAACCCCTTGCGAAAAAAGTCGATCTCGACCTTGCTGATGAAATCAGCTATCGCTCGGTCGCGATTGGATTACCCGTCTTTATCCTTGGTGGTCTGATCTTTGCGATGATTTGGGCACAGATTGCCTGGAACCGTTTCTGGGGATGGGACCCGAAAGAAGTTTGGGCCCTCATCACGATGCTGATTTATATTTACTACTTGCATATGCGCATTCAGCGTGGCTGGACAGGAACGAAAGCGGCCTGGTTATGTGTTGGTGGATTTGCTGTCATCATGTTCAACCTCGTCTTCGTCAACCTGGTCATTGCCGGTCTGCATTCGTATGCTTGACATAAAAGAAGTCACAATTGTGGCTTCTTTTACATTTGGTCCATCAAATCATCGTTGTGAAGCGAAATGATAGAGTGGTATAGTTATGGCAGAGAGTGGAATGTTCACAATTATGCAACATTCGCTACAACTCGTAATGGGTCTTAGGAGGGTTTCAGGTATGGCTGAGAAAACGAAGATTTTAGTAGTCGACGACGAGGAGAGAATTCGTCGACTTTTGAAAATGTACTTAGAACGTGAACAGTATGAGATTGAAGAAGCGGTCAATGGTGAAGAGGCGCTTGCGCTTGCCCTTGATAACGAATACGACGTGATTTTGCTTGATTTGATGATGCCAAAGATGGATGGGGTTGAAGTATGTACAGAACTCCGGAAGACGAAAGCGACTCCGGTCATCATGCTTACCGCGAAAGGCGAAGAAATCGATCGTGTCCAAGGATTTGAAGTCGGAGCGGATGATTATATCGTCAAGCCTTTCAGTCCGCGTGAAGTCGTGCTCCGCGTCAAAGCATTGCTTCGCCGATCTGGTTCGACGAAGTTCATGAACACGAGTGAGAAGTCGAAGGATTTAATCGTCTTCCCACATCTAACAATCGATAATGATGCACATCGCGTCACGGTGGACGGTGAGGAAATCGCCCTCACACCAAAAGAATATGAGTTATTGTTCTTCCTCGCCAAGCAGGTGGATAAAGTCTTTTCACGAGAGCAGTTGTTAAAAGAAGTATGGAACTACGAATTTTTCGGAGACCTTCGGACCGTCGATACGCATGTGAAACGTCTTCGTGAGAAATTGAATCGTGTCTCACCGGACGCGGCGCATATGATCACGACCGTATGGGGTGTCGGGTACAAGTTCGAAGCTGCCAGTGAATGATGATTCGTCGAAACAGCATCGTCACGAAACTGTGGCTGACGATTCTCGTTTTGGTCAGTGTCATCTTATTCATCGTCTCGGTGTTGATGCTTGAATTTTTTAATTCCTTTCATATCGACCAGGAACGAGGCCATCTTGCCAAGCTCGGTGGACAGGTCCAATCGGTTTTGTTGAATGAAGGTGACACGTCCCAGACGATTGATCAAATCATCGAAGTGTACGGGGCTAACTATATCTTAGAGAACGGGACGACCCGATCGAATTTTGGAAATCAAGTGGATGGCTTGATGGTAGAACTTGAACGACAGGATTGGGAAACTTATCAGGCGGTCGGTGAGACGGCCATCGGGAATTTCTCATCTTTTGACGACCAGGCCGCGCTAGCGTATCGGACGACCTTCTCCTTATCGACAGGACAGTATACGCTCTACCTGCTCGAACCGCTCGATGCGATCTCGAGTGCGAACGCGGGAGCACGGACCATCATTCTTTGGACCGTCGCTTCGGCCATCATCGTCACGACCGTCTTCGCTTTCTTCTTGTCGACACGAATCACGGCACCGCTCCGAGCGATGCGGGATGCAGTCAATAAGACGGGAGAGGGGCAATTTGATTTACGTTTGGAGACGAAGACACGGGATGAGATTGGCGAACTCGCTGCTTCTTTCAACGCAATGAGCAGTCAGCTTTCGAAATATGTGAATGCCCTTGACCGGGAACGGCTGCAACTTGCGTCGATTCTTCGTTCGATGGCAGACGGTGTCATCACACTCGATCGTCATGCAAACGTGATTGTCACGAACCCGCAAGCGAGTCCATTACTTCAAGATGGGCAACCACATGAAGTCGTATTGTCTCTTTATGAGGAAGTGATGGAGGGGACGTCTGAAAAGACGATCGAAGTGAAACAGGATGAGCGGTACTATACACTGACAGTCACACCACTCGTCGGAGAAGACGATTTCGAGGGTGCTGTCGTTGTTATCCGGGATACGTCAGAAAGTCATCGACTCGATAAGATGCGGACCGATTTTGTGGCGAACATTAGCCATGAACTCCGGACACCGCTCGTGACGCTTCAAGGGTATTCAGAGGCAATCATCGATGGCATCACTGAGAGTGACGAGGCGACGAAAGAGTTCGCCTCTATCATCTACGATGAATCGCTCCGCTTGGCAAGACTCGTCAATGATTTGTTGGATTTGGCACGCATCGAATCGGGTAAAGAGACGATGCATTTCACTTCGTTTGATATCGGTGATTTCTTGCCCCGAGTCATGCGAAAGTTCAATCAGATGGCATCTGAAAAAGAGATTCGTTTACAGACCGACGCCCCGCACCGTCTCATCGAGGCGGATGGCGATCGTCTCGAGCAAGTGTTCACCAACTTGATTGGCAATGCTATCGCGCATACCGATTCTGGAGAAATTCGGATTGAGGCCACAGAAGAGACGGACGGGCTACGGATTCAGTTGACGGATACAGGTCACGGAATTCCTAAAGAGGATTTGCCGTTCGTATTCGAGCGATTCTATAAAGCCGATAAAGCCCGGACCAGTGGTTCGAAGACAGGGACAGGCATCGGACTCGCGATCGTGAAGAATGTGGTCGATGCCCATCACGGAAAAGTGAGCGTATCGAGTACACTCGGGGTCGGAACCACCTTCGAGATTTACTTACCATTTGAACAACCACACAACTCGTAATGGTGACTCGCTTGAGTCACCATTTGTGGCATTTTAAGGGGGGAGTCGAATGAAACGTTATACACGAACGGGCGACAAGGGTGAAACATCATTAATCGGTAGTCGTGTCGAGAAATCCCATCCTCAGATTGAAGCGATGGGTCATCTCGATGAGTTGAATAGTCAGATTGGACTCGCCATCGCGCATCAAGAGGATGAGACGCTCCGAATACAGCTGACGAAGATTCAGCACGACTTGTTCGACCTCGGATCGGAGCTGATGTATGCTGAGGCACCGCCGAAAATGGTCGATTTGTCGATCGTGACGGAACTAGAACGATGGATGGATGAGTGGGAGGAGTCCTGTCCGGAACTTGTGCGCTTCATCCTTCCTGGCGGCAGCGTTGCCGCAGCTAGCTTACATGTGGCTCGTACCGTTTGTCGACGGGTCGAGCGTGACTTAGCGGCTCTCGGAGTCGCCGACCGGCAATTGCCTTACTTTAACCGCTTGAGTGATTATTTATTTACGGTTGCCCGTTACGCGAACGTCGTGGCAGGGGTGCCGGATCAAGAATATGCGCGCGGCGCTGCCGTGTTTCAACCAAAACGAAAAAAGGAGTGATCGGCAGATGAAAGGTATCGTTCAGTTCCAACATCAATTGCACTACTCGGTCTATCCGACCAAGAAATTTAAAACGACGACTTGTCTCGTGTCATTCGCCGCTCCATTATCGGCGGAGACGGTCGCAGATCGGGCATTGCTCCCGTTCATCATGGAGAAATCGACGGCGACGTATCCGTCCATTGAGTTATTTCACACACCGCTAGAGGAGTTGTATGACACAAACTTATATGCTGGTGCATCTAAGATCGGAAAGGAGCACGTCATCCAATTCCAACTCGAAGTCGTCAACGATCATCTTGTCGGAGAAGACGTATTGAGTCAGGCAATCGAGTTACTCGAAGACGTTCTCCTCCGTCCGAACGCATACGATGGGGCGTTTCAGCCACTCATCGTCGAGCAGGAACGTCGATTGCAACGTCAGCGTATCGAATCGGTCTATGATGACAAAATGCGTTTCGCCCAACAGCGTCTACAAGAAATGCTCGGAGGAGAGCTTGCGATTCCGTCACTCGGTACGCTTGAGCAACTCGACCATGTCACACCAAAATCATTGTATGCTGCATATCAATCGATGATTCAACATGACCGTGTGGACATCTATGTTGTCGGGGATGTCAATCGTGAGCAAGTCGAACAGGCTTTCAATCCATTGGAATCCCTTGGGACACGTCGACCACGCCTGTTACCAGAAGCGAGTCGAGGAGAGTTCAAGCGTTTGGAAGAACACCAAGACATTAAACAAAGCAAGCTCCATCTCGCTTATTCACTCAATGTCGACCCAAGAACGGAAGCGGCGATTCGTATGCAAGTCGTGAATGGACTGTTCGGTGGATTCCCTCACTCGAAACTGTTCATGAACGTGCGTGAAAAAGAGAGCCTGGCGTACTATGCCGCCTCACAATATAGTTCCCTCAGTCGGAAGTTGTTCGTCTATGCCGGCATCGATGCGTCGAACCAGCAAAAAACCGAACAGATCATCGAAGAGCAATTGAACGCTTTACAAGCGGGCGAGTTTGAGGATGAGACGTTGCAACAGACGAAAGAGTTGTTGTTCCATCAACGTCGACAACTTGGAGACAGTCCACGTCAATTGATTGCTTGGATGAGTGGAGCAGACGTTCGTCCGTTCTCGTTAGACGAAGAGATGGCAATCATTGAAAACACGACACGAGATCATGTCGTCGCGCTTGCGAAAGAAATGGAACTCGAAGCGGTTTATTGCTTGAAAGGAGGAGAAGCATGAAATTAGACTTTCCTAACGTCGGAGAGACGTTACATCATCACGTTCTCGACAATGGCCTCTCCGTTTACTTGTTGAAAAAGACTGGATATGAAAAAACATTCGCGACGTTCACGACTAAATATGGATCGATTGATCGACGCTTCAAACTAGAAGACTGGATCGAGGTTCCCGATGGTATCGCACATTTCTTAGAACATAAGATGTTCGAGAAAGAAGATGGTGACGTCTTCCAACAATTCGGTCGTCAAGGAGCGTCAGCGAACGCTTTCACTTCCTTCACACGGACGGCTTATTTGTTCGGTGCCACGTCCAAGATCTCGGAAAACGTACAGACGCTGCTCGATTTCGTCCAGACCCCTTATTTCACGAAAGAGTCGGTCGAGAAAGAGAAAGGAATCATTGGTCAAGAAATTCAAATGTACCAAGACAATCCGGGGTGGCGTTTGTATTTTGGTTTAATTGAGGCGATGTACGAGACACATCCCGTCAAGATTGATATCGCAGGTACGATCGAATCGATTTCAAAGATCACGGCGGAAGACTTGTACACCTGTCATCAAGCGTTCTATCATCCGAGCAACATGGCATTGTTCGTCGTCGGGAATATCGAACCGGATGAGATGCTTGCCTTGATTCGAGATAATCAAGCAGCTAAATCTTTTGAAACGCCACGATTGAGTGCTCGCGAGACAGTAGATGAGCCGACCACGGTTCGTCTGTCAGAACGGGTCATCGAGATGGACGTCTCTGTACCGAAAGTCATGATTGGGTATAAGGACATACCGCAAGCTGGGGAAGCGGGTCTGAAGCAAGAATTGACAGTAGAACTACTCATGCATGCGCTCTTCGACACGACAGCACCTCTTTATACAGAACTTTATGCTGAAGGATTGATTGACGATGCCTTCTCGTTTGACTATACGTCAGAGGAGACGTTCGCTTTTGCCGCCTTGTCGATGGAGACGTCGGAAGTGGACGCGTTTGTCAGCCGTGTGACGGAGGCGTTAGAACGTCCACTTCAGTTGAGTCAAGAGACGCTCGACCGGAAGAAACGCATGATGCAAGGACAGTTCTTGAAAGCATTGAACTCACCTGAGTTCATCGCCAATCAGTTCTCCCGTTATGCGCTCAATGATGGGAACTTGTTTGAAATCCCGACTTTGATTGATGCCATCACGCTCGATGAACTATACGAAGCATACGAGCGCTTGTTCCGCCGTGAACAACGAACGGTGTGCGTCGTCAAAAAACCATGAAGACATTGATTGTTGGAGCGAGCGGTGCCATCGGACGTGCCGTCTCGCTCGCTTTTCGTGAAGATGAACTGATTTTGCATGCGAACGATGGTCGTGAAAGACTCCGTCATTTGATAGATGAAGAGAATCTTTCGGCAGAAATTCTCCCTTGTGACCTAACAGACCGTGAAGCTGTTGAGTCATGGGTAGAGGATATGCCGGATGTCGATCGAATGGTATACGTGGCAGGACATGCGCTCCATGGTCTCGTCGTCGACCAGTCAATGGACGAGCTCGACCGGCTATATGATGTACATGTTCGAGCGATGATCCGACTCATCCAGTCCGTCGTAGCAAGGAAGCCTTACGATCATCACGTGGATATCGTGATCGTCTCGAGTGTATGGGGAGAGGTCGGTGCGGCGGCTGAGGTGTTTTATTCAACCGTCAAAGCGGCACAGCTCGGCTTCGTCAAGGCGTTCGCACGAGAAGCCGGCCCGTTCAATGTTCGAGTCAATGCGGTGACACCGGGGTGGATTGATACGCCAATGAATGATACGGTAAAAGAGTCGAAACAATCCGTGCTCGATGACATTCCACTAGGACGTCTCGGTGCGGCAGAGGACGTGGCCAACACGATCCGTTTCTTGTGTTCACCGGACGCCTCGTATATAACGGGCACGGTGTTACGCATCGACGGCGGTTGGCAATGATCCAATTCATGTAAATAAACCTGTTCTTTTCAATTCTTCTAAAATAATTTAAAATAGGCAAGGTAGCGAACTCGCTCGAAAGGATGGTTGGGGATGGAACATAAATTCGAAGAGTGGTATCTCGAATATGAATTGTGTCAGAATCGACCCGGTATCCTGGGAGACATCGCGTCTCTCATGGGGATGCTTCAAATCTCCATCGTCACCATCAATGGGGTCGATCTGCAGCGACGGGGGATGTTGCTCAAAGCACCAGCCGCCGATCATGTGCATCGACTCGAGCATATTTTAAAGCGGATGGAAGCCATTGCCGTCATCAAGTTGCGTCGTCCGAAGTTACGAGACCGGATTGCAATCCGTCACGGTCGTTATATCGACCATGATAGTGATGACAAAAAAACGTTTCGCTTCGTCCGTGAAGATTTGGGCATTCTCGTCGATTTCGTTGCGGAACTGATGAAGGAAGAACGCCATTTGTTAATCGGTGTTCGTGGAAATCCACGCGTCGGAAAGACGGAGTCCATCGTAGCAGCTAGTGTGTGTGCGAACAAACGATGGTTGTTTCTTTCCTCGACACTGATGAAACAGACCGTTCGGACCTCATTATTTGAAGAGGAACGGGAAGGCGATCACGTATACATAATTGATGGTGCCGTCTCTACCCGAACGATGGATGAACGACATCGCCAGCTCATTCGTGAAGTCATGCGGTTGCCGGCCGTGAAAGTCATCGAACACCCTGACCTGTACGTCCGAAACACCGATTGCGTGTATGAAGACTTTGATTATATTATTGAATTGAGAAACAATCCGGATGAGACGATCATCATCCCACAAGAAACGCATCGTGAGTCAGAATGGTTTGAATAATTATGTGAATGGAAGGTGTGGACCCCTGTGACAGAACTAGGGACTTTTTTGAAACAAAAGCGTGAGGAGAGCGGATTGACGCTCGACCAAATCCAGCAGACGACGAAGATTCAAAAGCGCTATATCATCGCAATCGAGGAAGGTGATTACAAAAATCTCCCTGGCTCTTTTTATGCACGGGCGTTCATTAAGACGTATGCGGAGTCGCTCGGCCTTGATGTGGATGAATTATACGAGACATATGCAAAAGATTTACCGGTCATCGAGGCACAGCCGTCTGTTCAACTCTCTCGGAAGAAAACGTATTCGAAGGCTTCCGAGTCGACAAGTCGGGTCTCGAGATGGGTTCCGAAAGTTCTCCTCGTTCTCACGGTCTTCTTGCTCATCACCGCGATTTATTTCGCAGTGAGAAGCATCGACTTCGGTGGTCAGGATGCAAGTCCTACCGAACCGCCAAGTTCTGGTGTCACAGTCGACCAGAATGAGGATGTCCCGGCTGATGAACCGGTCGAGGAGGAACCGACTGAAGAGGAGCCGACCGAAGAAGAACCGCCAGCGGAATCTGGTCCGATTGCGGTGAAGGAGTCGAATGGGGCAGATATCACTTATGAACTCGCGACGAACGAGAAACTGTCGACCGAGATTTATGTGAAGGAGTCACCTGCCTCTTACGTGGGTGTTCGTGATACGTCGTTAGAAGGAGCCTTTCTCGCACCGGAGTATCCGAACCAGTCGAAACAGAATCCGATTGTCATTGAAGATGCCGAGACGGACACATTGCGTATTCGAATCGGACTCATCGCAGGCGTTGAGAAAATCGTCGTCAACGGTCGTGAGCTCGAGCTTCAAGAGTCTCCGGTCACACAAAATATTTTTGTAAAGAGAGTCGACGCCGAATAAGTCGACTCTCCTTCTAAGAGGAGGCGTTCTATATGAACCTACCTAACCGATTGACGATGCTACGCGTGGTCTTGATCCCCGTATTCGTCGTCTTACTCGCTGTTGATTTTGATTGGGGAAACATCGCTTTTTTAGGCGCTGATATCCCGATGCACCAATTTATCGCTGGTGTGATTTTTACGATTGCGGCCATTACAGACTGGTTAGACGGACATTTGGCTCGTAAGCATAACTTAGTCACGAACTTTGGTAAATTTATGGACCCGCTCGCAGATAAACTGCTCGTCACGGCGGCCCTTGTGTTGCTCGTTGAGATGGATCTCGTCGCGGCGTGGGTCGTCGTCGTGATTCTATCACGTGAATTTGCGGTTACAGGCTTACGTCTCGTCGCTGCCGATGAAGGGATTGTCGTCGCGGCCGGGAAATCTGGAAAAGCGAAGACGTGGGTGCAGCTCTTTGCCATCATTTTCTTACTGTTCGGTAACCCGATCTTTAGCTATGTCGGGATCCCGTTTGGCGAATGGGCGATGTGGTTGGCGCTCGTACTTACAATTTACTCAGGTGCCGAATATTTCGCACAAAACTATAAGATTATTGTGAAGTCGATGTAAGTCGACAGAGACGAGTTGGTTGATCTAGCTCGTCTTTTTTTTGAAGTTGAGGAGGAAATGAGATGAAACGAGCCGAAATCATTGCGGTAGGAAGCGAGTTGCTCTTAGGGGAAATCGTCAATACGAATGCGAGTTACATATCAGAACAACTGTCGAAGTACGGTGTGCCGGTCTTGTATCATCAAGTTGTCGGGGATAACGCGGTACGAATGCGAGAGACGTTTGAAATCGCCCGTCGTCGTTCCGACTTTGTCATCGTCACGGGTGGACTCGGTCCGACAGCGGATGATGTCACAAAGGTGGTCCTTTCCGACTTACTCGAACGTCCGATTGTGCGAGATGAGGAAGCGTATGAGACGATTCAACGTTTCCTCGTGTCACGAAATCGATTGATGAACGATGGGGACGCTCGCCAAGCCGACGTGCTCAGCGGAGCAGACGTATTACCAAATCCGGTCGGGCTTGCCCCGGGCATGTGGATTGCCGGAGATACGACGTGGTTGCTTTTACCGGGTGTGCCACGTGAGATGAAAGCATTGGTCGAGGCGACGTTTCCTAAGAAACTATCAGGAGCGACGCTCGTCTCAGAATCATTACGGTTTTATGAGATTGGAGAATCCGCTCTCGATGATGCCGTGAAGGACTTATTGGATGGTTCGAATCCGACCGTTGCCCCCTACGCCGAGACGGGAGAGGCAAGACTTCGGATCAGTGCCCGTGCGACGGACGAGGTGACCGCGCGTCAGATGATTGAAAAAGTGAAGACTGAAATCCTGAAACGGGTCGGTTCGTACTACTTTGGCTCTGACGATGAGACGATTGCATCACACCTTGTCCAAACATTGTCTAGATTGAATCGAACATTCGCTGTTGCTGAGTCGTTGACCGGCGGTGAGGTACAATCGATGGTTACATCAACACCTGGCGCTTCAGTCGTCTTTCTAGGTGGAGTCGTGACCTATTCGGATGAGCTAAAAAATAGGTATTTAGGGGTCTCGCTTGATACAATTGAACAGCACTCAGTCGTCTCAAAAGAAGTTGCCTATGAGATGGTGGACGGATTGTCAAAGACCACCCATGCCGACTACGCCCTCTCTTTCACGGGAGAGGCAGGACCGACATCGAATTCGGGTCGTCCGATCGGTACGGTCTATATCGGAGTGAAGACACCAAACGGAATAGAAGTCATCGAGCGGACGTATCCCCATCAAGAACGGAATATCATCCGCATGCGAGCCGCGAAGGACGGATTATGGGCCCTCATTCAACGAATCAAAAAAGGCGAATAAATGTTCGTAAAAAACTTGTGTATCGTACAGTGTTCACGTATAATAAGAGTATCAATTAAAGGAGGCTCATTTATCTATGAGTGATCGTAAACAAGCGTTAGAAATGGCATTGCGCCAGATTGAAAAACAATTCGGTAAAGGCTCAATCATGCGCCTTGGTGAAAATACAGACCAACAAGTATCGGTCATCCCTTCAGGGTCAATCGCCCTCGACGTCGCGCTCGGTGCGGGTGGATATCCACGCGGTCGTGTCATCGAAGTATACGGACCAGAATCTTCAGGTAAGACGACGGTTGCCCTTCATGCGATTGCAGAAGTCCAAAAGCGTGGCGGTCAAGCAGCATTCGTTGATGCCGAGCACGCACTCGATCCGAAGTATGCTAAAAATCTTGGGGTCAACATCGATGAGTTGCTCCTTTCACAGCCGGATACTGGGGAGCAAGCGCTCGAAATCGCTGAAGCGCTCGTTCGCTCGGGAGCAGTTGATATCCTCGTCGTCGACTCGGTTGCGGCACTCGTACCGAAAGCCGAAATCGAAGGGGAAATGGGAGACTCGCACGTCGGTCTTCAAGCTCGTTTGATGTCTCAAGCACTTCGTAAGTTGTCTGGTGCGACGAACAAGTCGAAAACGATTGTCATCTTCATCAACCAAATCCGTGAGAAGATTGGGATCATGTTCGGTAACCCGGAAACGACTCCAGGGGGCCGTGCCTTGAAATTCTACTCTTCTGTACGTCTTGAAGTTCGTCGTGCGGAGACGCTCAAACAAGGTCAAGATATGGTCGGGAACCGTACGAAGATCAAGATTGTAAAAAACAAGATTGCACCTCCGTTCAAAACAGCGGAAGTTGATATTATGTATGGTGAGGGGATCTCGCGTGAAGGGGAACTCATCGATATCGGTGCAGACCTCGACATCGTTCAAAAGAGCGGAGCTTGGTACTCGTTCAATGAAGAACGTCTTGGTCAAGGCCGTGAAAACGCCAAGCAATACATGAAAGAAAATCCAGCAATCGCAGCTGAGGTCGAACAACAGATTCGAGATCACTACGGATTGAATGGAGAAAAAACGGTCACGGTCGAAGGCGAAGACGACGAAGTCCTCTCACTTCTCGATGACGAATAAGCACATCGTCTCACTCGAATTCTTTCGAGTGAGATTTTTTTAGTATAATTTTTTAGGCAATTGGTAGTTCTATCCTGTCCGTGCATTGCATTCTCCCTATTAAATAAGTACAATAAAGTTATGCGCGGGCTTGCCCGTGTATCTCACTTATTAAAAAAATAAAATAACCTTGCGAAAGGGAGGTGAACATGATGGAATGGCTATACTGGCTTATTCTGATCCTCCTTTTGCCGATAGCTTTTGTTGCAGGTTTTTTTGTGCGTAAATCGATCGCCGAAGCGAAGATTCAAGGTGCCGAGACGGAAGCGACTAAGATTGTAGAGCAAGCAAAACAACAATCGGAAGCGATGCAAAAAGAAGCACGGCTTGAAGTAAAAGAAGAGATGATTCAACTTCGTAATGAGACGGAACAAGAATTGCGTGAACGTCGCGAAGAACAGAAAGTGAAAGAGAATCGCCTCGTTCAAAAGGAAGAGCTTCTTGACCGCAAAGCAGACATGCTCGAGCGGAAAGAAGACTCGCTAGATGAACAGGAACGAGGACTCGAAAAACGCAAGCGTGAAGCAGAAATGCTCGAAAGCAAAGTGGAGGAGTTATACGAAGAGGCACGCCGAGAACTTGTACGCGTGGCATCCCTCTCGAAAGATGAAGCACGTACCATCATCATGGACGAAGCGAAGCAGGAAGCGCTTCACGATGCTGCTCTCCTTCAAAAAGAAATCGAGCAAAAAGCAAAACAAGAAGCGGATAAAAAAGCGAAACACCTCTTATCTCTCACGATGCAACGATATGCAGCTGAACATGTCGCCGAGACGACGGTATCCGTTGTCAACTTACCGAGTGATGAGATGAAGGGTCGTATCATCGGGCGCGAAGGACGTAACATCCGGACGCTCGAAACGTTGACTGGGATTGACCTCATCATCGATGACACACCAGAAGCCGTCATCTTGTCAGGGTTCGACCCGGTTCGTCGTGAAATCGCGAAGATGACGCTTGAAAAACTCGTTCAAGACGGTCGGATTCACCCCGCTCGAATTGAAGAAATGGTAGAGAAGTCTCGCCGTGAAGTGGATGAACGCATTCGTGAATACGGGGAGGAAGCTACGTTTGAAGCCGGAATTCACGGACTCCATCCAGACCTTGTCAAGACGCTCGGTCGCATGCGTTATCGTACAAGTTATGGTCAGAACGTCTTGTCTCACTCGGTTGAGGTGGCACACCTTGCCGGGATGATGGCAGCCGAACTTGGTGAAGACGTCACACTCGCCAAACGGGCCGGACTCTTACACGATATCGGGAAAGCGATCGACCATGAAGTCGAAGGTAGTCATGTTGAAATCGGTGTAGAACTTGCGACGAAATACAAAGAACATCCGGTCGTCATCAATTCGATCGCTTCCCACCACGGGGACGTCGAGGCGACATCGACGATTGCAGTACTTGTGGCAGCGGCTGATGCCTTGTCAGCAGCGCGTCCTGGAGCTCGCCAAGAGACGCTTGAAAGCTACATCCGTCGTCTTGAGCGACTCGAATCAATCTGTGAGTCGTTCGAAGGTGTCGAGAAATCGTATGCGATTCAAGCAGGACGTGAAGTTCGAATTATCGTTCGCCCTGATGTCGTTGACGATGTCGTCGCCGGTAAGATGGCACGCGATATTTGTAAGCGAATCGAGGATGAACTCGATTATCCTGGACAAATCAAAGTGACGGTCATTCGTGAAACACGTTCCGTCGATTATGCGAAGTAAACGAAGCGGAGAATTTCTCCGCTTTTTCTGTTTGAGGGAGGACTTTATATGAAAATTTTATTTATCGGTGATGTGGTCGGGAAACCAGGTCGTGATATATTGACGAAACAAATCGGACGCTTGAAAGACAAATACAACCCGACGTTCATGCTCGTCAACGGTGAGAACGCAGCAAATGGACGTGGTCTTACGAAAAAGATTTACCAACAGTTTTTGGAGCTTGGCTTTCATGGGGTAACGATGGGAAACCACACGTGGGACAACCGTGACATCTTTGAGTGGATCGACGACGCCGACCGCATCGTCCGTCCGGCCAACTATCCGGACGGGACACCTGGGGTTGGCATGATGAAGTTGAAACAAAATGGGAAGAAATTGGCCGTGATCAATGTCATGGGAAATGTCTTCTTGCCGTCTCTTGACTGTCCGTTCCGTACCGTCGACCGTCTCGTCGAAGAAGTGCGCGATGAGGTCGATGCGATCTTTGTGGATGTCCATGCTGAGGCGACAAGCGAGAAGATCGCCATGGGCTATCATCTCGACGGTCGCGCTCAAGCCGTAGTCGGGACGCATACGCACGTACAGACGGCAGATGAACGTGTCTTGCCGAACGGGACAGCGTACATCACCGACGTCGGGATGACCGGTCCACTTGACGGGGTACTCGGCATGGATGCATCCGTTGTTTTAAAAAAATTTATGACACAACTCCCAGTTCGGTTTGAAGTTGCCGAGGGACGGGAACAACTTAATGGAGTTTTCATTACAATCGATGATCAGACGAAACGAGCGACAAAAATCGAACGAATACACCTAGATGATCAGACCGTCTGGTTTGATTGAACAACCTACCCGAGGGGGAAACAAGAATGGACGTACTCAAAGTTTCGGCAAAATCGAACCCTAACTCCGTTGCGGGTGCTTTAGCGGGTGTGCTACGTGAAAAAGGAACGTGTGAGATACAGGCGATTGGGGCAGGTGCACTGAATCAGTCCATCAAAGCCGTCGCGATTGCCCGAGGCTTCGTCGCGCCAAGCGGTCTCGATTTGATTTGCATTCCGGCCTTTACTGATATTATGATTGACGGAGAGGAACGTACTGCCATCAAGCTCATCATTGAGCCGCGATGAGCGGTCGGGACATAGGTCCTATTCTTGTGAAGAGGAGCCATCGGCGCGGATGGCTTCTCTTTTTTTGTGTAAATCGGACGTTCCATCTTCTCAGTTTCGTCATTTTATGACAAGATGATAAAGAACGTATCGTTCGATCATTAGAGACAAGAGGGGGACGTTTTCAATGGAACAACTTGTGTCAACCAAAGAGACGGAATCAACGACACCAGTAATGAAAGCGATTCAAAAACACACGGCCGGGTTTGGGGCAAAACTGGTCGACGTACCAGTTCCGACACCAGGACCTGGAGAAGTGCTCATTCAAGTTAAAGCGACATCGATTTGCGGGACCGATGTCCACATCTATGAATGGGATGAATGGTCACAGAGCCGCGTCAAACCACCATACGTATTCGGTCATGAGTTTTCGGGGGAAGTCGTGGCGATCGGGGAGGGGACGAAACGGATTAAAGTCGGACAGACGGTGTCTGCTGAAACACATATCGTCTGTCATCAGTGTAAGCAATGTTTGCGCGGGCAGTACCACATCTGTAAGAACACAAAAATCATCGGGGTGGACACGCAAGGCTGCTTCGCAGAATACGTCGTCATGCCTGAAGAGAATCTATGGGTGAACCCGGAGTCGATGCCAGCGAAACTCGCCTCGATTCAAGAACCTCTAGGAAATGCGGTTCATACGGTATTGGCGAGTGACGTGTCTGCCAAATCGGTCGCCATCGTCGGTTGTGGGCCAATCGGACTCATGGCGGTCGGCGTCGCCAAAGCAGCAGGGGCGAGTCGTGTCTATGCGATTGACGTCAATCCATATCGTTTAAAACTCGCCGAAGCGATGGGGGCAGATGTCGTCATCAACAGTTTAGAAGAGAATCCGCTCGAGTTGATTGAGCGTGAGACCGACGGAGACGGAATCGATGTCGTCTGTGAGATGAGCGGACACCCGATTGCCATCGATCAAGCGTTTAAGATGGTCACGGCAGGCGGGGACGTCAACGTCTTGTCACTCCCGGCTCGTCCGGTCGCCATCGACCTCACACGGGACGTCGTCTTTAAAGGGGTCCGCGTCCAAGGAATCACAGGCCGCAAGATGTATGAAACGTGGAGTCAAGTCTCGACGATGCTTGCGACGGGTCAGTTGGACGTCGAACCGATCATCACACACGTCTTCAAGCTCGAAGAGTTCGAAAAAGGGTTCGAACTCATGCGGGCAGGGAAATGTGGAAAGGTCGTCTTAATACCTTAAAGGGGGAAACAACATGGCATTTGAACATATTACAGAAGCAATCAATGAGATGAAAGAACAAGGGACGTTCCGTAAGCTCGTCCCGCTCGAATCGGCACAAGGGAATGAAGTGACAATCGATGGGAAGTCACTCGTTCAGCTGTCATCAAACAACTATCTCGGACTCGCGAATCACCCGCGTCTGAAGCAGGCGGCGATTGAAGCGGTCGAACATTACGGTGCAGGAACGGGATCAGTCCGTACGATTGCCGGGACGTTCGAGATGCACGAAGCGTTCGAGCGTGAACTCGCGGAGTTCAAACATACGGAGGCCTCACTCGTCTTCCAATCAGGATTCGCGACGAACCTCGGAGTATTGTCTGCACTTCTTGGACCGGAGGATGTCGTCATCAGTGACGCCCTCAACCATGCGTCAATCATCGATGGGATTCGCCTCACGAAAGCGGCTCGACGTATCTATAAACACGTCGACCTCGAAGACTTGGAGAAGGCGTTGAAAGAGACGCAGGACTATCGCACACGTCTCGTCGTGACGGACGGCGTCTTCTCGATGGACGGGAACATCGCACCGCTTCCGGCCATCGTCGAACTCGCAGAGAAGTATGACGCTGCGGTCATGGTCGATGATGCGCATGCATCCGGCGTCCTCGGGAAGAACGGACGTGGAACGGTCAACCACTTCGGATTGGACGGTCGCGTCGCGCTACAGGTCGGGACGCTCTCAAAAGCAATCGGTGTCTTAGGTGGCTATGTCGCCTGTTCACAAGATATTCGGGATTACTTGATCCACAAAGGTCGCCCGTTCCTCTTCTCGACATCACATCCACCGGCAGTCGTGGCGGCGAACCGTGAAGCGATCCGTGTGATGAAAGAGGAAGAAGAGCTGTTCGACAAGCTATGGGCGAACACGGAGTTCTTCAAGAACGGTCTACGTGACCTCGGTTTCGATATCGGACATGCGACGACACCGATCACACCGGTCATGCTCGGCGAAGAGACGCTTGCGCATTCATTCTCAGACAAGTTGAAGGAACATGGCGTATTCGCACAGAGTATCGCCTTCCCGACGGTCGAGCGTGGGAAAGCACGCATCCGGACCATCGTCACAGCGGAGCATACACGAGACGACCTCGAACGGGCACTCGAAGCGTTCAAGACGGTCGCGGAAGAGTTAAATGTGACATTACACGCATAAACGAGGACTGCAGACAATCTGTCTGCAGTTTTTTAGTGGATTGGTCTATGAAATCGAGTATATTCAGATAGAGCACAGATGGGGTAAATCGAAATATAGCGCATTTCTTAATATTTCAATTACCGTAATTTTGTTTTAGATTACATATCAGAAATGAGGAAAGGCTATGTTTCAGCAAGGGATATTTCAAGTGGGGATGGTGTTAGATCGAGAGACGTTTTCAATCCTGACGATTTCACCACTATTCATCATAAATGTGATCTATAGTGTCTTGATTGTGATGTATGTCTTGTACTTTCAGAGTGAGGGTTGGAAAGGGAAATTGTGGAACGTTGTACTGATGTGCTACGCGCTCTTATTCATCTTTGTCTATATAGGAGCCTGGTTTGTGAGGCTGAAATACAACCTTACACCGAGTTTCAACGAGTCGTTCGCTCTCGAACCCTTTCCTAAATGGAAGATTTTTTCATACGATGGATTGAGAACGGTATAGAAGAACCGAATTTGACAGCAAATGCGATTGCGTTTGGTGCGTTGCTGTTCTACTTCAGGAAGTTCAAGGGTAAATATACGTGGATATTAAGGCTTTTCGCAGTGATTCCTGTCAGCTTATTTTTCATCATATATATTCCGAAAGTCTTTAGTTGGTTATTGCAATAAAAAAAGAAGCAAGGCGCAATGCCTTGCTTAAATCGTGATCATTCCTCTAAAACCTCGAGCGGCATAATAGGAATCTGCACCATTGTGGTAGACGAAGATGTGATCATAGCGACGGTCGCAGAACAGGGCGCCACCTTTTTGACGAATGGTGTCCGGTGTCTGAATCCAACTTGACGTCTTCAAATCGAATGCACCGAGCGTTTGTAAGTGTCGGTATGTTTCTTCATCGAGAAGGGTTATGCCCATCTGTTCAGATAGGGCGACCGCGCTTCCGGCGGGTTTGTTCTTCTTACGTGCCTCAAGAGCTGGTTCGTCATAGCAGAGACTTCGTCGACCGCTCGGACTCTCGGCTGAACAGTCGCAAAAAGCGAGGTCTCCGTTAGGGAGTCGAATCACGTCCGGTTCTCCGCCAGTCTCTTCCATCAAAGCGAGGGTGGTCAACTTATCTTGATTAATCTGAATTCGTTCCAATACGTCTGACCAGACGGCGTCAGGATGACGTTCAACGTTTTCGGTAAAGCGAGACTCTAAGGTATTTAGTAACTCGATGGTTTCTTCCTGTGAAAGTTTCGACATGGAAATCACTCCGATCATTTGTTTCTTTTAGTATACGATATGAATCGCTACAGGTTGTCTTTTCAATTGTGAGAATGGAGAATCTACCAGTTAGAAAATCATTTAAATAAGGCGCCCTCTCTTTGAGAAGGCGCCTGTTACTTATACAGAAGATGCGGTCAAAATGGACTGTTCGGTCAATCGCCCAATCCAGATTAACGGAAGGGTCAAAAATGCACCGAGAAGGTATACCGAATCAATCGGTAGCCTATCCGCAAGAAGACCGAACAATAAGCTTCCCATACTGAATGCGAGGGCATATCCCGTTTGTTGCACACTGTACACATAAGGAAGTTGTGTAGTCGAGATCTGTTCTTGAATGACGGTGTTCGTCTGAATGATGCGGATTTGTGTGGCTGCGCCTTGAATCACTAACGCCAAAATCGCAAACGCGAGATGCTCGGTCACGCCGAACAACAGAGCGGCAACAATGGATAAGACGGCAGTCGACGGTAGCGAGGATGCTCGACGAGACCGATAAAGATAAGCACTCGCCGCGATCATACTAATCAAAAATGATGCGTTAAGCGTTCCCCACCAGCCTGTATCGACTTGCAGATGTCGCTCGAGATAGACGAGAAGCAACGCTGAAATCCAAAGCGTGCTGACAAATGATTCATACGTCACAAACCAAGTCACACGACGAGCGAATGGTGACGTTCTTACATAAGTAAGACTATCGCGTAAGGTAATCGATTCCTCCGTTCCATCATCGACGATGTCTTCCGTAAGCGATTGATAGAAGTAAATCGTCACAACCGTTGAAAGGCTGTAGAGAACGAGTGAAACGATTAATGCAAAGGCGCTAGACGAGAGAGAGACGAGCATCGTCCCGAGCGGCCACATCGCGAGTTGGATGAACTGGTTGGAACCTTGAACTAGGCTGTTCGCTTGTTGACGATTCGTCGCCAAACTTGGGATGAATGAGGCTTGAATCGGACGTGCGAATCCATCGAGAAATGCAATCCACATGACGAGGCCGAGAACAAGAATCGAATCCGTGAAGAGAACGAGAACAAGGGTGATCGTCTTCATCAGTTGTGACAGGACGAGCGTTTTCCCGAGCGAGTAGTGGCTGAGGATGCGGGCGAAAAAGAGTCCGCTGAGCGTCATACCGGCAGTCACGGCAATCGGGAAGCAGGCCGCCATGAGAGCGGACCCAGTTTGTTGATACAACGAGGCAATGAGCGCGACGATGTATAGGACATCGCCAATGTTGGCGAGCCATTGGCTAACGAGCAATGTGTAAAACGATTTCATCACAAATCTCCTCCGAATCTATTCAATTTGGTAGGTTAGACGAATCGTTATTACACATTTTCACCTCTTCATAAAATGATATAAAAATAATTATACAAAATTTGATGAATTCTGTAAACTTATCATATGGGTGAAATTGTTATATCAGGAAAGTTAGTGGATAAGAAGCAATTGCGTAGGTTACTTTAAGAAAGTGAATTGAAAAAATAATGAATGATAGGGATGGAACCAGATGCTTGAGTATAAACTAAATGACGATATCACACTGAGAATGTTCAATACAGACGATGCGGACGAACTATTCGAGCTGACGATTGCATCGAAGCCTTATTTGCGAGAGTGGCTTGGCTGGCTCGACTATATTGAGACGGTGGAAGACTCGAAGCAGAACATAGAGGGACGAATCAAAGGGTTGATTGAAACGGGCGGGCACCCAAAATCGTTCGCTTTGATGTATAAAGGAGCACTGGCCGGAACAATTGGATTTAACGAAATCGATCGTGGTATCCAATGTGGCACAATCGGATACTGGCTCGGACAAGAATTTCAAGGGAAAGGCGTCATGAGTCAAGCGCTCGAGACCATCATCGAGTATGGGTTTCAAGATTTGAAACTAAATAAAATTGAGATCCGAGTCGCGACAGAGAATGTGAAGAGTCGGGCACTTCCGGAACGATTCGGCTTTAAGGAAGAAGGGGTCATTCGAGATGCGGAGTGGCTGTATGACCGTTACGTCGATCATGTCGTCTACGGGTTGTTGAAACATGAATTTTTACAGCTAAACCATCATTCTAAAGCTTTTGATGAGGCTGGACATCGTATGTAAACAACGACGAGACATTTTAAAAGGGGACTACTGAATGACAACCATATATTTTGTCAGACATGCACATTCTACCTATACACCAGACGAATTCGCCAGACCGTTATCTGAGAAAGGAATGCATGATGTTGCTGAAATTACAAACCTTCTAATCGATGAGGGGATCGATATCGTGACTTCGAGTCCATATAAACGAGCCGTTCAAACCGTAAAAGGCATCGCGGATTATCTTGGACAGGACGTTGTAGTGTCGGATGATTTGAGAGAGCGAACCTTGACTTCAGAACCGGCTAAAGACTTTACAAGCGCGATGGAGACCGTTTGGGAAAATCCTGCGTTCGCATGGGAAGGGGGAGAGTCGAACGATCAGGCTCAATCTAGAGGGGTAGAGGCTCTCATATCACTGCTCAGTACATACGAAGGGAAAAAAGTGGTGCTCGGCACACATGGAAATATTATGGTCCTCATGCTGAATTATTTTGATGCGCGATATGGATATGAATTTTGGAAAGAACTCGACATGCCGGATATCTATAAGGCGACTTTTGAGAACGACACATTGATGAGTGTCGAGAAGTTATATAAACCTCAAGGTTAGAAATCGATTGACTATAGATGGTAAGGATCAAGTTGTCTTCGTACCATTGGATAACCTGAAATCGTACAGACCAAGACCCGCCCTTCACGAGAGGGCGGGTCTTTCGTCTGACTCAAATAACTCAGTTCCGAACTCTTCATATGCCTGTTCATACCGGCGGAGGGAAGATTCCTTATGCATACAGGTGATATTCATCCGCTCGGATGGTGTCAGATCGGCCGCATATGTCTTCAACACATGGGCGTTTCGAAGCATCGATGGCGTGACGGAGCGCGCGAGTCCACTTCGTTCGTTCAACTGCCGCATCATCTTTGTGATCATGACGATCGTCAATTGCTTCGGTTGATTCTTCGCATACACCCAGCGGAACGTCATCCGGGCAAAATCGAATGAGACGAAGACCGGGTCTTCTGAATACCAACGTGGTCGTACCGGGGTCGGGATATCAGCCAAATAATTCATGAGCAACGATTGATCTTCCTGTGACAGCTTCAACGTGAAACGGTTTCCGAGACGATCATACACGTCGAAGGTGTGATCGACCAGATGCAAGTCGCTCATTCGCAAACGAATGATGTGATGGACACGCAATCCATATTTATAGAAAAGCGTCACAATCAGTTCGTTCCGATTGACGAGATAAGGATGAGCTTGGAGCTGATTCTCACTCAGTCCTCTCGTCGAACGAATCGTTTGAACGAGTCGGTCGAATTCAGATTCGAGTGCGACTTGGTCGACTGTCAACGTATGTGCCGGTTGGGAATAGGCAAGCATCTTTTTACGAAGCGGATTTAAAAATTGGGTCAGGCTATTGATGACCGTGACGATTCTTGCGACGGTCGCCTGTTGATAGTGCTTCTCTTCGATTAAAAAGTCATTCACGAATGTCTTCCACGATTCAAGCGGAACGTCTAACCAGTCCGTCGGTTCGTTCAGTTCGACATTGTGGTCGTGAAAGTATTTATGCACGTCAATCAAGTCGTAGCGATATCGCTTAAGCGTCGAGGGTTGACGACCGCTGGCGCCGAGATGATAGAGGTACGTTTCAATAAATTCCGGGAGCGGGTAGTCTTTTCTTCGTTTCGTCATGGTCGAGCCTCCTTCTTCCTTTATCCTACCACAAACGGACGTTCTCGATACGCTGATTCGTGGTAAGATGGAAGGTGAGACTTTATGGAATGAGGGATTACATGATTGAACGTGAAAAAGTTGTCATCGTCGGTTGTCAGTTGCCTAGTACCGATGATTGGACATATGAACAGTCGATGGGCGAGCTCGTCGAACTCGTGGACACGGCGCAAGGCGAAGTCGTTGCCAGACTCGACCAAAAGCGTCAACAAATCGACCGTCGTACCTTTATCGGGAAAGGGAAAATCGAGGAACTCGCGATGCTCGTCGAACAGTTCGAGCCGGACTTATTGATTTTCAACGCCGAATTGACACCGGCACAGTCGAAAAACATTCGCATCGCCTTGAACGACCCAGATGAGATGAAGTTGATTGACCGCACACAGCTCATCTTGGACATCTTTGCGAGCCGTGCGCAATCGCGCGAAGGGAAATTGCAGGTCGAACTCGCGCAGATGAACTATTTGCTGCCGCGTCTCATCGGTCAAGGCACACAGCTTTCGCGACTCGGTGGTGGAATCGGGACGCGTGGTCCTGGTGAGACTAAACTTGAATCGGATCGTCGTCACATCAAGCGCCGCATCGATGAAATCACGAAACAGCTCGAGGGGACAGTCGCACACCGTGGACGTTACCGAGAACGCCGAAAAGAAAACAGGGTATTCCAAGTCGCGCTCGTCGGGTATACGAATGCTGGGAAGTCGACAATCTTTAACCGATTGACCGATGCCGACACGTACGAGCAGGATGAATTGTTTGCGACGCTCGACCCGTTGACGCGCGAGCTCGAACTTCCGCGAGGTGGGAAGGTACTGATCACAGATACGGTCGGATTCATCCGTGATTTGCCGACGAAACTCGTTGCCGCGTTTCGTTCGACATTAGAAGAAGTTGTCGGTGCCGACTTGATCCTTCATGTCATCGATGCATCGAACCCACATTATCTGAATCAAATCGATACGACGAATGCGGTATTAGAGGAACTCGGTGCGAGTGAGGTGCCTCAGCTCGAGGTATATAATAAGAAAGACCGTCTCACGGAAGACTTCGTCGGCGGACCGCTATTGATCTCGGCAATCGCCTCGGAAGATATCGTGACGTTGACAGGTGCTCTCGAGGATAAGATTGCGGACATTTTGACAAAAGTCCATGTCATTCTCCCGGTGACGGCGTTTGAACACTATCACCCGGCCAAAGAGGCGATGTATCGTCTTGAAGAGAGCTTTTTAGATGACGGTTCTGTCGAATTAGTAGGTTATATGAGAGAAGACACGCGTCTATATGCGACGCTAAAACAATTTGAGGTGTAAGTATGTGGCAAGAAAAGATTGAACATTATGATGCGCTCGCGCCGTTCGTAAAAAAAGCGGAGGCACGGGTCAAACCGTTTTTCGAAAGGATTGACGAGACGGCCGAATTCAACCAGTATCGCGTCCTAGAATCGTTTAAAAAGTATAAAGTGTCGGATTTTCATTTTAATCCGACGACGGGATATGGGTATGACGATATCGGTCGAGACACCCTCGAATCCATTTATGCGGATGTGTTCGGAGCCGAGCTCGCGCTATGCCGACCGCAGATCATCTCCGGTACCCATGCAATTGGGATTGCCTTGTTCGGTGTCCTTCTACCAGGCGATGAGCTTCTCTATATCACGGGGAAGCCGTATGACACGCTTGAGGAGATTGTTGGCATCCGTGGCGATGGTCGCGGTTCGTTGAAAGAACTCGGTGTCCATTACGATACTGTCGAGTTAAAAGAGGAACGTGAAATCGACATCGACCGCGTCATCGAACGGATCCGTCCTGAGACGAAACTAGTCGGGATTCAGCGATCGAAAGGGTATGCGAATCGTCGCAGTATCCCAGTCGATGAAATCAAAGTCGCCATCGAACGGATCAAAGCGGCACATCCGCATGTGTATGTGTTCGTGGACAATTGTTACGGTGAGTTTGTCGAGACGATCGAACCAACACACGTCGGGGCTGACTTGATGGCTGGTTCCCTCATCAAAAACCCAGGCGGTGGATTGGCGAAGACGGGCGGTTATATCGCTGGTACAAAAGAGTTAATTGAACGGTGTTCGTTCCGTATGACGACCCCAGGTATCGGAAGTGAAGCCGGACCATCACTCTACTCGCTTCAAGAGATGTATCAAGGCTTCTATATGGCACCTCATACAGTCGCACAGGCATTAAAAGGGGCCCATTTGACGGCAAGTCTATTGTCCTTGATCGGATTTGAGACAGATCCCCACTATACGACCCCACGAACGGACTTGATTCAGTCGGTGACGTTCCGTGACCGCGATAAGATGATTGCGTTTTGTCAGAGCATCCAAATGGCATCGCCGGTCAATGCCCATGCGTTACCGGTGCCGGCCTCTATGCCGGGTTATGAAGATGACGTCATCATGGCAGCTGGGACGTTCATTCAGGGTTCTTCCATCGAGCTGTCTGCCGATGGTCCGCTTCGGGCGCCGTACACGGCGTACGTTCAAGGTGGTCTGACGTATGCTCACGTAAAAGTCGCGCTCATGTTGGCGTTGAGCCAATTACACGGTAAAGGATTGGTCGAATTCAATGACCAAAATCAGCCGACACATTTGTAACTAATCTGTCATGTTAACTTTATTAACATCTATTGACAGGATTGTTGTCATATATTATTCTCACATTGTGAGACAGAAAAGGAGGGGTAAGGATGGCCGATCAATTTCGTCGCTCCAACCCGTTGTTTCCGATTGGAATCGTCCAAGATTTGACGCAACTGACAGGTAGACAGATTCGGTATTACGAAGAACAGGGTCTGATTTCGCCTAGTCGGACGGAATCGAAACGACGACTTTATTCCTTTAATGATGTCGAACGTCTACTCGCAATCAAGGATTACATTGATCAAGGCTTTAACTTGGCGGCGATTCGCCACATGTTAGAGCAAGAAGGTGAAAAAGAAGCGGAAGCATCTGCTCCGACCGCACCGGTCAGTGAAGCACCGAAGGTTTCGGAAAAAGAGTTACATCATTTGTTGAAAACACAGCTTCAAGAAGCCGGTCGTTTCAATAAGACGTCGCTCATTCAGGGTGAGCTTTCACGTTTCTATCGATAACGCCGCACACATCAACCATTACGCAATGTGAGAGGGGACATTTTACCATGGCCAGAAAAACGTTCACAAAAGAAGACATTAAACGCATCGCACAAGAGGAAGACGTACGCTTTATTCGTCTTCAATTCACGGACATCCTCGGAACAATCAAAAACGTCGAGGTGCCGATCAGTCAATTGGACAAAGCACTTGATAACAAGATGATGTTTGACGGATCGTCAATCGAAGGATTCGTCCGCATCGAGGAATCAGACATGTACTTGTATCCAGACCTCAACACGTGGGTTGTCTTCCCGTGGACAGATGGCAGCGGAAAAGTTGCTCGCTTAATTTGCGATATTTATAACCCAGACGGCACACCGTTCAGCGGTGACCCGCGCGGTACACTCAAGCGTAACCTTGAGAAGATGCAAAAACTTGGTTTCACAGCGTTCAACGTTGGACCAGAGCCAGAGTTCTTCTTGTTCAAAAAAGACGCATCAGGTCGCCCGACTCTTGAACTCAACGACCAAGGTGGATACTTCGACTTGGCACCAGTTGACCTCGGTGAGAACTGCCGTAAAGAGATCGTCATCGAACTTGAAAACATGGGCTTTGAAATCGAAGCATCACACCACGAAGTAGCACCAGGACAACACGAAATCGATTTCAAATACGCAGATGCTGTCACGACGGCAGATAACATCCAAACGTTCAAACTCGTCGTTAAGACGATTGCAGCGAAGTATGGTCTTCACGCGACGTTCATGCCGAAGCCGCTATTCGGTGTAAACGGTTCAGGGATGCACGCGAACATGTCACTCTTCAAAGGCGACACAAACGTCTTCTACGATCCAAACGGCGACATGGAACTTTCAGATACAGCTCGCGCGTTCACAGCCGGTATCTTGGAGCACGCTCGTGCCTTCACGGCAGTATGTAACCCGACTGTCAACTCATACAAGCGTCTCGTACCAGGCTACGAAGCACCTTGCTATGTTGCATGGAGCGCACGTAACCGTTCGCCACTCGTACGTGTACCAGCGGCACGTGGTCTCTCGACTCGTATCGAAGTACGTTCGGTTGACCCAGCGGCGAACCCGTACCTTGCACTTGCTGCCCTCTTGGCTTCAGGTCTTGACGGGGTCGAAAAGGATTTGAATGCACCTAAACCAATCGATAGCAACATTTACGTGATGGACAAGCCAGAGCGTGTAGCAAACGGAATCGACGATCTCCCGGCCACACTCTTCGACGCACTCGAAGTCCTTCGTGCGGACAAAGTCGTGATGGACTCACTTGGTGAGCATATCGGTGAACATTTCCTCGAGTTGAAAGAAATCGAGTGGGATATGTTCCGTATGCAAGTAACAGAGTGGGAACGCGATCAGTACATGACGCTCTACTAAATAGAAGAGATATATAAAAGAGTATGGAGCATCCCTCAATTTGGGATGCTCCATACTCTTTTTGATAAATCATAATAGCGGAGATATCTTTATGATTCCGGCTCTTCTCTAACCTTCACGGGGACCCAAACCTCGCTATATACGTTGTCATATCCTGTTTCTATTTTGCTAAATGAAATGCTTGGTAAGTCTTGAAGTGCGTATCCCGAAGAAGGTAACCATTCTGCATAGGTTCTTGCCATCGTCTCTTGTAGAGTGCTTGGGAATGGTCCAGTGTTCGGGAAGATTGCCCATAAACTTTTTGGGATTGAGATCACTTCGACATCGTCATACTTAATTTCTCTTGTCGTGGCAAAACCGATCATATGTGTCAAATAACCTTCTTCTTCTAAGTGACCGTCATCAAAGTTGAACGATACGTTCAAGGCACGATGCGGATATAAATTGCCCAATTCATGCATGTGAGCCCGTTGCTGTTCCGTAATCGACTTCGCGAGTTCCATGATTTCTTCGTTGACTCCCTCGAATTGAATAGGGACACGCTTTGAAACTCCAACGATTTGAAAAGCTTCTTTTTCTTCTAACTTGAACTCCATTGATGTTCCTCCTTTTATATCGATATAAAACGTGAAGCGAGGGAACGACTTTTGAATGTGATTCTTCATGACTTCAGAAGGCAAATGACCAGACCAATCTCGAAACGCTCTGGAAAACCCTTCGACCGATTGATATCCATAGAGATATGCGATTTCTGTTACGCTTGAACCATGAACCAATTTTTCATTTGCGATAGAAAACCGTCGATTTCGTATATAAGTGTGAAGTGTCATTCCTGACATATACGAAAACATTCTCTTAAAATGATGAGCAGATAGTCCGGTGATTTTTGTGATCTCTGAATCTAAGAGTTCTTCCGTTAAGTGCTGTTCGATAAAGTCCATCAGCTCATTTAATGCTTTTACCATCAAGTTCTCCTCCTTCATAGTTTGACAATATCGGATTTCTTCCAACTCATCTCGATAATTTGCGTGCAGGAAAGATCGGGTCGTATTAGTTTAAGCATTTCATTCATAAAATGGATACCCTATAACACGTTATCATTCCAATTAAAACAAAGGACCACCTTCTGTACTTCACGAAGGTGGTCCTTTGTTGGTTAAAACGCTTTTTTGAAAAACGTTGAAGTATAGTCGAGCGTCGTATGCAGTGTCGTCGCAAACACGAGCCCTAAAAAGAAAGACATGCCATGAATGTCCACCCATGAGCGGATTGCCTCTTCGTATGCCGTGAAGGGCAAGATCAGCACGAGCGGGAAGCCGATATACGCAATCCGAATCACATCACTCAAACCAGGTAAGTGTGAGAAGAGCGAACGGTGCGGCATAAGCTTTACGTAAGGGAGCCAGATCAATTTGAGTGGTCCCCATCGATAATAGGCGTCTGATTTTAAATCGAGGTCCGGGGAGAGCCAGAGTGTACCGATAATGGCGCCGATGATCAAAGAGAATGGAACATCGATTTCAAGAAAAGGCGTGGCAACCGCGAGTGCTCCGGTTGCCACGAGATTCGTTCGGGTATGGGTCTTGCCACTAGCCATTAATGAATCGTACGGTATACACCGATAACCTTTCCTAAAATCGAGACGTTGTCAAAATACATCGCTTCTAACTCGTCGTTCTCCGGTTGAAGGCGGACCTTTGAAGCTTCCTTGTAAATCCGCTTCACGGTCGCTTCGCCTTCTTCCGTCATGGCGACGACAATCTCTCCATTGTCGGCCGTACTCTGTTGGCGCACGAGCACCCGGTCCCCGTCCAAGATGCCTGCGTTGATCATCGAATCCCCAGAGACAGACAACATGTATACATTATCTGACCCGACGATATGTGCCGGGAGCGGGAAGTGTTCTTCCACGTTCTCGATGGCGGTGATCGGCGTCCCGGCAGTGACCTTCCCGATGACCGGTACGTACATGACGGACTCTTGCTCTTCTATTGTCGGCATATCGTCAGTCAAAATTTCAATCGCGCGAGGTTTCGTCTTATCTCTACGAATCAATCCGCGTTTCTCTAAACGATCTAGATGACCGTGTACGGTCGAACTAGATGCTAAACCGACGGCTTCTCCAATTTCACGAACAGAAGGCGGATAACCTTTAGCCCGTACTTCGTCTTTGATGAAATCAAGAATCTGTTGTTGTCGCGCTGACATTTTTTTCATTATGTTCACCTCGATATAATCGAATAACCTGCAATCGCATCCTATTCTTTATGTGTCTAGTGTAACACAAGAACACATGAGCGTACAAACATTCGTTCGTTTTTTTGTGTTGACCGAACACGGGTTCTTGTTTTATGATGAGAACAGATAAACGAACAAACGTTCTAACGAACATATATTCTTATACGGGAGGCAATTCAATCATGAAAGACACACTCAACGGAATCATTTTAGTCGGGATGCTCTTGGTCGGGATGTTCGCTTTTTATTTGGCTGGTGAAATGCGAGGGGAACCAAAAGTTGTCGATCCGGTCGTCACGTCAGAGCGGACGATTGAACAAGAGGTCGCATACGTCGAAGCGGAATCGCTCGAAGCACAGATCATGGCAGAGCGTGAAGAGCATAACGAACGAAAAATGAAATGGTATGCCGCTGAGTGATTGTTCTTCATTGCGAACTATTCTTGAACTGTGTATCGTAACAAATGAATGCAATGAAAGGGAGTGGTGCGATGCGAGTCGTCATCTATTGCCGGGTATCGACGAACAAGTCTACCCAAGAGACATCACTCAGTCGGCAAGTCGAAGAATTACAGCAGCTGGCTTCGGGATTAGGGGCCGACGTCATAGATGTCATCACAGAGCAAGAGAGCGGTTATGAAGTCAATCGGCAAGGGCTACTTGATTTACTTGACCATGTATCCACTTCTCAGCTCGATGCTGTTCTCGTCACGGATGACAGTCGTTTAGGACGAGGGAATGCCAAGATTGCGATTTTGCATACTCTAATGAAGCATGACGTGCGATTGCTGACGATGCAGTCGACGTCGGACTATGTCGTTTCCGATGCCGAGAAGATGGTATTGGAGATTGTCAGTGTTGTCGAAGAGTATCAGCGTAAGATTCATAACGCTAAAATTTCTCGCGGGATGCGCCGTGCCGTCGCCAACGGATTTAACCCACAGCGCAATATTCAAAATAACGATCAAGGCGGGCGACATCGAATCGAAGTGCCGATTGAAGAGATTATTCAATTACGCGAGCGTGGCTTGACGTTTGCTGAGATTGCGGCGACCCTTCGAGGATTTGGTTATGAAGTCTCGAAAGCGACCGTCAATCGACGTTATCTCGAGCACCAGTCAGTAGCTGAAACTTGATTCTTCCTCTTTGATTTTGTAAAGTATAAGAACAAATTCACTAGAGAGGGGGCGAGTCAGATGTTAGCACCAGGACAATTGGAGCGAATCAATTTCCTCGCCAACAAAGCGAAGACAGAAGGACTGTCTCAAGACGAAATGAACGAGCAACAAGACTTGCGTCAAGAATATTTGAAGGCGTTTCGTCAATCGTTCAAATCACAGATGATGGGGATGAAAGTCGTCGACCCAGATGGGAACGACGTTACCCCAGAGAAGTTGAAAGAAGACCAAAAACGTTATCGCGGTGAGTGATTCCGAATGCACATCCTATTTCGTATAGGATGTGCATTTTTGTTATACACGAACACGCATCAGACGAACGGATTACACGCTATTTCATACAATAGAAGGAAACGATTTCACCAAATGTGTTATACTAATTAATTAGTTGTGACACACGATTGAGTGTGATAAAATATGACGGGTAGAAAACCTTCTTAACACAGAGAGGATGAAATTAGTGGAAACAACTACTAAAGAATTATTAGCGATTAACTCGATTCGGACGCTCTCAATTGATGCGGTCCAAAAAGCGAACTCTGGTCACCCAGGGATGCCGATGGGCGCTGCCCCAATGGCGTTTACACTTTGGACAGATAAAATGCGTCACAACCCGAAAAACCCGAACTGGTTCAACCGTGACCGTTTCGTGCTTTCAGCGGGTCATGGATCGATGCTCTTGTATTCGCTCCTTCACTTGTCTGGCTATGATTTGTCGATGGACGATTTGAAATCATTCCGTCAAATGGACTCGAAAACACCTGGTCACCCTGAGTACCGCCACACGGCTGGGGTAGATGCGACGACGGGCCCACTTGGACAAGGGATTGCGATGGCTGTCGGGATGGCCATGGCAGAGAAACACTTAGAAGCGACTTACAACCGCGACGAGTTCAACGTCGTTGACCACTACACGTTCGGCATTTGCGGTGACGGAGACTTGATGGAAGGTGTATCTGCTGAGGCGGCTTCTCTTGCAGGTCACTTGAAACTTGGTAAACTCGTCGTTCTTTACGATTCAAACGACATCTCTCTCGATGGCGACCTTCATAAGTCATTCTCTGAAAGCGTAGAAGACCGATTCAACGCTTACGGATGGCAAGTTATTCGTGTCGAAGACGGAACGGACATCGATTCAATCGCAAAAGCGATTGATGCTGCGAAAGCAGAGACGTCGAAGCCGACATTGATCGAAGTCAAAACGGTCATCGGATTCGGTTCACCGAACAAGTCGGGTAAATCGGCATCACACGGTGCGCCACTTGGAGACGCTGAAATCGAATTGACGAAACAGTTCTACAAATGGGAAGGCGAGTCATTCTACGTTCCAAACGAAGTATATGACTTATTCAACGAGAAAGTTGTCGAGCCTGGTGCGAAATATGAGTCAGACTGGAACGAACTCGTTGAAGCGTATAAAGCGGCACACCCTGAGCTCGGAGCACAGTTCGAGCGTGCGATGAACAATGAGCTTCCTGAAGGTTGGGATAGCGAGTTGCCGACATTCGAAATCGGTTCGAAAAAAGCAACACGTCAAACGAGCGGTGAAGTGTTAAACGCAATCGCAAAAGCAGTACCGACACTCTTCGGTGGGTCGGCTGACCTTGCCGGATCGAACAACTCGATGATCAAAGGTGCGGCAGACTTCGATGAAGATCCAGCTGGCCGTAACATCTGGTTCGGTGTTCGTGAGTTCGCGATGGCTGCAGCTGTGAACGGTATGGCCCTTCACGGTGGTGTCCTTCCTTACGGTGCGACGTTCTTCGTCTTCTCGGATTACCTCCGTCCTGCAGTCCGTCTCGCAGCACTTATGGGACTTCCATCGACGTTTATCTTGACGCACGACTCAATCGCAGTCGGTGAAGATGGCCCAACGCACGAGCCGGTCGAACATTTGATGAGCTTCCGCGCGATGCCGAACCTCTCTGTTCTTCGTCCTGCTGACGGCAAAGAAACGATTGCAGCTTGGAAACAAGCAGTGACATCGAAAACGACTCCTTCACTTCTCGTCTTGACTCGTCAAGCGTTACCAGAACTCGAAGGTACATCTATTGAAACGGCAGCAAAAGGAGCTTACGTCGTTGCAGGTGAATCGAAAGATGCAGACGTTCTCTTGCTCGGTACAGGTTCTGAAGTACACGTTCTCGTTGAAGCGCGTGAACAGCTCGCGTCAGAAGGTGTGAAAGCGGCAGTCGTCTCGATGCCATCATGGGAACTCTTCGAAGCGCAATCTGCAGAGTACAAAGAATCTGTTCTTCCATCTTCAGTCACGAAACGTGTATCACTTGAAGCGGGTGCGACACTTGGATGGTACAAATATGTAGGATTCGGTGGTAAAGTGCTCGGAATCGACAAGTTCGGAGCATCTGCACCTGGTGACCTCCTCATGAAAGAGTACGGCATGTCAGTCGACAACGTCGTCAATGCAGTAAAATCACTTTAATCTCAAGTTAGATTGTTGTGACGGCCAATTGTTTGGCCGTCACTTTTTTTCTGGACGACTAGCGAAGTTGTTCAATTTAGTGTATAGTAAAAAACGATGTTTCATATGGTAGAGGAGGTAAAGCCTTGAGTACATTATTCTGGATTCTTCTTGTCGTGGCAGCACTCATCGGGGGTATCGCGATTGGATTCTTTATCGCGCGTAAATACATGATGAACTACCTTGAACAGAACCCGCCAATCAATGAAGATATGATTCGTACGTTGATGATGCAGATGGGTCAAAAGCCATCACAGAAGAAAGTCAACCAAGTGATGCGCGCCATGAACGTGCAGATGAAAAACGAAAAGAAATCATAATCAATCACGAAAGCACTTCGGTTCCCGAAGTGCTTTTTTGTTTCCTCTTTTTGTTAGACAATCGAACAGACTTTCGCTACGATTAATAAATAATCTTCATCTAAAGACAAAGGGGGGCGTTTCACATTCGTGTATTCAAACAATTATCTTGGTTTTTGCGTCTTGAGTGGAAGACGTACGCGCTCGGCATCGTCTTACTGATCTTCGTGGCTGGTCTAGAACTGATTCCACCACGCATCATCGGACGGATTGTCGATGAGATCAACCGTGGTTCGCTTTCGTCCGACACACTCTGGCTATTATTAGGGGGACTTGCCGCTGTTGGAATTGGAAACTATATCGCCCGCTTCTTTTGGCGCTATTTTATTTTCGGCGCATCGATTCGTCTAGGAAGAATGCTTCGTAGCCAACTATATCGGCATTTCACAGATCTTGATCAGCGATTTTATAAAAAGTCACGGGTCGGTGATTTGATGGCCCATGCGACAAATGATGTACAAGCCGTATCGATGACGGCCGGTGCGGGGATTTTAACACTCGTCGATAGCGTGACACTTGGGACGTTCGTCATCATCACGATGATTACAACAATCAGTTGGAAATTGACGCTCGTTGCCTTACTACCGTTACCAATCATGGTCGCTTTGACGACGCGATATGGAAAGATGTTACATAGCCGATTCGGGGTCGCCCAAGCGGCATTTTCAGAATTGAATGACAAAGTGCAAGAAAGTGTCAGTGGCGTCCGTGTCTTAAAATCGACGGGGGAAGTCGGTCGGGACGTGGAATCGTTTGAGAATTTATCGAGTGAAGTCATGGCCAAAAACGTACGAGTCGCGAAGATTGATGCCTTATACGACCCGACCATCTTCGGAATTGTCGGATTGTCTTATATCCTTTCGGTCGGGTATGGAGCCGTCTTGATTGAACAAGGAGAATTGACGATTGGACAGATCGTCAGCTTCACAGCTTATTTGGCACTGTTGACATGGCCAATGTTAGCCTTTGGATGGTTGTTCAACATCGTGGAGCGTGGACGTGCGTCTTACGACCGGATTGAGCGGATGCTCGCCGTCAAACCTGAGATTCAAGACGACCGCATGGCTGCGACGACGCTCTCTCATTCAGAGGTGGAAGTTGATATTCGAAACTTCGCCTATGACGAGACCGTTGTGCTCCACAATGTTCATTTTCGGATTGAGCGTGGAAAAACCATCGGGATTGTCGGCAGAACAGGTGCAGGGAAGACAACGATTGTCCGTCTGTTGACACGTGAGTATGACGTGAAAGATGGAAAGATTAAAATCGGCGGGATCAACATCCGCCAAGTGAAAAAGTCACTTCTTATGGATAAGATTGCGGTCGTGCCGCAAGATCACTTCTTGTTCTCGGATTCGATTGCGAACAATATCGCGTTCGGAAGACCCGATGCGAGCATGGAAGAAATCATCGAAGCGGCTAAGGTCGCTGAGGTGCATGAAGATATCGTCCGTCTTCCGGAAGGCTATGCGACACTCGTCGGTGAACGCGGGGTCACATTATCAGGTGGCCAGAAACAGCGGATTTCCATCGCACGGGCGCTCATGACAGCGGCTGACGTCTTGATATTAGATGATGCGTTATCTGCGGTCGATGCGAAAACGGAAGAGTCGATTATCGAGCATTTTCGAGTCGGCAATCCGGACCAGGCGCGCGTCATCGTCGCCCATCGACTTTCCGCCGTGGAACATGCTGACGAGATTCTCGTGATTGAGGACGGAAATATCATTCAGCGAGGTCGTCATGAGGCATTGCTTCAGGAGACAGGCTGGTATCGAGAGACATATGATCGTCAGAAACTTGAAGCGATTGTAGAAGGGGGTGGACACGATGAAACATGATGTCCAAGAATGGCAAGTCATCAAGCGACTGCTCAGTTACGCGAAACGGTATGGTAAACCGCTCAGTGTCGCCTTCGTATTTCTCTTGATTGCGACAGGTGCAAAGTTGGCAGGGCCGTTTCTAATCAAAGTGTTCATCGATGAATTCGTCACACCGGGTGTCTATCCAACGAACTGGGTCATCGCTCTCTTCGCCGTCTATATGGTTCTTCACGTATCTGCAATCGTGTTTGATTATCTACAATCGATTTCGTTTCAAAAGATTGCGCTGAAGATTGTTCAAAATATTCGGATGGATATTTTCCGCCACGTCATGGGGATGCGGCTCGCTTATTTTGACCGTACACCAGCGGGCGTCCTTGTATCGCGTATTACGAACGATACGGAGGCGGTGAAAGAGCTCTATGTCGGAGTGATGAGTACGTTCGTTCAGTCTGCCGTTCAGTTGATTGGGACGTATATCTTCCTCTACATCTTGGAGCCCCCGCTCGCGACGATGGGGCTCATCTTGTTGCCTCTCTTCTGGCTTATCATTTGGGCGTATCGTCGTTTCTCGACGAAATATTTCGCGCAAGTGCGGGATTTGTTGTCACAACTCAACGCCCAGTTGAACGAATCCATCAACGGGATGGGCATCATTCAACAATTTCGTCAAGAAGAGCGTCTCATCCGTCAGTTCGAAGAGACGAACGAAGCGCATCAGGAGGCACGATATCGGAACTTAAAACTCGATAGCATGTTGCTACGCCCAATCATCGAACTCCTTCTTGCCTTCTCCATCATCGGTCTGCTCGGCTATTATGGGGTGCTCTCCATGAGTGAACAGGTTCAGGTAGGGGTCGTGTATGCTTTCATCAGCTATATTGAACGTATTTTCCGTCCTGTACTCGATATCATGCAACGATTGAGCGAATTTCAACAAGCCGTCGTATCGGCGGATCGTGTCTTCAAAATTTTAGATACGGATGAACCGGCTCCAGGTAAACGGATGCCTGGTGAAGCGCGGATCACTGATGGGGAAGTTCGATTCGAAGACGTGACGTTCAGTTACGACGGAGAAGTTGACGTGTTGAAACAAATTTCGTTCGTGGCGAAACCTGGTGAGACGGTAGCGCTCGTTGGTCATACTGGGAGTGGTAAAAGTTCAATCATCAATTTGTTGACCCGTTTTTACCCATATGAATCTGGTCGCATCACGATTGACGGGCAACCGCTCGAACAGTTCGAGGAGCAAGAGCTTCGTCATCAGGTCGGGCTTGTCCTACAAGACCCATTCTTATTCACCGGAACAATTGAAGAGAATTTGAAGCTGTTCAATCCGGACATCGATTCTGAGCGCGCGCGTGAAGCTGCTGAATTCGTCCAAGCGCATACGTTCATTGAAAAGTTGGATGCTGGCTATGGCCATGTCGTCGGAGAGCGTGGAGCGACGTTCTCAAGCGGGGAGCGTCAATTGCTCGCTTTTGCCCGTACGGTCGCACGTAATCCAAAGGTGCTTATTCTCGATGAAGCGACAAGCTCCATCGATACCGAAACAGAAGAGCGTGTACAGACTGCGCTCGATCGGATGCGTCGGGGTCGGACGACGATTGCAATCGCTCACCGCCTGTCGACGATTCAAGATGCAGATTTGATATTGGTCTTGCATCGCGGTGAAATCGTAGAGCGTGGCAATCATCAACAGTTATTGAAACAAGACGGACTGTACAAAAAGATGTATGAACTGCAATCCGGACAACGTCTGATGTCTTGATTTGGAAAGGATACCTATTCAGGTGTCCTTTTTTCCATGGAAAAAGCTCGTCACACAAGGTGACGAGCCGTCAAGTTTCAAGAATGAAATTGCTCTTTATTATGCTTTGATAGGACATGACGAGTGATTAGAGAGTCAAGTTCTTGGCTTACTGAAATGACTTCAGGTGAGGTCCAAGAATGCTTTGACGCGATTTTATACAGTTCATCACGTTTTTGTTCAATGGCCTGGTGTAGTGTATCTGCTGCGGTGACTGCCACGTTCGTTCCCCCATCATGTAAATTAGAATTTTGTGAACTGGAATATCCAAATCTTAGCACCTCCGTTTACAGATGACAAGTTTCATTTCCATTTCAAAAATTACAAAATGATGTTGAGGTTTGAAAGAAAAGATTCGAGCAATTTAAATAGGATTTCGCTATAATGGTCGTGAAAGGTGGAAATCGTCATGGAAGTCACATTATGGCTCGCATTTGGGGCGGGCGTCTTATCGTTCTTGTCACCATGTACGCTCCCGTTGTATCCGGTCTTTCTCTCGTATATCACTGGGGTTTCCGTATCTGAGTTAAAAAATGAAGGATTAAAACAGCGTACAGCTTGGTTCCACACATTTTCGTTCTTATTCGGTTTTTCGATTGTCTTTCTCGTGCTAGGGTTGTCGACTTCGTTGATCGCAGACGTCTTCATCCAATACAAGGACAGTCTACGCATGTTCGGCGCCATTTTGATTTTCGTGTTCGGCGTCTTTTTGGCGGGCTTATGGCAACCGCAATTTATGATGCGTGAAAAGAAAATGGATATCGGCGAACGAAAGAGCGGTTATTTTGGTACCGTTTTAATTGGTATTGGATTTGCGGCCGGTTGGACACCGTGCACAGGTCCGATTTTAGCTGGTGTGATCGCACTAGCCGCCACGAACCCGAGTCAAGGGCTCGGCTATATGTTGGCGTATGTCATCGGATTTGCAATTCCATTTTTGGTGATGGTCGCATTCGTTGGCAAGATCAAGTACTTAGCACGCAACAGTGCAAAAGTGGCAAAAGTCGGAGGCTATTTGATGATGGTGTTCGGCGTACTATTATATTTTGACGGAATGAATCGGTTCGCTGCATGGATGAGCGAGCTTGTCGGATTCACCGGATTTTAAGGGGTTGACCGAGATGTCAATGTTATGGGGGTCGACTCTCGTCGCGTTGTTAATGGGTATCGTAGCGAGCTTTGTTCGTGTAAAAGCATCGGCAAAGCCGACGAATGCGAAGAAAATTTTAATCCCACCACTTGCGATGACGACCGGGATGATTCAGTTTTTGATTCCCGCGTTTCGCTTATCATGGGTCGAAGTGGCTGAGGCCCTTGCGGTCGGGCTCATCTTCAGTCTGTTTTTGATTAAGACATCAAACTTTGAAAAACGGGACGGCGAAGTGTATCTCTCACGATCGAAAGCATTTTTCGTGGTCGTGTTCGCACTCCTTGCCATCCGTACAGCAATGAAGGTTTGGGTCGGTCATGAGGTCGATATCTTCTCGACCGGCGGATTGTTTTATTTGATTGCTTGGGGGATGATTGTCCCGTGGCGAATCGCCATGTATCAAAAATATAAACGAATCGCAATCACGTAAAAATGGAGTGGCGTTGAGCCACTCCATTTTTTATTTAGTCTGCTTTCGTAGCGGCGACTTCGGTCTCCGCGTCGATTCCAGTGTTCGCCTTGACGAGGACGCGTTCATAGTTTCCTGCTGCTTCATCTGATTTCGTGACCAGTGTACCAATCACGGCAGCGATGAAACCGAGGGGGATTGATACAATCCCGGGATTGGATAGTGGGAATAGGGCTTCACCGACAAAGATGGCCGAACCGTCCGGAGCCCAAAGGTTCGGGCTGAGTGCGACTAGAATCAGTGAGGAGAACAAACCGACTACCATTCCCCAAATGGCGCCACCTGTATTAAAGCGTCTCCAGAAAATCGTAAAGAGAATCACAGGTAAGTTCGCACTCGCCGCAACGGCGAAGGCGAGCGAGACAAGAAACGCAACGTTCATCGACTGGGCGAAAAAAGCTAGTCCCATTGAGACGAGGGCGACCGCAACTGAAGCGATTCGCGCGGCTTTCACTTGTTCAGTTTCTGTCGCTTCCCCTTTACGAATGATATGTCCGTAGAAGTCATGGGCGAAGGCGGAAGCAGCTGACAGTACGAGTCCAGCGACAACGGCAAGAATTGTCGCGAACGCGATTGCGGCAACGAAAGCGAACAAGAGGTCACCACCGAGCACTTGCGCGAGAAGAGGGGCCGCCATGTTGCCGGCAGGGTTTGCGGCGAGAATGGCATCACGTCCGACGAATGCTGCGGCACCGAAACCTAGGAAAATGGTCAAGATATAAAATGCACCGATGATCCATGTCGCATAGACGACGGATTGCCGAGCAGTCGGTGCATCTTTGACGGTGAAGAAGCGAATCAGAATATGAGGGAGCCCTGCCGTACCGAGCACGAGCGCCATGTTTAATGAAATGGTATCGAGCGGTAGCTTGAACTTGTTCCCAGGGTTCAAGAAGTCACTTCCGAGTGGGGTCGCTTTACTGACTTCATTAAACATCGTCGTGACGGAGAAATCAAAACGAGCGAACACGAGAAATGAAATGATTGCCGTCCCAATCATCAGAAGTACGGCTTTCGTGATTTGTACCCAAGAAGTGGCCGTCATGCCACCGAAAACGACGTAGACTGTCATTAAGATTCCGACGACGACGACACTTGTCGTATAAGGGATTCCGAGTAACAGTTCAATCAAAGCACCCGCTCCGACGAGTTGCGCAATCATGTAAAAAATGGAGATGACAATCGCATTCATCGCTGCGACACCACGTACGCGAGGCTTGTTAAAACGTGCCGCAATCATGTCTGCCATCGTATATTTCCCAAGATTTCGCAATGGTTCGGCGACGAGATAGAGGACAACGAGATAGGCAACGAGGAAACCGATTGAATAGAAAAACCCATCGAATCCCGCAAGCGCGATCATACCTGCAATTCCGAGAAACGATGCGGCAGACATATAGTCGCCTGCAATGGCAAGACCGTTTTGAAATCCGGTCAATCCACCATCTGCCGTATAAAAATCGCTGGCAGTTTTTGTTTTTCTTGCTGCAAAGTATGTAATCACTAGCGTGAGTCCGACAATGGCGATAAAGAGGGCGATCGCGGTCCAATTCATGATCTCACCTCGTCTTTCAATTGTTCGACGAGTGCGTCAAAGCGACGGGCACGTCGACTATAAAGTACACAAAGTGTCCAAGTCATAATGAACTGGGAAAAGGCGAACGCCCAAGCCCAAGTGATGTCCCCGATGAGTGGTGTATTCAAGATCGTCGTATAGCTCGTCAGAATCGGGAGTGTGAAATAAAAGATGAGTGAGAAGATGATAGCTGGAACGATGAAGCGATTTTTTTCCTGCATTAACCGATGAAATGTCTCATGTTCGGTAATCATGTGGGCAGATTGATGGCTTGTTGTTTGTGAAACTTGTGTTACATCATGCATAATAGACCCTCCTTGACTGTAAGATAAATCCATTATGCGTTGTGAAAAACAATTCAGTCATTCCTTTTTTTCGTGTCGAAATGAAAGACGTTATATTAATATTGGTCATACCAATTTACTGTAAGCGTTTTCAATATTGTCTAATTCGTGAACGTTATTTCGATGTAATATAAAGCTCGAGAAAAGGTACTTTTGACCCATTAGGCGAATCGCACAATTCGACAAATAAAAAACTCTATCTGAATGAGATAGAGTCTACTGCTGAAAATAGTGTTCGTATGGCGTCCAATCAATCTGTTCTTCGGTTAGCGCTTTCTTTAAGAACTTGTGATCGCGCTTCGGTGTTGCGGCGATGTAACCCTTTACCACAAGTTCGGTCGTCATTTTTTTT
Source organism: Exiguobacterium sp. s140 (assembly GCF_018617035.1). Classification (GTDB taxonomy): domain Bacteria; phylum Bacillota; class Bacilli; order Exiguobacteriales; family Exiguobacteriaceae; genus Exiguobacterium; species Exiguobacterium profundum. The sequence continues at coordinate 553,902 of NZ_JACSJK010000001.1, forward strand.
GCACGCGATTCAAGCGCGAATTGACCGATTTTACCTGCGATTTTTCGGATCGCCACGTCGCGGAACAACTCGGGTACCGGTGTGACGAGACGATCTAATAGCGTCCGCGTCTCCGGAGTCCAGAGATGACGCGTTCTTTCTATATAATCATCTTCGATGTCAAGTAGGGAACGTCCATCTTCTTTTGGCATTCGTTTTAAAAACTTACGAAACATGAAGTACCCGCCAATCGTCATGAGTCCAATCATGACGAATCCCCAGAATACAATGAAATACATCATCAAGTTTTCTGGCATCGTCTTTCCCCCGTTCTATACATTCACTTGCTTTCATCGTTAGTATACAAAAAAGAATCCATTTGCAAAAGGCGTACGTCCCATTAGGATAGACGAACCGAATTGATTTCGTTAGAATAGATAGCGTTGCTACGAGAATAAGCATGAACTGAGACGAGAAAGGAAAGGTCTATCCTATATGAGCCAATTGAAACAGGAAGTCGAGAGACGTCGGATATTCGGCATTATCTCTCACCCGGATGCGGGGAAAACAACATTAACAGAAAAATTACTTTTGCACGGTGGTGCGATTCGCGAGGCAGGTACGGTCAAGGCGCGCAAAAACTCAAAACACGCAAAATCTGACTGGATGGAAATCGAGAAACAACGTGGGATCTCGGTCACATCGTCTGTCATGCAATTCATCTATCAAGACAAGGTTGTATCGATCATGGATACACCAGGACACAACGACTTCGGTGAAGACACGTATCGCGTGTTGACATCAGTCGATAGCGCGGTCATGGTCATTGATGCTGCGAAAGGGATTGAAACACAGACGAAAAAACTATTCCAAGTTTGTCGGATGCGTGGGATTCCAATCTTCACATTTATGAACAAGTTGGATCGTCAGGCAAAAGATCCGCTTGAATTGATGGAAGAGCTCGAAGAAGTGTTAGGCATGCCTTCTGTCGCGATTACATGGCCAATCGGAAGTGGAATGCAGTTTGAAGGTGTCTACGACCGAATGAAAAATGAGGTCCACTTGTTCCGTGGGGAGAAGTCGACACTTCAACTGGGTGAGGACGGAGTGAACGATCCGATTCTCGCCGATCATTTGTCGGAAGAGAACTTGATGAACCTCCGCGATGAAATCGACCTTCTCGATGGAGCGGGGAACGAGATTAATGTCGAGGCGATCCAGAGCGGTAAATTGACACCGGTATTTTTCGGAACAGCGCTCGTCGACTTTGGGGTGACTGCGTTCTTGAATCACTATTTAGAGATGTCTCCGGCTCCTGAGGCACGTAAGTCGAACGTCGGTCCAATCAATCCGACATCAGAAGACTTCAGTGGATTCGTCTTCAAGATTCAGGCGAACATGAATCCGGCACACCGCGATCGCATCGCCTTTGTACGCATCTGTTCAGGTGTGTTTGAGCGTGGGATGGATGTGACGCTCACTCGTACTGGGAAAAAGATAAAATTGAGCCAATCGACACAATTGATGGCGAACGATCGAGAAACAGTCGACCAAGCGTTTGCTGGTGATGTCATCGGGATCTATGATTCTGGGACGTATCAAATTGGAGATACCATCACCACATCGAAGCAGAAGATTGCGTTTGAGGCGCTGCCAACTTTCCCACCGGAATTGTTCATTCGCGTTTCGCCGGTCAACTCGCTCAAGTCGAAACACTTCCACAAAGGGGTAGAACAGCTTGCGCAAGAAGGGGCGATTCAAGTGTATCGCAACGAATATAACGAGATTTATCTCGGCGCGGTCGGACAACTTCAATTCGAGGTATTCGAATATCGTTTAAACAATGAATATGGCGTCGATATTCGAATGGAACCAGTCTCATATAGCGTTGCTCGTTGGGTCAAAGATAAAGAGTTGAAGGCATTGAAACCGTTCCAAGATTCACGGAACATGCTCGTTACAGACCGTTGGGAACGTCCGGTCTTCCTGTTCGCGAACGAGTTCACATATGAACGGTTCGCTGAGCGTCACGCAGATGACTTGACGCTTGTTGAGGCACTTGACGTCAACGAAGAGATCGGTACGGAAGAATAAGATGTAAACACCTCGTTTCTGAGGTGTTTTTTTGTTGTGAATTAAGTCATTTTAGTTTTGATAAGTTTTACTTATGACTAATTTGTGACGGAATGTATTTTACGTCACGCTATACTTGTATTATGATAAATATGTGAAAAGTAAGCGATTACGCATTGTCGTGTGGTCGGCGCTTTCAAAAAGGGGGAAATTGCAATGGAACAGACGAATGTTTTAGACGCCTTCGCATCTCGGACAAAGTTCGAAGCGAACGGGCAATCGTATGATTTTTATCGTTTGAAAAAATTGGAAGAAGAAGGATTGACGGACATCAGCCGTCTTCCGTATTCGATTCGCGTTCTTCTTGAATCGGTTCTCCGTCAACAAGACGGGCGTGCCATCACGAAAGAACATGTCGAGAACTTGGCAAAATGGGGCACTGCCGACGTCTCGAAAGACATTGACGTACCGTTCAAACCGGCACGTGTCGTACTTCAAGACTTCACGGGTGTACCGACGGTCGTAGACCTTGCTTCACTTCGTAAAGCGATGGCAGACCTCGGTGGAGACCCAAACAAAATCAACCCAGAAATTCCTGTCGATCTCGTCGTCGACCACTCAGTTCAAGTAGACGCATATGGTTTCGCTGGCGCATTGATGAAAAACATGGACATCGAATTTGAACGTAACGAAGAACGTTATAAGTTCTTACGTTGGGCTCAGACGGCATTTGACAACTATCGTGCCGTACCACCTGCAACGGGGATTGTTCACCAAGTAAACTTGGAGTACTTGGCATCTGTCGTCCTCGAGAAGAATGATGCAGAAGGTACAGTTGCTTATCCAGATTCACTCGTCGGAACGGATTCGCACACAACGATGATCAACGGACTCGGTGTTCTTGGCTGGGGTGTCGGCGGAATCGAGGCGGAAGCAAGCATGCTCGGTCAACCATCATACTTCCCAGTGCCAGACGTCGTCGGTGTCAAAATCATCGGTGAAGTAAACCCTGGTGTGACAGCGACAGATGTGGCGCTCGTCGTGACAGAGATGCTCCGTCATGAAAAAGTTGTCGGGAAATTCGTTGAATTCTTCGGACCGTCGCTCCACACGATGCCACTTTCAGACCGTGCGACGATTGCAAACATGGCGCCTGAATATGGTGCGACATGTGGATTCTTCCCGGTCGATACGGAAACATTGAACTACATGCGTACGACTGGTCGCTCTGAAGAGTTGATTTCACTCGTCGAAGAATACTCTAAAGCGAATGATCTCTTCTATTCACCAGATCAAGCTGATCCAACGTTCACAAAAGTGTTGACACTCGACTTGTCGAAAGTCCAGCCTTCACTTGCGGGTCCGAAACGTCCACAAGACCGAATCAACCTCTCAGACGTTCAAACATCGTTCATCGATAGCTTGAGTGCTCCTGCAGGAAACAGTGGCTTCGGACTTGACCGTTCTGAACTCGACAAAACGGCGACAGTCAAGTACGAGGACGGCGCAGTCGACATGAGTACGGGAGATGTTGCGATTGCAGCCATCACAAGCTGTACGAACACGTCGAACCCATACGTCATGGTCGGTGCTGGACTCGTTGCGAAGAAAGCCGTTGAACGTGGCTTAACCGTTCCGAAATACGTGAAGACATCACTCGCACCAGGTTCGAAAGTCGTAACGGACTACTTGGATAAGGCTGGTTTGACTTCTTACTTGGACGAACTTGGCTTCAACACGGTCGGATACGGCTGTACGACATGTATCGGAAACTCTGGTCCGCTTGACCGTGAAGTCGAAGATACGATCACAGAAAACGACTTGCTCGTGTCGTCAGTCCTCTCTGGTAACCGTAACTTTGAAGGGCGCGTTCACCCGCTCGTGAAGGCAAACTTCTTGGCATCACCACCGCTCGTCGTCGCTTACGCTCTTGCAGGGTCAGTCAACTTCGACATCATGAATGATTCGTTCGGTACAGACAAAGATGGAAATGAAGTATACTTCAAAGACATCTGGCCATCAAACGATGAAATCAAAATGGTTGTCCAAGACGTCGTATCACCAGAAGCATTCCGTAAAGAGTACGAAACGGTCTTCACTGGTAACGAGCGTTGGAACGCACTCGATGTTCCGGAAGGAAACTTGTATGACTTCTCAGATGAGTCGACATACATCCAAAACCCACCGTTCTTCGAACAACTCGAACCAGAAGCGGGCGAGGTTCATGCATTGAATGGCTTACGTGTCATCGGGAAGTTTGCGGATTCGGTTACGACCGACCACATCTCGCCAGCTGGATCATTTTCGAAGACGACACCAGCCGGTCAATACCTCCTTTCTAAAGGGGTAGAGCCAATCGACTTCAACTCATATGGTTCTCGCCGTGGTAACCATGAAGTCATGATGCGTGGTACGTTCGCAAACATTCGTATCCGCAACCAAGTTGCTCCAGGAACTGAAGGTGGCTTTACGACGTACTGGCCAACTGGTGAAATCATGCCAATGTATGATGCGGCTATGAAGTACAAGGAACAGGGAACAGGTCTTGTTGTCCTTGCAGGAAATGATTACGGAATGGGATCATCTCGTGACTGGGCAGCGAAAGGGACGAATCTTCTTGGAATCCGTGCGGTCATCGCACAAAGTTTCGAGCGGATTCACCGTTCGAACCTTGTCATGATGGGTGTGCTCCCGCTTCAGTTCTTAGACGGTGAATCGGCTGAATCACTCGGATTGACTGGTGAAGAAGCAATTGATATTCAAGTCGATGAGTCTGTACGTCCGCGCGATATCTTGAACGCAAAAGCGACACATGAAAACGGAACGGTGACAGAGTTCAAAGTCATCGCTCGTTTCGACTCTGAAGTTGAAATTGATTACTACCGTCACGGTGGAATCCTGCAAATGGTTCTCCGTAACAAATTGAAATAAGTGCTAGTCCATGACCTTCCTTTGAAAAAAGGAAGGTTTTTTTCATGAATATGCAATTTTAAGGTGAAAGTTTTAAAAGATTCGGGAACAGGAAGACAGGGAGGGGTGCGCTTATGGATAAAGAAGAGAAGCTCGGAAAGAGTTGGTGGAAACGATTGACGCAACAAAAAGAGGTGGAACCGGATCGAGAAATTGATATCACCCTTTCAGAATTGCGTCAGGCGATTCACGAATATGAACAGACACTGCCAAAAGGTGTGAATCGCACCGTCCTACTGGATGACTCGCAAGAAATCGACACCAAACGCTTGAAACATCACCTTTCGGGAATCCCGAAACAACGTTTCTTCATGTCAAAAGAGACGTTTCATATCGTACCGGAAGATGAACGCGACGTCATTTATGAAATGGATCAAGTGCAACGGGCACTCGATCTGTATATGGACCAGGAGAAGAAATTACCGTTACAAACATTTCAGAACGCGCTTCAACTCGATTTGACCCGTTTACGAGAGGGGGGTTATTTAAAAACGTTGCCAAAAAGACCTTACTATGTGGTCGATGAAACATTGATTGTTTCACTGGAGCCCAAAGAAACAACTTGATGACAAGACACCTATCTATTGGACGGTAAACAATACATTTATGTACACATAGGGTTGTGACTTGTTTCAAAAGTATGTTAGGGTGGAAAACGTATATGAAAATAGAAAATTAAATAGGAGTGATTTTATGGAACGAAAAAGCCGTGTGACGACCGTATTCGTCGTATCTGCAATCATAACTGGCTTATTTACGATTTGGGGACTTTTCCCCGAGAGTTTATTAGGTAATGCCAGTCTATTAAACGTGACGAGTACGTTACAAGGCTGGCTCTCAAACGGGATGGGTTGGTTCTATCTCTTGAGCGCCACCGGGTTTTTACTGGTTGCCATCTTTTTAATCTTTTCAAGATATGGTTCGATTCGACTTGGAAAGGATACAGATCGTCCAGAATTTAGTTATTTATCATGGTTTGCCATGTTATTCAGTGCCGGGATGGGAATTGGACTCATCTTCTGGGGAGCGGCTGAACCGTTGCTCCACTTCCACTCACCACCATTCGCTTCACCTACACCTGAAGGAGATGCACGGACTGCTATGCGTTATGCATTTTTCCATTGGGGCTTCCATCCATGGGCGATTTACGCAATGATTGCGCTCGCCATCGCATATTCGACGTTTAGAAAAGGTCGTCCCGCGACGATTGGGGAGACGATCGGTTCGCTCGTCCATAACCGCTACGAACAACCCGTGAAGCAAACGGTCGATATCCTTGCGGTCATTGCGACGGCATTCGGGGTAGCGACTTCACTTGGTTTTGGTGCTCAACAAATTGCCGGTGGCCTTCATTACCTCCTCCCTGGGGTACCGAACGCTTTCGTGACACAGTTGATCATCATTGCCGTCGTAACGGTGCTCTACATGATCAGTGCTTCGACAGGTCTTGACAAAGGAATTCGAATTTTAAGTAATACGAATATTTTCTTGGCAATTGTCCTACTTGTAGCGACGATGTTTGCGGGACCGACAGCTTTCATTTTCGACTTGTTCACACAAACGGTCGGAACTTATTTGCAGCAGCTCCCGAGCATGAGTTTCCGTACAGCCGCATTTGAACCCGTTGAACGTGAATGGGTGAACGGTTGGACTATCTTCTACTGGGCTTGGTGGATTTCTTGGTCACCATTCGTCGGAACGTTTATCGCACGTGTATCGAAAGGGCGTACGATTCGGGAATTTATCATCGGAATCTTACTTGTCCCGACATCATTCGGATTATTATGGTTCTCCGTCTTCGGCGGTTCGGCCATCTGGGCTGATTTGTTCGGAGGATATAGCTTAATTGATCAAGTAAACGAAATCGGTACTGAGGTCGGGCTGTTCGCACTGTTTGAAACGTTCGGTGGTTTTGGGACGCTACTCAGTGTAATCGCCATCTTCTTGATTTCGACATTCTTTATTACATCGGCCGACTCTGCGACATACGTCCTCGGTATGCTTACATCGAACGGGAAGCTCATCCCGCCGATGGGGATTAAAATGACTTGGGGAATCATCCAATCATCAATCGCAGCCGTATTGTTGTATGCTGGTGGATTAGATGCTCTACAAGCTGTTGCGATTCTCGCAGCCTTCCCATTCATCTTCGTGCTCATCTTTATGATGATTGCCTTATTCAAGGATCTTACCGACGAACCGGATGAACGAGATAAATGGCTAGAGATGCAAAAGAAAGATGAAGATAAACTAGGTTAATTCGAAAGGGTCTCAGATGAGGCCCTTTTTCGGTCAAAAATATTTTGCTTGTCCTTCTCGCTAGTGTAGGATAGTAAGTGAAGAAACGAGGAGGATAGGCTATGAAACAACAGATAAAAAAAAGGTTGAGCTGGGTGATATTGGCCGGCATCCTCATTGTCGGGGCATTACTCGCTTATAACTTCTATGTGCTCATGGATTTGAGCGGGGAAGAGGAAGAGAAAGTCGAACCATTCTACTCGAATGTCGTGATCGGATATCAAGAACGCAAACTTCCAAAAGAAGGCGAAGAGCTCGAAGAACGAGAGTACCTTGTCACATATGATGAGGACGGACATTTTGTATCTGAAGTCGTGACGGGTCCAAATGTTGGCGCGAAAGCAGAATGGGATGGAGAGACCTACTTAGAGTTCAATCCGGACGGGGAAGAAGTTCTTCGACAGGAGACGAACTCCGGAGCAGTCGCACCTCATCCATTCTTGTCACGTGCAACGAACGAACAGATTCGTAAATGGCTCGATGACGGGACGCTTGGTTCAAGTGAAGGCGAAACCGATTTGGTCGGACGTACCGCGCAAGCGTATGTGAAATCAGAATCGGCTGAGACCGTTCCGGAAGAGTGGATTGAAAACTATCCATCGATTTTTAGTGAAGAAGAAAATAAAGAGACTGTCACATATTATGTCGATGCGCATGAACGAATCTTGCTCGCGGCAGAATCGCGGAATAACGGAAAGTTATTCCATTCGATTCGGATGACATCGTTTGAATCAAGATAATCCGATGGGGAGCAGACATGATGTCGGCTCCCTTGTCGTCTGAAAGGGAGAACAAGATGAAACAAATTCAAGTGGAACAAGTTCAAACGGACTTGACGAACTGGGAAGCTGGAGAAAAAGTAAACGAGGCGGCATTGTTATCTTACGCACATTGGTCTCGTGCGACTCAGCACCAAGAAGAATTAATTCGTTCCTTGCGGCTGCTCGCAACACATCGGCTCAAACAAAAGGAAACGATGGACCCGTTACTCAACCGCTGGGTAAAAGAGTTGGAGGCGATGAACGCACTTCCTCCAGAGCTTCGTCTGTTTCAACTGAATGAGCAGTTGCGTCGTTCGAAACAGGCGCTTCAAATTGACTGGCCCACCTTACGAGAGGCCGATTACGCCTCAATGAAGGTTCAAATCTTAACAGAGTACGAGTCAAAAACGTCAGCGTTACTCGATCAACTTGACCAACTCCATGATGAGGTGGAGGCTGCGAAGTCTGATTTGCGTGATTCTGAATGGCGCGGACAGCTGGAGAACCTGTTTGAAGCGATCATCGAAGCGATGCAAGAAGTCGCATCTCTTGAAGATGATACTGCCTCCTTGCTCGCATCCATGCAGGGGAACTATTTCAGTCGTGAAGCGTTTCATCGTTTCGGGGAGCGCGTTTCCCTTGTGAAAGAACGACTACACACGATTTGTGAGCTACTACCAGACCGTCCGAGCGAGACACGCTCGAGCGCGATTGAGTCACTTGAAGACATGATTGGGCTCGATGACATCAAAGCACGTGTAAAAGCGTGGTATCGCTTTCTCCTTTTCCAAAAAGAACGAGAGAAAGCCGGCTTTTCTTCAAAACATCAACCATCCCTTCATCTCGTCTTCACAGGGAATCCAGGAACCGGCAAGACGACATTAGCGAGACTCATGGCTGAGATTTACTTTGAACTCGGCTTATTAGGACGCCCAGACCTTGTCGAGGCAGATCGTTCGAGTCTTGTCGGTGCCTATGTTGGACAAACGGAAGAACAGGTAATGAATAAGGTGAAAGAGGCGGAAGGTGGTGTCTTATTCATCGATGAGGCATATGCATTGAAGCGTCAAGATGCGAGTGGTAGTGATTACGGACAAGCGGCCATCGATACGCTTGTCGCCGCAATGACGAGTGGCGAATATGCAGGCAAGTTCGTCGTCATTCTAGCTGGTTATCCAGAAGAAATGCGCCATTTCCTGTTAGCTAACCCTGGTTTACGATCACGATTCCCTGAGTCGAATCACTATGAGTTACCGAACTACCGTGACGAAGAATTGGTCGCCATCGGTGAGAAAGTGGCACAAGAGAATAATTACGTGCTGACGGAAGAGGCAAAGCGATCACTTCTTGCTCGAATCGACAGAGAACGAGTCGATTCGACGTTCGGAAATGCTCGGACTGTCCATAACATTTTACTTGATGCGATGTTTAAGAAGGGTTCCCGCTTCGGTGCAGACGCTCCGTTAGACGAGATGGCGCTCTTGACTGAAGAAGACTTTGATCAGCCAGAAGATGACTCGAGTCCGACATCGTTAGATGACCTGGTCGGCATGGAAGAAGCGAAAGCACAACTGGCTGAAATCGAAGCACTCGTCCAGATTCAAAAGAAGCGGAAGGCGCTCGGTTTGAAGACGGCGCCGGTCCAGCTCCATGTGACACTAACCGGAAACAGCGGTACCGGAAAAACGACATTTGCCGATTTATATGCACAGATGTTGAAACGGACAGGTTATTTGAAGCGAGGCCATGTCAATGTCGTCAGTCGTGCAGATTTAGTCAGTGGCTATGTGGGACAGACAGCTCAAAAAACGAAAGCGGCGATCCGTGACGCCCTTGGCGGCGTCTTACTCATTGACGAGGCCTATAGTTTGAACGGCGGGGCGAACGACTATGGCCGGGAGGCAATCGATACACTCGTTGATGAAATGCCGAAACATGGCGAGAATCTTGTCGTCGTCCTTGCCGGTTACGAAGGTCCGATGCGCCGATTAATTGAATCCAACCCTGGTCTTAGTAGCCGAATGAAACGGACGATTCATTTTGCTGACTATACGCAAGAACAGTTAGTAGACATCGCGAAAAACTACGCAAGTCAGTTCGGATATGTGATGGAAGAGGATGCGCTTGAGGCATTGGCTACTCGTTTAGGTGACATCAAACATGCGAACGCGCGCACCGCTCTATCTGTTATCGATGAATCGATTGCTCGTCAGTCCTATCGTTTAGTGTCGACGGAGGATGAGAATGTGTCACTCCAACAATTATTAGTAGTAGATATTAAGAGTAAGTTATAATATACTTTTCTTAGGAAAGAAGGATGATTCAATGCACACGGTTCAAATCCCAGTAAGGTATCAAGAGACGGACATGATGGGCATCGTCTATCATGCCAACTATTTAGTTTATTTAGAGATTGCGCGCACGGAATTGTTACGACAACTAGGTGTCGAGTATAAAGATATGGAAGAAGCGGGATTTGTCTCTCCTGTGACAAATGTATCCATGGACTATAAGCGTAGCGTGACGTATGGTGATACGGTTCATGTTCGTGTATGGGTCGATCAATATTCAAAAATCAGAACGATTTATGGCTATGAGTTGACGAATCAACATGGAGAACTTGTTGGTACAGCGACTACAACGCATGTCGTCGTCAAACGAGGCGACTTCAAACCGATTCGACTTGATCGAGAGTTCCCGAAATGGCATGAAATGTATTTGAACGTCATGAACCCTGTTTAAGAATCTTCTGTCTTCGTACCGTCAGTGTGGTATCATATCTTGACGGTACTTTTTGTTATCTAGAAAGGGGAAGATCGCATGCGTTATCCATCGATTTTGATGGTTTGCGGCGCCTTGACGTTCATGTTAGCCGGTTGTACGACAAACGAGCAAGTTGAACCGAAAGAACCAACAACACAGTCATCAACAGTAGATGAACAAGAGACAGAACCAAATGAACCGACTTCGGATCGTGAAGATGAGACAGTCACCGAGTCACCTTCTGAGGAGGAGACGTCGGACGAGTCTGAACAGCCGACCGAACCAGTAGAGGAAGAACCTGTGGCACCTAGTCAACCGATTGAAACGGATGGTGTGGCCAATTTGGAATTAGATGAATTGATTCTTGTAAACAAGCAAATTGCATTGCCTGCCGACTATCAGCCGAGTGATTTGGTAGAGGCGAACATTGATTTTGTCGACTCGACAGTCGGTGAACGTCGAATGTTACGTAAAGAAGCTGCTCAGGCGATTGAAGGTCTAATGAAAGGTGCAAAAGCAGCAGGAATTGATTTGAAAGGGACGAGTGCGTTTCGTTCATACGCCTATCAAGTCAATCTCTTCAATGCTTATGTCGAACGAGATGGCAAAGAGCAAGCCATGAAATATTCCGCACCACCAGGTCATTCTGAACATCAAACAGGACTTGCGATTGACGTATCGAGCGCCTCAGTCAACTATCAACTGACTCAAAGTCTCGGTGAAACGGTTGAAGGAAAATGGCTAGCCGATCATGCTCACGAGTATGGTTTTATCATCCGTTACCAAAAAGAGTTTGAGGATGAGACCGGGTATATGTACGAACCATGGCATTTACGTTATATCGGTATGGAGCATGCGAAACAGGTACATGCATTGAATCAGCCATATGATCGCTATATTGCGGAATTTATGAAATAAGGGGAATTGCGATGCCATATGTGACAGAAATCATGATTATTATTTTAAGTTATCTACTTGGTGCCATTCCGTTTGCCCTCATCATCGGCAAGCTCGGCTATCGCGTAGACGTTCGAGAACATGGGAGCGGCAATCTAGGAACGACGAACACGTTTCGCGTATTAGGTAAGAAGGCAGGAATCCTCGTTTTGCTCGGTGACATGGGGAAAGGTCTTGTCGCTGCATTGCTGCCTCTACTATTCGGAAGCGAGATGAGCCTGCTTCTTGCCGGAATCCCGGCAGTGATTGGACACTCTTATCCAGTCTTTGCGAAATTCAAAGGTGGAAAATCGGTTGCGACGAGCGGTGGAGTTTTGTTGGCAGCCTTCCCTTGGTTCTTCTTTGTCGTCGTCGGTACATTTATCGTGACGCTCCTCACCTCGCGCATGGTATCCCTCTCCTCGATGGCTGCCGCCGTGGTGGGACTGGTGACAGCAACGACTTATAGCATCGTGACGAAAGATTGGTTACCGCTGATCGTCATCGTGCCACTCGCATTGTTCATTATTATTAAGCATCGTACCAACTGGCAACGTATTCGTGCTGGAAAAGAACCAAAAGTTCCACTGTTTCAACACAAGCCGAAATCATGACGCATGCAGGTACGTCCGTTTAGGGCGTGCCTTTTTTGTGTATTGTCGTTGATTTACACAAAAAAGAAACAAAAACATGTTGGATTTGCTCGTTCTTTACTTTCAATTTACGTTAAATTTACATGCGTTCGTTACACTAGAAAAGGAAAGATTATTGTGGAGGAGGCAGGGACGTGTCTTTAATCGGTGAAGAGCGTAAACAGAAAATTGTAGAATGGATCGAACGAGAAGGCAAAGTAAAGACGAGTGAGTTGATCGAGCGCTTGAACGTATCTGGGGAGTCGATTCGCCGTTATTTAGAAGAGCTAGAAAAAGAGCATCGAATCAAACGTGTATACGGGGGAGCGGTCCTTCATCAGAGCATGTCCTTTCAGCCCATCGTGATTGCGAACATGGATGGAATTCGTCGGATCGCCTATACCGCATTTCAGTTGATTCCAGATGATACATTATTATATATAGGACACGGGGTTGCGGCAGAGCAAGTGGCATCCCGGTTGCGTGGTCGCAATGTGACGGTCGTGACGCCATCGTTGACGGTGGCGAAGGCGTTGTTTGAACAGCGGGCGAAAGGTGTGCTTGGTGGCGAAATTCAGCTATTAGGTGGTACAATCGACCCGAAACATCTCGTGACGACAGGTGAGCAGGTCCTGACGCAACTACAGACATACATGTTCGACCTTGCCATTTTGTCCGTCGAAGGGGTCGACGCATCACTAGGTTTAACATGTGACGCTTTCGGCCTCGCCAGTATTACCCAGTCGGTGATGTCACAAAGTCGCGAGACGTTCTTACTAACGGACCATACCCAACTAAATCAACAAAAACGGTATCGCGTCTGTGATTTTTCGAAGGTGACGGCGATTATCTCTGATTTTCCGGAGCCTCAAGATTTCAAAGGCGTCTTAGCCGAACATGGTGTGGACTGGAAGTTCGCACCGTAAAGGGAGCGATTGAATGAATGTAGAAGTGATTGTCACTACACTAACGGAAGCTATTCAGGCTGAGCAACTCGGTGCAAAACGACTCGAACTGATTGCGGATATGGAAAACGGGGGCATCACACCAAGTTTTGGAACGATTCGAAATGTGGTCGAACATGTGTCGATTCCGGTGCATGTGATGATAAGGCCCCATACACATTCGTTCCATTTCAATGAGGATGATGTCGAGACTATGCTTGCGGATATCGGTCTATGCCGTGAGCTCGGTGTCGATGGAATCGTATTCGGTGCCTTGACACAGGATGGAGCGATTGACGAGCGGATCTTAGGGGAAGTCATCAAGCACAAAGGGGAAATGACGCTCACGTTCCACCGTGCCTTCGATGCATCACGTGATGTCTTTGAAGCGATGGACGTGTTGAATGAATATCCGGAAGTAGATATTCTCCTTACTTCAGGCGGTGCCAAAACTGCACTAGAAGGAATCGAAACCTTGATAGCCTTGAAGGAACAGGCCGAGATCACAATTTTGCCTGGTGCAGGGATCACGGTGGAAACGTTACCGATTCTTCGAGAACGTCTTGACGTAGCGATGGTACACATAGGAAATGGCGTACGAACGAATGGACAGCTCGATGAAGGAAAGTTCAAACAACTTCTTGGATGAGCCAAGGCGGAAAACAGTCGGAAGACTGTTTTTTTGCTATAATGAGAGAAAACAATAAATGTAGGTGAATTCATGCAATCTTCCGTTTACAAACAATATGCGCTACGAATGCTATCAGGAAAGTGGGGCATATCATTACTCGTTGTCTTAACTGTCATGGTCATTCAAGCGATGATCACGACCCGACTTGATCTCTCGGCGAACGACCCCGAAGTCCTTTTGACATCGGTGGCGCTTCTTTACGGGGCGACGGTTCTTCTCGCACCTATCGAGCTCGGGAAAAATTGGGTGTTTCTCCAGGTGGCGAAAGATGAAAAGCCAACGTTCGGATTGTTGATTGAATCGTTCGGGTCACTTAAAGACTATTCACGTGCCGTGGTCTATTATGCGGTATTCTATTTAGGTCTAAACGTGTTGATGCTCTTCTTGATCGTACCTGGTGTCTGGTTCTATTTGACGTATCGGATTGTACCGTTCATTATGCGAGATAATCCTGACCTATCAGCGTTCCAGGCAATGAGAAAGAGCCGACAGATGATGAAGGGTCACAAACGGACGATGTTGAAGCTCTTTGCGAGTTTTATCGGATGGTATGCGCTCGTCCTTCTTACTGGAGGGCTGGCTTATATCTTTGTCACACCGTATCTTCAAACGGCGATTTCTGGACTCTATTTGGAGCTAAATGCCTCCTATCAAGCAAAACAACCGGTCGGATAATCCGACCGGTTGTTTTATGTTCCATGCTGATCTGACTTTTTAGGGTTTGGGGCGTCTTCAAAATCTTGTTTTTCCTCTTCCGACGCATCCGCATGCCATTTTTTCGCTTGCTCGGTGGCAATGGGAATCGCTTTCGTCTCAGAGTAGCCTTGCGCGAGTAATGCGTTCGCGATATCAATGGCTTTCTTTTTTACAAGTGGATCGAAGTTTTTCAGTGATTCTGGATAGTCTTTCATATTCCATGGCACGAAAATCGCCTCCTTCATTCCTACTAATTCCACAAACGTCCGGTTTCAAACGTCTTGATGGAGATAATACTCGATCAGTGCTTGTGTGCCATTTTCTCCGTACCCGTTCTCTTCCAGAATCGAATACAGGCGATGTGCGAGCTCAAGACCTGGTAATGTCACTTGTAGCTCGTGTGCACTCTCGATGGCAAGGGTCATGTCTTTGATAAAGTGTTTGATGAAGAAGCCAGGGGCATAATCTTCCACAATCATGCGTGGAACCAAGTTTTCAAGTGTCCAGCTACCGGCTGCCCCGCCACGAATCGTACGAACGAGCGCCTCTGGGTCAATTCCAGCTCGTTTACTGAACGCTAGCATTTCGGCATTCCCCATCATGATGCCGGCAATGGCGATTTGATTGGCAAGTTTCGCATATTGACCGCTCCCTGCGTACCCCATTCGTTCAATCGATTGTCCCATCGCTTCAAATAAAGGCTTCGCTTTATTGAATGCGAATTCACCCCCACCGACTAAAATCGACAGCGTTCCATTTTTGGCTCCGACATCGCCACCTGTTACTGGTGCGTCAAGTGGGAGGAGACTCCGCTCAATGGCAGTCTCGGCAATTCGTTCAGCCAGTTTCGGTGAGGACGTCGTCATGTCAATCAATAATGTACCTGGTTCTGCCGAATCAAGAATGTTCCCTTCGCCAAAATAGATGGATTCGACATCGGACGGATAGCCGACGATGGTGATGACGGCATCGGCATCTCGGCAAACGTCCTGTACCGAATCACACCATGTCACACCTTCCTCTAACAATGCAGCTGCCTTCTCTTTCGTCCGTGTGTATGCTTGCACTTCAAATCCGTGTTTCATCAAATTACGTACCATCGATTGGCCCATGACCCCGAGCCCGATAAATCCGATTGTTTTCATGTCGCTTGTCCCCCTAATAATTGTTGTGAAACGAGTCGCTGATATAGTGCGTTCTCTGTTAAAAGTTGCTCGTGTTTCCCGATTCCGCTGATTTGTCCGTCTTCTAAGACGACAATCTGGTCGGCATGTCTGACAGTCGAGAGCCGGTGGGCAATCACAAGCGTCGTTCGTCCGACCATCAGGCGGTCTAACGCTTCTTGGACCACACGTTCTGATTCGGAATCTAGACTTGATGTTGCCTCGTCGAGCAATAGAATCTGTGGATTTCGTAACAACGCACGCGCGATAGCAAGTCGTTGCCGCTGCCCGCCAGACAAACGGATGCCTCGCTCACCAATCTCCGTATCGAGCTGTTCTGGCATCGTTTCAATGAACGACCATGCGTTGGCCATTTCACAGGCCTCTTTGATTTCATCATCGCTCGCTTCATGTCGAAGTCCGTACACAATGTTTGTCCGTACAGATCCTGAGAGGACGGGGGAATCTTGAGCGACATATCCGATGACTTGACGCCAAGTGTCACGCCCGTATGTTTGAATCTCTCGATTTCCATATCGAATCGTTCCTGCCGTCGGTAAATAGAACTGTTCGACAAGTGAGAAAAGTGTCGTTTTCCCGGCACCACTCCGTCCGACGATGGCGGTTGTCGCCCCCGGTGACACTTGAAGTGTCAATCCTTGGATGACGGGTTCAGTGCCATAATGGAAAGCAACGTCTTCGAATGAGAGTGCTGTCTGATGAATCGTTTCTTCATGTGTGCTGTATGGTTCGGGACTGACTTCGAGCAATTCAGCAATCCGTTCCGTAGCTCCACGCGCCTTTTGAAGTCTCGTCAAGAATTCACTCATCGTGATGAGGGGCGTGATGATTTGGAAGAGATAGAGCATGAAGGCGAGTAGTTCGCCCGTTGATAAAGCTCCGGTCGAGACGCGATATGCGCCGAACCCGAGGATGGCAATCAACATCCCGGTCAAGGTCACATTGAGAAGGGGAATAAGGATTGCTTGAATTCGTCCTTCCTTCACCCCGTAATCGAACAGTGTCTCGATTTTTGCTTTGCCGGTTTTCACTTCCATCTGTTCCGTCGCTTGTGATTTGACGAGGCGGATTTCACCGAGCAGTTCTGCGAAGAAGCCGGAAAGATTTCCGAGTTCTTGTTGTGTCTCTTTTGCGATAATCCGAAGCTTCCGTCCGAGCGGTATGACAATGATGAGTGTGGTCGGAACAGAGAACAAGATGACGAGTGTCATTTGCCAATCGAGTGTGAACAAGATGGCGACGGCGCCGATGACCGAGACGAGGGAGGTCAACAACCTGACACTTTGTTCGGATAACAACTGTTGAAGCGTCGTCGTATCATTGTTCAACCGAGACACCAGTTCCCCCGACTTGATGCCGTCATAGAATGGAATCGGCAGTTTGACGAGATGGTCCCACAAGGTCGTGCGTAAATTGGCAACGACCCGTTGCCCGACGATATGTAACCAATAAATCGAAACGGCACTCGTGATGACTTGAATCAAAAATGCGATGACGAAATAGATGATCCATTCTGGTGTCAATAAGTCGCTGCTCCACCGGTCGACCACACGTTGCAAGATGAGCGGAATGGCCAGTGAGGCGACGGCTTGAAGGAGAGAGATGAGAATGGCTCCGACAAATAGCCTTTTCGGAGGATTCGCGATTTTGAATAATTGAAAAAAAGTTTGCCATGTTGATGGTTTCATGTTGGAAGTCCTCCTCTCCTCTTACTTTCGCTGTTTCAAAAACGGGTGTCAAGACGTCGAATCATTCGAAGGACTCATGCTAGAATAGGAAAGAGAGGTGATACGTGATGAAATGGATTCACACGGCCGATTGGCATCTAGGAAAGATTGTCCACGGTCGACATATGACAGAAGATCAACGGAATATTTTGTTCCATTCATTTTTACAAATCGTAGATGAAGAGCGACCCGATGCGGTCATCATCGCAGGGGATTTATATGACCGTGCCGTCCCTCCCGTCGATGCGGTCGATTTACTCGATGAGATGTGGCGAGAGCTCGTCTTGAACCGTGGAATCCCGGTCGTTGCCATCGCCGGAAACCATGATTCGGCAGAACGTCTCGAATATAGTTCGAAGTTATTGAGACAAGTGGGTCTTCACATCGTTGGGAAACTCGACCCGACATCTGGTCCCCTCGATGTCGCAGGGATCCCATTTTATCCGATTCCATTCCTTGAGCCGGCTCGCGTACGGCATATTCTCGGTATCGACTCGATTCGAACGCATCACGATGCACTGGAGGCAGTCATTGAAGCATACGGTACAATCGAAAAAGATGCGGTTACAATCGGTCACAGTTTTGTCGCGGGAGGACTGGAGACGGATTCAGAACGTCAACTATCTGTTGGCACTGCAGGACAGGTCGCAAAAGGGTTATATGAGCCTTTTTCGTATACGGCATTAGGTCATCTACATAATCGTGATGCGATTCAATCAGAAAGAATTGCATATAGTGGGTCGCTCATGAAATATTCGTTTTCCGAGGTCAATCATGAAAAATCCGTCGATGTTCTGGAATGGAACGGTCAATGGACACGTCGCCGCCGTGCCTTGACACCAGAGCGGGATATGCGACAACTCACCGGAACATTGAACGAACTCCTTGCCCCAACTTATTATCAGCAACAAAAGACAGATGACTACCTTAAAATTGTATTGACCGATGATACGGCGCTTCATGATCCGATGGCGAAACTTCGGACTGTCTATCCGAATATTCTTCATCTTGAATTGGAACTGTTACGTCGCCAGGAGCAGACATCCACGTTTGAACGCGAGACGCTCGAAAGACAGTCAGTAGAAGAGGTATATCTCCAATTTTTTGAGGCCGTACATGATCGCACTGCCTCAGATGCCGTGAAGCAAATGATAGAAGAAGGTGATGTCTAATGAGACCGGTTGAATTGATGATTCAAGCTTTTGGACCGTATGCAGAACGTGAAACGATTGACTTCACCCAGTTGGTTGGTCGCTCGATGTTTGTCGTAAGCGGTCGGACGGGCGCCGGGAAGACGACCATTTTTGATGCGATGACGTTCGCCCTTTATGGTCGGGCGAGTGGGTCGCTTCGAAATGCTAGTGACTTCAGAAGCCAGTATGCACAACCTGAGTTGAAGACGGAAGTAGATTTTTCGTTCACGATTCGAGGTGACCGCTATCGGATCGTAAGACAGCCGCAACAACCTCATCCGAAAAATAAGACGCCAATTCCGCACGAGGCCATCCTCTATGAATGGGAGGACGGTTGGAAGCCGCTGGCGACGAAGGTGAACGAGATACAAGAACGAATCGAATCGATTTTACAATTATCGTATGAACAGTTCAGTCAAATCTTGTTGCTCCCTCAAAACCAATTTAGACAATTACTCGACTCGAACTCGAATGAAAAACAACAAATCCTCCAATCCATTTTCAAAACTGAGGCATATCGTACGTTCCAGGAAAAGTGGGGTGAACGCTATAGCGCGTATCGAAAACAAGTGGAATGGGCGGTCGAGCGGACACGACTCAAGTTATTAGAGCTCGAAGATGAAGCAATCGAAGAGGTGTCGACCCAGTCCATCGAGGAGATTCAACGTTGGCTCGATGAGCGTGAAGAACATCTGATTGCAACGTGTGAAACGGCCTTAGCCCAGAAACAAACGTATGCGACAGCACTTGAAGAGGCAAGAGATGCACTTGAGAAAGCAAAAGCGCTCATCACCCTATTCAAGGAACGAGAAGAGACCGATCGAGCACTTGCAATCTTTTTAAACGGGGAATCGATTCGAAACGAGACACGTGAACTGCTAACAAATTTAGAGGTGGCGGCAAACATTCGTCCAGTCTTTGAACGGTTACAGGAACTAGAGCAACTCGTGCGTCGGTTGTCGATTGAACAACAGACCTCCTCGACAAAATTAGAGCACTTGCAATCCACCCAATCGAAGTTAGTGGAGCGAAAACCAACGATTGAAACGGACAAAGAAGAAGTGATCTCTCGTAAAGAGCGACTAAGGATTGTCGATGAGATGATGCCAAGAATCAAGGAGCGCGCCACACTCGTGACCCTTCGTGACCGATTGATGAATCGTGCAAAAGAATTGGCCATGTTTTCAAAAGAATCTCGGTTACAAGAACTTCAAGAAAGAGAACGGCGATTGGTCGACAGCATAAAGTCTGAACCTAGCGAACGAGCAGTCGACGCCGAGCGTCACGTCGACCGATTGGTGCATCTGGCCTCTCTTGAAACAAAGGCACGTGAGTTATCGAAACAACTCGACGAATGTGAACGAACGGGCAAAGACGTTCAACGACAGTACGTGACCCAACAAGAAGTGGTCACCACGTTTACACAGCAAGAACAATTAATACTAGCGAAACAACTGAGCGAGACGCTTGTAGACGGTGAGCCATGCCCGGTATGCGGTTCTCGTCATCATGATATCCCACAACACGAAGAAACCGTTACGAACATCGCGGAGCGGGATGCGGCCGTGGCACGTCTTGATGATTTGTCCACACGCTTAATCGAAGCGCGGGCGGATTATCGTTCGCTTCATCAACAACTTGAAGCAGTCCGACAAGAACTAGATCAAGCTTCCAAAGACATTCAATTCAATGGCGATGTCACAGAAGAACTCAATAAGTGGCGAACACGTGCAGAGCTATTGCAGCGGGAAGAACGAATGCATCAAGAGAACGAACGGACACTTCGCCAACTGTCAGCAGAAATCCGACAGTTAGAGCAAGAGCAACGTCAACAGTTCGAAGAGCGGGAGCGTGTCGTATCCGAACTTGAAATGACGCAACAAAGTCTGTACGCACTCGGTCAAAGTGAAGAAACGACATTCGATGCGTTGCAGCGCGAGCGAGCCGACCTTGAGCACCGCATCTCGATGTTGATGAAACAAGTCGAAGCGTACGACCTTGAGTTTGAGACGGTGAAAAAAGCACTTTGGAAAGAGGAAGAACGACTGTCATTGATCCGTGAACAGTTGACTGAAGCATCGAAGCAGTATGATGCCCAGCAGACCATTTGGGTCAATCAGCTAGAAGCATCACATCTGACGCGTGAACGCTATGAATCATACGCCAATCAAATCGACAAACGGACAATGATTCGTGAACAGTTGCAACGTGAGGAGGAAGAAGGTGTTCGACTCCGACACCATAAACAGATGATTGAAGAAAAACTGAAGAATCAGGAGCGACCAGACCTGCATGAGATGGAGATGAAAGTGAAGGAACTGGCTGAATGCAGTGAGCAGGCGTCGAAACAGCTGATCACAGCCCAAGATGCCTTGTCTCGACATAGACACGTCATCTCGGAATGGAATACCCTTCGCGAACAGACGGCGCAAGAAGAGCAGAAATTAGAGACAATCAAATTGATTGCGGATACGGGGAAGGGAATCAACCCACAGAAAATGACGTTTGAGACATATGTTCAAACCGCCTTTTTTGATCAGATCCTTCATGCGGCCAACATTCATTTGGATCAGATGACGAGCGGTCAGTTCCGGCTTGAGCGGAAAGTCGAGACGGCGAAAGGGAATGCCAAATCTGGTCTTGAGCTTCTCGTCTTTGATGCCTATACCGGACAATCGCGTCGTGTACAAAATTTATCTGGCGGTGAAGGGTTTAAGGCGTCGTTGTCACTCGCTCTTGGACTTGCGGAGGTGGTCCAACAGCTGAGTGGGGGCATCAGTCTTGAAACGATGCTCATCGATGAAGGATTCGGTACGCTCGATGCCGAATCTCTAGACCAGGCGATTGAATTATTGATGTCTTTACAGGCGACCGGTCGGCTCGTCGGCGTCATCAGTCATGTCCAAGAATTGAAAGACCGTGTCGATGCACGGATTGAAGTGAAAAAATCTAGAAGCGGGTCGTCGATCCAGCTGATTGTGGAGTGATGGTTGTGAAAAAGATGGTGACGAAGTCGAGTCTCATCGAAAAGTTAAAAGAAGCCGGCGTTCGCTCGGGAGAGGCGTTGTTTGTCCATTCGTCGCTCTCAAAACTCGGTTGGGTATGTGGAGGGGCGCAGACCGTCATTGAAGCGATTCAGGAAGTGGTCGGTCCATCTGGGTTGATCATGATGGCGACCCAGACCGGAGACAATTCAGACCCAGCTGAATGGGAAGCGCCACCTGTCCCCGTGGAATGGTGGCAGACGATTCGCGCGGAGATGCCTCCGTACGAAGCTGATAAAACAGCGACACGTGGCATGGGACGTGTGCCGGAACTGTTCCGAAGCTATCCGCACGTATATCGTAGTTCCCATCCGATGTGGTCTGTTGCCGCCTGGGGCGATGGGGCTGAAGCCATCGTGTCCGGTCATACCATCGATGTCGGGTTCGGTCCAGGTTCACCTATCGAGCGAATGATTGAGCGAAACGCACGAATCCTTCACCTTGGGTCTCCGCTCGATGCGACGACACTCTGGCATTATGCCGAGTACGGAATTGATGGCCCGACCAAATCATTCGGTTGTGCCGTTATAGAACGAGGGGAGCGAAAGTGGCGTACATTTGAACATGTCGATGTGAACAGCGATCCGTTTGGCGCAATCGGCGAGAACATCGTCAAACAAAAGGATGTGCGAACATTTTCTATCCATGAAGCGACATGTTATCTCATTCCGTCTAGCACATGGGAACCAGTCCAACATGCGCTCATCGCGCTTCGTAGCTGGTTGAGATAGAGTAAATAGAATCGAGGGGAAGTTACGGATGAATCGTTGGATGAAACTATTGAGTATTGCGATACTCATCATTTTACTCGTTGCCGGTTTGGCTATCGGAGGAATCTCGGCTCATATTGGGGACCAGTTGACGTCACCGGAGCGGGAAACATTGACATACACCCCGAAATCACTTGGTTTGAAGTACGAGAATGTGACAATCGAATCGGAGGAAGGATATGACTTATACGGATGGTGGATTCCTCATCCTACGCCGCGTGCGACCATCGTCTTTGCCCACGGATATGGGAAGAACCGTGAACAGGAAGATTTACCGTTGAAAGAGTTGATTCCAGAATTTCATGAACAAGGATACCAATTTTTAACGTTCGATTTTCGCGGTTCAGGGATATCAGAGGGTGACCGAGTCACGGTCGGCGCTAAAGAACAATCCGATTTAAAAGCGGCCATCCAATATGCGAAAGGTCGTTCAGAAGGACCAGTTGTCTTGTACGGAATTTCAATGGGAGCGGCGACAGCACTCTCTACAGCTGATGATGTCGAAGTTGCTGCAGTCATCGCCGACAGTCCGTTTAGTGATTTACGAAATTATCTCGAGACAAATCTTCCGGTATGGAGTGACTTGCCGAACGTTCCGTTCACGCCCGTCATCATGACTGTGACCCCTTGGTTCACCGGTCTCGATGCCGATGTCGTATCTCCTATTCAGGATATCAAGTCGATTGAGGCTCCTATCTTATTGATCCACAGTAAAGACGATGATGCGATTCCTGTTTCTGAAAGTAAAAAATTGGCTGAAGCACAAGAACGCGTCGAACTTTGGGTGACTGATAACGAAGGTCATGTCGGATCGTACCAGTCATTCCAGAATGAATATCGTCAACAAATATTCGAGTTTCTAGAACGGTCATTGTAAGCAAAGGGGCGCATTCGACGCCCCTTTTTGATATGATTGCAGACGAGACCAATGAAAGAAGGGTACAACATGGACGTTTTACAAGTATTACAGTTTCTCCTTTTAGGAACGTTAATCGGAATCTTGAGTGGATTCTTTGGAATTGGTGGTGGAATCTTACTGACACCACTTCTCCTTGTCTTCGGGTATGAAGCGAGTGCGGCGATTGCCCTTAGCCTGATGTTGACGCTCGGATCAACGACGGCAGGAACGATCTCGCATATCCGTTTGCGTAACGTGAACGTGTCACACGCCTTATGGATCGGTTTGTTCGGGATTGTCGGGACCTGGATTGCCACACCGCTTGTCTTTTATTTAGAAGGAGTCGATGGGGCGACACTGATCATCTCACTCGTCTATATCGCATTACTCACATATTTTGCGGTTTCTTTCTTTCGTTCGAAACAGCATGTGGAAGGAAGCGTCGGAACGGACTCTGTACCACGCCTTGGGATCATCGGTGTGTTCGCGGGGTTCATCTCCTCGTTGATGGGAGTAAGCGGTGGATTCGTCTTGACTCCTCTTCAGGTCAAGTTGTTGAACACAGAGATGAAGCGTGCGGTCGGAACGAGTATTACGGCAGCGCTTCTCATCGTCTTATCCGGTGTCATCAGTTATACGGTGGCAGGTGCTGAAACGAATTATCTGCACGGTCTTGCTCTGATTGCGGGTGCCATGATCGGATCACCCTTTGGGGCGAAACAGCTACAACGTTTCAGCTCGCAGCACGTCAAAAAAGCGCTAGGTGGATTTTATATCACGGTCGCCATCAGTGTAGGGTTGAATTTGATCGGGTGGAATACGGCATCACTTGCACTTCTCGTCACATTAGCGCTTCTGTTCATCGTCACCCTTCTCATTCGACCACGCAAAAAATAAACCCCGTCTTCGGACGGGGTTTTAACGTCTAGCAATATGGTCAATGTTTTCTTGAATCTCGCCAACTTTCGCTTTAGCCTCACGGAGTCTTCGCTCAAACGCATCTGTGTCACGTTTCTCATGAGACGACTTATCGATTCCTTGACGCTGCCCTTTGTCAGAGCGTTGGTAAAAGTGGGTCGCTTTCTGTAAGTGTTTTTTAAACGTCGAGTCGCTCATCGGGACACCCCCTTCCATACTACAGTTATTCCACAGATGGAAACGGGTGAAACGTTCGAACTTTTACGAAGCGAGGGAACGACGGACTTGAACGTTCTGAGAAATTTTCACGGCTAATATGGCAGCAAGTACTGCTTTCAAAGCGTCACCAAAGAAGAATGGAATATTTACTTTGAGCGCATCAATGAACGACATACCGAGAACGATCTCGAGTCCCATACTTCCGAGTAAGTAGACGAGCCCTAGACCGAACAAAAAGTTATAGCCAATCAATGCTGGAATGGAGCGATAGCGTTCGCTGAACCAGCCAATGAAGAGCGCTGCAATCGGAAAGGCGATTAAATATCCGACAGTTGGTCCTACAAATGGTGCGAGACCTCCTTGACCACTCAGTACTGGAAGTCCGATCAAGCCGAGCAGGAGGTACACGATGACTGCCAAAAATCCTTTCCTTGCACCGAATATGCCGGCGATGGTCATGATGGCGAGTGTTTGAAGGGTGATCGGAACGGGTCCAATCGGTATTTCGATGAAACCAATACTTGCGATGAGTGCCGCTCCGAAGGCGATTTGAGTCATATCTTGAATTTTCATATGTAAACCCCTTTTCAGTTAACGTTAACAATATAAAAGTTAACATGTTCGAATAGGGATGACAAGTAGTTTTTCGCTTTTCAAACTTAATCAATGATGTGATCGTTTCCGGTTAGACGTAATTCCTCAATCGATGAACGCATCTTTTCAATCATCTCTTCTGAGTGACGTTCCCATGATTTTAAAACGCCTACTACGAGGAGCGGTTCGATTGTCCGATAGGATCGAGTAGGATTTCCAGTGAATCGTTGATCCGTTAAATTTGGATCATTTTCAAAATTTCCAACCGGATCCACGATATAAATTTGCTCAGGACCGTTTCCTTTTGCTAATTCAGCCCCCCATTTTGCAGCATCCAAAGTCGCCGTAAAATAAAGGTGACGTAGCGGCTCATGGCGATGATTCGACATATGGCCAACTTCTAAAAGATCTCCAACAACAAGTTCTGCTTTCGTTCCATGAAAGAACGGACCTGGGTCCAACTGAACAGAAGATTTCATGTGAATGCCTCCTATTTATATCGTATTGAGACCATTATCGTACGTGAACACATTAAAGTGTAGTCTGTTTGTTGAACAGGATTCTTGTTATCATTAAGAGGGGGAACTAGACGACGAGTACTGATTTATATAATTTTTATATTGAATGGATGAACAAAAATACGCGTCCTCGTTTATTGACGAGGGCGCGTATTTGTTATGAATAGGTCATCGTGCTAATACATGCCGAAGCTTCATTCAATTGTTCACGGACGGCATCGAATCCAGTGCCACCGTAACTGTTTCGACGTGCGACTGCCTGTTCAGGGGTCAAGGCATGATACACATCCTCTTGAATCAATTCAGAGTACGTTTGGAACACCGTGATTGGAAGCTCGCGTAAATACAATCGCTCATCCACGCAATATTTGACGAGTTTACCCGTCACTTCGTGAGCTTCACGGAACGGTACTCCTTTTGCCGTCAAATAATCAGCGAGTTCTGTAGCGTTAGAAAAATCACGCTCGGTCGCTTGTTTCATGACGTCAGGATGGAACGTCAATTCATTCATCATCCCCGCCATGATACTGAGTGAGCCTTGAACGGTCTTGACCGTGTCAAACATTCCTTCTTTATCTTCCTGTAAATCTTTGTTGTAAGCGAGCGGAAGTCCTTTCATGAGCGTCAACAAGCCCATCAAGTTTCCAATCACTCGACCCGACTTTCCACGGACGAGTTCGGCCATGTCAGGGTTTTTCTTTTGTGGCATCATGCTCGAACCGGTAGAGAACGTATCGGACACTGTAATGAAGCGATACTCTTCGCTTGCCCAAAGAATCAATTCTTCACAGAAGCGGGAGAGGTGCATCATAAGCATTGATGCATTTGAAAGAAACTCGAGTATGAAGTCACGATCGCTAACGGCATCGAGGCTGTTCGGGTAAACCCGATTGAATCCAAGTAATTCAGCTGAACGGGAACGGTCGATCGGAAACGTTGTCCCTGCTAAGGCTCCTGCGCCAAGAGGGGACCAATCAATCCGTTTCAAGCTGTCCGTAAACCGCTCCTTGTCCCGCTCCAGCATCCAGAAATAGGCGAGCAAATGATGGGCCAGTGAAATCGGTTGTGCACGCTGGAGGTGCGTGTAGCCAGGCATGATCGTCTCTACGTTTTCTGAAGCATGTGCATGCAATTCATGTTGAAGCGATTCAATCAATTGAATCACTTCTTTCACACGTTCTTTCAAGTAAAGATGCATGTCCGTCGCGACTTGATCGTTTCGACTACGTGCCGTATGCATCTTCCCTGCGACCGGTCCAATCGCTTCATGAAGCAGAGCTTCTAAGTTCATATGAATATCTTCGTGATACACCTCGAATTTTAATTCATCCGCGAGTGCTTTTTGCTTAAGTTGTTGTAATCCATCAAGGATTTGAGTGACTTCTTCTTTTAAGAGGATGCCTTGGTCACCTAACATCGTCACGTGTGCCATGCTACCCTCTAAATCCTCAAGGACGAGTTGAGCGTCAAATTCAATCGATGCACCGAATGCATCGACCCAATCGCTCGCCGTCTTCTCGAAACGGCCTCCCCATAATTTACTCATTGACGAACGCTCCCTTTTCCATCAACACCTCTGATTGAACTTTTGTTGGCAAACCCCACAACTTGATGAATCCGACAGCTGCTTGCTGATCGAACGTATCTGCTGACGTATAGGTCGCAAGTTCCTCATCATAAAGCGAGATTGGCGACTTCCGTCCGTCGACGATGGCTTGTCCTTTAAACAGTTTCATGCGAACCGTTCCTGTGACGGTCGCTTGTGTCTCATCGATAAAGGCAAGAAGTGCTTTTGTGAGCGGTGAATACCAAAGTCCGTTGTAGATCGTTTCCGTCAATTTTTGTTCGACAATCGGTTTGAAATGCGCCACTTCACGAACGAGTGTCAAGGCTTCAAGAGCTTTATGTGCAGTGATTAATGTCATGGCGCCAGGTGCCTCATACACCTCACGTGATTTGATACCGACGACCCGGTTCTCGATGTGGTCAATCTTCCCGACGCCGTGGGCACCCGCGACGATATTGAGCTCTTTTAAGATATCGGTGAACGATTGGCTCTTCCCGTCAATAGCGACCGGCACTCCGTTCTTGAATTCAATCTCAAGATAAGTCGGTTCATGCGGTGTGTCCTCAAGTGCTGCTGTTAACTCATATGCGCTTGCCGGAGGTGCTGCCCAAGGATCTTCTAAGATGCCGCATTCGATGGCGCGTCCCCAGATGTTCTGATCGATTGAGAATGGCTCTTCTTGAACGATTGGAATCGGAATTTGATGTTTTGCCGCATACGCGATTTCTTCCTCACGTGACCATTTCCATTCCCGAACCGGTGCGACGATTTCGAGTGAAGGATCGAGTGCATGAATGGACACTTCAAAACGCACTTGGTCATTTCCTTTCCCGGTACATCCATGAGCCACAGCGACGGCACCTTCGGCCTGTGCGACCTCGACCAATTTTTTCGAGATGAGGGGGCGTGATAGTGCCGAAACGAGTGGATATACGCCTTCATATAATGTATGGGCCTGCATCGAATAGCGAGCGAACTCGTTGACGAACTCGTCGACCGCATCGATGACGATTGATTTTTTCGCTCCAACTTTCATCGCTTTTTGTTGAATCTTTTCTAAGTCTTTCCCTTCCCCGACGTTCAAACAGACGGCGATGACATCATAACCTTGTTCGTCCAACCATTTAATCGCAACCGATGTGTCAAGACCACCTGAGTAAGCCAATACGAGTTTCTGTTTCAAAATATGAACACCCCTTATGAATAATTATTAATATTTGTTTATAAATATACAATTCAGTGTAAGGGATAAGATGTCGTGTGGCAACACTTTTTTGAAAATAAAAAGACCACGAGTGATTTCGTGGTCGTCATTGTTCGATTTTGAGTTGGGGTAACCATTGCGACATATGGTCGCTAACAGGGATAAGAAGTTCAGGACGAGCAGCCTTTAACGGGACGACCTCATAATGTCCGTCAGATGATTTTTGCGTAAAGGTTGGATAGAACATCGGATTTTTCAATTCAATAGTCGATTGGTCATCTTCGGTTGTCTTGACCACATCAATCCCGATGATGCCGCCCGTGTTTCGTTCATCTCCTCGTTGTCCGGAAAGGAAATTACCGAGCGAGTAGATGACAAATGTTTGATTGCCATGAACTCCTTCTAGTATGGTCGGGGGTTGCAGCACGTGAGGGTGGTGACCGATGATGATGTCAACTCCGAGGTCTGCTAACGATTGGGCGAGCTCAGTTTGACTCTCATTCGGTAACGGCTCGTATTCCGTACCGAAATGGAGGGAGACGACCGTCATGTCAGTCGACTGTTCCGCCTTCTCAATCTCTGGTTGCATCTGTGCGAGGTCGATATAGTTCACATGATAGGGTTCTTTCGGTACGACTCCATTCGTCCCATACGTGTATGCGAGGAAGGAAAAAGAAATATCGTTGGCCGTCAACGTACGAATATTCGCCTTGTCCTCAGCAGATAGGAAGGAGCCTGTATAAGGCATTCCGATTGCGTTCCAATGGTCGATCGAACTTTCAATGGCTCGGACGCCACGGTCGAGCGTATGATTATTCGCTGTCGTGACCAAATCGATTCCTGCCCGTTGTAAGGCATCTCCAATTTCAAAAGGACTGTTAAATGCCGGGTAGCTCGAAAGCCCGATCTCACTCCCGCCAATCATGCTCTCTTGGTTGGCGATTGATAAATCGGCGCGACTCAATATTGGAGAGATCTGTTCGAATGCAGTATCAAATTCATACCCTTCATCAGTACGAGCTGCGTTGTATACCGAATCATGTAGAAGGATGTCGCCGATTGCATAGAGGGAGGCCGTCGTGACAATCGGTTCCGGTTCGGCAGGCGGCATTTCTTCAGGTACCTCGACAATCGGTTCTTCGACTTCTTCTGGTATTTCTTGATTCGTTGCCGGAGTCGTACCACAAGCAATTAATAAAACAAAGCTAGACAGGAAGGTAAGACGAGAGACGATCTTGATTGGTTTCATCCCGATTCTCCTTTTCACGACAGATTCGTACGATAACCCTAAAATTCGTCGATAATTAAGAAAAATCCTGCCTAAATAAATAAAGACAGGTCGTTTTTGACCTGTCATGAGAATTATTTGATATGTTCTTTGACCATGTCTTGCATTTGGTCAAACTCACGTTGAATGACCTCATTTGGTGGCGGTGTCACCAAACTCACGATATAGATGGCAAGTGCCGACAGGAAGAATGCTGGAATCATTTCATACAATGTCCCAAACGTTCCGAAAAGATAAGCGGCATAGTTCTTCCATAGAATGACGACAAAGGCTCCAGTCAACATTCCAGCAAGCGCGCCTTGACGCGTCGTTCGTTTCCAAAACAGACTGAACAAGATGAGCGGACCAAATGATGAACCAAACCCTGCCCAAGCATAACCGACAAGGTTTAAGATGGTGTCGTCTGCATCGAGTGCAAGAATGATTGAAATGACGGATACGAGAATGACCGTAATCCGACCAACCATGACGAGTTCACGGTCACCCGCCTCCTTACGGAAGAACTTCTGATAAAAGTCTGTCGTCGCGGCACTCGACGAGACGAGCAATTGAGAGGAGATGGTCGACATGATGGCGGCAAGAAGAGCAGCCAACAATACACCAGTCACCAAATCCGGGAATAATAAGTCAGATAGGTTGATAAAGACGTTCTCCGGATTATCGATTGTGAGGTCTTGTTGTGTGTAATAGGCGAGACCGAACAACCCGGTCGCCATCGCCCCGACAACGGTGAAGACCATCCATGAGATCCCGATTCGACGTGCCGTCTTAATGTCCTCGAGCTTTTCGATTGCCATAAAACGGACGATGATGTGTGGCTGACCGAAATAGCCAAGTCCCCACGCAAATAGCGAAATGATTCCGATGAGTGATTGTCCTGTCCAGGGGTCAAGTAATGCTTCATCAATATTTCGTACCGTGTCTAAAGCGTTTGACACCCCATCAGTTGCCATAATGGCGATGGCAGGTACAAAAATAAGGGCGAACAGCATGATCAATCCTTGAACAAAATCTGTCCAGCTGACTGCTAGAAATCCACCGATGAATGTGTACAGAATAATGATAGAAGCGAGAATGATCACTCCCGTTACAAATTCAATGTCGAAGACGGCATTGAATAGGCGACCGCCGGCAACGAATCCACTTGTCGCATACAGTGTGAAAAAGATTAACGTGACAGCAGCTGAAAATGAACGCAACACGCCTTTTGTGTCTTTAAAGCGTTTCTCAAAGAAGTCTGGAATTGTGATCGCATCATCCGATATGTATGAATAAATGCGTAATCTCGGTGCGACCAATAACCAGTTCAAATAGGCGCCGATTGTCAACCCGATGACAATCCAACCGCTTGAAATCCCTGACGCATACATGGCACCAGGCAATCCCATTAAGAGCCATCCACTCATGTCTGATGCACCGGCAGATAAAGCGGCGACCCCGGGACCAAGTGCCCGACCACCTAACATATAATCTCCGATACTGCTTGTTCTCCGATACGCGATGATCCCAAGCAAGACCATCAGTGCCATGTACACGACAATGGACACTAAAATTCCGTTCATCAACATCCCCCCGAAAAATAAAAAAATGAAAACGCTTTCGGTGATAAAGTATCACTTTGTCAAAATATTGTCACAACAAGTGGGGAAATGTAAAGATATTTTTGAGAGCTGGTCTTAAGTTATCGGAACGTGCAAGAGGTGAGGTGGTCATTGACAAGACCCGTCGCTTGTAGATGAGCATAAACCGTTGTCGGTCCTAAAAACTTAAAGCCGCGTCGTTTCAGATCTTTACTCAATCGTTCAGAAAGTTCCGTCGTCGCAGGAACATCTTCAAGACGATTCCATGCATTCAGGATTGGTGCATCGTTGACGAATGACCAGATGTACGAATCAAATGAGCCAAACTCATCCTGTAGTTTGATGAACTGCTTCGCATTATTGATCGACGCCTCGATTTTTCGTCGATTTCGCACGATCCCGCTATCGGCGAGGAGTCTCTCCACATCCTCATCCGTAAAGCTGGCAACTCGATGCACCTCAAAGTCGGCATAAGCCAACCGATAATTTTCACGTTTTCTCAAGATGGTGATCCAACTGAGTCCTGCTTGCGCACTCTCGAGTGTCAGACATTCAAAGTGCTTCTGGTCATCGTGAACGGGCTTTCCCCATTCCTCGTCATGGTAACGGACGTAAAGTGGATCCGTCCCGCACCAAGGACACCGTACTGTTTCTTCCATTTCAATCAGCTCCTTTCTTTGAGTGTAGCATGTCCTTACGATTATATAGCGAAATGGACGGGTATAGTGGGGGAGAATGGAGGAAGAGACATGAGTGACTGGATGATTTCTGTGATTGAACAGTACGGCTACATAGGGATTGCATTCATGATTTTTATTGAAAATGTGTTTCCACCGATCCCTTCTGAAGTCGTCTTACTCTTTGGTGGTTTTTTTGCTGTAAAGACGAACTTGTCCATCACGCTCGTCATCGTGGCATCGACAGTCGGAGCTATATTAGGAGCGGTGCTATTATACGGCCTCGGACTATTGTTTGATGTCGAGCAGATCGAAAAA
Source organism: Exiguobacterium sp. s140 (assembly GCF_018617035.1). Classification (GTDB taxonomy): domain Bacteria; phylum Bacillota; class Bacilli; order Exiguobacteriales; family Exiguobacteriaceae; genus Exiguobacterium; species Exiguobacterium profundum. The sequence goes on from NZ_JACSJK010000001.1 coordinate 586,344, forward strand.
TGGACGAAAAAATATGGGAAGTGGTTACGACTGGACCTGAATGACGTAAAGAAAGCGGATGCCTGGTTCGACCGGTACGGGGGCTGGATGGTCTTCTTTGGACGTTTGATGCCGGTCGTTCGAAGCCTGATCTCGATTCCTGCAGGGATGTCAAACATGCCATTCGTGAAATTTCTACTGCTCAGTACGGCTGGAACAGCCTTATGGAATACCATTCTCATCCTCATCGGGATGAAAGTCGGAGAGAACTGGCAAGATATCCTCTCATACCTCGATGCCTATTCTTATGCAATCTATGGGCTACTGTTCATCGGCGTCATCATCTATATTGTATGGCGTAAAAAACGGCACAACAAACTAGCGAAAGACTAACGCACAAAACAGGCGGACCCAGCGTATGGGTCCGCCAATTCATTCTTCTTTTTTCTTGTCAGGTAAGACTTTCGTGAGGGTTTTCTCCGTTTTTTCTGCCAAGTACTCTGAGAAACGGAACAGAATGATTCCGACAATGGCTGACACGAAAATATAGAGACCGACAAACAAGTTGATGGCCCCGTTCGAAAGGGCGGTGAATAAAATAGAGAACTCCCCTCGTGGCGCGAGTGAGAACCCGGCTTCATTCGCCTGAACACGCGTCAAGCCATAGATTCTGCCCCCGACGCGTCCGACAATCCATTTGGATAATACTCCCCACACAATCAAGACGAAGAAGAGTGCATTTACGATGACGCCTTTCTCGAGGTTGATCGAGATACCGAACGAGATGAAAAAGATCGGCAAGAATAAATCTCGGACGGGTACGGTCAAACGCTTCAGCGGTCTCACATCGTGGAAATCTGCGAGCATGATCCCGGCGATGAATGCCCCTAAAATCTCAGATAATCCAAACACCATGCCGATTCCTGCGAAAAAGAGAATGAGTCCAATCAGACCGATGCTCGCGTCATCTTGTCGCAGTAAGTGCTTCGAAAATTTTTGTTGCTTGGATACGAAGCTCGAACCGATGAACAAGAGTACGCCAAATATAAGAAATCCTGCGAACACTTTTCCGATATCGGACATCGCAACCGGTTCTTCTTGGATGATGAAAGGGGCGACCGTCAAGAGGAGTGGGGCAAAAATATCCTCAAAGATCAGTAATGCGAGCACAAACTCTTTAATATCTTCATGTTTTTCGGAATGCCGCTCAAGCAGCTTCGCAGAGATGGAGGAGCTCGTCGCATATAAGACGGCCCCGATTAAAAAGGCGCGAGGGAAGTCGAGACCAAATGCTAATGCAATCCCGAACGATACCCCGAATGACAGAATGATATCGAGTATTCCCGCCTTCCATACTTTTCGCATGCGCTTCCAAAGTTCACGTAGTGGAAACTTTAGACCGAGTAGGAAAAACAAAAGAATGATTCCAATCTCTCCCGCGACTTTAAAGACTTCATTCCCATCCCAGAAAAAACCGACCCCGACCCCGATTGCGATAAACGCTAAAATACTCGGGAAAAATAATCTTTCAATCAGGAGACTGAGGACAGAGATGAGGGTGAGCGCCAATCCGAGCAACACGATGATATTTAATCCATCCATACGTCATCTCCTCTCATGACGCCAATTAGCTTTCTCTTTGATTCCATTGATACTCCATTCCGACGGATTCAGGTCGTGAGTAATCAAAACCGAACTGTCGATACAACCCATCGGCTGGAATGTCTGCGATTAAACTAATGATGGCCGTTTCATCCGCTTCTTGTAAGATCCAGTCCATCAAATGCTCCATGATTAATTTTCCGAGTCCAAGACCCTGGCACTCCGGGTCTACGACGATATCTACTAAATGGAATACCATTCCGCCGTCACCGACGACACGTCCCATTCCGACAATCTCATCATCTAAGTATAAACAAATCCCAAAAAGCGTATTTTGAAGTCCTTTCACCGTGCCTCGATCAGAACGTCGTGGCATCCCCGCCTTCACGCGTAACGCTTGGTGTTGTTCTGGAGTCGGTGTTTCGACTTTTACAGTCACTTCATTGACCATACTCAAATCCCCCTCTGCACAAGTTGATTTTATTTTCCCGATATATTGAATGAGTAAACCTTGATTTTAAAAATACGCTATCTGCATAATGAGAAAGAGACAGGGGGAATAGTTGATGATCAATGGTCAATCCATCTTACCGGCGATACGGGACATGCGGGATTTAGAGCGGTTTTTATCGAGTGATTTCGAATTAGGGGTGTTACTAGAGATTCATATGAGCCGATTAGACTCCATCTCCAAATTATTGAGGAAGCATGATAAAAAAGTGTTCATCCATATGGATTTGATACAAGGTATGAAGGCCGACGAGTATGCGACGGAGTATGTCTGTCAGACGTTAAAACCGTTCGGCATCATCTCGACAAAAGGAAACGTCATCGTCAAGGCAAAGCAAAATGATGTGGTCACTGTGCAACGTTTATTTTTAATTGATTCCACCTCATTAGAGAAAAGTATCAAACACATTGAACGTTCAAAACCAGACTATATTGAAGTACTGCCAGGCATTGTGCCGAAGTATATTCAACGTGTGAAGGAGAAGACGGGGATACCCGTTTTCGCAGGTGGGCTGATTGAAACAAAGGAGGAAGTCCAGGCGGCACTTGATGCGGGAGCGAGTGTGATCACGACTTCGAATCGAAAACTATGGTCCGACTAATCGAGATTTGGGTATACAGTCTTTTAGGAGGGATGAATGATGACAGACGTGATGATTGTAACAGGAGCTAGTCAAGGAATTGGTTATGCGATTGCACAAGCTTTCGTAAATCAGTATGAAGTGATCGGGCTAGACATTGGAGATGATCCGGATATCGAAGGGTTACGCTTTTATCAAGTAGACCTTGGAGACACGTCTGAACTTAAGCGTGTCTTTGACGATATTCACAACGAATTTGGTCGAGCCCATGTGTTGATCAATAACGGAGGGATCGCCTCGCTAGTCAAGCCGATTGATGAGCTTGAGATTGACACGTTCAAGCGAGTCATCGATGTCAATTTAGTCGGGACATTTAGTTGTGCGAAATACTTTTTAGAACTGAATCAAGGTGAGTCGTACGGAAGAATCGTCAACATGGCCTCGACACGTGCCTTCCAGAATGAGCCGCATTGGGACGCATATGGTGCATCTAAAGGAGGCATCGTTGGATTGACCCATTCACTCGCCATCTCATTAGGCGATCGCCCCGTGACAGTGAATGCAATCAGTCCAGGATGGATTCATACGTCCGATGAGGCATTACGCGAGATTGATCATGAGCAGCACCCATCAGGACGGGTCGGTGAACCGGAAGATATCGTCCGCGCTGTGCAGTACTTGATTGACCGTCAAAACAGTTTTGTGAACGGTCATAATCTTGTCATCGATGGGGGAATGACGAAAAAAATGATTTATGAAGAATGATGCGACAATATACCTAAAACTGGTCAGAATTTAGGTTATTTATACCTAATTCCGGGTAAGGGATAGAAGAGTTTTCATCCGGAAGAAGGAGGATTGTGACATGAATCCACTCGTTGAAGAAGCACTGCGTTTTTCGTCTATTCGTCACGGAGGACAGTATCGAAAAGGTTCAACCATTCCATATTTGTCACATCCATTCTCGGTCGCCATGCTTCTTGAGTCCGATCATCAAGCACCGGCAGTGGTGGCGGCAGGATTGCTTCATGATTTGGTTGAGGACACGAAGACAGACCCACAAGAAATCTTATCAAAATTCGGTTCTGACGTTCACAGGCTCGTTCTCGCGGTCTCGGAGAAAAATCGTGAAGAGTCGTGGGAACAGCGAAAACGGATGACACTTCAACAGGTGCAGTCACTTCAATTTGATGAAGTCGCACTTCTCGTGGCGGACAAGCTACATAATCTCCGCTCCATCCGTTATGATCTTGAGATGGAAGGGACGAAGGTGTGGCAACGTTTTAAACGGCCGATGCGGGACCAATCGTGGTATTACCATGAGTTGCTGTCAGCATTTGAACCATTTCGGAGCTCGACAGACCTGATTGGCTTGTATGAACAAGAACTCCATCTATTGTTTTACGGTGAGAAGAATGCGAAAGATCGAAAAGTGGCAAGACTCCTCGAATCCATGTTGACTTATTTCATCGAGGACGAATGGTTGCAAGAATCGGCACCACTGTGTCAAACGGCATATGAATTAAGAGAGATTGTTGCGCGAGAGACGATTGATGACGAAGAGATTGTGTGCTTCCGAAAACGACTTCACGAAGCGGGTTGGATCACGCCATTGTTACCCGAGAAGCTCGCGGGGATGCAAGAACTCGCATATCGGACGGCTCTCGACCCACAGGAGCTTCTCGCGCTCATGCGCCGCTCGATTGTCAACTAGTTCTCTTCATGCTATAGTCAAAAGGAAGATAAAAAGGGGAGTAGCGACCACAGTTGTGGTCGATGGGTCGTCATTACAGTGCATACGCACTCGGTCCATCGAGCTTTTACAAGTCCGCAAGACCTTTTTATGGGCGTTTTTGTCGTCCATAAAAAGGTCTTTTTTGTTTACCCAAGGAGGAGGAAAAAATGGTATTTGTTTATTTCTTACTGGCCGCGGCCATCACCGTCTACGCCGCCATCAAATTGTCAACGTACGCCGACGTCATGACTGAAAAGTCGAAAATGGGCGGGATGCTCGTCGGTACAGTTTTATTGGCAGGAGCGACGTCGCTCCCGGAAGTGACAACGAGTATATCGGCTGTCATGATTGACAACCCCGACATTGCCATCGGGAACATGCTTGGGAGTAACCTATTCAATATCTTTATCTTAGCGATGTTCGACCTATACTTCCGACAGAAGCAATTGTTCAACTATGCGAGTCGGGACCACCTGTACACGGCCGGACTTGGGTTACTCTTGACCGTCACGACGTTGATTGCTTTGATCGTTCGCGTTGATATGACGTTTATCGGAATCGGAGTCGACGCGCTCTTGATTGCGATTCTATACGGTATCGGAATCTACTATATCGGGAAACAACCGACAGAGCCGGTCGCGGAGCATGAAGTCGAAGAAGAAGTGGTCGTCGGTAAATATGAAGAGATCACGCTGAAACGTGCGGTCTTTGGATTCATCATTGCTGCAATCGTAATCATGGCGGCAGGAACAGCCCTTTCCATCACAGGTGATCAAATTGCCGTTGTCACAGGACTCGGTTCTAGTTTTGTCGGTAGCTTCTTGATTGCAGCATCGACGTCACTCCCGGAAGCGGTCGCTGTGTTCATGGCGCTCAAACTACGTAATGTCAACTTGGCATTCGGTTCGATTCTCGGCTCGAATATCTTCAACATGTTGATTATCGCCATGTCAGATGTCTTCTATCGGAATGGATCGATTCTCGCAGATGTCTCGACGTCACACCTCGTATCTGCGGTCGGAATCACCATCCTATCGATCCTCGTCATGTATAGTGTGCTAAGACAAAATGTCACGTCGAAGGTACGTTATGTGATTCCTTCGTTACTCGTTGTCGTTGTCTATTTCGTTTCGTCTTACTTGATCTTTATCGGGTGAGTACATGCATCAGCCTTAGGGCTGATGTTTTTTTATTGGGAATGAGAATTCATTGCTTCGGGTATAGAGGAATTGAAGGAGGGGTGGCGATGCAGATGCATGAAGTGGAAACACGCCAAGCGTATTCGATTTTGATTCCGGCCTATAACCCTGATGAGGCACTCGTCACACTCGTGGAGAAGTTAAGGGCGAGTGGGTTTGCGAACATCATTGTGGTCAATGACGGTAGTAACGAATCGTCGGTAGGCACATTTGATAAGATTGCATCATTTGTCGACCAAGTGTTAACGCACGAACAGAATCAAGGGAAGGGAGCAGCAATCAAGACGGGGTTACGGTATGTGGTGGACACATATCCGGATAAAACGGGGGTCATCACGGTCGATGCCGACGGGCAGCATTTACCGCAAGATGTCGTCAGCGTCTATGAGGAAGGGTTGAATAAACCACATCATCTCATCATGGGATGTCGAGATTTTAGCGGAGATGCGATTCCGTTCCGGAGCCGATTCGGCAATCAGGCGACACGGCTCGTGATGTTGATTGGGAGCGGGCTGAAGTTAAAAGACACGCAGACGGGACTTCGAGCCATCCCGATGCGATACGCCAGGCAACTGCTTGACATTCCTGGAAATAGATATGAGTTCGAGATGAATATGCTCACGTTCACGAAACGATTGCAGGTACCGATTCAACAAACGACCATCCAGACCGTATATGAGAATGAAAATGATTCATCCCATTTTAGACCGATTCTCGACTCGATTTTAATTTATCGGATGTTTTTGATGTATTCGTTATCCTCTGTCGCCTCGTTCCTTGTCGACGTAGGGATGTATGCGCTCTTTATTTATTTATTATCCCCATACTTCGATACGGCTCACGTCGTCATCGCGACGGTCATCGCTCGAATCATTTCCTCTCTCTTCAATTATCTCGTTAATCGAAAAGTAGTCTTCGATTCGAAGGCGCGGCGGTCTCTTCCGAAATATTTTAGTCTCGTCGTGCTTCAAATGGCCGTTTCAGCACTCCTTGTTTATCTCTTGTTTCTCTTGCTCAGACAAGGCGAGGTCATCCTAAAAGTAGTCGTCGATAGTTCTCTCTTTTTCGTCAGTTATTATGTCCAGAAGAGATGGATTTTCAAAAAATAACCGGTCATGATTTCATGACCGGTTTAATATGCGAGCGTTCCTGTTTTCACGGACGTATAGCGATGTAATTCTTTTGGGCTTGTGATGCCGGTTTTTTGCATCATGTCTCGCATAAGTAGCGCGCATACGCGAGCATCTTCCGCAGCATCATGATGAATAAACGGCACGTTCAAGTGTTCTGCCATCGTGTTCAACTTATGGTTCGGGAGTCCTGGATACAGTTTACGTGACAGTTTGACGGTGCAACCGTACTCGATTGTCGGGAAATCGAATAGATCATATTTCACAATCGCCTTTCTCAAGGCACCCATGTCAAATGAAGCGTTATGTGCGATGACGAGGTCCACTTCCCGTAAAATCGGGTAAAGAGAGGAAAGTACTTCCGGTAATGCCGGTGCATCCCACACGTCACTCGGACGAATGCCATGGACGCGGATGTTACCCATATCAAAGTCTTCCTCGGGATTGACGAGTCGCTGGTCGGTTTCGACCACATCACCATTTTGAAGGATGCTCCATCCGACAGAACAGATGCTGCGACTATCACGGTTAGCTGTCTCCACGTCAAGTGCGAGAATGGTATGGTTCATAGTTTACCTTCTTTCGTAAGCAATAAAAAAAGTCTAACAGAAAGTTAGACGAATGTCGTGCTTAAGCGGCAACAAGTGTTCGGCAAGCTTCCGCACAACGCTCACATGCTTTGGCACAGGCTTGGCAATGGTCGTGCTGGTGTCGTCCGCATTCAACCGCACACGTATCACAGACTTGGGCGCATAAAGCAACGATTGGTTTTGAAAAGGCTGAATCTGTTTCTAAGGCATTTAAAGCTAAAGTACAAATGTCTGAGCATTCTCGAGTCAGGCGGATGCATTCGGTGAACATGTGTAAATCCTCTTCTTGCAAACTTTTTGAGAAGCAGTGGTTGCATGCGCGCATGCATTCGATCACGCTCGTCAATGTTTCTTCTACAGATGTACGTTCCATCAAAATTCCCCCTTATATGAAAAAGTCTAACTATCATTACCCGTTCAGAAAGAGGTTGAATCGCACCATACCAATAAAAAAGCCACACCTCATTCGAGATGTGACCAATTAATGGAGCATAGGGGGCTCGAACCCCTGACCTCTACGCTGCCAGCGTAGCGCTCTCCCAGCTGAGCTAATGCCCCGTTCGAAATCATTATATCATCGTAGTATTCGACATGGCAATTCCCTTTTTGAATTTAGGTTTATAAAATTGGAGACGTGGGAATTTCATGTTAGACGTTATATTAAGAAAGCAGGTGTGCTTCATGGAAATGATTCTTTTGGCACTCTTACCGGCACTCATGTGGGGAAGTATTCCACTCATCGTGTCGAAAGTAGGAGGAAAACCGATTCAGCAGTTAATCGGAACGACCATCGGGGCGATGATTATGGCAACAGTGATTGCCCTCGTCTTCCGACCGGAGTTCACGACACTCGCCATCGTGACCGGATTTATCTCAGGGGCGTTCTGGGCGCTCGGTCAATATTTGCAGTTCCAATCGTTCCAAATCTTAAGCGTCTCCAAAGCGATGCCAATCAGCACGGGGATGCAACTCGTTGGGACCTCTCTCTTTGGGGTCATCGTACTCGGGGACTGGCAGACATCGACGGAGCTATGGTTAGGGTTTTCAGCGCTCGTCTTGATCATCATCGGGGCGACTATGACTTCTTACCAACAGAAGAAAGATCAGGACAGTGCCGGTGCGTTGAAAAAGGGTTTACTCGTCCTATTCGTTTCGAGTATTGGTTACGTCACGTATGCCGTCTTGACGAACTACTTTGAAGTAGAAGGGATCACCGCGATTCTTCCACAATCCGTCGGGATGTTCATCGCGGCACTTCTGTTCAGTCTTCGTGAAAAGGACGTCAAGAAACTGGATCCACGCACATTCAAAAACATCTTGGCGGGGATCGCCTGGGGAATAGGGAACTTCGGACTTTTCGTTTCAAGCGGAGAAGTGGGGATTGCGACTTCGTTCGCCTTATCCCAATTGAACGTCGTCGTGGCGACACTTGGTGGGATCTATCTCTTGAAAGAAGAGAAGACGACAAAAGAACGCGTCTTTGTTTTCATGGGAATCGGGTTGATTGTCGTCGCTGGATTTATGCTTGGGATTGCCAAGAGTTAAGTTTCAATGATGAAATGAAAAGAACCTTGAATGAACTCGATTTTGAGTGCCACTCAAGGTTTTTGTTTTAAGTATCTTTCAATCGTTGAAATGAGAGCAGGAGAAGATGTGATTGATAGGGAAGTAATCTCATATTGCGTTCGTCATATAGGACGGGCAGCGCATTCGTGATTGATCAAAAATTGTAGAATAAAGGGGAAACGAATCATGGAATCAAATGTCGTGACGATATCAACGCTCGTCGATGCACCAATCGACACAGTCTGGAAATTCTGGACAGAACCTGAACATATCAAACAATGGAATCATGCGTCTGACGATTGGCATACGATTGAGGCGGAGAACGACTTACGGGTCGGCGGGAAGTTTCGTAGTCGAATGGAAGCGAAAGATCAGAGCATGGGCTTTGATTTTGAAGGGGTATATGAGGAAGTTGAAGAAAATGAGCTCATTCAGTATCGCCTTGAGGATGAACGGAGAGTCAGAATTTCATTTACTTCTGAAGGGGATCAGACGAAGGTGGTCGAGGTGTTTGATGCGGAATCGATGAATCCGGTTGAAATGCAACGACAGGGATGGCAGGCGATTCTCGATAATTTCACTAGATATGCGAATGGTAAAAAATAAGGAAATGAATGATGAAATATTAATTCAGCAGTATACATTTCATGTTGAAGGTGTATACTGCTGTTCGTTGTATAAAAACAAAATTTTTCATAATGTTGTTGTTGAGTGATGAAGTGTAGTTTGTCATTTTTGGATTTAAAAAATGAATACAGGGCGAGTTGAAAATATATGAGAGAAGTAAGGCTTAGTTTTAACTTTTTTCACGACTTACAGAATGAAAAATGGGCATTACAGATGCTACATATCTTCGAAACGTTTCAGATTGAAATCGGAAAGATGGGATTTTACGAACCACTTAGAACTGAGTTTTCGAATGACACCTTTCTGAAGATGTGGACAGAAGGCAACGATGATTTTTACAGCTTTATTTGTCGATTAAAAAATAGTAAAGGTTATCTCAACATTCATAATTTGAAAGATGGGTTACCAGGAAATGTTGGTTTCGTTTTTGTGATCAGCAAGACAAATTTTCTGAATGAAAAGGACAAATGGATTCGGTTATTTGATCGAATTTGTCGAGAGTGGGGTCCATTCCAAGCATCAATATCTAGAAGGATTGAAGAACGAGAGGATCTCATGTACGAAACAGGTTTTTCTAAAGTTAAGGAAGTGGAATGGCTTAATTATTGGAGTGATGAATTGTTGTACGTGAATTCAGTTTCTATTCCAAATGAGGTCGAAGACTATAATTGTTATGATGGAGTTGCATTTAACAAAGGGTATGTATTCCAGTTGATGAATTTGATTGATGATCCCTCGTACTATCAGCTATCTGAAATGATTAAAGCCATGATTGGTCCAAACTTCTTTTATAAATGTAGTGAAGATTTAGATTTGCTAGATTTTTTGTAGTCATTGAAGTAATTAAGGCTGACGTTCATCTTGGGAACTTCATTTTCTGTTCGTTAAATTGTTACATATCATTTGGCATTACATGTATACAAGAGCAGTAATTTTACTTCTAAACATACAGATTTATTTAGTTCGTGATCGTTCTATTGTAAAAATCAAAAAAGGTGCTGTCTATATGTATGACTACACGTTACTAGAGAGACTCCTATTCCGATTTCCTTCCTTCGATCATCAGAAAATGAAGTCAGCGTTGGATCGGAAAACGGTATTGATTACTGGAGCGAGCTCAGGAATCGGGCAGGCGTTCGCTTTTTTACTAGCGGATACAACCGCGCATCTGATTCTCGTTGCCCGTAGAGAATCAGACATGAACGCCATGAAGTCTGAAATCGAAAAGGGGTCAGCCACGGTGACCGTGTTCCCGGCAGATCTTCGAATTGAAGAGGAACGGAATGGTTTGCTGGCGTATCTCCATCAACTACCGGACGGATTGGATGTTCTCGTCAGCAATGCTGGAATCTCCATCAATCGTCCCATCACTGAGTCACTCGATCGATACCATGACTTCACACGGACGATGGCAATCAATTATTTTGCTCCCGTACAATTGATTTTGTCGCTCATTCCGGTGCTCGAAAAGAAGAACGGGCAGATCGTCAATGTGTCGACCATCAATGTGTTACTTCATCCTTTTCCTCACTGGGCAGCCTATCAGGCATCAAAAGCCGCGTTCGATACGTGGTTTCGCTCCGCGGGTCCGGAACTCACAATCAAAAATATATCCACGACGACTCTATATCTACCGCTAGTAAAAACTCCGATGATCAAACCGACGCTGGCTTATCAGCATTCACCTGCCATGTCACCGGTACATGTGGCAGAATTAATCGGACATGCCTTGTATACGAAAGGAACAGTATATAAGCCGTGGTGGTTGTTCCTCGGTCAAGTAGCATCACTTGTTTTCAGAAGACCGATAGACTGGATGGTCCCTGCATTCCTTAAGAGAAAGGAGCGTGACAATAAGAATGGTTAAGTTATTGAAAGTCTTGTCGCAGCTCCAGTTTCTATCACCATCGAATCTAGGCCGTCTGTTCGTCGCAATCCGTCAAAATGGAATCAACTTGATGCTTCTTTTTACATTGACTGAAAGAGCAGGGAGTCAAAAAACGGCTTTAGTGGATAGCCGAGAAACAGTGACGTATCTAGAGCTAAAGTCACGCTGTGAACACCTCGCTTATCATTTCGCTAATCAGTATGGGGTTAAAAAGGGACAAAAAGTTGCGTTTCTCTGTCACAACCACTCGTCTTTCGTACAAGGGATGTTTGCGGCTTCACGACTCGGTGCAGACATCTACATGCTTCATTCATCGATGAGTCAACTGCAGTTCAACCGACTCGTAGAAGAACAGCCATTCGATCTTTTGATTTACGATGATGAGTTTGAAAACTTAATTGAAAACTCGTCTTACGAACGTTCGACATTTGTCAGCTATCATGAGGAAAAGGTATCAATCAATAGTCTATCGGATTCGAAGCGACATAAAAAAGGAAAGCTTCCGGCCGCCTCGAGCGGGAAGATTGTGCTATTGACCGGCGGTACTACCGGAAAACCGAAACAAGTGACTCATAAACCATCCCTCTTTCACTTTCTGGCTCCATTCGCAGCTCTAATGAACCGATTGCAGTTGCCGTCATTCAATACTGCTTATATTGCCACCCCGATTTACCATGGCTACGGCATCGCCATCCTTTTATCTTTTCTCGCGCTAGGGAAACAGGTCGTCATTCAGGAGAATTTTGATGTGCAGAGAGCCTGTGACCTCATTCGGCGACACAAGGTAGAAGTGGTCACGGTCGTCCCGCTCATGATCCATAAAATGTTACGACACGATCCAACATCACTTCATTCTCTCGCTTGTATTGCTTCCGGTGGTGCGAAGCTTCATCCCGTTTTAGTCCGTGAAGTTCATAACGAGTTAGGGAACGTCTTATACAATCTATATGGAACATCGGAAGCGGGCTTGAATCTGATCGCCACACCAGAAGATTTACAGTATGATGCGAACACGCTCGGGAGAAGGATTCCGGGAGGGGACTTACAGGTAGTGAAAGATGGAGCGAAAGTCGAGCCGGGCACCATCGGGGAATTTTGCATACGAAATAAGTGGTCCATGCAAAGCAGGAAGAACCGCTGGATTCAAACGGGTGATGTCGGATACCGGGATGAGAACGGCTATTATTTTTTGTGTGGACGAACAGACGACTTGATCATCTCGGCAGGAAACAATATTTATCCTGGGGAAGTCGAGACGGTTTTGCGCGACCATCCGAATGTCGAGGACGCCGCCGTCGTCGGGATAGAGGATGTGTACGCCGGTCACATCTTGAAAGCATACGTACAGTTATATGATGAAAAATTGACAGAAGAAGAACTGGTGAGCTGGTTGCGCGAACGACTGACAACTTATCAGCTTCCACGAGAAATCGTGTTTGTGAAGGAGTTGCCTTACACAGCGGTTGGAAAATTGGATAGGAAACGACTTGAGGTGATCAAGTATGTTGAAGTGTGGAACTATAAGTGGCATATAAAGGAATGAAGAGACATACATAGTTTATTAGGGAGCACATTTTTCTAAAGCCTACTTATGAATACGAAGGGTTGCTTGTTGTAGTCTAATGAAATCAGCTTCTTTCAGTAATGAAGGACTGAACTATGTTTTCGAAAAGACTAAAGTGTCTCTTCGTTCTGATTCATTGTCATAATGCAAAATATAATGTAAGTCGCCAAAAACTGGAGTATCCTCAATAAAGTCATTAACGGAAAAGCCCAATTGCTTTGCCTCCTCACTAACTAAGAACTGTATTATTCATTTTGAATAGAACTTAAACAACCTAAAGAAGTGATTTGGTCATATTTATTGAAATTGACAGATGAGTAAACTATTCTTCTTAGACTCAAATAAAAAACCATCTACTTTGTTAAAGTAGATGGAAAAAATCAATATTACGTGGAGTCGATATCGATATGATTATTCGTTATAGTACGATTTAATTGGTGGAGATATAGTTTCGTTTTTAGAAAAACGATGAACGAAAATCCGAACAACAAGTAGAGTGGTGACCGGTACGCGAGCATACCGAGTGCTGTGAACAACAAGAGCGCGAGCGCGACAATATAGCCGTATCGTATGATGCTGAATAACGCCAACTTCAAGGCATCCATCGTCTTCATATCGTAGTGCGTCAAAATCGGAAATAGGAATAACGACAGGGAGATGAAGACAAATCCAATCACGAACAGACC